>NZ_JBIVBS010000020.1:0-164290 GCF_044746205.1 Streptomyces sp. NPDC086549 | reverse complement strand
TCAGGCTGCCCTCAGCTTCAACCGCCCTGCTGCGACAGGACGATGGCGGTGGTCTTTCACCTCCGCTCGAACAACAAGCGCCTCACGGCGCACACTCCGGGAAACACAAGCGGCACGGCATGAACGTGCAGGTTCTTGCCGATCCCTTCGGGCGTCTGATCTGGGCGTCTGCGGCGCTGCCCGGCTCGACCCACGATCTGACCGCCGCCCGCAACCACGGGATCATCGACGCGCTTGCCGCCGCGGGATTGAAATGCTGGGCAGAAAAGGGGTACCAGGGCGTCGGCCGGTCCGTCCGAGTCCCGTTCCGGGGCGCCGCCTCAAGCCATGGAAGCGGCGCCACAACACCACCCACGCCAAGATCCGCTGCCTCGGCGAGCGCGCCATGGCCACTCTCAAGAGTTGGCGCCTGCTGCGCAAAATCCGCTGCAGCACCAACCGGATCACCAACATCGTGAAGGCTGTCCTCGTCCTCCGCCACACCTCAACGTGAGGTTGGAATAGGCTCACTGTCCACATGGTGCCGACGACATAGACCCTCGCCGATCCGGTGTTGCGGAACTCCACATGTGCCGGAACGTGAAGCGCGGTACCGTCCGCACCTGCGTGGCGGCGCCGTGGCCGCCTTCGTTGAACACCCGTCCCCGTGGGGCGTGGCCGGCATCCTGCACAACCCCAAGACCCTCACCGCACTCCCGTCCAGGGAAGACGAGGACCTCGACCACGTGCCCTACGGTCACCCAGGCCTGCGCTGGATCATCGCCGCGCGGGATGTCATCTCCCTGCACGGCTGTACCCCCGTTTTCCTCGACGAACTCATGACCCTCGCAACATAAGGCCCGTCAGCGATCCGGCGTTCCTTGCGGCCCGGATCGTCGGCGTCACAATCCCCGGCGCGGGCGGCAACTTGCACCCTCCTCTTGTGGGGCGAGTTGTCCCCGCGCCGCGCCACCTACTCCTACGACCGTGCAAGGAGCCACCCCCGTGAATGCCATCCTGCCCGCCTTCGTCGTCCGGTTGCTTCAGCAGGGCCCCAGACAGTTGACCGTCGAAGTTGTGGCCGGAGTCGCGTCACCATGCGAGGGATAGCCGGCGATCGCCGGTCGGCGCCGAGGTCTCAGCGGTGGGACGGGTTGACCTTCACGCATGGGTCAATGCCTAGCGTCGACGGTATGAAGTCCTTTGAGACGAGCGCAACGTTGCCCGCCTTTTCCAGCCTGCCCAGTACAGCTCTGGAGGTCCGACTCGCCGCCCGGCCCGTTGGGCGCCCGGCCCGCGACCACTTCGAGATTGTCGAGGTTGGCGTCCCGGCCCCCGCGCCGGGCCAGGTGCTGGTTCGCAACCTGTTCATGTCGCTCGATCCCGGCATGCTCATGTTGATCGCGGGCGGGTCCGCGCTGCCGATGCCAACCTATGAGGTGGGCGAGGTGCTGTACGGGGACGCGCTCGGCGAGGTGGTCGCCTCGGCAGACCCGTCGCTGGGCGAGGGAGAGCTGGTGATGCATCGGCTCGGCTGGCGGGAGTACGCCGCTGCCGAGGCCGGTGCATTCCGGCGAGTGGACAAGGCGGCCTACCCCACTCCTTCCATGCACCTGGGGTTCGGCCTGGTCGCCTACACAGGGCTCATGGACGCGGCAAGGCTGCGACCAGGTGACACCGTTTTCGTCTCCAGCGCGGCAGGGGCCACCGGGAGCATGGCAGGCCAGATCGCCCGGCTCAAGGGAGCCAGCCGGGTGATCGGCAGCGCTGGCTCGGCTGACAAGGTGGCCCACGTGACCGGCAAGCTCGGGTTCGATGCGGCCTTCGACTACCACGACGGCCCAGTGCTCGACCGACTGCGCGAAGCGGCCCCGGACGGCATCGACGTCTACTTCGACAACGTCGGAGGCGAGCAGTTGCGCGCCGCCATCGAGGTCATGAAGGTGCACGGCCGTGTCGCGGTCTGCGGAGCCCTGAACCGGCAGAGCACCGCCCGCCCCGACGAGGGCCCCGGTGACCTGCTGAGTGTCCTGGGCAAACGCCTGACCATCCGCGGCTTCACCCTGTGGGACCACCTGGACCGGGCCGCGGAGTTCGGCGAACAGTTTCGCGACTGGCTGCGCGAGGGATCCATCGTCTACGACGAGACAGTGATCAACGGGCTGGAGAGCGCACCCGAGGCACTCCTCGATCTCGTCCGCGGCCGGTACACCGGGAAGACCGTGGTCCGCCTCAGGAGTTGACCACAAGGTATACGTCATACCTGACAACCAGCCCGAAGGAGGCCACGTGTTGATCGGTGAACTGGCCACACAGACGGGGACCACGACCCGCGCCCTGCGCTACTACGAGGAGCAGGGCCTACTGGAGTCCGACCGGACAACCTCGGGCTACCGCGACTACGGCCCGCACGCGGTGACCAGGGTCCGAAACGTCCGTAACCTGCTCGCCTCAGGGTTCACCGTCGAAAACGTCAAGTCCTTCGTGCGCTATCTCGACACCGATCTGCCCGAGGTCTTCGCATACTCGCCCTTGTGCGCCGACGGCTACGTCGTCGGCGCACAACGGGTGGCCGAACTGGAGGAGAAGATCACAGCTCTGACACGGCTGCGCGACATCCTCGTTCATCGGATGCCCTGGTTGGCGACGCCCAGTGATATGCCGCAGAGAGAGGCCGCCTGAACCAGCATCCCCCTGACTGCTGCTGACCTGACTCAGGAGCGGTCTGTCCACGGGTGGGGAATCAAGGCGAGCATGTCTGTACGTCGGATGAGCGAGGGTTGGGGAAATTCAAAGAGCGCCAACACCTGCGCACGGCTCTTGCGGCTGTGGACATGTTTCCCCTGAGAAACCGTCTTCCCCCGGCCCCACACCGGCACCCACGGTGTGCAAGCGCATCGGTCGCACCAGGTCAATCGGCCCATCGTCTTACAACCGAGGCGCCGGGTCACTCGTCCGCGTACCGGAAATCCGCTGCGTGCGGGTGCCGCAGGGACCGTCCGCACGCAGGCCCGTGGGTCCCCCATTGGGTGATTTGGGTGATCAGGCGGTGTGCCGCAAGGTCATCACCCGGCTCGTCCGCACATTCGTGTCAGGCTCGCAAGCCTCGTCGAGTTCCCAGCGGAGGCCGCAATGTCTGGTGCCCCGGAAGCCCTTCGGTGTCCCCGGTGGCTCGCGCCGAACGCTCTGCGGGCCTCGGTCGTCCTGGCCGTGGTGACCGGGATCGCCGGCTGCGGCGCCGGTGGCACCACGCCCCACAGCGGGGCTGGTACGAAATCGCCCCAAATGGCGGGCAGCGCAACCCTGTTCCCGGGTACGCAGGGCCAGTCCGGTGACGCCCGGATCAAGTTTCCGCGGGCGGATCCGGGCGAGTCGGCCAAGGTGAACGTCAGCGTCGCCAACACCACGGACAAACCGATGAAGGTGGAAACGGCAAAGCTGGTCGGCCCCTCGCCGACCAGCGCCTCTAACGCACCGGCCGTCGCCGAGGACACCTGCGGGGGCACGACTCTCCAGCCGCACCAGACCTGCAGCTTCGCCCTGCTCATTCCGCCCGGTACAGCTGAGGGAGGTCTTCAGGTCGAAGTCAAGACGGACCAGGGCGATGTGACGGCGTCCGTGGGACAGCGCGAGCCCAGTCCGGCAACGTCGGCTGAGCACACCGGGACGCCCGGGACGGGCGAGACGGGTACGCCGACGCCCGCGCCGCAGCAGACGAGCACGCCGGCCGGCCCAACGACCGGTCCGGGCGGCACACCCACGCAGCAGGAGACCACCCCGGACGAGGTGCCGTCGGCCTCCCCCACCTGACCGAGGACGCCGGTGCGGCTCACTCCTGGCCGCGGACCTCAACCCGGACGGAGTTGTCGTCGTTCAGGACCAAGGTGATGTCCCCGTCGGCCAGACGCTCAGTGGGCACCAGGTAGTACCGCGTGCTCGACTTCGCCAGCACGCGGAACCCGATGCACCGGTACCGGTAGGGCAGGTAGGCGGCGCCCCGGTCCACGCAGTGCACGTTGGGGGCCGACGGGAAGATCGGCTGCCGCGAGTGGATCAGAACACGCGTCGTGTCGCGGAAGTTGTTCTCGGCCTCGTCCCGCGCCGCCGACGTGCCCGCTCCGTGGGCGTAGCGAGCCAGGGCGAAGAACACGATCAGCGCTGTCGCGGAGACGAGGAGTCCTTCCGTTATGCCCCAGAACCGCCCGCCGCGGCGCTGCGGATCGCGGGTCAGGTACATGACGCACAGCACAAGGAGCGCGCCCACGGCCACGAGGACAGCGGGCAGGAGGACCCGTAGCCAGCCGACGGGCAGAAGGACCCACATCGTGGTCCGCCACCACGCCGGCTCCAGGAAGACGGGGAAGCTCAGCAGCAGCAGGCCCACGCCCACCGCGCCGAGCACCCGGGTCACCGGGCCACGCCGCTCCGCCGCGTCCGGCTGCGAGAGCCACCGCTCCAGTGCCCGGAAGGCGAGTACGCCGATGATGCCGAGAACGAGCAGCATCCACAGGGGGAGAAAGACGGCCGCCGGACTGCCGAGCAGGTAGTCCTGTGGCGTGAACCCCAGTTCACTGACACCGAGACCGAAGTAGGCGTAGTAGGCGCTGCGGTAGGTATAGCCGAAGTAGTACAGGAGGGCGAAGACGACCGATCCCGGGGTGACGATGTATGCGGCCTTCTCGAAGAAGGACTTCTCCGTGGTCTGCTGTCCGCTCACCCGCACTCTCCCCGCTCTCTCCCGGCAGGCTGAACCTAATGTCGGGGAACCGTCCGCCCAGCGCATCGACACGCGGACACAAGGGGGTAGCCTTCGCTGACCTGGAACCGGCCTCCCGGCTCTGGAAGGTGAAAGAGCAACAATGCCCCTTCCGAGCGTCCTCGCGGTGTTCGCGCATCCGGACGACGAGTCCCTGTCGGCGGGCGGGGTGCTGGCCCGCCACCCCGACGGCGGTCTCGGCGGACGCCTCATCTGATACCGCATACGGACCCGGTGCCCGCCCACGCCATCCGACAGCTGGAGAGGCGGGCTAGCGCGCCATGACAACGAGCCGCTGTGCTGGTTTTCATGCGTCTGGCAACACCAGGCGTGCGCAAAGTGGAGATCAGTGACCCGTCCCGCGGCTGACCCTTCCGAGAGAAGTGCAGAGAAGGCCGAAGGTGAGGCACGCGGACACGGTCGACGTCGCCGTGGTCGGGTTCCCCGGCACACCCCGGCATCCGAAGACGCTCGCCGTACGGCCGCCCGACGGAAGGGTGGCGCTCTCGCAGCGGCTGACCACGGCGCTCGCCTCCGTCGTCGGCTTGCGCCTGGTCCCCCAGGCCGGGCGGGCGTTCACGAAGGCCAGCGACTCCTACACGCCCGCCGTCGGTGATGTGGTGATGGAAGTTGTGGCGGGCACGACCCGGCACGCGGTCGTCACCGTGACGCGGCTGCGATGACCAGCGACGATGTCGGTCGGCGGTCTGGAAACCCGTGGCGGCTGGAGAGGGCACTTGGCAGAATCCGGCGTGTGGCAACGGCACAGCAACCATCGCGGCAGCACCTCATCTCGCAGGTCCTGCTCAAGCAGTTCACGATGCGCGCGCCAAAGGGCAATAGCTGGCAGTTGCTCCCGTTCGACCTGCGCCACCCCGGACGCGTGCACAAGCTGAGGAGCACCAGCGCATGCGGCTATGCCGAGAACTTCGTCGCCTTCGACTCCCCATCTGCTGAAGCGCTGTGGGGTGACGTGGAGAGGCGGGCTCCCGCAGCGTTCGCCGCCGTGCACGCCGGACTCCGTTCGCCAACCCGCTTCACGCGGCCGCGCTCCGCGACCTGGTCGTGCTCCACTACGTCCGGTCCCACCACTACCGCGATGTGCACACCAACGCGTTCGCGCGTGCCCGCGCGAGCACGACAGACAAGTTGATCAGCATGTTTCCGGAGCAACTGCGCCGCGAGGCACTGCGCGAGACGGGCCTGCATCTGTCCGGCCCGGGTCCACTGGGCGCCTTCGCTGAGCGTCTCATCGAACAGTCCTCAGTCGTCCGCGACCACCAGAGCGGCAAGCTCTTCCGCGCCAGCATCGAAAACACCTTCTACAAGATGCAGGCCATGGCGTCGAAGTGGCAGCTGGAAGTGCTCATGCCCAAGACAGGCCAGTTCCTGATCGGCGACAACCCGGCCGTGACCATACGTACGGAGGGGGACACCACCACGTACGGCATGGCCTTCGGCGACGCTCACACCCTCGTACTCCCCATCGGCCCAAGGCACCTACTGGCCCTGGGCCCGGACAACATCAGAGGATCGCGGTGACCGTCCCGACCGTGCTCCGGGACGACCAGCGCCTGGCCGACATGGCCGGCGGCAACGATGTCTACGCCACCACAGTCCGCCGCTGGCGGGACGAGCTGATCGCCCTCCTCGCCCCGAGGGCCCCGCGTCTGGACCGTGCCCTGAAGAAGATCGCCAAGCGGGGCGGAGAGGTCGTCCTGATCGACGGCACCCTCATCCCCACCCAGCGCCGCACCGGCAAAACGAACCGCCCGAACTACTCCGCCAAGCATCGCCGCCACGGCCTGCACGTGCTTGCCCTGACCGACGAGCGGGGCCGTCAGATGTGGATATCGGCCGCCCGGCCCGGCCGCACCCACGACATCACCGCCGCCCGCCGCGACCCTAGCCCGGCCCACCTGCGCACTGCCGGTCTCGGCGCCCTGGCCGACCTGGGCTTTGTCGGCTGGACGACGATGGGGACGACCCTGTGGTCGTCACCGGCTTCAAGGGCGCCCGTGCCCGCAAGCTCACACCCGCCGACGGGGAGGCCACCCGCATCCTGGCCGCCAGACGCGCCCCCGTCGAACGCGGCTTCGCTCATCTGAAGAACTGGCGGATCCTCACCAAGCTCCGCACTGACCACGCTCGCGCCACCCACCTGCTTCGCGCTGCTCGTGCTGACGCACATCGAGGCCACTACCGGAAATTGATCTCTACCGCAGTCAGCCCACGACCAGCACAAGCACCCCGGAACAGCGTTACTGAGCCGGGATCGCCTGGGTGAGGTTCACCGGGTTGCCGTCGGGGTCCTGGATGTGGGCGACGCGCTGCCCCCACGGCATGTCGTTGGGGCCGCCGCGGACCGAGCCGCCCAGCGCCGTCACCCGGCCGAGCATCTCGTCGACGTCGTCGACACCGATGCTGAGCAGGATCCGCGGTGCCGCCCCGGTCCCCGGGTTCGTCCTGGCCACCAGCCCGAGGTCGGTGTCGCCGATGCGCAAGCCGACGTAGAAGGCCGGGCCTTCCGCCGGTACCCGGAAGATCTCCTCGGCGCCGAACAATGTCGTATAGAAGCCGAGCAGGACTTCCTGGTCGGCAGTGATGATCACTGGCTGGATGGTGGACATAACACTCCTGTCGAGAACGGTCGCGTCGCTGGGTAGACCGTTCGAGGACGGTGAACTCATCGGCAAAACCGCCCCGCCAGGCGATCTACACCCCAGACTGCCGCCCGCGACCAGTACGAGCAGCCCGAAACAGGGTCACACCACCCCTGCTGAACAGCTACTTCAAGATGGCGCAGCCTCATTGCAGGGGCACACGCAAGTGCGCATCGGCGCTCGCATGGCCAGAGCGCAACGGTCGATGCCTGACTCTCGCACCGCAGCGCCGCCCCCACGGGCGCAGGGATCAGAACGACGGGGCAAACATGCGCAGTGGGAAACGGATTCATCCCACGCCTGGCCTCGGCGACGGTGTAGGGACCATCCCCGCGGGCGCGGAAAGCAGTTGTCGATCTTGTCGGCAGCGAAGTGCTCAGACAGATGTGGTGGTGATGCACTTCTGCTGGTGCAGCTTCCTCGAGTTCCGGGAAGTGCTTCTCGGCCTGTCGGACTTCACGCCGGCTGACCTGGTGATCCCGGCTGTTGAGGGCGGAGGAGGAGCAGGTCAAGAACGGGTCCGCCGGGGCCGGTCCTGTACTGCCCGGCGTACTGGTACCCGAGGTTGCGGTAGAGCTGCTGGGCGGGAGCGCCGGGCAGGGCGAGCAGGGAGACCCACCTAGGACGCATGGCGTCGAGGAGGGCCTGGTGGATCTGGGTGCCGATGCCCTGGGCCTGCCAACCGGGACGGCGGCGGCATCTTCAAAGCCTCCGGTGCGCTGACGCTGAACAACACCGTGGTTGAGCGGAACAAGCCGAACGACTGTGGTCCACCGGGTCAAGTTCTGGGCTGCTCCGGCTGAGCGAGTCGGTCGGCGGTTTCCATATCAGGTGTGGTGCGGGCACGGCCAGGTGTCACACGAGCTGTGCTTCATGCTCGGCCCGGTGCTGGCGTCCTTCCTGACCGGGACGTTCTTCCCGGAGGCGGGCACGCTCGTCGGCGCCGTGCTGCTGGCCGGGATGTTGCTGTTCACGGCGCAGCGTGCGCCCGAGCCGCCGCCCCGGGCGCGCACCAGGGCCGGGTCTCCCCTGCGCGCCCCCGGCATCCCTCCCCTGCTGGGCTGTTTCGTCGCCACCGGAGCGGTGTTCGGTTCGATGGAGGTCATCACGATCGCGTACGCCGACGCGCAGGGTCACCGCTCGGCGGCCGGGGCGGTGCTCGCGCTCCAGGCAGCGGGTTCCTGCGTGGCGGGCCTGCTGTACGGGGCGCTGAAACCGGCCGGCCTCCGCCTGTCCCGGTGCCTGCTCGCGATGACCGCGCTGATGCCCCTGCCCCTGCTCGCGGCCCGTACGGCCGGATCCCACTGGGTGCTGGCCGCCGCCCTGCTCGCGGCGGGCGTGGCCACCGCCCCGACGATGGTGACCGCGATGACGCCGGTACAGCGCCGCACCCCCTAGGACCCGGCTGAACGAGGCATGAGCCTCGTCGTCACCGGCCCGCTCACCGGCATAGCCTGCGGTTCGGCGCTCGGCGGGTGGGCGACGGAGCACACCTCGCCGAACGGCCGCCTTCGCGGTGCCGGTCGCGGCGGCCGCCGTGGCCCTCTCGATCACCATGGCTTCGACCAGCCTCCGTTCGCTTCGTCGAACCGCTTGAACAGCGCGTGCGTCAATTCGGCCAGAACCATTGACGCGCCCACAGGCCCCACATACCTTCCTGCGTCGAAGCGCTTCGACGGCACGCATCGAACCGATTCGACGAATCGGCCAACGCTGCGTGACGCCCCGAAAACCGTGCGACTCCCCTGGAGGCACTGGATGTTGACGGCACGAAGGCGTGCGGCGGCCGCGGCGGTGATCCTCTCCGGATCGCTGCTCCTGACCTCCTGCGGGGGCTCGGACAGCGGGTCCTCCGACGCCAAGACACTCACACTCTGGCACTACGAGGCCCCCAACAGCGCGATGGGCGCCGCCTGGAACGAGGCCATCAAGGAGTTCGAGGCCAAGCACCCGGGCGTGAAGGTGAAGTTCGAGGAGAAGGGCTTCGAGCAGATCCAGAAGACGGCGTCCATGGTCCTGAACTCCTCGGACGCGCCCGACATCATGGAATACAACAAGGGCAACGCGACCGCGGGCCAGCTGTCGAAACAGGGCCTGCTCACCGATCTGACCACCGAGGCCACCAAGCGCGGCTGGGACAAGAAGCTCAGCGCGGGCGTGCGCACGACCAGCCTGTACGACACCAACGGGGTCATGGGCTCCGGCAAGTGGTACGGCGTGCCCAACTACGCCGAGTACACGATGGTCTTCTACAACAAGGACCTGTTCAAGAAGTACGGGATCGCCGAGCCGAAGACGCTCGACAAACTGACCGCCGCCATGGACACGTTCGTCAAGAAGGGCGTCACCCCGCTCGCCAACGGCGGCGCCGAGTACATCGCCCAGCAGTACCTCTACCAGCTGGCCCTCTCCAAGGCCGACCGCTCCTGGGTCGACAAGTACGAGCTGTACAAGGGGAAGACCGACTTCCACGACGCGGCGTGGACGTACGCGGCGGACACCTTCGCCGACTGGGTGAAGAAGGGCTACATCAGCAAGAAGTCCACCAGCACCAAGGCCGAGGACGCCGGTGTCTCCTTCATCCAGGGCAAGGCGCCGATCCTGTTCTCCGGCAGCTGGTGGTACGGCCGCTTCCAGACGGAGGTGAAGTTCGACTGGGGCTCCTTCCTGTGGCCCGGCTCGAACCTGACCCTGGGCTCCGGCGGCAACCTCTGGGTGGTCCCGAAGAACGCCAAGAACAAGGAGCTCGCCTACGACTTCATCGACATCACCATGTCGAAGAAGATCCAGAACCTGCTCGGCAACAAGGGCGGCATCCCGGTCGCCGCCGACGCGAGCGCCATCACCGACCCGAAGTCCAAGATCCTCATCGAGAACTTCAACACCCTCTCCACCCGGGACGGCCTGGCCTTCTACCCAGACTGGCCGGTCTCCGGCTTCTACGACGTCCTGGTCTCCGAGACGCAGAAGCTGATCACGGGCAGTGAGAATCCGGACGACTACCTCACCGCCCTGCAGCAGGCGTACGACAAGGGCGCGCCGAAGCAATGACGATCACCGTCGAACGGGGTGCGCGGGCCGTCGGCAAGCACCAGCACGCCGGCCCGCGCCGCCCCCGCCCGCGCGACTCGTACGCCCTCTTCCTCCTCCCCGGGATCCTCGCCTTCCTCGCCGTCATCGTCGTCCCGTTCCTGATGAACACGGGCGTGAGCTTCACCGACTGGCAGGGGGTCGGCAGCCCCGAGTGGTCCGGGCTCGCCAACTACCGCGAGCTGTTGGACGACTCGGAGTTCTGGGCGTCCTTCCGGCACAGCGTGTTCATGGTCGTCGCCATGGCGGCCGTACCGACGATGATCGGTCTCGTCCTGGCCGCCGCGCTGTTCGACTACATCGGCAAGCACTTCGGGACGAAGTGGACCGCGGTCCTGCGCGCCTGCTTCTACCTCCCACAAGTGCTGCCGATCGCAGTCGCCGGCATCGTCTGGAGCTGGATCCTCGCCCCCGACAACGGCTCTCTCAACGAGCTGCTGAAGGCGATCGGGCTCAGCGGATGGCAGCAGGACTGGCTCGGCGACCCGGACATCGCGCTCTACAGCGTCATGGGGGTCATGGTCTGGGTGCAGATCGGCTTCCCGCTCGTCGTCTTCATGGCAGGCCTGCAACGCGTCGACCCGCAGCTGCACGAGGCGGCCGAGCTGGACGGCGCCGGCTGGTGGCGCCGCTTCTGGCACATCACGCTGCCGCAGATCCGGCCGGAGATCTACGTCGTGCTGACCTGGTGCACGATCGCCGCGCTCAAGGTGTTCGGCGCGGTGTACGTGCTGACCAAGGGCGGCCCGGGCGGGGCGACCGACGTGCCCTCCTACTTCTCCTTCACCACGTTCTTCGAGAAGACCCAGGTCGGCTACGGCGCCGCGATCTCCACCGTGCTGACCGTGATCATCCTCGTCCTGGCCCTGGTCGGGCTGAAGCTCCAGACCCGCGCGGAGGACGCCGAGGAAGGGGTACGCGCATGACCACCGCACTGCGCCGGTATCCGGTACTGATCGCCCTGTGCATCGCGGCCCTGTTCATGGTTCTGCCGTTCCTGATCGTCGCGGTCAACGCGGTCAAGTCGCCCGCCGAGTACAGCCAGCACGGCCCGCTGAGCCTGCCCAGGGGCGTCTACCTCGACGGCCTGAAGGACTTCTGGGAGCGGGTCGACTACGGCCAGAAGCTCGTCAACTCCGTGCTGATCAGCGGCTCGGTGGCCGTCCTGGCAGCGATCTTGTCGATCCTGAACGCCTACGCGATCGGCATCGGCCGGATCCGGGGCCGCGCCTGGGTCCTGGCCTTCTTCGTCCTCGCGAACATGCTGCCGCAGGAGGCGCTGGTCTACCCCGTCTACTACCTGAGCAAGCAGGCGGGTCTGTACGACACCCGGCTCAGCGTGATCATCGTGTTCACGGTGATCCAAGCGGCCTTCGGCACGTATCTGCTGTCCTCCGTGCTGGGCCAGTTCCCCCGCGAGATCATCGAGGCGGCCCGGATCGACGGCGCGAACAAGTGGCAGGTCCTGTGGCGGATCGTGGTCCCCGTCAGCCGCCCCACCCTCGGCGTGCTCCTGGTCTTCTTCTTCATCTGGACCTGGAACGAGTTTCTGCTCCCCTTGGTCATGCTGATCTCCAACGACAACCAGACCGTGTCGGTGGCCCTCGGCGTCCTCCAGGGCCAGCGCCTGATGGACGCCACGATGACCAACGCGGCCGCCCTCCTCGGCGTCCTCCCGGCTGTCGTCTTCTTCCTCCTCTTCCAGCGGACCCTCACCCGCGGCATCGCCGTGGGCGCCGTCAAGTAAGGACCCCCCACGTGAAGTTCACCGATGGTTACTGGCTGCTGCGCGAGGGCGTCACCGCGGCCCACCCGGTCGAGGTCCTCGATGTCACCGCCACGGACGGCGCGCTGGAGATCCACGCGCCGACGCAGCCCATCCGCCACCGCGGCGACCTGCTGAAGGGACCGGTCGTGACGATCAGCGCACACGCCCCGATGCCCGACGTCATCGGCGTCACCTTCACCCACTTCGAGGGCGAGCAGCCGAGGGGACCCGAGTTCGAGGTGAGCGGTGAGGGGTGTGCCGCGCAGGTGTCGTACGACGACGAGCACGCGACCCTGATCTCCGGTGAACTGTCCCTGAAGCTGGTCCGTACGGGCCCCTGGCACCTCGACTTCCTCGCCCACGGCCGCACCCTCACCTCCAGCGGCCCCAAGGGCATGGGCATCATGCGGGACGCGAACGGGGGGCACTACCTGCGGGAACAGCTGGGCCTGCGGGTCGGTACGTCCGTCTACGGCCTCGGCGAGCGGTTCGGCCCGCTGGTCAAGAACGGCCAGGTGGTGGACATCTGGAACGCCGACGGGGGCACGGCCACCGAGCAGGCGTACAAGAACGTCCCCTTCTATCTGACGGACGCGGGCTACGGCGTCTTCGTCGACCACCCGGGCAAGGTGTCCTTCGAGGTCGGCTCGGAAGCCGTGTCCCGGGTGCAGTTCAGTGTCGAGTCCCAGCAGTTGACGTACTACGTCATCTACGGACCCACCCCGAAGGAGATCCTGCGCAAGTACACGGCGCTCACCGGGCGCCCTGCCCTGCCACCCGCCTGGTCGTTCGGCCTGTGGCTGTCGACGTCCTTCACGACGTCGTACGACGAGGAGACAGTGACGTCGTTCATCGAGGGCATGCGGGAGCGCGAACTGCCGCTGTCCGTCTTCCACTTCGACTGCTTCTGGATGCGGGAGTTCAACTGGTGCGACTTCCAGTGGGACCCGCGCGTGTTCCCGGATCCGGAGGGGATGCTGGCCCGGCTGAAGGAGCGGGGCCTGCACGTCTGCGTGTGGATCAACCCGTACATCGCCCAGCGGTCGCCGCTCTTCGCGGAGGGCAAGGCGCTCGGACATCTGCTGAAGCGGCCGGACGGAAGTGTCTGGCAGTGGGACCTGTGGCAGCCCGGCATGGGCCTGGTCGACTTCACCAGCCCGGCCGCCCGCGACTGGTACACGGCCAAGCTGGAGGCACTGCTCGCGCAGGGCGTCGACTGTTTCAAGACCGACTTCGGGGAGCGCGTCCCGCTCGACGTGGCGTGGGCCGACGGCTCCGACCCGGAGCGGATGCACAACTACTACAGCCACCTCTACAACCGCACCGTCTTCGACGTGCTGCGCAAGCACCGGGGCGAGGGCGAGTCGGTCGTCTTCGCGCGGTCGGCGACGAGCGGGAGCCAGAGCTTCCCCGTGCACTGGGGCGGGGACTGCGAGGCGACGTACGAGTCGATGGCCGAGTCGCTGCGTGGCGGACTGTCGCTGGGGCTGTCCGGCTTCGGCTTCTGGAGCCATGACATCGGCGGCTTCGAGGGGACGCCGACGCCCGCGCTGTTCAAGCGGTGGCTGGCGTTCGGGCTGCTGTCCTCGCACAGCCGGCTGCACGGCAGCTCCTCCTACCGCGTGCCGTGGCTCTTCGACGAGGAGTCCGTGGACGTGCTCCGGCTGTTCACGCGGCTGAAGCTGAGTCTGATGCCCTACCTGTACGAGGCCGCACGCGCCGCCCAGGCCGAGGGCCTGCCGGTGATGCGGGCGATGGTGCTCGAGTTCCCGGAGGATCCCGGGTGCGCGCATCTGGAGCGGCAGTACATGCTCGGCCCGGATCTGCTGGTCGCACCGGTGTTCGGCGACGAGGGGGACGTCACCTACTACGTGCCGGAGGGAACCTGGACCCACTTCCTGAGCGGGCGGACCGTGACCGGGCCGCGCTGGGCGCGCGAGAGGCACGGGTTCCAGAGCGTGCCGCTCCTGGTCAGGCCGGGGGCGGTGATCCCGGTGGGGGCGGTGGCGGACCGGCCCGACTATCCGCACGCGGACGGGGTGACCCTGCGGGCGTACGGGCTGGAGCGGGGCGCGCGGGTGACGGTGCCGGTCGGGGACGTGACCTTCACCGTCGTACGCGAGGGGGACACGCTGCGGGCGTCGTCCAGTGACCCCTCGGCGCCGTGGGCGCTGGCGGCCGGGGAGCGGGTCGCGCGGGCGCGGGCCGGTACCGGCTTTCTCACGCTGGAGCTGGATTGATGGTCAAGATCACCGATGTGGCGCGGCACGCCGGGGTCTCCCCTAGCACCGTCTCGTACGCCCTGAGTGGCAAGCGCCCGATCTCGGAGGAGACCCGGCGGCGCATCGAGGCCTCCATCCGCGAGCTGGGCTACCGGCCGCACGCCGGCGCGCGGGCCCTGGCGAGCAGCCGGTCGAACGTGCTGGCGCTGGTGATCCCCTTACGGACGGGCATCAACGTCCCGGTCGTCATGCAGTTCGCGATGTCCGTGGTGACCACCGCCCGCAGGCACGACCACGACGTGCTGCTACTCACCCAGGAGGAGGGCGAGGAGGGGCTGCGGCGGGTGGCGGACACCGCGCTGGTCGACGCGCTGATCGTGATGGACGTACAACTCCACGATCCGCGGCTGTCGTTGCTGCGCTCGCTGGACCGGCCGTGCGTGATGATCGGGTTCCCGCTCCAACCCGGTGGGCTGACCTGCGTCGACCTGGACTTCAAGACGGCGGGCGAGCTGTGCGCGGAGCGGCTTGCCGGGCTCGGGCACCGGGTGGTCGCGCTCGTCGGGTCGCCGCCCGAGGTGTACGTGCGGGAGACGGCGTTCGCCCAGCGGGTGGTCCAGGGGTTCACGGCCGCCGCCGACCGCAACGGGCTCGCCTCCTCCGTGCACCCGTGCGAGGCCGCTCCCGCCGCCGTCCGCCGGGTCGCCGAGCAACTGCTGCGCGAGCAGCCGGCGCTGACCGGGGTCGTCGTACACAACGAGGCGGTCCTGGAGCCGCTGATCGACGCCTTCGAGCAACTCGGCCTGCATGTCCCCGGCGATCTGTCGATCACCGCGATCTGCCCCGACGAACTCGCCGCCTCCCTCCGTGTCCCCGTGACCTCGGTCGCCCTGCCGTCCACCGAACTCGGCGAACGAGCGGTCGAGTTGCTGATGCGGAAGCTGGGCGGCGCGGACGTACCCGAGGCGACGCTGCTCGCGCCCCGGCTCACGGAACGCGCGAGCACGGCGCCGCGCAACGCGCCCTGAAGTCCCGTACGAGCAAGGCCCCCTACGCGAAGGAGCCATGACGTGAAAGGCAAGAGAAGAAGACGCAGAACGACGCTCGTGGTGGCCCTGGCCCTGGTCGCGGGCCTCGGCGCCACCGCCCCCGCGCACTCCGAGTCGGCGTACCCCTTCCGCGACCCGAGTCTCTCCGTGGACGCGCGGGTGACCGACCTCCTGTCCCGCCTCACCCTCGACGAGAGGATCTCCCTCCTCCACCAGTACGAGCCCGCGATCCCCCGCCTCGGCATCCAGTCCTTCCGCACCGGCACCGAGGCCCTGCACGGCGTGGCCTGGCTCGGCAGGGCGACCGTGTTCCCGCAGGCGGTCGGACTCGCCTCGACCTGGGACCCGGCGCTGATCGAGCGGGTCGGCTCGGCAGTCGGCGACGAGGCGCGCGGCTTCCAGCAGCAGCGGCCGGCAGGCTGGGGCCTCAATCTGTGGGCGCCGGTGGTGAATCTGCTGCGCGATCCGCGCTGGGGCCGCAACGAGGAGGGCTACTCCGAGGACCCGTACCTGACCGGCTCCATCTCCACCGCGTACGGCACCGGTCTGACCGGCGGTGATCCGGACCACCTGAAGACGGCTCCCACGCTCAAGCACTTCCTCGCCAACAACAACGAGGAGCACCGCGACACCACGTCCTCCGAGCTGCGCCCGCGCGTGCTGAAGGAGTACGACGAGCAGGCGTTCAAGCCCGCGATCGAGGCGGACGCGGCCACCGGCGTGATGTCCTCGTACAACCTCGTCAACGGCCGCCCGGACACGGTGAACCCGGCGATGGACGACACCGTGCGCACCTGGACCTCGCAGAACCTGCTGAACGTCACCGACGCGTTCGCGCCGGGCAACCTGGTCGGCAGCCAGAAGTACTACGGCACCCAGGCCGAGGCGGACGCGGCGGCGCTGAAGGCCGGCATCGACAGCTTCACGGACAACGACACCGACTCCGCGGTGACCACGACCGCGATCAAGGCGGCACTGTCCACCGGCCTGTTGAAGGAGTCGGACGTCGACGAGGCCGCGCGGCATGTGCTGAGCATCCGCGTTCGGCTGGGCGAGTTCGATCCCGGCGGCGGCACGTACGGCTCCATCGACGCCTCCGTCATCGACAGTCCGGCCCACCGGAAGCTGGCGCGCGAGGCGGCCACCGAGGCGGCGGTGCTGCTGAAGAACGACGGCGCGCTGCCGCTGAAGAAGTCCGGAAGCGCCGCCGTGGTGGGCCCGCTCGCCGACACCCTCTACACCGACTGGTACTCCGGCACCCTCCCGTACGCGGTCACCCCGAAGGAGGGCATCGCGGCAAAGCTCGGCACCTCCGTGGCGAGCAGCGAGGGCGTCGACCGGATCGCGCTGAAGGACACGGCGACCGGGAAGTACGTGACGGCGGGGACGGGGGACGCGGGCGCGCCCCTGAAGGAGACGACGGACTCGGGCCCCGGTTCCCAGTTCGACGTGTTCAACTGGGGGTCGGGCATCGTCACCCTGCGCTCGGCCGCCAACGGCAGGTACGTGGGCTACAACTGGTCGAACTTCGTCAACGACCAGGCCCAGCCGAACGGCTGGTTCGTGCAGCAGCAGTTCAAGCTGGAGCGGCAGGACGACGGCTCGTACCTGCTGCGGTACGCGGGCTACGAGACCGGCGAGTCGTGGTGGTCGAACCCGGTGTACCTGGGCCCGACGGGCGACGACGGCACGCTTGGCCTGGTCGGCAAGGACAAGGCGGCCCACTACACGAAGGACGTCGTCCGCGACGGCGTCGACGAGGCGGTCGCCGCGGTCAAGGGCAGGGACACGGCGGTCGTGGTGGTCGGCTCGATGCCGGCGATCAACGGCCGCGAGGCCCACGACCGCACGGACATGGGCCTCGCCCCGTCGCAGGAGGCGCTGGTCAAGGCAGTCCACAAGGCCAACCCTGGGGCGGTGGTGGTCGTCGAGAACAGCTACCCCACCACGCTGGGCGCCCTGCAAAAGGAGGTCCCGGCGCTGCTGTGGACCACGCACGCGGGCCAGGAGACGGGCAACGCGCTCGCCGATGTCCTCTACGGCGACGTGAACCCGGCGGGCCGCCTCACCCAGACCTGGTACCGGTCCGGCTCCGACCTCCCGTCGATCCTCGACTACGACATCATCAAGTCCGACCGCACCTACCAGTACTTCCAGGGCAAGCCGCTCTATCCCTTCGGATACGGGCTGTCGTACACAACGTTCCGCTACGGGGACCTCAGGAAGGTGACCGGCGGCTACGAGGTGCGGGTCACGAACACCGGGAAGCGGGCGGGCGACGAGGTCGTCCAGATGTACGTCCATCAGCGCACCTCCCGCGACAAGCAGCCCCTGAAGCAGCTGAGGGCTTTCGAGCGGGTGTCGCTGAAGCCGGGCGAGACGAAGACGGTACGGCTGAAGGCACGACCGTCGGACCTCGCGCACTGGGACGTCACGCGCTCGAAGTGGGTGGTGGAGACGGGGACGTACGACGTGATGGTCGGCGCGTCCTCCGCGGACATCCGGGCACGGACTGCCTGGCGGGTGAAGGGCGAGACGATCCCGGCCCGGGATCTGTCGAAGGTCACGCGCGCGGAGAACTTCGACGACTACGGCGGGATCGGCCTGGTGGACGAGTCGAAGGCAACCGGGACGGCGGTGGCGGCTTCCGCGGACGGGGCGTGGCTGAAGTTCGCGGACACTCAGCTCGGCTCGGGCGCTTCTTCGTTGACCGCCCGGCTGGCGGGCGCGTCCGGCACAGTGGAGGTCCGGCTCGGCTCCCCCACGGGCACGCTCGTCGGCACGGCGCACTTCGACGGCACGTCGTCGCCGTACACGTACGGGACAGTGACGGGGGGGTTGAAGGCCGCGGCGAAGGGCCGCCAGAACGTGTACCTGGTGCTGAGTAAGGGCCTGCGCCTGTCGACGTTCAGTCTGCGCTGACCGGCGACCGGTCGGTCAGCGGCGGATGACCCAGGTGAGAGGACGGCGCTGGATGGGCCCCGACGTGCGGGACCCATCCGCGACCCAGTGCTGTGCCACTGCGGTGACCGGCGTAGTCGCCGTCCTCACTGTCGGGCCGTGGTCAGCCGGTCGTGGTCTTGAGTGAGACCGTTCGTGTGGCGGTGGCGGGCGCGTAGCCGTAGTCCCCGCCGAACGTCACGGTGAAATCGGTGTTGGCGGTGACCTTGTAACTGGCCACCAGGTTGCCGCTGCTGTCCACGGTGCCGGCCTTGACCAGGGTCTTGGTACCCCCGGCGGGCTGGGCGTAGATCGAGACCTTGCGGTTGCCGGCGGTCCGGCCGAGGTGTGCGGTGAGCGTGGCGGTCGCACCCCGGGTGTACGACGAGGCATTGGTGGTCAGGGTCAGCACAGTGGCGGGCTGTCCGGCGCTGTTCCCCGCGTCAGTGAGGGTCTCCCAGGCGATGAACAGATTGTCGGTACCGGCCGGGCGCATCTTCTCGGTGAGCAACTGCGTGTTGGTCATGGGTATGCCCAGCCGGGTGTGAAGAGCGTTGCAGCCGATCTCGGTCATCGGGTCCATGCTGCGCTTGAGGGTTCCGCCGCACAGCCAGGACGGCCCCGTCGCGCCGAGCTGGTACTTGGCGTGGAAGCCCAGGGCCTGGCGCAGGCGCTCGCCGACCTGGGGGTAGAGGTTCTGCTTCTGGATCCAGGAGGTCTCGGCGATGTGGGAGATCGCCGAGATGCCGTAGTTGGTGTGGGCCAGGTCGCGGCAGGTCTCCTGGGTGAGTCCGGACACGAAGGTGGACTGCCCCTGCCAGTAGTTGATGATCTTCTGGGAGGTGTCCAGTCCGCTGCCGGGCACGGTCTTGGGCAGGGCGCCGTCGCTGCTGAGGTAGATGTAGGCGGGCACCCGGTTGAGGTAGCGGGCGATGGCCTTGTCGTTGGAGGCGTGGTCGTCGAGGAAGACGGAGATGCCGACCGCGGCCTCCATCATGCTCAGCTCCCAGTTGCCGTTGCTGTTGGAGCCGTTGATGACCTCGGGCAGGTAGACCTTGCGCAGCATCGTCTTGAAGCGGTCGGCGTTGGACCAGCCGGGGGTGTACGTGTAGCGGATGATCTCCGCCGCGCGAGGCCAGACGGAGCCTGTCCAGCCGGTCTGCAGCGGGGCGTTGCTGTTGGTGTGGCCGGTGATCGTACCCGACCAGGCGTCCATGATCTCGATGGACTTCTTGGCGTACTGGTCGTCGCCGCTGATGTACCAGGCCAGCGCGTCGGTGTACGCCGCGATGGCGTCCTCACGCTCGTCGGTGCAGCCATGGTTCGGAATGGACACCGGGCCGCAGTCCGCCACGGCCCACGGCTTGGCGGTGCGGGACAGAGAGCCGTACGGCACCGTCGGCGCATCCGACGGTGCCTTGGTCAGCATCGCGTCATACGCACCCTTCCACGGCTCGGCACCGGCCTGCACCTTGCTGCGCACAAAATCAAGCTGCGGTCGGCTCACCAGAACACCCGGGTGGGCGAAGGTGGTCGGACAGGCGGCCACGGACACCGCGCCCGAAGTCGAGCTCAGGGCCAGGCCCAGGCGGCGGGAGCAGTCGAGCAGGCCGACGCCCTGGCCGAGGAGATCGTGGATCTTGTTCCAGCGTTCACGGGTGGTCTGCTCGCGTACTCCGCCGGGGCGGGGCGGGTTGATGGTGGCCCAGCAGCCGGCGTGCGCGCGGACCTCGAGCAGGACCTTGTCGCACAGGTTGCGCCAGAAGTGCCAGCGGTCGCTGACCTGCACCGCGTCGGGCAGGGCACGGCGGACAGCCTCGGCATAGGTGGCCGATCCGTCCCGGCACACGACCTCGACACCGCTGCCGTGCTCCCGCAGCCAGTATTCCAGGGTGGCCGCCTCACGGTCGGGCAGGACCGCGACGCGTCTGCCGGTCTCGGCGTCCGTGATGATCGTGGCGTATCGGTGCCGGCGGCGCAGGGCGAAATCGTCCACGCCGATGACCCGCGGGACCGCCTGTTGCGGCAGCGGCAGGCGCCGCAGATGGCGCAGCGCAGTGCTGCGGGAAACGGGCACGGCCAGCAGGCCGGTGAGGCGGGCGGCCGCCCGGCCGCGTAACTCCCGCGCCACCTGGGATATCTGCCCGGCAAGCCGCACTGTGCGGCGCTGATGGCGCTCCGGCAGTCCGGGAATCTGCTCGCGGAAGGTCTGCCGCCGGCAGCCCGGGACGGGGCAGACCTGCCGCCGTACACGCAGGTGGACGACGGCCTGGCGGCCGTCGACCGGCACGTCCGTCACCGTCCGGCCGTGGTACCCGCGCACCTTCGCCGTCGGCGTCCCGCACACCGGACACGGCACCGCCACATCCGGAGTGCGGGCCATGATCACCACCGCGTCACCGCCGTCCACCACGTCCTCGACGACCAGCACCGACAGCCCGGAAAACACCGTGACCACAAGGGAGTTGACATCCATCACGAGATCATGATCACGGATGGCTACTCGGCGTCGCCACCGACTACGGGCCAGAGCCGAACGTCTTACAGTCCCCTTCCAGATGATCAAGGAAGGACGCTTGACAGCGACAACAAGTCGTAAACGCAACGGTGTTGCACGACAAGGGACCTCAGTCGGTGAACACCGGCTCCATCGTGTGCCACCAGGCGGCGAGGCTCGTCTGGTCGGGGCCGGAGATCTCGACCAGCGCGGGGCGGTCGTAGTAGCTGCACAGGAAGACGTACTGCCCTGTGCTGGACAGGAAGCAGACCGCGTCTCCGGCGGCCTCGCTCGTGTTGTTCTCGCGCCAGCTGCTGGACACGTTCGTCTGCGAGTCGCAGTTCCCCGCCGGCATGCCGGCGGCGTAGCTCTGGAAGACGGCGTCACGGTCGGCCTTCGTGTCGTACATGACGACGCTCGCCTTGCCGGTGCCGGAGACGCCGTACTCGTCGACGGTGGTCACCGTGCAGTACAGGGCCGCCTTGGCGCCCTGCCAGACACTGTGCGAGCAGCTCTCGTGCGACCACTGGTCGCTGTTGAGGGAGTCGCGCAGGTCGTGTTCGGCGGAGGTGAGGCCGTCGTCGGTACTGGTGCCGGTGTCGAGGGTGGTTGCGGAGTCCGTGGGTGTGGGTGTGGGGGTGTCGCCCCCCGGGCCGGGGCCGACGGCCGCGCCTCGGCTCGTGGTGCGGGTCGGTTCCGGGTCCGGCTCGGGCCGCGCGGCCTGGAAGTACAGGCTCACCAGGGCGATCACCGTGCTCACCACCACGCCGATGATGGTCCAGCGAACACCCCGGGGATCGTGGGGCGGCACCGTGGGCCCGCCGGGTGGTCCGGGTGGCGAGTACGGGCCGTGGTGACTCATGACGCTCCCCCGCTTCCCCCGGCGTACGCGGCCCGTGCGCGGAGCGGCCGTGTCGGAATTATCGGAAGTGCAGAAGGGGTCGCGAGAGCCGAAGGGGCGAAGATCGGCCCCGCCTACGTCAGGTCGAGGTCAGTGGCGCAGCTCATACGCGTACTCGCCCTCGCCTTCCCCGACCTGGACGAACCCGGCCCTTTCGAGTACGGCCCGGGAGGCGGCGTTGGCGTGGTCGCCGGTGGCGCAGAGGCGCCGTACGTCGTCCCGGGCCAGCGCCCAGCCGGCCAGGGGCCTGTCAAACGAGCGGCTCTGGCCCGTAGTCGTTGGTGACGCCGGGTGTCCGTCAGGGCAGGAGGATGCGGTGGCGGAGGAGGTCGAATCCGGCGCGTCCCGTGAGCGTCCACACGTGTCGAGGCCCTCGAGGCCGCGGACCGGACCGCAGAGCCCTTCCTCCAGCTCTTGACGCTGTGGGTGCACAGCCGCCGGCTCCTGGACAACTCGACTACATTCGCGGCCTGGCAAGACACCCGTGTCATCGCACTGCTCTCCGCTTACTCCACCCTCGTCGAAAACGCTCCCGACGCGTGGTTGGAGGAACTGGCCGTGCAGCTGATGCTCCTGTCTGAGCACCTCGCCGACGTCCCCCGCATCGCTGACGCCGCCGGCGCCGCCGCACTGGCCCTGACGCCCTACCGGCGACTGGTCGCTGCCGATCCCGACTGGACTACCTGGCCGTTGCCTCGTCCTACAGTGAGACCTCGGCCGTGCACGCCCGCGCCCAGGAGACCCTGGCCACATGCCTGACCCGCGTCGGACGCCGGCAGGAAGCCGAACAGGCCGCCCGCCCCTGCGTCGACGTGTGGGCCGATCTTGCCGAGGCTGACGACGGTGATCTGGAACTCCGCCTCGGCCTGGCCCACGCCTGTAACAACCTGGCCAATCGGCTGCTCAGCCTGGACCGCCCCGAACAGGCCGCCGCTGCGGCCACGCGCGCCACCGCCCTGTGTCCCGCTGACAGCGTGGGCCGCGCCAGCGCCCTGTACTTCGTCGGCGTCAGCCTGGCCCGGCTGGCGCCACCAGCAGGCAGTCGAACGCTTCCACGAAGCCGTCATCGTCTACGACGACCACGCGCCGCTCGCGCCGCACCAGGAAACCCAGCTGAGCAACGTGGTCCACAACCTCGCCCTCAGCTATGCCCGGTTGGGGGACTACGCCGAGGCCTTCGCCTGTGCGCGTCGCGCCTCAGCGATCCTGCACTGTCAGTGGCAGACCGATCCCATCGCCCACCACACGCACCTGCTGCGAGCCCTTCAGGTGCTTAGAGGTCCTAACAAAGCCGTCGGACGTGTCTGTAGGTGATGAGGCAGGTGGCGAGGCCGAGGAAGGCCTCGTGGATGTCGTCGCGGCGTTCCCATCGGATGCGCAGGCGGCGGAAGCCGTGCAGCCACGCGATGGTTCTTTCCACGACGTACCGGAAGATGCCCAGGCCGGAGCCGTGCGGTTGGCCTCGTTCGGCGACGTGCCGCTTGCGGCCGTTGATCTGCTTGCCGCCGTCGAAGCCGCGGCTATCGACGACACGCTCGTCGCCCGCGCCCTTGCAAAGCACGAGAGGAGACGGCTGTCGCTCACGCCGTAACGCCGTGACGGCGTGAGCGACCGAGTCACGCGGCTGACGCTGATCCACGAGGCCCGGTCACTAATCCCTGAGCCCTTATGGACGAACACGGACGATCGTCTTGCCCTTGATCCGCTCGGTCGGGTTCAAGGCGGCGACGGCATCGTCGAGGGCAGCCACGTTGCCGATGTTTGTCCGCAGCCGGCCATCCCGGACACGCTGGACGACCTCACCCAGTTGGGCGCGATCGGACACGACAACGAAGTCGATTGCCAGACCGTCGGCGGGGCGCGCCTCCGGCGGCCCGGCGATGGTCACCAGCGTTCCTCCGGCGCGAATCACGCCCGCAGACCGCCTCCCGATGTCTCCGCCGATGACGTCGAACACCAGATCGACTCCGCCGACGTCTTCCAGGGCGTCGTTATCGAGGGCGACGAACTCCTTCGCGCCGAAGTCGAGCGCCGTCTGACGGCCGACAGCGCGCCCGGTGCCGATGACGTACGCACCCGCCTCTCGTGCGAGCTGAGTCACCATCGATCCGACTCCACCGGCCGCACCGTGCACCAGGACGCTCTGCCCCGCTTGCAGGCGGCCGTGCTCGAACAGCCCTTGCCACGCGGTCAGGCCGGAGATGATCGGTAGGGACGCGCCCACCGTGAAGTCGACATCGCCCGGCAGCGGCGCGAGGTTGCGTGCCTCGACGGCCACGTACTCCGCGAGGGTGCCGTCGCGAGTCCAGTCCGCGAGACCGAATACCCGCTGTCCCACCGACAGCCCCCTCGTGCCGTAGCCGAGGGCGGTGACCACTCCGGCCAGCTCGTGTCCGGGAATCGAAGGCGTCCGGTCACGGCACCGCATGCCTCCGGGGTACCACCCAAGCCGGACGCCGTCACCAGCTCCGACGAAGACCCAGACCCTACGACGCCAAAGTCAGTAACGCCACTGACCTCCGCGAAACCTCCTGCGTGCGCGACGGACCGGCACACCGCGGCTGTGTGGAACTTCTGTTCAACGAGACCGGTAGGAGGACGCTGGCGGAGCAGAGTGGGATCGAACTGGAGGTCCTGGTCAGGGTGTTGTTGGTCAATTGTTGGCGCAGGCCTTTAAGTTGATCAACGCGCAAGGCAGCTGCGCTGACCCAACTCAAGGGGGATTTCGATGATCCGTCGCTTCTTCACCGTCTGTGCAGCCACCGTGCTGTCCCTCATCGGCTTCGGCGTCGCGGCCACCGAGGCCTTCGCGGGCAACATCACAAACTGCCCCTGAACCACCCGCCCGCAACCAAACCAGAAGGGGGAACCGATGATCCGCCGTATCCTCACCGTCACAGCTGCCACTGTGCTGTCGCTGATCGGCATGGGCCTGGCTGCCGGCGAGGCGTTCGCAGGCAACGTCTCGAACTGCCCGTGACGTAGTACACCCCCACGGCACGAACCGCTGTGGACTGCGCCAGGCCCGACGCCAACGGATCAGTTACGACCCCTGCCGCGACCGGACGGACGCCAGGAACCGCGACCAGCAAAAGGACCGACGGGGGCTGTGAGACGCCGGTGCGGTGTTCCCACCCGCGGCGACAGGCCACTGCCGTGCCCAAGCGGCCGGAGCCGCACGTGCGCGCCGAGCGCGCCGAGCGCGCCTCCGCGCACGTGCGGGTGACCGCCACCGCCCCAGGTCGGCGCGTAGGACAGCTTCACCGGGATCCTCCAGCACTGACCAAGGCAGCCCCAACGCGGCGTCCCGTGCCCACGCCTCCCGCCGGGAGGTGCGGGCACTCGCCAACCCAGACCTAGGCGGTACCACCGCCCGGGCCTCCACCTGGAAGCGCCGAACATGCGCTGCCGCGCGATGCCTGCGGACTGGGGCTGCGGTCGTAGCCAACCGGTGTGCCGGGCCGATGAGTTCAGGCCTGACCGCTACGATCACCGTTCCATTTACATGAGCACGTAAAGAGGTTGAAATGCAACACACCTACATTGTCCGGCACGGCACCACGGTCCTGGCCGCGGTCGCCTTCCTGGGGCTCGGCACGACAACAGCCCACGCCGACCCCGGCATCCCCGCGGTCGGCTACGGCTACCCCAACGTCGCCGCATCGGTCCGCTGCGTCCAGTACTACGTCAACCAGCTCACCGATGTGCACATCCTGGAAGACGGCAAGTTCGGCCCCGAAACCCAACTCGGGATCAAGAGGATCCAGAAGCTCGCGGGTACCACCTGGGCTGCGGCCCCCCTGAAAGTCGACGGAATCTTCGGCAAGAAGACGGGCCAGGTCGTACTGGAACGCGTCAAGCAGTACCCCTGGCTGGTCAACAACTACCAGGCAGCCTCCACCTGCGGCCACTACGTGCCCTCGTACACTGTCGTCCTCAACTGATCCGAAAACCGCACCCTCGAGTCCGGCACCATCGGGCGGCCGACACCGTGGGCACCACCTCCCGCCGAGCCGCCGCGGCCCTGAAAGCCATGGACGAGGAATGGCCGTTCACTCCGGGGCATGCGTCAGCTGCCGGCCAGTGCTGGCCCCGGCGGTAGAGGGACGCCCCCAGGCCTCACCCCCGGCCAGCACTGCCCCCAAGCCGTCGAAGAAGGCAGCACGCCGGCGGGCAGCTCCAGGCGGGAACCGAGCGTTCGCCGCTCGGAGGGTGCCCGGCGGCAAGCGCGGGCCGCAGGTGTGACGTGGATGCGCGCGTACGGCGTCGACGCCAAGCCCAGCAAACCACCGAACCCGGTTCGGGTAGATGGGTTGTACGAACTGACGATGTGGGCGTTTTCCTCAGCCTAGATGCCGTCAAGCGTGCCCACCGCGGCTACGGTCTGACCCCGGTCCCGCAACTCCTGTCCGGATGACGCGAGGCGCCCCCTGGCGTCGGGATCAGCGGACAACGTGATGCCGGTACGAGCGCCGGGACCAGCGCATGCCGAACAGCACCACGGCGGCCACCAGCACTACCGCGCCGATGATCAGGAGGTAGAACAGCCCATTCACTGCCACGCCGATGAGTCCGAGGATGATCGCCACGAGGATCAGGAAGAGGAAGAGCGCCACGGGTGACCACATCCTCCGACGGGCCGGTCAGCCACGCGCGAGACGGCGCCCGTGTTCAGCACCGGACCTGTACGGCTGCTCGTAGAGTTCGAAGATCTCGTGTTCCCGCTCGATCGGCAGGACGTCGTCCATGCCGATGGACGGTACCTTCTTCACCTGCCCTCTCGCGTGGGCGACTTTCACATGGCCAGGGCCCAGGGTCGCCTCGTCGAGGGGACGAAGACCAGCCTGTGCCTGGTCGGCAGCCCGGTGCGAACGGTGGCCGTGGCAGGTGCGTCGGTGATGGTGTCCACGTAGACCGCTTCCAGAGCGCCGATCTTGCGGCCTCTGGGATCGATCACGTCGCGGTTGCGCCACTCGCGGATGTCAGCTGAGTGGATCATGCCGTGCTCCTCGCGGCCCGTGTCGCACGGGCAACTCCACACGCGAGTGGAACCACACCTTCGCCTTACTCCGGCCGCCAGCGCGTCCGGCCGATCATGCGGCGGACGCGGGGCTTGGCACGCCCTCCCCCATACTCGCGCGAGGGGCGCCGTCCAGACCTCAGCCGTTGCCGACGGCCACCCACCGCTCCAGCATCCGCTTCGCCGCGCCCGAGTCGATCGACTCCGCCGCCTTGGCCATCCGGGCGCTCACACAGCCAGCAGACAGGCCCCCACGCCATGCCCGTCCAACACTGACGCGACATCTTGGCCGACGCTTGGCCTCCGTGTGAGGGCCGCCAAAAACGCGGCCGGAGGAGAATGCCGCCGCTCGAGCATTCTCCTCCGACCGCTGACCAGGACACCGTTCGCCGATGTCCATGATGATGATCGCCTCACCAAGATGGGGCCACCCTCACTCGCCGTCGGACGACTCCTCCTCGTCCGTTGAAGCCTCCGTTTCCTCGGAACTCGCTTCGGCCGCAGACTCCTCGCCCTCAGGTTGAGTCGCCTCGGGTTCCGCGCTCTCGCCGGTCGCAGGGGCTTCCGCCTCCGCTCCCTCCACGGCCTCCGCCGCCTCAGCCGCAGACTCCTCGCCCTCAGGTTGAGTCGCCTCGGGTTCCTGGGGTGTCTGTTCGGTGTCGTTCATGTGTTCACCTCCTCCCCGCAGCGTGCAGTTATGGGGTCCTGGTGTCGGTCGCTAAGTTCCACCGACCCAGAAGCGCGCAGATTTATGCGTTTTGCTAGTTTTGTCCTATTCCTCGAGGGTGAGGATGTCAACGGACTTTGGAACAAAGGTGCAGACGCAAGCATCAGTGGACGGCGATGGCCGCCGGCCCCGGGCTGTTGGACGACTCTCTGCGTGAGCACGTAGCCGGGGGCTGGCGACGCTCGCGGTGGACATGAGTGCTGATCTTGGTGGGCAGTCTGATCTTGCTTCGTGCACGACGACACGGTGTGCACGAGGTGGAGGTGTGGGGTGCTCATCGTCGACACCGATGTCGTCTGCGTGGAACGCCAGCTGCGGGCCCAAGAGTTGATGTGTCCTGCGTGCAGGGCTGTGCTCGCGCCGTGGGGACACGGTCGGCCGCGGGAGATCCGTGGCGATCTCGGGGCTCGGCTGTTCGTACGTCCTCGTCGTTCACGCTGTACGGGTCGCCAGGTCACGCACGTGCTGCTGCCGGAGATGATGTGGCCGCGGCGGATGGATGCGGCCGAGGTGATCGGGACCGGGCCGGAGATAGCGGCTTTGGGTTTGGGACACCGCCAGATCGCCGCCCGTCTGGGACTGGCGGACGGCACGGTCCGTGGCTGGGTCCGCCGGTTCCGCCACAGGTCGGAGGCCGTGCGGCGGTACTTCATTGTCGCCCTGGTCGCGCTCGCGGACGATCCGGTGATGCCGGAGCCGGCGGCCTCACCGCTGTCGGATGCGGTCTCGGTGATCGTGGCCGCCCATCGCATGGCCACGATGAAGTAGCCGGAGATGAACATGGTGTCGCAGTGGGCCTTCGCCGGCCGGGCGATAGACGGCCGGGTGCTGGCCTGCACTCCTTCAGCTAATTGATCAACACGGGCCGCCCCTGGGCGGCGATCGGAGGCGAGGTGAGTCTTGATCGTGTCCGCCCCAAGAGGAGGCGGGCATTGATCGAGATGCGAGGAGAGTCCGCGCATGGCATCGAGCGAGGATGAGGACCGCCGCCGGGCGGAGAAGGCCCGGCAGGTCGGTCTGTTCCGCTATTCCCTGGTCCAGGACCTGCTGGACAACAGCCTGACCACGCGTGAACGAGGCCGTCTGGCACGGGAGTTAGCCCAGAGGGAACACACCGATCCGTTTGGCCGGCAGGTGAAGGTGTCGAGGGGCACGATCGACCGGTGGACGCGGGACTACCGCCGCGGCGGGTTCGCCGCGCTGGTCCCCGAGCCGCGCAAGGTGGTCCCCAGGACACCGCCGGAGGTGCTGGAGCTGGCGGTCGCGCTGAAGCGGGAGAACCCCGGCCGGACGGCCGCGCAGATCCAGCGGATCCTGCGGACCACGCAAGGTTGGTCGCCCACCGAGCGCACGCTCCAGCGGCACTTCGTGACCGCCGGCCTGACCGGCACGAGTGGCGACAAGAGCGTCTTCGGCCGGTTCGAGGCCGCCCGGGGCAACGAGTTGTGGACCGGGGACGCCCTGCACGGGCCGAAGATCGGCGGGCGCAAGACGTACTTGTTCGCCTTCATCGACGACCACAGCCGGGCGATCGTGGGGCACCGCCTCGGGTTCGCCGAGGACACCGTCCGCCCCACAGCCGCCCTGCGGCCGGCGCTGTCGGCCCGCGGCGTCCCCGAATCGATCTACGCCGACAACGGGAGTGCCTTCGTCGACACCTGGTTGTTGCGGGCCTGCGCGTCCCTGGCGATCCGGCTCACCCACTCCAAGCCGGGACGGCCGCAGGGCCGCGGCAAAATCGAACGCTTCTTCCGCACAGTGAGGGACCAGTTCCTGGTCGAACTCGACGAGGAACGCGTCGGTCAGATCGAGCATCTCGCCGAGCTGAACAGGCTGTTTACTGCCTGGGTGGAGACGGTCTATCACCGCGCGGTGCACTCGGAGACCGGGCAGCCGTCGATCGAGACGCTGGCTGAGTTCGATTCCCAAGCCGCTGCCCCTGCCCTCCCCGGCAGATCTGCGGGAGGCGTTCTTGTGGTCGGAGTTCCGTACCGTAACGAAGACCGCGACGGTCAGCCTGCACGGCAACTCCTACGAGGTCGACCCGTCGCTGGCCGGGATGAGGATCGAGCTGGTCTTCGATCCGTTCGACCTGACCGACATCGAGGTGAGGGCCTCCGGCAAGACCCTGGGCAAGGCAGTCCCGCACCACGTCGGCCGCCATGCCCACCCCAAAGCCAGCCCGGAGACGCCGGCCGAGCCGGCGCCGCCGACCGGGATCGACTACGTCAAGATCCTCGACGAGGCGCACACCTCGAACACCGCGAAGGGCATCAACTACTCGTCCCTGATGGACGATTCACGGGGCCGGCAGTGAAGCCGACCCGAGCCGAGGAGTTGTACTTCGGCCCCGAGTCCGACCTGTTCATGCTCACGCCCCGCGAGCTGGCCGACCGGGCCCTGGCCCTGGCGGAGGTCTGCTGCCACCGGGCCGAACAGGACGCCGCCCTCGACACTCCCGCCGTCCGCACCGCTTTCCGCGCGATCCGCCTTGCCGTCCGGCTCGGGCAGCGGACCGAGGCCGACGAGTCGGCCGAACTCGCCGCCGCCCAGGCGGCCTTCTGCCCCTGCCCGAGGAGGATTCCGTGATCGACCGCGTCCAGGGCTACTACGGATTCACCGAGCCGACGGGGCGGCACATCGGAGACAAGCCACCGCATACGGGGCAGCAAAATAGCGAGCCAACCCCGCCGACTCCACCAGAGTGCCACTACGACGGGCCTCCGGCACCGCTCACACTGCCATTGAGGCGAAATAGGCCGCTGCCCGGCGCAGGATCCCGCGATCCAGCTGCCAATCCTGCTCGGCCTTGAGCAGCTGGGCGTTCTCGGCCCGCAGCCGGGCCAGCTCCTCGGCCGCGCTCACGCTGCCGTCGCGACCCACTGGCGCGGGCTGGGCCTCGTCCTTGCGTACCTACCGTCCGCAGCGACTCCGCGGTGATACCGAGATCCGCGGCCACCGCCGCATACGTCCACTTCCCGGCCGAGGCGCGGTAGAACGCAACGGCGTCCTTCCTGAACTCCTCCAGATATGGAGGTGGCCGCATAGATCGTCTCCACGCTGCGAGGGGATTGACACTCACGGGATGGCCCTCCACTGGGATGGGTGGACGGGCCCGCGGGGCTGCTGACTGCCATGGCGGTCAGGTCAGCACGGGCGAGGGTGCGTCACTGGAGCTTCCACAGCCAGATGCCTGCGTCAGGGCCATCAACGCCGTGGAAGGCCGTACCACGTGCCAGGACTTTGCCGTCGGGGCTGAACGCCACCGAGTCGGTGACGTTGTTGGTGACTGTATGAGTGGTGCGGCCGGTGGCCACGTCCCACAGCCGGACGCCGCCTTCGCCACCAGTGGCAAGCGACCTTCCGTCCGGGCTGAACACCACCGAGTACGTGATCCCCCCGATGAAGGTGGTGATGGAGTGGCCGGTGGCCACGTCCCACAGCCGGACGCCGCCATCACCGCCGGTGGCAAGCGACTTTCCGTCCGGGCTGAACGCCACCGAGTACGTCGGCTCCTTGATGAGCGTGACGGTGGTGCGGCCGGTAGCCACGTCCCACAGCCAGCACCCAACCACCTTTCCGTCTATGTAGACCCAGTCGCTGCCCGCGAGCGTCTTGCCGTCGGGGCTGAACGCCACCGAGCGCACAGATCGTTCTTGTCGGTTCAAGGTGGTGATGGTGCGGCCAGTGGCCACACGCCACAGCTGTACGCCACCTTCGTCGCCGCCGGTTGCGAGGGTCTTGCCGTCGATACTGAACGTCACCGAACTGAAGTCCGATTCAGTTTGGGGGGTATTCAGCTTGACGGTGGTGACCCCGGTGCGCGCGTCCCGCAGGCGTACATCGTGGAAACCGCCGGTGGCGAGGATCTTGCCGTCGGGACTGAACGCCACAGAGCTCAGGGAGTCCTGATCAGAGAGCACGTTGATGGTGTCGCCGGTGGCGACATCCCACAGCCGCAAGGCAGAAGAAGTGGCCTCGACGGAGGCGAGTGTCCTGCCGTCGGGACTGAACGCCACGACGGAAGCGGGTTGGTTGGTGAACTTGTCGGACTCAGGCCAGAACATCACCGACGCCCCGGCGGCTGCGCCGACCACTCCCACTGCAAGCGTGCCGAGGATCATGGTGCGCCGGTGGATTCCTCGCCGGGGCAGCGGCGCTTCCGGCCGCTCTCCCGGCCTCCTGCGCTGCGCCGGGGGTGCCACGTGCGTGGCATGGTCAAGTGCTCTGAGAAGGGTCGGCGGTGCTGTCGGCCCGGCGGTCAGGGTGTTGCTGGCCGCGTTCTTGGCCACCGGGCATTTGTCAGCAGTGTCCGTGCCGCGCTGGTTGGGGTGCGGGAGGTTGCGGGCGATCAGCCTGTGCCTCAGGTGGGGATACAGTTCCGCGAAGGTCAGCACGGGCGGCCCGCCGACGACCCCCGCGCCAATCAGGTCGAGCAGCTCCCCGGTGAAGGCGGTATAGGTGTCGGCTTGCCCCGCGTGCGCGGTGCGGTCGGCTGCGGTGAGGGTATAGGTGCCTCGCACGTCGGTTATGTCGGCCAAGTGCTGCTGATCTCCTGCGAGTACATCGATAGCGCGACCGGAGTAACAGCAGTCCAACACAACGGCTTTAACCTGGGCGGGACTGTCGCGTAGAACGCTCCGGATCTTGGAGTACTCCAGTCCGGTAACGTCCGGTTCGTTGGCGATGGTGTCGCTGACGGCGAGTACGAGATCCCCGTTCGTGGTGACGGTGCCGTGGCCCACGAAGTACAGCAGCAGCACACCGCTGGTGTTCTGGGCATGGCGACGCAGGTCGCTCATCACACGACGGCAGTCGACTGGATCGGGGATGGCAATGACCTGGTCGTCGGGCCAGCCGCCCAACTCGTCGCCGACGAGCATCCGGTGAACGCCCTGCAGGCTATTTCCTGCGGCAGGAACGGACGGGAACCCTGGATCCTGGTAGGTGGAGACACCGATAAGCACGGCATGGGAACCGGACCGGTCGATTCGATCAGTTCCCGGGGGCATCGTCGCCGTCCAGCACCCGAGTGATCAGAGCCATGGGATCGCTGACGCGCCGAGCATCGACCTCGACCGTGCGGCCATTGGCGGTGAAGGTCACCTTGATGTCTGAACGCCGAGTACGCAGCCACGCGGACAGTGACTGGGCCAACGCCGCACCGACACCGCCGGAGCCTACAGCGACGCTGATCACGTCGAACCCGCTGCCGAGCTCCGACTCTGCAATGTCTCTGCGCACGACCTGGACTGCGCCCCCCAACTCACGCTCCGCGCGGAGCCAACCGACAAGCCCGGCCAACTCCCCAACTTCGTCGCCACCCCTGATACCGATTACAGCGTCCATGACATTCATCATTTCAGGCTGATCGCCAACAGACAGGAACTTGGCCTACTGCTCTGTCTACCGGGCGGTGGACAGAGCCGTGAGGTGGGTGAGGTCAGGTCATTGACCCCGGGCTGGTGAGGCGGGCTTCGAGATCGGCGACGCGCTGATCCTGGAAGTGGAGGTTGGAGCGGGCTGCCTTGAGCCGCTCGCCGAGGGCGCGGTTGTCGGTGGTGAGCTGGCCGACGCGCTGTTTGAGGGGTGTTCTCGGTGATGATCCGCTGAATGGCTTCCTCGGGCGCTGTCACGTTGGCTGGCCCTTGGGATGATCTTGCGGTTCATCAGGGTGGAGGGGATTGTCCGTGGGGACCGTGTCGCCGTCGTACAAGGGACACCGGTACCCGGTCGAGATCATCTCCCAGTGCGTGTGGCTGTACTTCCGCTTCACGCTGTCGTTCCGCGAGGTCGAGGAGCTCATGCTCGAGCGCGGCGTGAACGTCTCGCACGAGACGGTCTGCCGCTGGTGTACCAAGTTCGGGCAGCGCCGACGCGGTGCGCCACCACCGACCGGTTTCCATCCGCTACACCGATCGCGACGGACGGCGCAGCGAACGCACGCTGCACGCGTACGGGATCGTCGCCCATGGGGGCCGGTGGTACGTCACGGGCAAGGACGCCCAGATCGACGAGGACCGAACCTTCCGGCTCGATCGCATCGCAGACGCGCGGACCCTGCCCGGCTCATTCGAAACGCCAGTGGGGCCCGGTCCGGCACAGCGCGTGTTGTCAGGGTTCGCCACGGCCGAGTACCGGCATCAGGTGACCTTGCGGATCCACGGGACAGTTGAGCAGATCCGCGCCCGCCTTCCGGCCAGCGTCGCGAGCCTGGAGGAGCACGAGCCCGCGGCCGGCGAGGACCGGGCGACCGAGCGCTGGCTGCGCGTCGAGCTGCGGGCGGAGCGGCTCGACTGGTTGCCTCCGGTACTCACCTCACTCGACCGGCCGTTCGTCATCGAGCGCCCCGGTGAACTCCGCGACCTCGTCATCGCACTCGCCGATCGCCTCAGGCACCGCCGCCTCGAAGATCCTGGCCGACTCCGGCACCAGCGTGGTCCTGCACGCCCGTCGCAGCGAGATCGCCGACGGGATCAACACCCGCCGCCGCAACCGGGACTACTTCCCGGACACCGAACTGCCCGCCCGGCTTGCTGCCACGACCGATCCGGCCGCCGCGCTGGACGGTGCCGACTACCTCGTGCTGTCCGTCCCCGCGCAGTCGCTGTGCCAGTGCCTGGCGGCGTGGACGGCGTACATCGGCCCTCAGACGGTGATCGTGTCGCTGATGAAGGGCATCGAGACCGGGACCGGGCTGCGGGCCAGCGAGATCATCCGCGAGGTGACCGGCGTGCCCGGCGAGCGGGTCGCGGTGCTGTCCGGCCCGAACCTGGCGCGGGAGATCATGGCCGGGCAGCCCGCGGCCGCCACCATCGCCTGCCTGGGCGAGGACACCGCCCGCCGCTTCCAAACGGCCTGCCACACTCCGTACTTCCGGCCCTACACCTCCACCGATGTGATCGGCTGCGAGATGGGCGGCGCGCTGAAGAACGTCATCGCGCTCGCCGTCGGCATCGCCACGGGCATGGGTCTGGGCCACAATGCCACGTCCCTGATCATGACCCGGGGCCTGGCGGAGAGCATCCGCCTGGCCACCGCGATGGGCGCCCAGCCGGCCACCCTCGCCGGGCTATCCGGCATGGGCGACTTGGTGGCCACCTGCTCCTCCCCGCTCTCCCGCAATCGCACCTTCGGCACCCACCTCGGCCACGGCCTGAGCGTCACCGAGGCCGCCACCGAAACCCGTCAGACCACCGAGGGCGTCAAGAGCGCCGAAGCAATCCTCGACCTCGCCCGCGCCCACGACGTCACCATGCCGATCACGACCGTGGTCACGGCCGTGCTGCACGGCAAGATCACCCTCGCTGAGGCGGCCGCCGAACTGATGCAGCGGCCCACCAAGCCCGAGTAGCGGCCCCACCGCCCCTTTGTCCCTCCCGTCCCGGAGGTGGCCCCCGTCATGCCCGCAGCCTTACTGTCCGCTGCCCAACTCGCCCTCACCGCGGCCCTGGTGGCATGGATGCTCTGCAACTTCACCCACAGGCCCGGCCGCTGGATGCGCTATCCCCTGTTCTCCCGGGGCACCTTCGTGATCGTCGCCCTCACCGGCACCAAGGACGGTCGCGCCGAGCCCGTCAACCCGTACGTGTTCCTCTCGCCGGGCACGTGCCTGCTTCCCCCGCCCCAGCTGCAGACGTTCATCGCCCACCTGATCCGCACCGGCCGGTACGACCGGATCGACGGCAGTGGCCGTGTCCTGTCCGTCAAGGGCGAGCAGCCGATCGAGGTGAGGGACAGCCGTGTGGTTCTTTGAGGCCCTCACGTCCGGCTTCCGCAGCCCCACCGACCCCGGACGGCTCCAGCTGTTCCGCGTCGTCTACGGCACCGTCCTCGCCCTGCGGTTCGCCCTCTCCATCGGCCAGGGCGGCTGGAGGCGGTTCGCGTCCGGATCACTCAGTCTGAACCTCACGCAACAACGCTTCGGCCCCAGACGCGGCCGCATCCTCGCCGGCGTCTACCGGCCCGCACTGATCGCCCGCACCACCGCCGCCGCCCTGGCCGCCGGGCTCGTCCCCCGCCTCGCGCTGCTGGTCGTACTGGCCGGCGCCGCCATGGAACTGCTCTACCTCAAGAGCCCCAGCGCCGTCCGCTTCACTCTCCTGACCGGCGTGTGCCTCCTAACCGCCGGAGACCTCGGCCACGGCCTGACCATCGAGCACCACCCCAGCACGGCCAACACCTGGGCCCGGGCCCTCCTGGCGCTCGTCACCACCGATCTGTACTGGAACAGCGCCTTCCAGAAACTCCGCTCCCGCCAGTGGCGCACCGGCCTCTACCTCGCCCAGTGGATGCACACCTACACCCAGCTCAAGGACCAGCTCCCCTACCCCCGCCAGCACCGACTTCGTCCACCGCCACACGGGCAACCTCACCACCCGTGACATCCGCCTGTGGCACCTGGTCGCGGTCACCGTCATCCTCGCCGAGATCGCCCTGCCATCGCGCTGCTGATCCCGCAGACCACGCCGTACGCCGTCGCCGTCGGCGTCGGCGTCGGCGTCGGCGTCGGCGTCACGATGCACGCGGCGTTCAGCTGCCTCAAACCCCGCCAGCTCATCACTTTCTCGGGCCTCACAGTCGGCTCCTACCTTGCCTACGCTTCCTGACTCGGGGCGGAGAACCAGACAGGGGTCAGGCCTCATAGCCGCCACCGCCCCAGGGTCTTTGCGTGAAGTGATCTTGTCTGGTTTCATCCGGTGAGGCCGAGGAGGACCAGGGGCCGACGGTAGTCGCGGGCCGTTCGTCGGAGGGCGGCTGCAATCTTCTTCTGGCCGCCTTGCCGATGGAGGCCGACGGCCAGGTTGCGGAGACTGTGGTGTGCAGGGCGTCCGCCGTGACCACGGCATGGGTGAGGTCGACGCCGTTCAACAGCGGGGCGAAGGAGGAGATTTCGTTGCTCTTGTCAGCGACCTGGCGCTGGGCGAGGACCTCTCCGCTGTGCGCCATCGCGGCCAGCAGCGAGATCGCCACGGTCCGTGTGGACAGGAAGGCGCCGATCGCGGCATCCAGCGCATCGCCGTCCAGACGGGCGAGCAGACGGCGCACCGTCGCCTCGTGCGGTACCACCACCTGCCTGGTCAGGGGATCCGGGGCGAAACCGAGGACGTGCACGGCCCAGCGCGGTGCGTCCGTGATCCACTCACCGATCGCAGTCAGGGAGCGCGCGCCGGCCAGCACGGCAGCTGCTGCCGCAGCCAGTAACGCGGAGAGCGGATGCCGGCGGCCCCTGCGATCCCGTGGGTCGGGCACCGCGTCCAGGAAGGGACGCAGACCGGCTGCATCGATGAGGGGCGCAGAAGAAGGAGCGTGGGCCAGGTGCTCCAGCGCGACGGGCATGGGGGATGATGCAGGGGCAGGCGCGGTCTCGTTCGGTTCTCATGGGTCTCGACAACCACATGATCACCGACGCCGTGTCTGCGCTGCTTCCCGGCCTCAGAACGGGACATGACGCAATGTCACGGACGAAGCACACGAACCGAACCGATCCACTTCCTGCAATGCCCCTGGGTAGGGAAGACTGTGCGCTTCGAGTAGATCGCCGAATTCTTCACTCGACGGATCGTGTTCTACTCATTGCTAGGTCTATGCGATAGAGGCATATTGGCGCCATGTCGCCTGATGTCTTGATCGGTGTCGCCTCGTTAATCGTTGCTGTCATCGGCGTAGCGGATCAAATATTCATGATAAGCGAGCGCCGAAGGGGTACGAGGGAGGATTCTGGCACAGGAGAGAATGCGACGGCCAGTTCGAGTTCAGGGTCGCCACAGGGTCAAATCCAAACCCAACCCCCATTGATGCCTCGGTCGATCTCGAACCGTCCTGTAACGGCAACGCCGGACTCCGTTCGCCGTATCCGCGCCTCCGCCCGCCGGAGGGAATTTCGCCAAAATCTGGCTTTTGCGGGCTTTCTGATCTGGTGTGTCTTTTGTGCGCTGCTGTATCCATGGATGTTAATGGATGGAACGCTGCAGGAACCCGGAACAGCGATGACCGGACGCGTTATTCTTCTGATAGATGTGGCCAATGTGATAGTTGCATGCGTTCTTCTTTTTAGGCCTGGATCCACGAAACCAAAGAACTTCATGTACGGCGTCTTGGTTTTGATCAACATTTCCGTGGCTGTAGGCACTGTTCAAATGATGTCTTAGCTTGGCGTTTATCATCCGTGGTCGAACAGGGCCTCGAACTCTGGAGGGTCTCTCGGTAACCGAAGCGCTGGATCAGTCCAGCCGCGAGGACGGAAGTGGCCGCGATCAGAGCTGGTCCGTCTTCGGCAAGATCGTCGATGTCGAAGACGGACTCCGCCTGGGGCGGTTCGGTCAGCAGGTGAGTTCCCAGCGAGCCGCCGAAGCTTCGCGGGTGGCGCGGTTCGGCCAAGGAGGTCGGAGGTGACCGGCCAGACGGCGGCCCGGACCGTCGCGGGCCCGCCCGCAGCCGCGCGATCCCGCGCGTAGCGGGCCAGGAACCGAAGGCCGGACCAGATATCGAGGACCAGGTCCTCGTCCTCGATCCGGCTGGCGGTTGTGTTCTCGTCTACCTGGCTCTGTGGGGCGAGGTCGCCGCTCCCGGCACAGGACGGAGCTACGCCGGGAATCTCCGACCAGAACTGCACGATCTTCTCCACGTTGATCGCCTGAACGTGGATCTCCACGCCTCTGCCCTCTTGTAGACGAGCCGAAGCCCCCGTCGGCCTCATGGGTCGAGCGGGGGCTCCTTTCACGCTGCGAGACGTTCCAGGACCCAGGTGACCGCTAGCGACGCCATCTCCTGCGCCTGCTCCTCACCGAAGTTCTCCGGCAGCGGCTCCCGCTCGTCCGCGATGTCGCCGATCTCGAATGCCGTCTCCCAGCGTCGGCCGGCCGCCGAAAAAGCAACCTGGATCGGCCAGCAGGTTCCGTCGGCCTCGACGTCGGTGACGGTGACAACGCCCCACGTCGGATCGATCACCATGCGGCCTTCCAGGGCGACGGCAGTACGCCGGGCTGCGTCCGCGCTGGAGAACGTCATGGACGCAGGGTACGACTCAGCAGCGCCTGGCAGACCCCGCTTTGGGCTGGTCAGCCACGGCTGGCAAAACGCGTCAGTGTGAGAGGAGCCTGCACACAAGCGCCCCGCTTTCAAGGGGTGGGCATGCTGTCGCCACGACGATTATCCCTGGTCACAGCCCCGTTCGCGGATGGGGCCTTCGGCTCATGGATAGACTGGACGGCGCCAGTGCACCGGCACCCGTCGGCCTAGATCGCCGACCGGATGGGCCTTCACTTGCGAGGGCTCTCCTCGGATGTTCAGCCACCTGTGTTCGGAGTGCTGTCGGATGATGCTGTTCGGCAGGCAGACGGAGGAGGGGGAGCCACTGCAGCGGTGCTCCGACCTCGTGGTTGCACAGACCTGCGTGGCCGTCCGGCGGAGTGCGGGACGGCCACGCATGGCGGGGGGACTCGTAGATGCGTCGTACGTCAGCTCCTGCCGGCCAGCCTCCAGATCTGGTTCTTCTTGGTGGCGAGGGCGCTCGCAGGGTCGCAGGTCCATTGGTGGACCAGGACGCCGGCCGTGGTGGAGACGTTGCTGACGTCCACGCACTTGCCGCTGTGGACCGCGACCAGCTGGTAGTCCTTGCTGTTGCCCAGCGCGGTGACGGGATTGAGGGTGAACTGCTGGTTGGTGCCGCCGCTGCACGTGTACTGGATGACGGCGGCGCCGTCGGCGGTGGAGGCCCCGGAGACGTCGAGGCACTTGCCGCTGAGCTCGTTGACCACGGTGTAGGTGTTCGTCTTGCCGCTGACCGGCTTCAAGTCGAGCATCTGCTGGTAGCCGCCCTCGCAGTACCACTGCTGGTACTGCGTGCCGTCGGCCTTGCTCAGGTTGGTGTCGTCCAGGCACTGCCCGCTGTTCTCGCTGACGGCGACCGTGGAGATGGTCGAGTTGGACGGCGGAAGCAGGGTGACGGTGTAGCCGTCCTTGGCGTTCGACCACGGGATGCTCACCGAGGCCGCATTGTTGCTGACGGTCAGGGTGGTGTCGGAGATCGTCTCGGGTCCGGCCAGGGAGGCGCCGCTGTTGTACGGGACGCGCTGGACGACCGCACGCACCCTGCCGTTCTCCACCACCGACGTGGTGTTCAGGCCGGTGAGGTTGACGGTGACGGTTCCGGTGTTGCCACTGCTGCCAAGCAGGATCCTGGCGTTCTTGGCGGTGTTGTCCTTGGTCGCCAGGCCGTCGGTGCCCGTTCCGGGAACGAGGTTGACGATGTTGCCGGTCTGGGAGCCGTAGTAGCGGTACATGAACCACTCGCCCAGCGGCAGGTACTGGCCGGCGCTGTTCTTGGTGAGGAGGTTGGCCTCGTCGTCGTGCAGGCCGGTGCCGGAGGCCCAGTTGCCGCGCAGGCCGTCGGCGCCGGCCCGTTCCAGGCGGCCGATGAACCAGGCGCCGCCGCCCGGGGACTGCATGGACAGGGTGGCGTACTCGTTGATCTGGTAGGCCCGGGTGTTGGTCAACCCGGCTGCAGCGAGGGTGGAGTTGGCGCGGCTGACGTCGGTGGCGGGGTCGCCCGGTTCGTCGTGCCAGCTGTAGATGTCGGGGGCGACGTTGTTGGCCTTGACGTAGTTGAGGTAGGTGGTCCACCAGGTGTTGGAGGAGTTCGGCTGGCCGGCGATGCTGGGGCCGACGATCAGCTGGTTCGGGAACGCGGCACGCACACGGGCGTAGAAGCGGGACCACATCTGCAGGTATTGCGCCTGCGGAGGCTTCCAGAAGCCAGCGCCGTCGGGCTCGTTCCACAGGTCCCACTCGACGGTCATGTTGTTGGCCTTGACGTCACCGATGAGCCGGGTGACGAAGGCGTCGAACTGCGTCCAGTCGCCGTTGTCACCGGGGAAGGACTGATTGGTGGTGCCGTCGGCGCCCCACAGGTCGTGCGGCAGCAGCACGAAGGTGCCGCCGAGCGCGGCCGTGCGCTTGTACTGGGCCAGCGTCGAGTTCCAGCGGGTCTGGTAGTCGGCGAGGCTGGTGGCGTAGCCGCCGGTGTTGAGCTGCGCGCCTCCGGCTCGCATGAAGTGCCACTTGATGTCCGTGAAGAAGTGGTCCTGCGGGAGTGAGCCGTCCGGCGTCATGCCGTAGATCATTCCGGAGGCGTGGTAGGTGGGGGCGCCGCCGGCCGTGGCGAAATCGACGGTGACGCTGGTGTCGGCGGCCTGTGCGGGGGCGGGGACCAGGGTTGTGGCCAGGGCAGCCATCAGGACGGCGACGGCCGAGAGTGCTCGGCGTCCGGTGCGGGGTTTAGGACTGGGGGGTGTTGTGGGCGACTTCATTGTGCGGCTCCTGCAGGGTCGGGTTGGAGGGACCGGGGCCCGATCGGTCCCGGGACTGTGCGGGAGGCGACCGCTCAGTGGCCGTCTCGGTGTGCGTATGCCTCGGCGAGGAGGAGGTAGCTGCTGGCGGTCCAGGTGTAGGCGCGGTCGCGCAGGCCCGTTCCGTCGAGGGCGTCGAAATTCTCTGCGAAGCCGTGGATCTCGCAGAGGGCACGGAAGCGGGCGCTGATGTCGTCGGCCAGCCGGTGGTGGCCGGCGCGCCGCAGGCCGTCCTCGACGAGGACGGTGGCGGGGGCCCAGATCGGGCCGCGCCAGTAGCCGTCGGCCAAGTAGTGCGGTGAGGTGGGCAGTTCGGTGGCCAGGCCGTACGGGGTCAGGTGGGCCTTGATGTGGTCGGCCAGTGCGCTGCTGACGCTGCCGGGCAGGTGCTCGCCCAGCACTATGGGCATCAGGTCGAGCAGGCTGGCGCTGCTCCAGGTGTTCCCGGTGGCGACCGACCGGGCGACGAAACGGTCACCGGTCCAGAGCTGGTCGAGCAGCGCCGACTGGGTCTGTTCCGCGGTTCGCGTCCACCGGCGTGCCTCGTCCGGCTTGCCCAGATCGCTCGCCAGGGTGGCCAGCTCACGCAGTTGGAGGACGAGGAAGGCGGCCAGGTCGGCGGTGGCGACGACGCGTTCGGGGTCGAAGGTGGTGGCGTTGTCCCAGCCGCTGTCGTTGCCGTGCTGGTAATGGGCCAGTTCGGTGCCTGACACTCGCCGCGCCGTGAGCCAGAAGTCGGTCCAACGTTCCAGCCGCTCGTATGTCTCGGCCAGTTCGGCCTGGCTTGGCGGGGCCGGCAGGCGACGGCGCAGGTGACCGAAGGCCCAGCCGTGGATGGGCGGCTTGACAAAGTTGTACAGGACCTCGGAGTGGGTGACCGAGTCCGGCAGGGCACCGCCGTCGTCCTGGTGGTCGAAAGGCAGGTGGTACTGGTCCAGTGCTAGTTCAGGGTGTCCGGGCGCTAGTGCCAGGGCGTTGAAGCAGTGGTCCCAGCTCCAGACCTTGTCCATCCAGTGCTTGGACATCAGTACGGCGGGCCGGGTGACCAGGCCGCTCGGCCGTACGGTCGCCGACCAGACGACGTAGGCCGCGAGTTCGGCCGCCGGTGTGGCAGACGAGCGCCAGGGGGCAATGGCGTCGACGAAGTCAGCGAACGAGCCCCGTGCGGTCTCCGCGATGCTCTCAAAGGCGACCGAGGAAGCGTAGGGCGGCCGGGAGGTGTCGAACTCCTCGATCGCGATCTCCCAGACTCCGTCCGCCTCCGCGGTGACGGCGAGTTCGCGGTCACCGCTGCCCAGAGCCTGCGTTCCGGCCGTGTCGATGAACGCGCCGGACACTGCGGTGACGCGGTACCGGCGTCCTGTCTCGTAGGAGGTGAACACGTGCGCGTCCGCCGCCGGGTCGTGGAAGAAGTACGTCCCGCTGAACGGGGTCAGGGTCTGCGCGGCCGCATGAACACCCATGCCCAGCCCGCTCCCCCGCAGACGTACGGTGTCCGGCGACTCGTAGGCCAGGTCGATCCGCCCGGCCGAGCCGATCCAGCTGAGCAGGCCTGGGGTCGCCTCGACGCGGGACTCGGCACGCGCACCCGTCGACGGATCCACGGGAACCAGGCGCAGGACGCCGTGCATGCCGTTCTGGTGCGAGACGAGGTGGAGGTCCTCGGCGTACGTCTTCTCCGCCACCACGGGTGAGATGTCGAACCAGGATCCGTAGGTGCTGAACGGGATGTCGTGGACGGAGAAGGCCGGGCCGGACAAGGCGGCGGTCATGTGGCGTGACTCGTTTCTGGGGCAGGGGCGACGGTCGGCTGAACACGCGGGCGGAGGCGGTTCAGCCGTCGTGGCAGGCTGGGGGGCTCAGTCCTTGACCGCGCCGGCGGTCACGCCGGCGGCGACGTAGCGCTGGGCGAGGACGAGAATCACCGCGGCCGGCAGGGAGGCGACGACGGCGGTGGCCATGATGGCGTTCCACTGCTGGTTGTTGTTGCCGATGTAGTGGTAGATGCCGAGCGTGATCGGCTCGTGGGCGCCGCCGTTCACGAGAGTGCTGGCGAAGACGAAGTCGGACCAGGACCACAGGAACGCGAACAGGGAGACGGTGACGACGGCGTTGCGGCTCATGGGCAGCACGACGGAGCGGAAGGTGCGCAGGGGACTTGCTCCGTCCATCTGCGCGGCCTGGAGCAGTTCGCCGGGGATGCCGGACATGAACGCGGTGAAGATCAGGACCGCGAAGGGCACGGCCAGGGTGGAGTCGGCGACGATCAGTCCGGGGACGGACTGGAGCAGGCCGAGCTGGAGGTAGATGGCGTAGAAGCCCATCGCCATGATGATGCCGGGGATCATCTGGGCGGCCAGCAGGACGAAGCTGAGGATGCCGCCGCCGCGTGGGCGCAGCTTGGCCAGGGCGTAGCCGGCGGGGGCGGACAGGAGCACGGTCAGCGCGACGGTGCCCAGGCCGATGACCAGGCTGGTGCCGAGGTAGGGCAATTGCTCGTCGAGGACGGTGCGGTAGCCGGTCAGGGTGCCGTGAAGCGGCAGCAGGTCGGGAGGGCTCTTGCGCATGTCCTGGTCGCGGGTGAGGGACACGTTGAGCATCCAGTACACCGGGAAGAGCATGATCGCGGTCAGCGCGATACCGATCGTGGTCTTCACCCACGTACGCCTGCGCATTCGGCTCATGACAGCGCCTGCTTCCTCTGGACGCGGACGTAGACCAGGCCGAAGGCCAGTGCGGCGACCACGAGCAGGTTGCCGACGGCGGCCCCCGGGCCGAAGGCCGGCAGGAGGTTGCCGAAGCCGAGCTGGTAGGACCAGGTTGCGAAGGTGGTCGACGAGTCTGCCGGGCCACCCTTGGTCATGATCCAGATGATGTCGAAGACCTTGAGCGTGTAGACCAGCCCCAGGAGCAAGGTGATCGCGGACACCGGCCGCAGCAGCGGGAAGGTGATGCTCCAGAACCGGCGCCAGGCACCCGCCCCGTCGAGGGCGGCGGCCTCGTACAGGCCGGCCGGGATGGACTGCAGGCCGCTGTAGAGCACGACCAGGTTGAAGGGCACGCCGATCCAGATGTTCGCGATGATCACCGAAAGCAGAGACCAGGACGGTGAGGTCAGCCAGTTCACCGGTCCGATACCGACGGCGTGCAGGGCGGCGTTGACGATTCCGGAGTCGCTGTTGAGCATCCACGACCAGGTGGAGGCCGACACGATCAGGGGCAGCAGCCAGGGGACGAGGAACAGGGCGCGCAGGGTGGCGGAGAGCCGGAAGTGCTGGTTGAAGAAGACGGCGAGGGCGAGCCCGATGGCGTACTGGAAGAGCAGGCAGACGGCGGTGAAGACCGCGGTGTGCAGCAGGGCCGGGGCGAAGGTCGGGTTGTCGAAGACCGCGCGGTAGTTGGCCAGGCCGGTGAACGGGGCGTCGCCCTGGACGAAGGAGCGGACGGTGTAGTTGCGCAGGCTCAGGTCGAGGTTGCGGTAGAGCGGATAGGCGTAGAAGAGGGCGAGGTAGAGCGTCACCGGTGCCAGGAATCCCCAGGCGGCCCACTGGCTGGAGGCGGGCCGACGCTTCCTGCCGCTGACCGGGGGCGGGGCGGTGGCGGCAGCCCCGTTCCGGACGCGCTCGGACCGGTGGTCCGGGAACTTTGTCGTGTGGTTCATCAACGGCCTTGTGGTCGGGCTACTTGGCAGCAGACTGGGCCTCGGACAGCGCGTCCTTGGGCGACTTGGAGCCGCTCAGGGCGGACTGGACGGCTTTCCACAACTGCTCGGAGATCTTGGGGTACTTGGTGCCCAGGTCGTCGCTGGTGCGCCCCTTGGCCGCCTTGACCGCCTCGACCCACGGCTTCAGTTCGGCGGTCGCGGCCACCTGCTTGTCCTGGACGTCACTGGTGGGCGCCACGTAGGACAGCGTCGTGTCGGTGTTGTAGAGGTTGTCGGTGCTGGTCAGGCAGGTCACCAGCTTCTGGGAAGTGGCGTAGCGGCCGGAGTCCTTCTGGACCGGGACGGTCACGAACTCGCCGCCGGTCGGGGCCGCCGCGTTGCCGCCCATTGCCGCCGGGACGGGCAGTACCCCGTAGTCGAAACCCGCCTTCTTGGCGTTGGCCAGCTGCCAGGTGCCGTTCTCGCTGAACGCGTAGTCACCGCTCGCGAACTCCTGCCAGCTGGTGGTCTGGGTGTTGTTGAGGACCGAGTTGGGGGCGTAGCCGTTCTTCAGCCAGTCCTTCCACAGGGTCAGCGCGGACCCGGCCTGGGAGGAGTCCAGTTCGGTCAGCTTCGCGCCCGCCCCCCAGAACCAGGGCAGGAACTGGAAGCTGCCCTCTTCCGTGCCGATCGCGGAGAACGTGATGCCCTTTTTGCCCGCCTTCTTGACCTTCGCCAGTGCCGCCGTCAGTGACGTCCAGTCCTTGACCGAGGTGATGTCCACGCCGGCCGCCTTCAGGACCTTCTTGTTGTAATACAGGGCGAGGGTGTTGGCGCCGATGGGCGTGCCATACGTCTTGCCGCCCGACTGTCCGGCCGCCAACAGGTTCGGGTCGACCTTCGAGGTGTCCAGCTTGTTGTCGTCCGTCGTCGTGAGTACGCCCGCCTCGGCCAGGGTGGACACCACCGGGTTGTCGACGATGAGGACGTCCGGCGAGTTGCCCTGCTGTGCCGCCAGCAGCGTCTTGTTTCCCAGGTCGCTGGTGTCGAAACCGGTCCGCTTGATCTTCACCCGGGCCTTGGTGCCGCACTGGTCGAGCAGCTTCGCCCAGGCCGAGGTCTTGTCGAACTGCGGGTAGGGGTCCCAGATGGTGTACGTACCGCCGCCGGCGCCCTTGGTGTCGGTGCTGTCGGAGCCGGAGGAGCAGGCGGTGGCGGTGACGGCCACGGCGAGCGCGGTCACGGCCGCGGCGGTCAGAAGGCGCTGTCTGGAGGAGCTGTTCATCACGAGGGTTCCTTTGTTCTGGACATGCGGGTGCCGAGGGCACGGGGTGGTGAGGAGACGCGGGCACGGCGGACGGCGTCGTCGAGCGGTCCGGGTGTCCGGTGAAGTGAGGAGACGAGAACTACGCGGGTGCGGTCAGGAGGCCGAAGCGGGTCCGGTGCTGGCGCGGAGCGAGATCGGCGGCGCGAGGAGACGGTGCCGGGGCGGCGCGTCGGGCTGGTCGAGCCGCTCCACCAGCAGGTCGACGGCGCGCCGACCCATCTCCTCCGCCGGTACGTCGGCCGCGGTCAGCTGCGGGGTCACCGTCTCCGCCCACCGGGCGGCCACGACGCCCGTGACGGAGAAGTCGCGCGGCACATGGCGGCCCGCCTCGGCGAGCCCCCGGTACAGACCGCCCAGGGCGGCCTCGTTCAGAGTGACCAGGGCGGTGGTGGCGGGGTCGTCGTGGAGGATCTGTTCCAGGCAGGCCTGGCCCGAGGCAGCGTCGTCCCCGCAGCAGTAGGTACGTACGGCCAGCCCGCGTTCGGCGGCGGCTTTGGTGAAGCCGTCCAGGCCTCGCTGGGCGGACTCGTATCCGGCCCGCAGCAACTGCGCGGGCCGGTTGACGAAGGCGACTCTGCGGTGGCCGAGGTCCGCCAGGTGGTGGACGCAGGCCGCGGCGAGCGCGGTGTGGTCCAGGCCGACCCACCAGCCGCCCTCGGGGTGGGCGGTGCGGCCGATGGCGACGAAGGGGAAGCCGAGGTCGGCCAGGTGGTCGACCCGGTCGTCCTCCAGTCTGATCTCCATGAGGATGGCGCCGTCGACGCGCCGCTCCCCCAGCAGTCGCTGGAACGAGCGGTCTCTGTCCACGCCGCTCGGGGAGAGCAGGACGTCGTAGTCGTGGGCGGCGGCGGCCTCCACCACGCTGCCGATGAAGTCCAGCTGCATCCCGGTGTAGTGGTTGCCGGCCGGCGGGAAGACCAGGCCGATGGTGCTGGTGCGGCCGTTGGCCAGGGCGCGGGCACTGGCGTTGGGGCGGTAGCCCAGCTCGTCGATGACCTCCTGGATCTTCCGGCGTGTGTCGTCCGAAACAGGGCGCTTGCCGCTCAGCGCGTACGACACGGTGCTCCGCGAGACACCAGCCCGCCGTGCGATCTCACCGATGTTCACGGGTGGCTCCTAGGTCGAACCGGTTCGGATTTCTCAGCAGCCAGAGTGCCTGCCGGCCCTGAGGGTCTGGGGTGAAACGGAGAGCGAGGGCCAGTTGTCGAACCGGTTCGCGTGAAGTGAAGGTAGGAATTGCCCCAACGCCTGTCAACACCCCTGACCGTACTTTCCCGACCCGCAATATGGCCACTGGAACCTTGCGTCGAAGGGATTGCTGGCCAAGGGCCCCAGTGCTAGCTTCCCCGAACCGGTTCGATGAAGTGATCCTTCCGACAGTCAGGCCCCCCGACTCCGCCTCCTCAGGGCGGGCGAGCCCCCACACCCACAGATCAGACGCTCCCCGCTTCTCCCTGTCGGCCACAAAATCGAACCGGTTCGAGTACGCTGACACAAGGATTGAGGACGCAATCCATGCCATCCGCAGAAAGATCCGCCCGTCGCCGGGCCCCGGCCGCCGTGGCGCTGGCGCTCGGCGCGGGCCTGCCGGCCGTACCGGCCGTCCCCGCGCAGGCAGCCGACCTGCCGCAGCCCACCGCCCACTACACCTTCGACCAGGACGACCCCGCCTCCGGCAGGATCACCGACAGCTCCGGCAACGGCCTGACGGCGACCCTGGTGAACGGCTCGACCGCACAGCCCGTTGCGGGCACGGACGGCGGCAAGGCGCTGGCCCTGCCCGGCGGATCGCCCACCTCCGACGGCGCGTATGTCCGTCTGCCCCGCGAAGTGCTCGACGGGGCAACCGACTTGACGGTCTCCGCCCGGGTGAAGTGGAGCGGCGACAAGTCGTCCTGGCAACGGATCTTCGACCTGGGCACCGACACCACGAAGTACCTCTTCACCACCCCGTCCAACGGCGGAGTGCTGCGCACCGCCGTGACCACCGGCGGAGGAGGCGCGGAGGCCCAGGTCTCAGGCTACGGGGCCCTGCCCGCCGACGGATGGCGGACGGTCACCGTCACCCTCGACACCACCGCCCACCGGGTCACCACCTACCTCGACGGCGTGGCGGTCTCCTCCACCGCGACAACGGTCAAAGCCAAGGACCTGCTGGACAGCTCGGCCACGGCGGCCGGTTGCATCGGCAAGTCGTTCTACCAGGACCCGCTGCTCAAGGGCGCGGTCGACGACTTCGCGGTCTGGCACTCGGCGCTCACCGCCGAGCAGGTCGCCAGCACGGTCGGAACTCTCCCCACCCTCGATCAGCTCTCGCAGACGTCCTTCGAGGTCCGTACGACGACCGGGACCGCCCCGTCCCTGCCCGCCTCGGTGCGCTCCACCTTCTCCGACGGCTACGACCGCGACACACCGATCGCCTGGGACGCCGTACCGGCCGAGAAGTACGCCCGGCCGGGCACGTTCACCGTGGCCGGAACAGCGGCCGGGCAAGCCGCGCAGGCGACCGTCACCGTGGTCCGCGAGGGAGCGCTCACCGTCGACCTCGCCTCGGACACCGGCAAGTTCCACGGCGGCGCCTCCGGCACCCTCTACGGCGTGTACGGACCGGATGTCCCGACCAACAACCTCACCGAGGGCATGGGCCTGCGCACGGTCGAGGCTGCCCCTTTGGAGTGGGCACCCTGAGAATGGATCTTGATGGTCCAGGGAGGGATGTCCAGGTGGGACGCAAGCCCGTATCCGGAGGAGTTCAGGAAGGACGCCGTTGCGTTCTACCGCGCCTCGGCCGGGAAGCGGACGTATGCGGCGGTGGCCGCGGATCTCGGCAGGCTGTCGCGCGACGGGTGCCCGACCGGCCTGGGCGACGTCTTCGCCCACTACGGGCGGATCTTCAAGACCCTGCACCTGCTGCAGTTCGTCTCCGACGACGGCTACCGGCGCATGATCGGCAAGCAGCTCAACATCACCGAGGCCCGCCACCGCCCTGGCCCGGCGGATCTTCTTCGGCCAGCGCGGCGAACTGCGCCAGCACTACCGCGAGAGCATGGAGGACCAGCTCGGCGCGCTCGGCCTGGCCCTGAACGCCGTGGAGCTGTGGAACAGCCTCTACCTGGACCGCGCCGCCAAGCAGCTCGCGGCCGACGGCTTCCCCGTGACCGACGACCTGCTCGCGCGCCTGTCGCCGCTCCAGTTCGACCACATCAACTTCCTGGGCCGCAACGCGTTCTTCCGCCCCGCGCAGGCGGGGTACCGCCCCCTTCGCGAGCCATCGACGGACGGAGAGGACGGCGAGGCGTAGCGCCCGCCCGCCGCACGCGGTCACGCCCTGCCATCGGCGCTCGGCGGCAGGGCTGCTCCATCCCAGGCCCAGGCCATCTGGCGCCCTCACGCGCTCACAGGTATCCGAGCAAGCCCCTCGCACACCCGTCCGTGCGCGTTCCGCTGTCCGACGCCGTCAGGCCCGGAGGACTTCATCGCGGAAAAGGGCCCGCTTGAGCAAACCCTGCAGCGCGTCCTGCTCGTCCTGCGTCAGGCCGGCGAACAGGGGTTCCTCGGTCAGGACCTTCAGTAGCCGTTCCCGCAGTTCGGTGCCCTCCGGCGTCAGGACAAGCTGCTTGGCCCGGCGGTCGGTGGGGTGGGGACGGCGCTCTATCAGCCGCAGGCTCTCCAGCTTGTCGATCACGACGGTGGCATTGGAGGGTTCGCAGCTCATCCGCCCGGCCAGCTCGCGCATGGTCATCGGACCGGTCATCTCGCGCAGGGCCGAGGCCTGCGCGACGGTCAGACCGAGTCCGGCCACCCATTCACGCATGCGCGCATTGCTCTGCATGTCCAGGTCGTGGACCAGCTTGCCCAGCTCCCACTGCGCTTCCGCCTGCGCCTCCGTCATCGTCATGGGCTCCAGACTAACAAACTGCTTCAACCCATGATAGATATAACTTGAAGCATTAAAGTCATATGCACCGGAGGAGCCTCAACCTCACGGGCAAGACCGCCGTCGTCACCGGCGCCAGCCGGGGCATCGGACTGGCCACCGTCCGCACCCTGATCGACGAAGGCGTCCGCGTCGTGGGCGCCGCCCGCACCATCACGCCCGAGCTGAAGGAAACCGGCGCCCACGCCGTGCCGGCGGACCTGAGCACCGCGGAAGGCGTCGCCGCCCTCATCGACGGCGCGCTGACCGAACTGGGCGGCATCGACCTGCTGGTGAACAACGTGGGCGGCGGGGACGAGGCCGTCATGGGCTTCCTCGACGCCGACGACACCCAGTGGACCCGCATGTTCGACATCAACGTGCTCGCCACCGTCCGCGCCACGCGCGCCGCCCTGCCCAGCCTGATCGAGCGTCGCGGGGCGATCGTCAACATCTCCTCCACCGTCGCCCGGATGCCCCTGGGCGTCCCGGCCAGCTACAGCGCCGTCAAGGCGGCGGTCACCGCGCTCGGCAAGTCCCTGGCCGAGGAGTTCGGCCCCCAGGGCGTGCGCGTGAACACCGTCTCCCCCGGCCTGGTCCGCACCACCGTCTACGAGAACCCCAACGGCCCGGTCGCCCAGCTGGCCGCGGCAGCGGGCGTCAGCCTCGCCGACTTCGTCCAGCAGATCGCGAAGTCCCAGAACATCACGACCGGCCGCATGAGCGAAGCCGAGGAGGTCGCGGCCCTGGTCGCGTTCCTGCTGTCCGACGTGGCCGGCAACATCACCGGCGCCGACTACGTCATCGACGGCGGCACCATCAAGACGGTCTGAACCAGCCGTCAAGCCCGCCGCGGCGGCAGACAGAATCCAGCACCTCAACCCACAAACACGGAGGTCAGACCCATGGCTCACATCGTCGTCGCGTCCGCCGAGCGCACCATTGACGCCCCCGCGGACGAGGTCTACCGGTACCTGGCAGACACGCAGCTTCACTCCCGGTTCCTGCCGCCCCCCTTCTACGACTTCCACGTCGAGGAGAGCGGCGTGGGCACGGTCGGCGCCGTCCGATTCAAGATCGACTTTGCTGGAGGCGTCCGGGAGCTGCGGATGCAGGTCACCGAGCCGGAGCCGGGCCGAACCCTGGTCCATACCGACACAGGCGACTCCGGCCTCGTCACGACGTTCACCGTGACTCCGCACGGCGAACAGGCGCTGGTGAACATCACCTCCAGCTTTGACGGCGAGAGCGGCGTCGCCGGCTTCGTCGAGCGGATCATCGCGCCGCGCAGGCTGCACCGCGTCTACGGCAAGGAACTCGCCCGCCTCGGCGCGCACGCCCGCGAGCAGCGCGTCGGTTAGCAGCGGCACGTCGGCTCGAACGGGGCCCACGGCCTCACCACTTGCCGGACGGCCTGCACCAGTTATCAGTTATCAAGGAACAGGAGTTCAACCATGAAAATGCTTACCTTCAAGACCACGACCCACACGGCAAAGCCTGCCCGTATCGGCGCGCCGATCAGCGCGGCGGCCATGGAGTCCGTGATCGACGAGCCAGGGCCGGTCGAGGTCAAGACGATCGGCGCGGACTGGGAGGCCCCCATCACGGGGCTGCTCAACATCAAGCACCCGAAGGCCGTTGCGGCGGGGATCACCGACCACAAGGAGCCGATCAAAATCTACGCCCACGTCGTGCGGCACCCCACGCAGGGTTTCTTCCTGGTGGACACGGGCGTTTCACGGCGGCTGGTGGAGGACCCCGTGGGCGTGGGAGTCGGAATGATGCTGAGGAAATACGGCGGCATCGAGAAGATGCACCCACAGCAGAGCACCGTGGAGATCATCGAAGCGGAGGGAGTTCCCCTGAACGGGGTCTTCATGACCCATCTCCACCTCGATCATGTCTCCGGGCTCCCGGACGTTCCCAAGGACGTCCCCATCTACACCGGCGCCAACGAGGCGGAGGCGTCGCTCTTCCTGAACCTGTTCGCCCAGGGAACGAACAACCACCTCCTGGCCGGACGGCCGCCGCTCGAGGAACTCCAGTTCACGAAGGATCCGGGCGGAAGGCTCGAAGGCGTCAACGACGTATTCGGCGACGGCTCGTTCTTCGCGATCCTCACCCCCGGGCACACCACCGGACACGTCTCCTACCTCGCCCGCACCGCGGCGGGTCCGGTGCTCATGACCGGTGACGTCAGCCACACGCGCTGGGGCTGGGACAACAGCGTCGAGCCCGGAACCTACCTGCAGGAGCGCGAACCCAGCATCAAGAGCCTGCTCGCTCTGAAGGCGCTCAGCGAGCGCCACCCGAACATGATCGTGAGACTGGGTCACCAGGAGTAGGCAGTGCGGCCTGCGCGGCCGACAGCAACCGAGGCCGAGCCCCCCTGGCTGACGAGTGGCGGGGGCCGGCAGCGGTCTGCCGTTAGGCCCTACTCGCCGTCGACTTTCTCCGCAAGCGCATACTCCTCACGCCCTGACCCGGCAGCGTCACAAGATCAGCGCCAGAGCCCGTTATTCCCCAGGTCCTCGCCCCAGTGCGGGTCTAGGTTGGCGAGCATGACCATGCGCGGGTGGAGCTATCGCTATGTCGGGCCGGCCGAGTTGAGGAATCTCGTCCGACCGGACGGCGAGGGGCAGAGCATGCGTTCGCAGGCGGACTTCGACGAGTGGGTCTCGGCTCGGATGGTGGAGGAGTTGGCCGAGCCCTTCACCTTCGTTGTCGATCGGGCCGGGGTCCTGCGTCTCGCGCCGCGTCACAGTGAGCACGTGGTGTGTGCTGGTGGAGAAGCGGTCCTGGGTGCCGGCGAGATCGGCTTCCGCGAGGAGTCCTGGCGGTGGGTGGTCGACGAGGTCAGCAATCAGTCGACCGGCTACTGCCCGGACGTCAGCTCGTGGTCGGCCGTAGTCGAGGCCCTGGACCAGGCCGGGATCGTTTGCCCGTCCGGTTTCACGCACGAGGTGGTGTTCCGCCGCTGCCTCTCCTGCCAGCAGCTCAACATCGTGCGTGAGGAGCACTTCGTCTGCGTCTTCTGTGACGAGGCCCTGCCGCGGGAGTGGAACGTCGACCAGCCCGGACGCTAGGCGGTCGGCGGCTTGTCGGTCGGGTTCTTGGGCCGCTTGTTCGGCCGGCAGCTGGTCCGTTCATGATGACCTGGTGACTGGTGTTGATCAGCCGGTCCAGGAGCGAATCGTCGACGACGGGGTTGGGGAACAGCGGATACCAGTCGCTGGGAGCCCGGTTGCTGGTGATGATCAGGGACCGGCCCTGCCGCTCGCTGACCAGCTCATAAAGGTCGTCGGCCTGGGCCGCGGTGAGCTGCCGCATCGCGAAGTCGTCGAGGATGAGCACGTCGGGGCGGATCAGCCCGCGGATTCGCTCGTCCCAGGTGCGGTCCGCGTGGCCGCCTGCCAGCTCGGCCAGAATTCGGCTGGTCTTGGTGAAGCGGACGTTGGCGCCCTGGCGGACGGCCAGATGTCCGAGAGCCTGGGCGACGTGTGTCTTTCCGACCCCGACGGGACCGAACAAGATCCCCGATTCGCCTGCGTGGAGCCAGCGCAGGGCGGCCAGGTCGCGGATCTGGGCCGCGGGCAGTTTCGGGGAGGCCGTGAAGTCGAACTCTTCCAGGGTGACCTGTTGCTCGAACTTGGCCTTCTGCAGGCGTCGTTGGTGCAGGCGGCCTCCAGCCTGGTGTCGCCGTACTTCTTCCGGAGGCCAAGGATTCTGGGCGGCGCGGAGCCGGTAGAGCACGTTGATCTCCAGGAGCTGGTCGATTACCTCCCGGCAGGCGTCGCCGACCTCGGATGCCTGGGTCCGACACCAGATCCTCGACCTCCTCCGCGCGGACAGCAGCTTCCAGCCCGTCGCCCCTTGGGCCTGACGGCCGAGCCCACCGCGACAGGACCGCATGGTCCAAGGCATGCGCCAGGCGTCCTCGTCGTGTTGTAGTCGTCGGTCCCGGTCACTCTGCCAGCAGCAGACCCGGCTCATGGGCGAGGATCGCGGCTTGGACGCGGTTGGCGCAGGATAGCTTGGCCAGGATGTTCCGTACATGCGTCTTGATCGTGCCCTCCCCCAGGTAAAGCCTTCTGCCGACCTCGGCGTTGGACAGACCGAGACCGACCAGCACGAGAACCTCCCGTTCGCGTGCCGTCAGCAAGTCCACCAGCCGGCGCGCCTCGGCGCTCCGCCGGGCATGCGTGACCACGTAGTCCTCGATGAGGCTGCGGGTGATACGCGGAGAGAGGATCGCCTCGCCGCCCGCAGCAACACGTACCGCCTGGATGAGCTCTTGCGGTCCGGTGTCTTTGAGTACGAAGCCCGCCGCTCCCGCGCTGAGCGCGCGGGTGATGTACTCGTCTTCGCCGAACGTGGTCAGCATGACGACCCGCCCTGACGGAGCCTGGCCGGCCAGTTGCTCCGCGGAGGTGAGGCCATCCATGCCCGGCATCCGGATGTCCATCAGCACCACGTCGACGCGATGACGGACCGCGAGGTCGACCGCCTCCGCGCCGTCAGTGGCCTCAGCGACCACGTCGATGTCGTCGGCGTGCCCCAGGACGAGACGCAGGCCCGCACGCAGGAGTGCCTCGTCGTCGGCCAGCAGGACTCTGATGCGTCCGGTCGAGTGCTCGGTCATACTCGTCGCCTCCTATGGGCCTTCGAGACCGTCGCCGCGGCCGATCTCGAAGCGGTCCACGCTGATCAGCCTGTCCTGGACGAAGCAGTACCGCAGGACACGGGCCTGACGTTGGTTCGGCCATTCCTGCGCGTACAGACAGCCGCGGGCTGACGGCGGGGGCGACGACTCGACGGATCGTGCGGCCAGCCGTGCCAGTGCGTCGTCCGGGCCGATGATGCGGCCTACTTCCTCGCGGGTCATGCCGACGGCCACGGCATCCGTGGGCGGCTTGTCCACGTTGCTCCGGTACTCGGACGAGTACCAAGGCAGAGCAGCCGCTATGACGGCGACCAGCACCGCGATGCCGACCAGGCAGACGGCGAGCACGGCGGAGGTGGCCTGGCGCTCCCAGAGGCCGAACTGCGTCCACGGCACAGTGGTACGAGGCGCGGCGGTCGACGGTGCGCTGTCCTCCGCGGCTGTCTCGTCCTTCCGAACCTGCTTGTCCTGCCGGGCACGCCGGGTGTCCGGTCCGGGTCCGGTCGGCTCGCGCAGAGGCAGCTCGGCTGTCATCCGGAAGCCTCCGTCCAGCGTGGGTCCGGTGGAGAAGCCACCGGCGAGCAGGGTCACGCGCTCCCGCACTCCGACGAGGCCCAGCCGCGTACCGGCCGAGCGCGAGGTCTCGCCGGGAGCCGCTTGTGTGCTCCTTGTGTTGAGGATGTTCACACGGACGTTGTCCGGACCGCGCTCGACCACGACCGAGGCGGCCGCGCCGGGGGCGTGCCGGTGCACGTTAGAGGGCCCGGCAGTAGGCGTCACTTGAGCCTCTTGGTGGTCGGGCGACCGTCCCAGCGGTAGAGCGGGGTGGCGCGGCGGATCAGCATGCGGAGCGTGACGATCGTGGCGGACAGGTAGAGGTAGAAGTCGACTGCCTGGCCGCGCTTTGTCCCCGCAGCCCATCTCGGCGACGGCTGAATGCTGGCTTTCTGGCGGCGGATCAAAGTGACCTACTTGGTGATCTTCGTCTGACTCTGGTCTTGCTGATCAAGGTCAGGAGGGAAGGTGTTCCTCGTTGAGGACTGGGCAGAGATCCGCTGGCTGCACCGGGCCGAGCAGATGCCGATCAGGGCGATCGCACGGCATCTGGGCATCTCGAAGAACACCGTCAAGCGTGCCCTGGCGAGCGATCGGCCGCCGCAGTACCGGCGGCCGGCCAGCGGCTCGGCTGTCGACGCGGTGGAGGTGCAGATCCGTGAACTGCTGCGGGAGACCCCGACGATGCCCGCGACGGCGATCGGCCGAGCGGATCGGCTGGGAGGGAGGTATGACGATCCTCAAGGACCGGATCCGGGAACTTCGGCCTGCCTGTCTTCCCGTCGATCCAATCTCGCGCACGGTCTATCGGCCCGGTGAGCTGGCCCAGTGCGACCTGTGGTTTCCGGACGTGGACATCCCCCTGGGCTCTCGTTCTAGTTCGGTGACCCGCGTCACATCCGGCTCCTGTCAGCAATCGGGGCGCCGTCTCGTTCAAGGAGCACGCGAACGAGACAGGAGCAACACCATGAAGCACCGCATCGTCGTCCTCGGCGCTGGATACGCCGGGGCCTTCGCCGCCGGAAACCTGGCCCGTCGGCTCTCCCCCGCTGACACCGTGATCACCGTCGTCAACGCCGTGCCCGACTTCGTTGAGCGGATGCGGCTCCACCAGCTCGCGATCGGCCAGGACCTCGCGTTCCGCAAGCTCGCCGACGTGTTCGCGGGCACCGGGGTGCGGCTGCGCCTGGCGCGCGTCACCGGCGTCGACCCCGGGCGCAGGACTGTCGGCGTGACCGGCGAGGACGGCGACGGCGACGGCGACGGCGACGGCGACGGCGACGGCGAACTCGCGTACGACACGCTTCTCTACGCGCTCGGCAGCTCCGTAGCCCACCACGGCGTGCCCGGCGTGGCCGAGTACGCCTTCGATGTGACCGGCCTGTCCTCGGCGCTGCGTCTGCGCGAGCGTCTGGCCGGCCTGGGCGAGGGCGGCACCGTGCTGGTCGTCGGTGAGGGGCTGACCGGCATCGAGACCGCCACCGAGTTCGCCGAGTCCCGGCCCGACCTCTCGGTCGCGCTCGCCGCCCGCGGCCAGCTGGGCGCCTGGCTCTCCGCGAAGGCCCGCCGTCACCTGCACCAGGCCTTCGACCGGCTCGGCATCACCGTCCACGAGCACACCAGCATCGAAGCCGTCGAGCCGACACGGGCGATCGCCGCCGACGCAACAACCATCCCGGCCGACGTGACCGTGTGGTCGGCCGGGTTCGCCGTGCACTCCATCGCGGCAGCGAGCGGCCTGGAGGTCGCCGAGACCGGCCAGATCGTCGTCGACCGCACCATGCGCTCGGTCTCGCACCCGGACGTCTACGCCGCCGGTGACTGCGCCTACGCGATCGGCGAGAACGGCCGGCCGCTGCCGATGTCCTGCGCCTCGGCCGGCTTCACCAACATGCAGGCGACCGCCGCGATCGTCGCGCGCCTGACGGACAGCGAGGTCCCGACCATCGGGCTGAAGTACCACGGCAACCACATCAGCCTCGGGCGGCGGGACGCGATCTTCCAAATGGTGGACGGGGACGTCCGGTCGAAGTCCTGGTACCTGGGCGGCCGGACCGCCGCGCGGCTCAAGTCGGGCGTGCTCAAGGGGGCCGGGTGGGGCATCGCCCACCCGACCTTCGGCATGCCGAAGCGCAAGCGCCGCCTGGCCACCGCGCCTGACCGGGTCGGTGTGAGGGCCGGCGCATAGGCTCCTCCGCATGGACAGCGCAGCCATCGATCGGTTCGAGGCCAGCCGGAGCCGGCTGGCCTCGCTCGCGTACCGTCTGCTCGGCTCGGCGGCCGACGCCGAGGACGCCGTGCAGGACGCATTCCTGCGCTGGCAGGCCGCGGACCAAAAACGTATCGAGGTGCCGGAGGCGTGGCTGACCAAGGTCGTCACCAATCTCTGCCTCGACCGGCTCCGCTCGGCGCAGGCGCGCCATGAGCGCGCTGTCGGAGACTGGCTGCCCGAGCCACTCCTCGAGGGCGACCCGATGCTCGGCCCTGCCGATACCTTCGAGCAGCGCGAATTGGTGTCCTTGGCCGTACTGACCCTCATGGAGCGCCTCTCGCCGGTCGAGCGGGCCGCTTACGTCCTGCGCGAGGCCTTCTCGTACCCCCACGCCGAGATCGCCGGGATCCTCGACATCACCGAGTCCGCGAGCCAGCAGCATGTCCACCGGGCCCGACGCCGGGTCGTCGCCGAGCGTCGCGGCGGCGACGAGGTGGACCCCGCGTCCGCGCGCCGGATCGTCGAGGAGTTCCTCGCCGCCGCCACGTCGGGGCGCACCGAACGGCTGGTGGCGATGCTCACTGCCGATGCCACCGCGGTCTCGGACGGAGCCGGACTGGCCAGGCGGCTGCTACGGTGCACGACGCGCGAGCGCGTCGCCTCCTACGTGCGGGCCGGCTTCAAGCCCACTCCGGCGAAGCGGCGGCTGGCCGGCGGCTCCCCCGCGTTCCACATCGCGCTGGTCAACGGCTCTCCGGCCGTCCTCGCCGTGGTCGACGACCGGGTCGTGGGCGCCGTGGCGTTCGAAGTCAGCGACGGCAAGGTCGCGTCCCTGCGCGGCATCGCCGCCGCGGACCGGCTCGCGCGCCTCAATGAGACCTGGCGGCAGCACGAACCCGACGCGCCGGTCATCAACGCATGGTGACCGGCGCCACCGGAATCCAGTGACCTGAGTCGGAGCGAGGACCGCACCCCTTCCGCCCCCGCGCTGCACAGCAGCACGGGGGCCGAGACACGTCCGTCTCCCGAACCTCGCCGTCGGCGAACTGCCGCGCGGCGGTCCGCCCGGCGCCCATCGGCGCCCGGGTGACGCCTTCGGCGGAGGCCAGCAGGGCGTCGAAGGTGTTGTCGACCATCGTCGTGATCCTGACCTCGTCCACCTCGGGCAGCGTCACCGGGTCGACAGCCGGTCCCTCCGCGACACGAGGCGCTGACCACGCCGCCTCCGCCGCCGAGTGCCCGTGATCGTCGCACATGCTAGAAAGCGCCTCCCCGCCGATACGACCGGCCAGGGAAGCAGATCCCGGTACAAGCCGCAGGCGCACGGCGGTCGCGCCGGCCGGACCGGCCGCAGGCGCCGCGCGGTGTCATGCTTCCACTCGCGCGTGCGGGACGACGACGTCGCTGAGCCCGGTGGCCACGTCGTACACGAGCCCTGAGACGAAGACTCCGGCCGGAAGCTTCTGCTTGAGGATTTCGACGTCGACGCGGACGGCGGCGACCGGGTCGGTGACCGCCTTGGCGTCCAGGTCTCCGGCCGGAACTTCGCAGTAATCGGCCAGCAGCTCGGGGAACGCGGCCAGGTCCGTGATCCCGCAGTCGGTGTGGTGCAGGACCGCATGGTGGACGTCGCCCGGGCGAGGGCCGCCCGTGCGGGCCTGGACGACTTTCGAGAGCATCTCCAGCGTCCGGAGTGTCGCGGGCGTGACCCGCCCTCCGACGTTGCGGATCACCGCTGCCTCGCCGAGCTTGAGCCCGAGCACGTCGGACGGGTCGACACGAGGGCCGACGCATCCCATGACCGTCAGACTGCCACTGGGCATGAGCTTGAGGTCGGCGAACCCGGCGTTCCGCTTGGCTAGCTCGTCCGTGTCGATCACTGTGACGGTAGGCCCTTCTTGCTCTGAGCCCAGGCCCCGGTGACACCGACGGCGACCTCCAGTTGCCGCCAATCCTGGCCCACCGCTGCCTCCCATGCCACTGGGGTGTCCAACCGGGTGAAAGGTGAGTTCCGGACGAACCCGCTCCCTTCGGGAGGGCGTCGTGCCGGTGATGGATGTGATTCACGAGGTGCAAGACCGGAAAGGCATCACAGTCCTGGCCTACGGATACGGCCACTACGGCCTCGCCGCCCGCGGTTTCGCGCAGGCATATCAGACCGACGTCGCTGCCCTGGGAGCTGAGCATCCCTCTACGTTGATCGACCGGGGCAACCGCGCCGTGATGCTGGTCCGACTTGGCGAGCTGGACGAGGCTGAAGCGGAGAACCGCGCGGTACTGGAGATCCGCACCCGGACACTCGGCTTGGAACACCCCGACACTCTCACCAGCCGCATCGACCTCGGCAGCCTCCTCAGGGGCCCACGAGGCCCTGGGCGTGATCTACGAAGTGGGTTCGTCCACCGGCGGCCGTGCGATCGGTGAGATCCGTCCCTCCTCGCGAGCCGCGGGTTCGCCGTCCCGGACCGACCCGAGGTGCGGCTGCGCACCTCGGAGGAGGTGTTCGCCTATGCCGAGGCCGAGCAGGACACGTAGCGGACCGACGGGATGGAAACCCAGGTCCGCCGCCCGAAAGCGGGCATGCCAGGCCGGCGCGCGTTCGTCTCGGGCAAGCGCAAGCACAACACCATCAAGACCACAACCGTCAGCGACGGCCACGGACGCACTCTGTGGTCCGGGGCGGAACGGCCGGGCCGGATGCACGACCAGACCTCGGTGCGCACCGAGGGCATCGCCGAGCAGTACCGCCATCACCCAGGCGTGCAGGCCGAGGTCGACGACGGCTACCGGGGCCTGGCCAACGAGTTCCCCGACCAGGTCTCCGTCCCGCCCTGGAGGCCCAAGGAACTCGACGATGACAACGGGTCGCTGACCGAGCGGTACGGCTGGCGCGAGGCCAAGTGCCGGCAGTCCTCCCGCCGGATCTGCGTCGAGCGCGCCACCGCTAACACCGCCAGTGGCGCCCACTTCCGCGGTACACCGGACGCCGCGAAACCTACGGCGAAACCCACCGCGCCGTCGCCTCCCTCGTCTCCGCCCGCGCCGCCCGCAGTACCACCCGCCGCAAGCCCAGCACCGAACTCGTGCACGTCCGCACGATGGCCTGCTGAATCACCCACCAGCCGAACCCCCGGGCCGGCACACCCCAAAATCAATCAGGGGGCAGCCCGTCAGGGCCAGAAGGTCTGAAGGAGGCGCTCGGCGCGCAGCGTGAAACCGACACGGACCATCGCTGCTCCCGCGAGGCTCGCCGAGGTCAGCGTGGTCGCCGACCCGTGCCGTACCCGAGGGCCGCCGGCGAAGGGGCGCTGCAGGCTGGTGACCTCGATCGACAGGACCGAGAGGCCCGTCTGGATCCGGACCCGGCTGGTGGTCGCGGCGATCGCACCGAGCAGGACCGTGACGCCGCTGGAGAGGAAGGCACCGGCGTGCCGTTCGCCCAGCGCGACCGCGTCGAAGCCGAACTGCTCGGCGTAGCGCGCGGAAGTCAGCGCCTGGCAGTACCGCTCGTCGGGACGGACCTCGCGCCCGGCCACCGGGTTCTTGAGGTTCAGCAGGCTGTCGAGGACTTCGCACTTCATGACTGGGCCTCGGGCTCTTCGCTGGACGCGCCCGTCGGGCCAACAAGCGACAGTGCGGTGGCCTTCCACTGCCGCAGCAGGCTGTTGACCGCCTGGCGGCCGGCGCGGTTGGAGCCGACGGTGGACTGGGACGGTCCGAAGCCGACCAGGTGCAGGCGAGGTTCGCCGGCCGCCTGGGTGCCGCGCATGGTGATCCCGCCGAGCTCGTTGCGCAGCCCCAGAGGCTCCAGGTGCGCCAGGGCGGCCTTGAATCCCGTGGCCCACAGGATGGCGTCGACAGCCGTGAACGAACCGTCCGCCTCGCGGACGCCATCGGGTTCGATGGCGGTGAACATGGGACGACGCCTCAGGACCCCGCGCTCCTTCGCCGCCAACGCGTACGGAGTCCAGGCCAGGTCGGTGTAGGAGACGACGCTGCCGGTGGGCCTGCCCGCTTCGACGTCGGCGGCGACCTTGGCGACGATCCCACGGCCGGCGACCTCGCGCTCGAACTCGCCCTCTCGGAAAACGGGTTCACGACGCGTGTACCAGAACGTGGTGGCCACCCGTGAGATCTCCTCCAGTTGCTGCAGTGCCGAGATGCCGCCGCCGACGACCGCGACCCGCAGGCCGGCGAACCGGTCGGCCGAGACGTAGTCATGGGTGTGCACCTGGATACCGGTGAAGGTCTCCTGCCCCGGGTAGTGGGGGCGGACGGGGTTGGTCCAGGTGCCGGTGGCGTTGATGACCGCCCGGGTGGTCCACGTCCCCGCGCTGGACTCCACGACCAGCTCTCCGTCGGGCCGGTCGTCCACGGTCCGTACGGAGGTGACCGTCACCGGACGCAGGATCGGCAGGTCGGTCGCCTGCTCGAAGGCGGCGAAATAGCGCGGCACCGCTGTACGACTGGGCTCGTCGGGGTCGACGGGTGGTTGCGGGAAGTCGGGCAGGTCGAAGATGCCGTTCACGGTCTCCATCCGCAGCGACTCCCAGCGGTGCCGCCACGCCCCGCCGGCCGCCGGTTCGGCATCGAGCACCACGAAGGTCCGGTCGCTGTCGGAGCCGACCGGGCCGGTCAGGGCGCTGGCGAAGCCGCGCCGCTTGAGGTGGTAGCCGGCCGAGAGCCCCGACTGTCCGCCGCCTATGACCACCACCGTCGCGCGCCGGCCTGTTCTCGCGGATCCCGCCCGTCCCCCTTCCGGGGCCCGTCCGTCAACGTACATCGGCCCGGTCACCACCTTGAGGGCGTGCGCTTCCGCCGGTGGCGAGTCGCATGAGATCGGTGGTGAAGTCGACGTCGTCCAGGGACCGTTGTGCCCGTGTGGCGTTGCCGCCGAACCGGTGGTCGTAGCCACTCCAGTTGCTGTCGGCGATCTGTCGGCCGGCTCCGCTGCGCAGCATGACGGAGAGCTCTTGTGCGGCTCGGGCGATGCGCTTGCCGAGGTCGGTCGACGCCCAGTCCTCGGGTGCGGCGTACAGGGAGGTGGGCACCGGGATGGTGCGCAGGAACCCGAACAGCGGCCGGAGCTGGTCGTCGACGACCATGGCGTGTCGTGCGCTTCCGCCCGTCGCGGCGAGGACGACCGGTTTGGCGATGAGCAGGTCGTTGTCGATCAGGTCCGCGAACGACTTGAACAGGCCGCTGATCCCCGCCTTGTAGACCGGGGTGGCGGCGATGACCGCGTCGGCCCGGGCGAGCAGCTCCATGGCCGACTGCACCTTCGGGTTGAGCACGCCGGAGACGATGCTCTGCGCGATGTCCACGGCGAGAGGACCGAGATCGAGCGGGCGCACGGTCGCTGTCGTGCCCGAGGCTACGAGGGCGTCGACGGTCTTCTGGGCTATGCGGTCGGCGAGCAGCCGGGTCGAGGACGGATCGCTGACGCCGGCGTTGACGACGGCGATCGTCACCGCGGTCGCGGCGGGGGTGAGGTCGTTCATGCGGTGTCCCTCGCGGGTGCTTTCCTGGGGTGGGCGGCGGTGGCCGGGGCGGCGGCGACCAGTGCGCGGCCGAGCTCCCGGAGCGTCTCCAGTTGTTCGCGGGTCAGGGCCCGGGTCATCGCGGTCGTGACATGCCGAGCATGTGCGCGGCCGAGGCGCCGTTGCACTTCACGGCCTTCGGCGGTGAGAACGATGCGGCAGGCGCGGGCGTCGTCGGGATCGGGCCGCCGTTCGACGAGCCCCCGCTTGTCCAGGCGGGCGACGAGCCGCGACACCCCAGCCTGGGTGAGCAGGGCGTCGTCGATCAGGTCGGTGATCCGCAAGCCGTCCCTCGCTCCGGCCAGCGCGTAGAGCACGCCGTACTCGCGCGGCGGGAAGCCACCCCAGTCGCCCTCATACTCGAACTCTCGCGCGAGGGTCGCCTGGGCCCGGAACATCGCCTCCCAGGCCTCGTTCGCCAGTCGGCTGACGCCGGCCATCAGAACGCCGCCGGGAAGCCGGCTTCGACGGCCGGGTCGCTGTCCTGGTACGGCGAGGTGCCCGACAGGTTGTCGCCTCGGTTCGGGTTCGGGCGCGGCTGACGCGGCTCGGCGTCGCCGTACTTCGCTCTGACCAGGGAAGCGTGCGTGGGGGCGTCCGGGACACCGGGCTTGCGGCGGGCCGCCATCTCCTTGCGCAGCACCGGCACCACCTCGGTGCCCAGCAGTTCGACCTGCTCCAGCGCCATGTCGACCGGCAGGCCGAGGGCGTCGACCGAGAAGAGCTGGCGCTGGTAGTCGCCGAAGCCCTCCTGGAAGGTGAGGACCTTCTCGATCACTTCCTGGGGGCTGCCGACGGTCAGCGGCGTGCCCGCCATGTAGTCCTCCAGCTTCGAGCCGCGGAAGACCGGATAGTTCTCGAAGTAGGGCCGGTAGGTGTTGACCGCGTCCTGGGAGCGCTTGGCGACGAACGCCTGGCCGCCCAATCCGACGATGGCCTGCTCGGCGGTGCCGTGGCCGTAGTGCTCATACCGTCGCCGGTAGAGCTCGACGATCGGCTTGAAGTGGAAGTTCGGGGCCAGGATGTGGTTGGCGAAGAACCCGTTGCCGTAGTACGCCGCCTGTTCGGCGGTCTCAGGGCTGCGGATCGAGCCGTGCCACACGAACGGCGGGACGTCGTCCAGCGGGCGAGGGGTGGAGGTGAAGCCCTGCAGCGGGGTGCGGAACCGTCCTTCCCAGTCGACCACGTCCTCGCGCCACAGCCGGTGGAGCAGGTTGTAGTTCTCCAGGGCGAGGGGGACACCCTGGCGGATGTCCTTGCCGAACCACGGATACACGGGCACGGTGTTCCCGCGTCCGAGCATCAGGTCCAGCCGCCCCTTGGCGACATGCTGCACCATCGCGTAGTCCTCGGCGATCTTCACCGGGTCATTGGTCGTGATCAGGGTCACCGCGGTGCTCAGGATGATCCGTTCCGTCAGCGCCGCGATGTGGGAGAGCAGCGCCGGCGGCGAGGACATCACAAACGGTGGATTGTGGTGCTCACCCAGCGCGAAAACATCAAGGCCCACCTCGTCGGCCCGCCGGGCGATCTTGATCAGGTTACCGATCCGCTCCGCCTCGCTCTGAGTGTGTCCCGTGGTCGGGTCGGGCGAGATGTCACCGACCCCGAAGATGCCGAACTGCATGCTGCGCTCCCTGCTGATACATGACTTCGCATGCAAATCAAACAACATGACTGAGCATGTATTCCCTGGGGCCGACCAGCAGCCCCGTGACCCCCGTCACAGCTCGTACGACGACTCGGGCGCCGACAGCAGGCACCGGACGGGACGGGACGGCATGGATCGGCAGCGAAACGGCGACCGGGGAGAGGGACGACGGCGGGACGGACGAAGGCTCCGCACACCGACGGCACTGCCTCGACCTGCTGATCTCTTGGGAGAGCTACCCCTCAGGCGCGGGGACTGAAGCCTCTTCCGCTCTGCTGCCGGCGAGCGCGCACCGGCGTGCCCTGGACCAAAACGCGACTACACATCCGGCGACGCCTTCGCCGCCGGATCCCGTCGCCGGGTGGGCGGCGGTATGACGTTGAGGTGCTGGTCCTCGCTGAAGGGGGTGCCCCGGTTGCGGCCGCCGCCGGAGCTGCTGCAGGGTGAGTGCGTGGGGGGCTTCGCCGGGGAAGCGCAGGTCGTACACGCGGCGGGCGACGGCCTGCTCTGTTGTGGTGGGTTCGATCATGACGGATCATGACGGCATGTCCGTCCTGGATGCGGGCGGTCAGAGGTTGGGCGGTTTCCCGGCGGCCCCCACGACTCGTGCGGTGGCGTCGTGTGGCACTACGGTCGCGTGCATGCCGGGGTGGGAGACGAGTGGGGAAGCGGCGAGCGGGACCGCCGCCGCGTGGAGCGCCGAAGTGGTGGACCACCGGCGCGCGGTGGGGCGGCCTCCCTACGAGCGGGTCAGGCTTCCGCAGGAGCCGCTGGCGCGCCGGGACGAGCTGCGCATTCACGGCGATGTCGGGTCGGTCAGCTGCGTCGACGCCGCCGGCGGCACCGTCTGGATGCACCGCTGTGCGGGACGGCCCAACGCCGCCCATGTGTCCGGTGACCGAGTGCTCGTCACCACGGACTCCCTGGAGTACACGCCCTGGGGCATCCTCGGACCGGCCCTGCTCCTCGACCTCGCGAACGGGCGGCTCGTCGCCGAATTGCGCGGGGAGCGCGCCGCTGCGCGTGGAGGCGGCCGCTTCGTGCTCGGGCTGGAGGGCTATGACGTCTTCGACACCTGGGAGTACGACCGCGACGGCAACGAGACCGACACCTGGCGCTCCTACGGCCACTACGTCGTGGGTACCGGTGTGCGCGTCGTCGAGACCGACCGCAATGCGCCGACCGACGGCCGGGTCGTCCGGCTGCTGCCCGGCGGCGTCGTGGAACGCGGCCCGCGCCTGTCCGACCCGCAGCCGCCCAAGCCGCTGGTCCTGCGCGACGGCACGATCCTGGTCCTGGACGGCGGGGCGGTCCGCGCGGTGGGCCGACGGCTCGACAGCACAGTCCTCGCCGAACTCGGCGGTGACGCGGCAGACCTGAGGGCACGGACGATACGGGCACTGCGGTGGGACGGCGACCGGGTCGCCGCGATCGTCGCCGAGCAACACGCAAACGAGCCCACCCGCTACACGGTGGACACCTGGACGCTCACCCTCCGCCACCGCGCCTGAGCCGGACACCCCACGGATGGCAACACGGCCAGGGCTCGGGACCGCCTTCGGAAGCTCTGCACCGGCCCTAGGTCCTAGAGGCCCCACCCTCGGTGGCGGGGAGAACCTCCGGGCGCCCCCGGCGCCACCCGGCCGGAGCCGCTCACCGCGCTGCAGGGCGCGCAGCGTGAGGGCGAGAACGTGGACGGCGATGCCGTGCACGTCGCGGGCGAGTGCCGCCAGACGGTTGTCGAGCAGGTGCTCGGGCTTGCCCGCCAAGACTACGTGCAGGGCGGGAAACGGCTGGCTGCTGGTGTAGCGGTAGCGCTGCGTATGGCTCGCCGGGTACCGCTGCGTCGGCTGCGAGGCCTCCCGTCCCGAGCAGTGGGCGGAGGTGATGCGACGCCCTGAGAGGACGTCTGACGGCGTCGTGCGAATGCTGTGCTCAGACCGTCACGCCGATTCTCGTCTCCATCGCTGCCCTGCTGTGGGGCGGTGGTCGAAGGAGCAGCGTGAAGACGCCTCCCTTGTCCGCAGTCTAACGGCGGCCGGGATCGCCCCCTGCCCGCTGTGCCGCCGACCGCTCCGGATCAAGTACAGCCGCAGCCGCCCCTCCGCCCAGCAGGACCATCCGGCCCCATGCCCGCTCGACGCGCGGTGGGAAGTGGAGCCGCCCTTTCGAGTTTCCCACTGGGGGGATGAAGGGCGGAGGTGTTGTGGCATGATCCGCTGCCATGTCGCTGTTACCCGCGTGGTGGTCGAGAACCCGTCGCCGTCTGCTCGTCGTCCTGCTCGCACCGCTCGTGGCGTCGGGCGCCACCGTGGAGCATGCCGTCGCGGCACCGCCGGTCCGGGCGTCCGCCGAGGCCGCGACGCCCGACGGTCTGCGCTACGACGTGACACTTCGCTCCGACGCAGACGGCTCGCGTTGGACGGGCCGCCAGCGGGTGTCGTTCCGCAACGCCTCCCACCGGCCCCTGCGCGAGGTGTACGTACGGCTGTGGGGCAACGGCGAGGACGCGTGCGGGACACCCGGCAAGCCTTCCCCCGTCGCCGTGACCCATGTGAGCGGTGGTACGGCGGGTCGCCTCACGGTGAACTGCACAGCACTGCGCATCACGCTGCCCAGGCCGCTCGCGCGCGGTCAGCGGGCGGCTGTGGCCTTCGATGTGTCGATCACCGTGCCCGGGCGCAACAGCCGCTTCGGCCGCGAGGGCGACTTCCGCTTCCTGGGCAACGCACTGCCCGTACTCGCCGTACACGACGCGAAGGGGTGGCACCTCGACCCGTACGTGTCCCCAGGTGAGAGCTTCTACGCACTCGCCGGCGACTTCCGGGTACGCCTCGACCACCCCTCCGCTCTCAAGGTCCCCGCGACCGGCCGCACCGTGACCGGGCCCGGCGGCCCCGGACGCACCGTCACCCTCAGCATCGCGCACCGGGTACGGGACTTCGCCTGGGCCGCGGGCCCCTTCCGCGCCGCGACCGACACCTCGCCGGGCGGCGTGCGCGTCAACTCGTACTGGGCACCCGGCACATCCGCCGCGGGCGTCCGCCTCAACCGGAAGGACGCCACCGGCGCCATCGACCGGTTCGGCAAGGAGTTCGGCCGCTATCCGTACGGCGAGATCGACCTCGTCATGACGCCGAAATTCGGCGGCGGCATGGAATACCCCGGCCTCGTCCTCCTCGGCACGACCGAAGAAGGCGGCGCCACCGTCCATGAAATCGCCCACCAATGGTGGTACGGCATCGTCGGAAACGACGAATACAACGCACCCTGGCTCGACGAGAGCTTCGCCCAGTACGCCAACGCCCGCTACTACGGCTGGGACACCCACGACTGCTGGGAACAGGAGAACTGGCCCAGCAACGAGGCCCGACTGACCAGCTCCATGGCGTACTGGAGCCGGCATCCCGACGAATACCACCTCATCTACACCGCCGGCCCGTGCGCCCTCGCAGACCTTGAACGCACCCTCGGCAGCGGCACCATGGCCCGCCTGCTCAAGCGGTACGCCCGCGATCACTGGCACGGCGTCTCCACCACCGCCGACTTCAAGAGGGCGGCCCAGAGCATGACCAGCAAAGACCTCGGCCCGTTCTGGAAACAGCACCGCATCCGGTGAGGAAGCCGGCTTTCGGCGGCGTCCACGGCAGGTCGTCAGGCTCGGGGTCCGGACAAAGTTTTCGGAGATGAAGTCCCAGCGGCAGGGGCTCACTTCACCTCCCGGGCGAAATAGGCCGCTGCCCGGCGCAGGATCTCGCGCTCCAGCTGCCATTCCTGCTCGGCCTTGAGCAGCCGGGCGTTCTCGGCCCGCAGCGGGGCCAGCTCCTCGGCCGCGCTCACGCTGCCGTCGCGACCCACGGGCGCGGCCTGGGCCTCGTCCTTGCGTACCCACGTCCGCAGCGACTCCGCGGTGATACCGAGATCCGCGGCCATCGCCGCATACGTCCGCTTCCCGGCCGAGGCGCGGTAGAACGCAACGGCGTCCTTCCTGAACTCCTCCGGATACGGAGACTTGCGTCCCACCTGGACATCCCTCCCTGGACCATCAAGATCCATTCAAAGGGTGTCCACTCCAAAGGGGCAGCCTCAATGTGGATCACGGCCTCGGAGCTGGCGGGGAGGGCCTCGTACAGGCGTGATGCGTGCTCGGATCACGCCTGCCCCTCTTGCTGACCGTCCCGTTCAGCAAGAGGCGGCGTACGGCACGTCGCGGATGTACCTCTGCCAGTCGGCACGTGACAGACCGGATCCGACGCGTCGGCATACATCGGTGGCCATCCGCGATGCATCGACGCCGTAGGTCAACAGAGGCATGTGCTGGGCGGAGACGTACAGGGTGCGGTCGTCCTTGCTGAAGGCCAGCGCCATGACCCCGCCCCCGGGGTCGGAGAAGGCGGATCCGACCGGGCGCCGGGAGGCGACGTCCCACAGCCGGACCGAGCCGTCCGCTGTTCCGACGGCAAGCGTTTCGCCGTCGTGAGAGAAGGCCAGCGCCGAAACGCCGATCGCCGAGCTGGCGGCGTCGGCCGGTTCGGGAGGAAACTCGGCCAGCCACTGCCGGGCGTGACGGCCCCATAGAGTCACCCAGCCCGACTCGTCGCCTCCGGCCAGATAGCCGCCGCCATGGCTGAAGGCCAAGCGGGCGGGGATTCCCTGCATGAGCGCACGGTGGGTGACCGCCCGGGAGGGCAGATCGACCAAGTCGCCCTGGGTGGTCGCCAGGAAGCGGTCGTCGTCCGCGACCGTCAGGCTCTCTCCCCAGACGCCGGGCAGCCGACTGGATCTCGCCCTCCGGCGTACGTCCCACACCTCGGTGCGCTCCTCGGACAGCGACACCAGGAGGCTTCGGCCACCGGGCGCGAGTGCGATCGCGTCGATGGTCTCGATGTCATCCGCTGTGGGCGGGAACCGCAGTGTGGTCGGCCGGTTCGGATGGCGGGTGTCCAGCACCTTGACCCAGGGCGGTTCGGCGGATGCGGTGTCCTCACTGGAGTAGGCGAAGGTCCGGCTGTCCGAGGCGAACGTCATGACGTCGGAGCACTGTGGCTCGCAGGGCGCGGTGGGCAGACGGTCGGCCAGCACCTTGCCGGTCGGTACGTCCACCAGCCGCATCCGGTGCCTGCCTCCGGCCTGCCGGGTCTGTGCGAGCAGGCGGCCGTCGGGGCTGAAGCCCGCGCTCACGGTGATGTCCTGCTGCCAGGCATGATCAAGGGCGTGTCCCAGCGAGACCATCCACACGGTTGTGCTCGAACTGCCTGTCACATAGCGGAGCACGCCCGCCTTGAGATCGATGCGGATGGCTCCGAGGCCCTGGCCGTCGGCCCATGGGATCCGGAACACCGGGGTGGCCGGGTCGTCCGTCCGCCACAGCTGGATCTCGTTGTCGTCCGCCGTGGCGACGAACCGCCCGTCCTGGCTGAACTCGGCCTGTGTCAGGCCGCGGTGCTTGATCTGGCGCAGTTCACGCCCCGACGCCACGTCCCAAGTACGCAGGCCGTTTCCGGAGGCCACGGCCACCCTGCGGCTGTCGGATGTGAAGGTGATGGTGCCGGTGCGGCATTCGTCCCTGTGGAACGCCGTCTCCCACGTACCCGGCAACCGACGGCGCCGCGCTACGTCCCACACCTCCAGCTGGTGGTCGGGGCACATCGCGGTAAGACGGTCGTCAGGGCTGACGGTGTCCAGGCTCATAGTGGTGAACTTGACGTCGGTGAAGGCCGAGCCTGTCGCGACATCACTTATCGCGCCACTGGAGCCCAGCCTGTTCTTGAACACCTCGCGCCAGTGCCGCAGGTCCCACAGCCGTGCCACGGATCCTGTTCCGTCGTCAGGACCGGAGGCCGCCAGTGTGTGTCCGCTGGGACCGAACCAGACCGTGTCCGCGTCGTGCCCGGGCAGTTGTCCGGTCTTCTTGCCGGCATCCAGGTCCCAGACCTGGATGCCGGAACTGGTGGACGCGAACGCCAGGATGCGGCCGTCCGGGGAGACGTCCGGCCATGAGGCATCGGCTATGCCCGGAATCCTGAACGAGGACAGTTGCCGATGGCTGCGCACGTCCCACCGAGTGACCCGCTCTCCGGAGACGGAGACCGCGGTCCGGCCGTCGCGGTCGAGGTACACCTCGGGACCGTCCGCCTGGTCCGGGATCCGGAACGCGTCCTGTTCCTTCTGCGCCATCGAACCCATCAGTGCCGATCGGGTCTCCGGCAGTTCGGAGATCTTCCACGCCGCGAGGCTGAGCCGCATCGCGATGGCCGGCTCGGAGGAGCGCAGGCTTTCCGCGACGGCTGCGATCCGGCGGGCCTCGTCCTGGACGCGTTGGCGCTGACCTGCCCGGTTCTGCTGCCAGGCGACCAGGCCGGCCATCAGGGCCAGGACGACCAGGCACGACAGGGCCACCACGAAGGTACGCAGCCGCCTGGCGGAACGCGCTGCCGACCGCTGCTCCCGGTCACGGGCCGCGAGGCCGGCGGACAGGAACGACTGTTCCAGCGGGGTGAGGCGAGCGCGTGGTTCCGCCGCCCCCAACACTTCCTTGGCGGTGGCCAGCCGAGTGCCCCGGTAGAGGGCTCCCGGGTCGCGGTCCAGGTCCTGCCAGGCTCGTGCGGCCTCGGTCAGATGGCGGTGGGTTCGCAGGCGGTCACGTTCGGCATCGATCCATCCGCTCAGCCTGGGCCACGCGCTGATCAGCGTCTCGTGAGCGAGGTCCACCGTGTCGTCGTCCAGGATGATCAGCCGGGCGCGCGCCCATCGCTCCAGGACCACGTCGGCATCGGCTTGTGCGACGTCCGAGGCGCTGCTGACGAGTTCGGCGCGCTCGGTCGGCCGTCGGGTGTCGGGCGTACCGTCGCCAGGGGTGATCAACCGCAGCAGCATGTGCCTGGCGAGGTCGGCCTGCACGGGGGTGAGCTTACCGAAGGCGTCTTCGGCGGTGCGGGCGATGGCGCCCTGTAGGCCGCCGGCCGCTTCGTAGGCCGCTTCGGTGAGGGCTCGGCCGTTGCGGCGGTACCAGGTCTCTAAGAGGACGTGGGACAACAGGGGCAGTGCGCCGGGCTCGTCGGAGACCTCCTCGATCAGCCTCGCCGTCAAGGAGCGTTCGACGATCAGCCCGGCGGCCTGTGCAGGTTTGACGATGGCCTCGCGCAGCTCGTCGCGGCTCATCGGCCCGGCCAGCACGGTCCCGTCCTGCAACGCGGCGGTCAGGGCGGGGTGTTCGGCGCAGCGGCCGAGGAAATCGGCCCGCACCGCGATGACCACGCGCAGCCGGCTCGCGGCATCGGTGGCCGCCAGGAGCCGGTCGATGAACTCCCTGCGTTCGGCGGGGTCGGTGCAGAGCGTGTAGAGCTCCTCGAACTGGTCGACGATCAGCCAGGTCTCACCGTCGGCGTCCTTGGGGGTCAGCCGCGGCCCGTGGACGCGCAGGGGATGCTCGCCGGGGGTGAGGACGCGTACGGCGGCCGGCCGCGGACCGGAAGCCTCCGGGTTGCTCAGGCGCGGGATGAGGCCGGCGCGTAGCAGCGAGGACTTGCCGCTGCCCGACGTGCCGAACACCGCCGTGAACCGGCGGGAACGGGTCAGTTCGAGTAGGCGGTCGGTGAGCTGGTCGCGACCGAAGAACAGGTCGGCGTCGCCGGGCTCGAAGCGGGCCAGTCCTCGATACGGTGGCGCAGCATCCTCACTCTCGGTACGCGGCTCGGCCGCCGCCTCCGCAGCCGCCTCACGCCACCGCGCCTCCCACTCCTCCAGGTCCCCACCGCAGGCCTGGACGTAGGCCAGGACGACCGGCAGGGTCGGCAGCCGCTCACCCCCGGCCGCCTGCGACAGCGTGCTCGCCCCCTGATTCGTGCGCCCGGCCATCACCCGGTACGTCGGACTCCCGGCCTCCGCCCGCAGCTTGCGTAACTCGGCAGCAAGCCGCGCCCCTGGCCCCGCACTCGGATCGAGCGGGCTCTCCGGACGCCCCGCCATCGACAGCTCACCCCCACAGCCGCCCGCCTCCCCCGTGGATGCGGCGCAACGGCCCGACACGCTACGCACGCACGTGACCGGAGGGCAAACCTGAGGCGCTTTCTTTGGTCAGCGCCGCTACGTCGTGCCCCTGACCTGCATAGCGGTCATTGATCAGGTTGGCGAAACCGGCTGCCCATTCAATCCCCATAGCGCTGAACTCGATGACGTAACCGCCTCCGGTATCACGAACGCGCCCGCCCCCTGAGCGCCCGTACACCGCAGGAGAAGCAGTGCCGAAGAGAGGGAAAGCGTGAACACGCGCATCAGCATCGCACCGGCGATGACCACCGCTATGCCGCCGAGCGCTCGTCCGCAACAAGGAGAAAGGAGCATGCCTAAGGCTGCACCAAGGGTGGGAACGACCCGACAGCCAGGTCTGCTTGCCGGGGCACGGGTCCGCTTCGGGGCCGTGCTCGTCGCAGCGTTCGCCACTGCCACCCTGGCGACCTCGGCGGGATCCGCAGTCGCCGACCCGCCCAGCCACGTCCACTACGTCAAGGGTTCCGACGTCTGGGTGCGCGGCTGCCACGGCTACCTCAACGCCTATGGGATCGGCAGGAACTTCCACGTTCAGGCCGTCGTCTACAACCAGACCAGCACGTCCAGCAACGTCGACAACTGCAGCGGCTACTTGCTTCGAAAGCACGGCCGCCACGGCCGCTGGCTGCGGTATGGCCAGCAAGCGGATCCCAATAACGACCTGTCCGCGCAAGATGTGGGCAGCTGGGACGCCACCGGGTTCTACAAGGACCCGAAGAACTGGTGGGCAAAGGCCTGCGTGTACGCCTGGATTGGCGAGAACACGACCGCCGTCCGGCTCATGACCGTGCTCATCGCCCACCGGATCACCGCTCCGAGGTGTCGGTGCGCGTCTCGTAGTCGCGGGCCAGGCGTCGTGAGTGCAGAGCAGCTCGGGCGTCCGCGGCTCGGCGCCGGCGAACTCGCGGGCTCTTCGACGTCGTCGGCCTGGACGGCCCGGAGGTAGCCGCACGCGCTGATGGCGGCGCCTGGAGTCCTCGGGGCGAGCGGCATGGTTGGTCGACCGGGCCCGGGCGCGAGGCCTGCAGCTCCGACCGGCGAGGGCATGGACGAGGCACGAAATATCAAGAGATCTTGCACGCCACGTCAACTCCGTCGCGCGGGCCGTTGGCATCTTCTACGAGGGAGCTGTGGCAGCGACAGGCCTTCACTCGCGTGACGAGCCGGTCTGCCGGATGCCCGCACCCAGTACCACAGCCCTGGAACGTTTCGAATGGAGGACCGTGAGTATGAGCATGACCCGCTGGCTTGCGACGGCTACCGCGGCGGTCGGTCTGGCCGCATCCGCCCTCATCGGCACCGCCGGAACCGCATCGGCGGCCGCGGGCCAAAGCTTTCTATACCGGGGTGAGGCCCTGCACGTCGGGCAGATGATCTATCGGTACCACGCCCCCCAAGGCTGGCAGATCCAGCTCGTCATGCAGAGCGATGGCAACCTGGTCGAGTACCTCCGGTTCGACGACGGCAGCCGCTATGCCTGCTGGTCGACGAACAGCTGGGGCTCCGGGAACAACAACTGGGCGGTCTACCAGATGGATGGCAACTTCGTGGTCTACAACAGCAGCGGCGGCGTGGTCTGGGCCTCGAACACCAAGGGGGGTGGGGGCTCGACCGTCGACATGAACTCGAACGGCGTCCTCTACGTCGGCACCAAGGCTATCAACAACGGCTGCTGACGTCATCGGGAACATCCGTCCGCGGGCAGTCTCAAGCCCGCGGACGGATGCGCTGATCGTCCGTCACACTGAACGCTCGGCACAGAAATCGTTGACACACAGCGCTCGGAACTCGGTAGGGCTAAGTCCGTACGCCTCGCGGAAGGAACGACTGAAGACCACTGGTCCGCTAAAGCCCCAGCGGGCGGCGATGGCGCTCACATGGCGGGCGCGGAGACCGGGGTCTGCGAGGTCGCTGCGGCACTGCTCGAGGCGGCGTCGGCGTATCCAGGCGCGGACGCTCTCGCCCTGGTCGTGAAAGAGCTGGTGGAGAGTGCGCACCGATATGTGGTGGTGGGCGGCGACCACCGACGGATTCAGCTCCGGGTCGCCGAGGTTGTGCTCGATGAAGGCGTGGATCCGCTGCACCAGCGCCTGCGTCCGGACTTCGGCAGGAAGCTGGTCCTCGGTGTCCAGGTACTGGGCCAGGCAGGCCGTCGCGAGGTCGACGGCGACCGTGCCGAGACGACGTAGCTCTTCCGGACTGCATTCGGCGCCGTGGTCTTCGAGTGCGGTCATGAAGGATGACAGGATCGAGGCCATGCCCCGGTCGCCCGGGATGCGGCGGGCCAGCACCTGGTCGAGGCGCTGGGTGCGCAACGGCATGATGTTCCGGGGCAGCAGCAGGATCGTCGCCTGCACCTGGCCGCCTGCGGCGGGCATCTGGTTGTAGGAGGGACGCGAGGTGTCCCAGAGCATGAGGTCACCGGCTCCGATGGTGCACTCGTTCCGGTGCTGCGACAGCGACGTGGCTCCCTTGCGCAAAAGGGCCAGCTGGTACTGCTCCGGGTCGCCACGCCGGATCATCGCGGCCGTACGCCGAGAGCGCAGGGGCGACAAGGAGAACCTCGACACACGGATCTCCCCCAGGTCCAGCACGGCGGCCTCGCCATGGAATTCGGCGGGCCGCTCGCTGCTGAGTGCGGCGGGCATCACCTCACGCGAGACGATGTCGGAGTACCAGTCGAACCGTTCCCCCGCCGGTACCTCGCCCGTTGACAACACTGACCACATCCAGCGCCCCCTGTTGGATCTCTTCGGTAAGAGCCAGGATGCAGCAACAGAACCGCTGTTGGCGCATGGTGATCCAACGGGCGGCTTCAGGAGGCGAGGGCGGTCGCTCGCGGGCTCATCCTGGCCATGGCGCAGGGGAACGATCCGGCGGGCCGGGTCTCCTGCGCCATCTTCTGCCGTTGACAACTTGGGCGGTGTGCCAGACCGGTATCACCGACCCCTGTGGCTCAAATACCCGTCATGCGCCCTGATCGAGTGGGTCACCATGCTCATCGTCGCCCGTGAGGGTGACCGCCACTGCAAGGTCCCACCCCCGTCTTGCGTCAGCAGACCTGGATGCCCTGCGCCTCCTTGAGCCAGTTACTCCGTCGGGCGCCCCTCCGGTTCCCGCTGACTGGCAGCCAGCGCCCGCGCCAGTACCTTCGCCCGGTACGGGTTCGCTGTGCCGAGAGCCGTCGCCACCGCCACCGCCTCGTCCAACAGGGCCAGCCGTCGCTCCGGCAGCTCCCGCACCAGGGGCGAGGCGCTGGCCTCCACCAGGACGTACGCCAGCTTCGACCCGTACACCTCAGGCTCGACCTGTGTCAGCAGACGGTAGATCCACAACCCCTCGACACCGCGCACCACCCGCCGGTTGGCGCTGAGCAGCTTGACCCTCGCCATCACAACCAAGTCCTGATCCATCGATCCCCCTTCATTCCCTCACCTCCGACCGCACCCGTCACACGACGAGGCAGCACGACGAACGCACCGGCAGCCGAGAAGGGATGCCGGCACGTTTGCCGGAGAGTGGATGTCGACGAGTCTGAGGGCGGACCACGGCTTGCGACAAGCCCGGACGGACGTGCGCTCCGTCCTACCGCAATCGCCTCCGAGCAGGCATGATGGACTTGACACTCACTCAGGAACGCCCTGCGTACCGGCTTTCCCCACGTCGAGGCGATACCACCGCAGTAGCCCAGGGTCTTGGCTACCGAACCGTCGCGGTGACCATTACCGCAGCAGCCATACCCAGGTCAGCCCCGGCACCGACGGCTACAGCGGGTGGATAATCACCGGCCTCGACTGGCCAGTCGGCGACGCGGCTCGAACCGAGTACGCCCTGACTATCGGTTCCGACGGCTTCGCCCTGCTCACGGCGGTCTACAGGCAGGACGCTCCCGGCTGGCTACGTGAGCTGCCCGCCGTCGACGTGCTCCGGCGTATCTGGGTTCAGCGCTACGCCGTCCAGAACAGTGAGGTGCGCTGGCGCCAGGACAAGCAACTGCCGCCGGGGCGGGTGCCGCGCGCGGCAGGTCGTCGCCGCGCGCATCGGCGACGTCGGGGTGCCGATCATCGATCCGGCGGACATCGCCTCCAGGACGGCCTGGTCTGGCGGGAGGTCGAGCCGACGACGCCGCCTCAGGTCACCTACGGGCTGACCGAGTTCGGTCGGGACGTCGGCGAGCCGCTGACAGAGCTGTTCGACCGGATCACACGGCGGCTGTCGCCGCGCAACGCGGGATAGCGTGGCAGCGGCCGGCCAAGAAGAGCATCCCGCGCGGGCCCTCGGCTGCGAGATGCACTGCTACTTCCACCGTTGCCCTACCCCTCACTGGGACCAGGTACGGCAGCATGTCGAGCGGGACACAGCAAGCCGGGCGCGCACTGTGACACGTGGTCGTCTACGTGCCGACCGTCGTGGCCGGATTGCCGCTGAGAAGCTGTGTCGAGTCCTGACGCGACAAGGTGAGCGTGCCTTCGGTGGAGGTCAGGGTGTCTTGAATCCTCCGCCGCTACTTCACGCAGTCCCCGGAGGCGATCGCCCAACTCACCGGTCTGCGCGCGCCCGGTGACAGTCGCCGCTGAGCGCCGGAAGGCCCCGGGGCGGCCCGAGCGCTGGAGTGAGGTCGCAGGCAGAGCGGGTTGGTTCTTTGGGCCGGTGCCACTCGTTAGGGCTGCCGGGGCGACGGTTTGCTCGTGGATTTGGCGTCCTGGTCCTGTCCGGTTGTGGCGGACCAGTTGGCGAGCAGCTTCAGGCCGTCCTCGACAGGGGTTCCGGGTGGCGCGCTGTAGACGACCACGCTCAGGCCGCCTTCGTCCGGCAGGCTGCGCTTCACTTGGCGGGTGAGCGCTTGAGTTGGCCGGCCGAGCGTTTCGCCGTGGTCGAGAAGGAGCTGGGGTGCGTCGCCGGCCAGGGACTGGCAAGTCTGAGCCTCTTGGGCTCGCAGCGCCTGGTCTGTTCGGTACCGGCAGACCGTATTTCAGAGGCACTTTCTTGGTGACTGTGCTTTCTTGGTCACGCGCCGGATCTCCTGGCAACTCACCCACCTTTCGAGGAGACACTCCCATGAACTCCGCTCACGGCCGCCGCATCGTGGTCGTCGGCGCCGGCCTCGGCGGCCTTGCCTTAGCTCGCGTTCTGCAGCTCCACGGCCGCTCCGTCACCGTCTTCGAATCCGAGGCTGCCACCGGCGCCCGCCCCCAGGGCGGCAGCCTCGACATACATGCCGACACCGGTCAGATCGCTCTGCGCGCGGCGGGCCTGCTCGACCGGTTCCGCACCCTGTCCCGCCCCGAAGGCCAGGAGTGGCGCGTGGTTGACCCCGTCACCGCCACCGCCCTGCCCGTCCCGGGGCCCGGCCACGACGACGACAGCCCGGAGATCGACCGCGGCCAGCTGCGCAACCTGTTCCTGGAATCCCTCGCCGAGGGCACCGTCCGCTGGGGCTGCACTGTCACCGGGGCCACCCCGCTCGGGGACGGCTCCTGGCGCCTGCTCCTCGACGATGGCACCGCTGAGGACGCCGACCTGGTGGTCGGCGCCGACGGCGCCTGGTCGCGCATCCGCCCGGCCCTCTCAGACGCCACACCCGGCTACACCGGTGTCACCTTCATCGAGACCGGTTTCGACGACTGCGACACCCGCCATCCCGCCCTCGCACGCATGGTCGGCAACGGCACCCTGCTGGCGACGGCCGACGGCAAGGCCCTGCTCGCCCAACGCAACAGCAACGGCCACATCCGCGTCTACGTCGCCTTCCGCGCCCCACATGACTGGCACGTGGCCGCCGACGTGGAACCCGACGACACGGCGGCCGTGCGCGCACATCTGCTGAAGATGTTCGACGGCTGGGACGAGAACCTGCTCGACCTCCTGCGGCACCACGACGGCGATTTCGTCAACCGGCCCGTGTTCGTACTGCCTGTCCCGCACACCTGGGAACACGTCCCTGGCATCACCCTGCTGGGCGATGCCGCCCACCTGATGCCCCCCGTCGGGCTCGGTGCCAACCTCGCCATGCTCGACGGCGCCGACCTCGCCCACGCCCTCATCACCGAACCCAGCATCGCCGACGCCGTCCGCGCCTACGAGAACCTCATGCTGCCGCGCTCTGCCCAGGCCGCCCAGGCCTGCGCCGAGGCTCTCGACAACCTCATTCCTCCCACTGACTCCTGAGCACACCCCACCACGGCGAGTCGCCTCGCCTTCAACTCGAGACGGTCCAGGACAGCGAGCTGGCCGCGGCGGCATCGTCGAGCGGGGAGCTCGCCGACTGCTCCGCGGTGCACATCGACGAGCTGGTCAATGCCGCGTGGATACGTCGCCTTCGTTGTGGACACCTTCTCCCGGCGCATCGTCGGCTGGTCCGCCGCCACCGCTCAGCCATCCCGACTCCACACAACTCGCGGCAGGCCGGGATCTCTACCGGGGCGGTTCACTCAGGGCCGGCCCGGTTCCCGTACACCCACTACCAGCCGGTTCCGCCCCTACGACCCAGGTTCGACCCAGGCCAGCCCATCCTCCGACGCCACCAGACCACCGGGCCGCAGCGGCGTCTCCTCCTCCAGCGGCCCGCCGAACAGCCCACGTTCCTGCAGGACAGTCCCCTCCTGGAACACCTGCCGGAAGCTCTCGGACTCGTAGAGCGGATTGCGCAGGTCGTCGGCGTCGGGAAGGCGGCGCACGGCACGCTCGAAGTCGTCGGCGACGGCGGTCAGCCGTGCGCCCGAGGGCCCGGCTCCGGTGAGCGACGCGTCGCCCGACGCCAGACCGCCCACCAGCTCGACGAACGCTTCGAGTTCCGTCGTGCCGACGTTGGTGACCTTGCGCGCCTTCCAGAAGTACGACCGCTCGTCCTGGTGCATGTCGTAGAAGGAGACCAGGAACTCGTGGAACAGGCGGTACTCGTGCCGGTAGCGGGCCTCGAACTCGGCGAACAGGCGGTCCTCGTCCAGGGTTCCGGCGAGGCCGCTGTTGATGGACCGGGCGGCGAGCAGCGCACCGTAGGTCGCGAGATGGACTCCGCTGGACAGCACCGGATCGACGAAGCACGCCGCGTCTCCGACGAGCACCATGCCGGGCCGCCACAGCCGTGACTTCCAGTACGACCAGTCCTTGCGGACGCGGACCCGGTCGTACGGCGGCTCGGTGGCCTGCGGGACGCCGTCGAGGAAGCCGCGTACCTCCGGGCAGGCGTCGATCAGTCGGTGCCACGCGGTCGCCGGGTCGCGCTGGATCGCCTCGGTGTTCTCGCGGGCGACCACGGCTCCGACACTGGTCAGGTCGTCCCGGAGCGGGATGTACCAGAGCCAGCCCTCGTCGAAGGCGGCGCAGAAGATGTTGCCGTCGTTGGGTGCCGGGAGCCGCGCGCCGCCGGCGAAGTATCCGAACACCGCGATGTTGCGGAAGAAGTCGGAGTAGGTCCGCTTCCCGCCGACGTGCGGGTGGATCCTGCTGCCGTTGCCGGAGGCGTCCACGACGTACCGGGCGCCGGCCTCGCGGATCTCGCCGTCGGACCCGGTCCAGCGCACTCCGCGGACCCGCTCCCCGTCGGCGATCACGCCGGTCACGCGGCAGCCCTCCCGTACGTCGACGCCGACCCGGCGGGCGTTGTCCAGGAGGATCGCGTCGAACCGGGACCGCTCGACCTGGTAGGCGAACGAAGTCGGATCGGCCAGGCGGGGCGACAACGCGAAGGAGAACTGCCAGGGGTCCCGGTTCCGGCCCCACCGGAATGTGCCACCGCGCTTCAGTTTGAAGCCCGCATGTGCCATCTCGTCCTCGGCACCGAGGATCCGGCACACGCCGTGCACGGTGGAGGGGAGCAGGGATTCGCCGATCTGGTACCGGGGGAAGGTCTCCTTCTCGACGAGGAGGACACGATGGCCGTGCAGGGCGACGGCCGCCGAGACGGTGGCCCCGGCCGGGCCGCCGCCGACCACGATGACGTCGAAGTCCTGCTCGGAATTGGCGGAACTCACTGGTCTCCCTTCGCTGTTCCTGCGTCGATGCTCATGGGGTTGCCTTCGCGGTGCGCGCCTCGATCCAGGCGCGGATCGCCGACACGGTCGTGTCCGCGTGTTCCCGCATCATCGTCAGATGGTCGCCGGGGACGTCCACCACGTCGTGCGCCGACGGCCAGGACGTCCGCCAGTCGTCCTCGTCCGCGGAGGCCGCCATGGCGGGCGTGGGCCGCAGCGCGCGCACAAGGAGCATGGGCGTGGCGACCGGCTCCGGGTCCCAGCCGAGGAAGATCCGGTTGTAGGCCCCCGTCGCAGCCAGGGCGCTGTCGTCGTCCCCGGTGAAGTCGGGCCGTGCGGTGTCCTGCGGCGGCGGGGCGGCCAGGGACAGCAGCCAGTCCTTGCCACTGTTGTCCGGCGTGATGTGGTAAGTGTCCAGCAGCACCAGGCCGGTCGGTGCCCGGCCCATGCGTTCCAGCTGGTGGGCCACCAGGTGTGCCACGTTGCCGCCCGCCGACCGTCCTACGATCACGAAGGGCCCGTCCCCGACGTGTCGCAGCACGCTCTCGGCCTGGGTACGCGCCAGCGCGGCGCGGTCCTCCGGTACGGCGGTACCGGCGCCGATACCGGGGTGCGGGAACTCCAGGACGTCCAGGTCGTCCTGGAAGGCGCGGTGGAAGCGCGGGAAGTCCCCGCCGTTCGACGCGAGCGAGGGATGGTAGGCCGGGAAGTAGACGACCGTCGGCCTTCCGGCGCCTGGGCGGCCGTGGGCGCGGCGGATCGGGGGCAGAGCGTGCTCGCGGCCTTGGGCGGCGGTGAAGGTGGGCAGCGCCCAGGACGCGGTGACGAGCAGGTGCATCGCCGCCACCGGTTGTCCGGAGGCACTGACCGTCCGGAACAGCGAGGAGAGGGTGTGAGCGGGCCGCTCGGCCTCTGTGGCCTCAGGGGCGGCCACGACGGCCGGTTCACCGTCCAGCAGGCCGAGCAGATGGCGTGCCAGGTCCTCGGCCGTGCGGTGCTCGAAGACCACCGCTACCGGCAGCCGGATCTTGAGCGCCAGGCTCAGCTGGTTGCGGATCTGCACGGCGGTGAGGGAGTCGAATCCCAGGTCGGCGAGGGTCCTGCCGACCGGGAGCGCGTCGGCGTCCGGGTATCCGAGCACCGCGGCCACGTCGGCCCGCAGCAACTCCACGAGCGCCGCCTCCCGATCGCCCGCGGGCAGTCGGTCCAGCCGCTTCCGCCAGGCTCCCGGCTCCAGCAGCTCCTCGGAGCCGGAGGGCGTCGCCGCGGCGGTCGGCCGGTTCTGACGGACGAGTCCGCGCAGCGGCGGTGGCAGGTGCCCCGCACCGGACCCAAGCGCGGCCCGGTCCAGCAGGATCGGGGCCAGTACCGGCTCCGTCGAGCGCAGCGCGGCGTCGAACAGGGCCAAGCCCTGCTGTGTGGACAGCGGCACGAACACGTCACGTGGATGTGGCCGCTGCTGGGGCTGCCCCGCCGCCATGCCGCCGGTGTGCTCCCACGGGCCCCACGCCAGGGATACCGTCGGCAGCCCTTCGGCGGCGCGGCGGTGGGCGAGGGCGTCGAGGAAGGTGTTCGCGGCCGCGTAGTTGCCCTGGCCCGCCCGGCCCAGCAGACCGGAGACGGAGGAGAAGAGGACGAACATCGACAGGCCCATGTCCCGGGTCAGTTCGTGCAGATTCCAGGCCGCGTCGGCCTTCGGTCGCAGCACGGCCGTCATCCGTTCGGGGGTCAGCGAGTCCAGCACGCCGTCGTCAAGGACCCCGGCAGCGTGCACGACTGCGGTCAGCGGCGGCTCGCAGCGCTTGATCACCTCGGCCAGCGCAGCACGATCGGCCGCGTCACAGGCGATGATGCCGACCTGCGCCCCCGCCCCCTCCAGTTCGCCTCGCAGGTCCTCGGCTCCGGGTGCCTGAGGCCCACGGCGCCCGGTCAGCAGCAGGTGTCGTACTCCGTGTTCGGCGACCAGGTGACGTGCCAGCTCCGCGCCCAGCGCGCCGGTGCCTCCGGTGATCAGCACCGTACCGTTCGCACCGAAGTCGGTCCGCGTGCCTGCGGCATCATCGGTCGCGGCCAGTCGCGGAACCGTCACCTGCCCGTCCCGCACACGGAGTTGCGACTCACCGGCGGCGACGGCCGCGGGCAGCATCCGCAGCGACTCGGGCCGCCCGTCCACATCCACCAGGACGACACGACCGGGCAGCTCCGACTGGGCCGTACGCACCAGTCCCCAGACCGCCGCACCCGCCAGGTCCGGCAGCGGCGCGGTGGCGTCCCGCGTCACCACTACGAGCCGTGAGCCCGCCGAGCCCGGATCGTTCTGCCAGTCCTTCAGCGTCTTGAGCACCCTGCCGGTCAACTCGTGTACGGCGGACAGCAGATCGGAGTCTGTCGCACGGGCGACGGCTGTGACGGCGACGAACTCGGGGTCGGCGGCGCAGGTCAGGAACTCGGCGAGGTTCAGCTCGTCCGTCCCACGCACCGCCCAGGCACGCTCACCGGCGTCGCCAAAGAGTCCGGGGGCGGCCCATTCGGGGCGCAGCAGGGCCCTTCGTACGATGTCGTCCGTCATGTCGGCCTGGTCGGCGGGGAGTTCCCTGGTGGTCAGGGAGTCCACGCGTGCCACGAGCCGACCGGACGGGTCGGCCAGGGTGAGCGAGACCGTGTCCGGGCCCATTGATGTCACCCTGACCCGCAACTCGGTGGCTCCGGAAGCGTGCAGGCTCACTCCGCTCCATGCGAACGGCACCCGGACAGTGCTCGTGCCGGGGGGCGCGGCGAACAGCGGCGCGTGCAACGCGGCGTCGAACAGTGCCGGATGGAGTCCGAAGCGGCCCGCTTCGGAGGTGTGCGACGCGGGCAGCCGGACCTCGGCGAAGACGTCGTCGCCGCGCCGCCAGACCGCACGGACCCCCTGGAAGGCAGGCCCGTAGGCGAGTCCGGCGTCGGCGAGGGCGGCGTACGCGTCGGTGAGATCCAGCGCCTCGGTGCCCTGGGGCGGCCACTGGGTCAGCTCATCCTCCACGGCACGACCTCGGCCCAGCTGTCCGGAGACGTTCCGCATCCACGGGACGTCCTCGGCGGATTCCTCCGGCCGGGAGTAGATGTCGACCGGTCGTCGGCCCGAGTCGTCCTGCGCGCCCACGACGACCTGGACACGCACCCCCGTGGAATCCGGCAGGGCGAGCGGTGACAGCATCACGAGGTCGTCCACCGCACCGCAGCCCACCTCGTCGCCCGCTCGCACGGCCATCTCCACGAACACCGTCGCCGGCACGATCACGTTCCCGGCGACGACATGGTCCGCGAGCCACGGGTGGGTCGCGAGGGACAACAGCCCTGTCAGCACCGTCCGCTCGGTGTCCGGTACCGGGAATGCCGGGCCCAGCAGCGCCTGAGCATCGGCCGGCGCCGGGCGCGGTGCGTCCAGCCAGTACCGCTGCCGCTGGAAGGCGTACGTGGGCAGGTCGACGCGCCGCGCGCCCGTACCCGCGTACACCGCCGCCCAGTCGACAGCGGCCCCGGCCACATGCAGCCGCCCCACGGCAGAAAGGAGTGTCTCCGGTTCGTGCTCACCGACTCGTGTCGCCACGGCGAGCACGGGACCCCTCGTGACCCCTTCCGTCAGGCAGTCGGTGGCCGCCGCGGTGAGCGCGGGCCCGGGGCCGAGTTCCAGGTAGGCCGAGACTCCATCGTCCGCGAGCCTGCGCACGGCGTCGGCGAAGCGCACGGGCAGCCGGGCGTGCCGCACCCAGTACTCCGGCGAGCACAGGTCCGCGGCCTCGGCGGGCCGGCCCGTCACGGTGGAGACGAGCGGGATGCGCGGCGCCCGGAAGGACAACTCTCGGGCGATGTGCAGGAATTCGTCGAGCATCGGCTCCACCAGAGGCGAGTGGAAAGCGTGACTCACCCGCAGCCGTAGGGCCCTGCGGCCACGCGCCTCGAAGCCGGCGGCGACCGCGAGCACCGCGTCTTCCGCGCCCGAGATCACCACCGAACGGGGCCCGTTGACGGATGCGATCGCCACCCGTGCCCCGAACTCGGCCAGCACCGGAAGGACTTCCTCTTCGGCCGCGTCCAGGGCCACCATCGCGCCGCCCTCGGGCAGCGCCTGCATCAGCCGACCGCGAGCGGCGACGAGCCTCGCCGCATCGGGCAGATCGAATACGCCGGCGACATGCGCAGCCGCCAGCTCGCCGACGGAGTGGCCCACAAGGCGGTCGGCTCGAACGCCCCACGACTCGAGCAGCCGGAACAGCGCCACCTCGAAGGCGAACAGTCCGGCCTGCGTGAAGTCCGTACGGTCCACAAGAGCCGCTTCCGACGAGCCCGCCTCGGCGGACAGCACCGCGCTGATTGGCCGTGGGAGACGGTCGTCCAGGTAGTGGCAGACCTCGTCGAAGGCCTCGGCGAAGACGGGGAAGGCGGCGCGCAGTTCGGCGCCCATCCGGGAGCGCTGGGGACCTTGTCCGGTGAACAGGAAGGCCGTACGGACCTCCGGGTCCGCCAGTCCTCGTGCGACTCCGGGTACGTCCCGGCCCTCCGCGAGTGCGCCCAGCGCGTCCAGCATCCGTGTCCGGTCACCGGTCGGCACGATCGCCCGATGGGTGAGAGCGGAGCGCGACACCGTCAGCGAGTAGCCGACGTCGGCAGGCGACAGGCCCGGCCGGTTCGCCACTTCGGCCGCGAGCCGTCGGGCCTGGGCGCGCAGGGCGGTTTCGCCGGCGGCGGAGAGCAGCCACGGAACGGGCGACATCGCAGCCGTCTCCTGGGAGACCGCCGTCTCTGTCTCCGGTGCCTCTTCCAGAATCACATGCGCGTTGGTCCCGCCGATCCCGAAGGCCGAGACCCCCGCACGCCGTGGCCGGTCCGAGGCCGGCCAGGGCCGGGGGGCGGTCAGCAGCTCCACGCGGCCCAAGGACCAGTCGACCTGCGGCGTGGGCGAGTCGGCGTGCAGGGTCATGGGCAGTTCGCCATGCCGCATGGCCTGCACCATCTTGATGACGCCGGCGACTCCGGCCGCCGCCTGCGTGTGCCCGAGGTTGGACTTGACCGACCCGAGCCACAAAGGTTGCTCGCGGCCCTGTCCGTACGTGGCCAGGAGGGCCTGTGCCTCGATGGGGTCGCCCAGTTTGGTGCCCGTGCCGTGGGCCTCCACCGCGTCCACGTCATCGGCGCGAAGCCCCGCGTCTGCCAGGGCCTGCGTGATCAGCCGCTGCTGTGCCGGGCCGTGGGGAGCGGTGAGCCCGTTGGACGCGCCGTCGGAGTTGACGGCGGAGCCGCGGAGCACGGCCAGGACCGGATGGCCGCGGCGCCGCGCGTCGGACAACCGCTCCAGAAGGACGAGTCCCACGCCCTCGCCCCAGGCCGTACCGTCGGCCGCGGCCGAGAACGACTTGCAGCGCCCGTCCAGCGACAGCCCGCGCTGTCGGCTGAAGGCGAGGAACGGCTTGGGCGTCGACATCACCGTGACCCCGCCGGCCAGCGCCAGCGAGCACTCGCCCGAGCGCAGCGCCCGCACCGCCCAGTGCAGTGCCACCAGCGAGGACGAGCAGGCGGTGTCGACCGTGATCGCGGGACCGCGCAGACCGTACACGTACGAGATCCGGCCGGAGGCAACGCTGCCCGTCGACCCCAGGCCCAGTTGCGCCTCCAGCTCGTGGTGGTGGGTGAAGCGGGCGGAGTAGTCGCCGTGCATCACGCCGACGAATACGCCGGTGTCGCTCTCGCGCAGCGACGCCGTATCGATGCCGGCCCGCTCCCACACCTCCCAGGATGTCTCCAGGAGCAGCCTCTGCTGCGGATCCATCGCGAGCGCCTCGCGGGGCGAGATCCCGAACAGCCCGGCGTCGAACTCCGCGGCCCGGTGCAGGAATCCGCCGTGGCGCGTGTACGACGTGCCGATCCGGTCGGGATCGGGGTCGTACAGGGCGTTCAGGTCCCAGCCGCGGTCGGTCGGGAACTCCGAGACGGCGTCCCGGCCCTGCGACACCAACTCCCACAGATCTTCGGGGGAGTTGACGTCACCGGGATACCGGCAGCCCATGGCGACGATCACGATGGGATCGTCGCCACGGGAGCGGCTCCGTCCGCCGTACGACTGCGGGTGCCTCATGGGCTCGCTCTCGAAGAGCGCAACGCGCAGGTGCCGAGCCACCGCAGTCGGAGTCGGGTGGTCGAAGACCAGCGTCGTCGGCAGGCTCAGTCCGGTCAGCGCACCGAGCCGGTCCATCAGCTCGATCGCGCCGACGGACGTCATGCCGAGATCGGCGAACGAACTGTCCGCGTCCGGCAGATCGTCCGGCGTGTACCGGCAGACCTCGGCCGTCTCGGTGAGCACTGTCTCGCGTAGCGCGCGTTCCTGCTCCTCGCGTGAGAGAGCGAGAAGCCGCTCGCGCAGGGCGGTCTCGACAGCCGCCGGGGCGGCCGGAGCGGGGACGACCAGTGCGTGACGGGCGATCTTGCCGGATGCCGTACGCGGCACGGCGGCGATCTCCCGGATCTCGACCGGGACCTTGTAGTCGGCCAGCCGGGTCCGGCACTCGCCGAGCACCCGTCGCGCGTCGATCCCGTCCGGGCCCGGTACGACGAAGGCGACCGGCACCTCACCGAGCACGTCGTGCGGCACACCCACGACCACGGCGTCGGACACGCCGGGGCACTGCAGCAGCACCTGCTCGATCTCCGTCGGGTGGATGTTCTCGCCCCCGCGGATGATCAGCTCGCTCACCCGGCCGGTGAGCTTGAGATGGCCGTGTTCGACCCGGCGGCCGAGGTCGCCGGTGCGGTACCAGCCGTCCCGCAGCGCGGCGGCCGTCGCCTCGCGCTGCTCGTGGTACCCGGTCATCAGGCTCGGCCCCCGCACCCAGACCTCGCCCTCGGCCCCGTACGGGACGTCCGCGCCGCTCCCCGGATCGACGACGCGTACGTGCATGCCCGGAACAGGCGTCCCGCAGGAACCTTCGACCCTGGGCCCCTCGGGACGATTCACCGCGATCATGCCGCAGGTCTCCGTGCTGCCGTACGCGTCGAGCAGTGGTGCCCCCAGGGTCTCCTCCACGGCCGTGCGCAGAGCGGGACCACTCGGCGCACCGGCCACGACACACATCCGCAGCGACTGCGGGGCCTCACCGGCCGAGTCGACCAGCCGGTGATATGTCGCGGGCACGCCGGCCAGCATGGTGAAGGGCCCGCCGAGCCCCTCGTGCGCCGTGAGCAGCTCCTGCCGCAGACCGCCCGGCGGCAGCTCACCGGCGATCCGAGCGCTCGCGCCCACGGCCGTCACGCCCAGGATCGCAAGCGAGTGACCGAAGCTGTGGAACAGCGGAAGCGGCCAGAGCAGCCGGTCGTCGGGCGAGAGACCGAAGATCGGGGCGTAGCAGGCGGCCACGGACCACAGCGCGGCTCGCTGCGTGGACAGTACGCCTTTGGGCCGGTGGGTGGTACCGGAGGTGTAGAGCATCCAGGCCGGATCGTCGAGCCCGAGCATGTCGATCTCCGAGGCGGCCCGGTCGCTCTCGGCCGCGCTCTGGAACAGCTGGGCGCCGTCAGGGATCGGACCGGTCCCGGTGACCAGGACGCCCAAGCGGTCGTACGACGGTCCCAGCCGCCGCAGTTGTGCGAGGTGCGCGGCGTCCGTGATGACGAAGGCGGCGCCGCTGTCCTGGAGGAAGTGAGCCAGTTCGGCGTCGGAGCACCGCGGATCGAGCGGGACCCCGACCATCCCGGCCCGCAGGACGGCGAGGCAACTCTCCACCATCTCAACACAGTTGCCGAGGCGGATCGCGACGCGGTCGCCGCGGCCGAGTCCCGTCCGGGTGAGGTATGCGGCCAGCGCGCGGGTGCGACGCTCCAACTCGAAGTAGGTGACGCTGCGCGAGGAGTCGGAGTACGCGACCCGTTCCGCCGCCAGCTCGGCGTGCTCCTTCAACAGTTCCGGCACCGGTCGGATCAGCTCGTCACGCCTCACGTTCCCGCCTTCCAAATCCCTCGCGCTGCAGCGATGTTGAGCCTACGCGGACGCGTAGCCGCCATGTTCCGGACGATTCCGGGCGCCGCCTCACCGTGTCCATCGTTGATCGCGGGGATAACGGCGTGGCATCCGTGGGTGTCTCAGTGGCGGTTCACCCAGGCGGCGAAGTAGTTGGGGTTCTCGTTCGTCCGGCCGGTGGTCATGGCGGCGTCGCGGCGTCCCTTGTGGTATCCGGGTCCGTGGTCGAGGCGGCTGAAGAGGTGATCGACGTCGGCGGCTGCAGGGTCTCGAACACGGTGATCGCGCTGGCGACGGGCTCGCGAGGCTCCCGCCGTGGGGTGCCTGCGGGCGTGGAGTTCGGCCAGCGCCTTTCGGGCGTGGTGCCGGCTGGATTTGTCGTTGGCGAGGCGGGCGAGCAATTCGGTGCCGGGCGCCCGGTATCCGTCCAGCCAGGCCAGGAACTCGGCAGCCTCTACGCGGGCGAGTGCGTCCCAGTGCGTGCTGTCAGTGGCGATTCGGGTGAGCGCTTCGGCTGCCTTCTCCCGGTGCCGGGGCAGACAGGACAGGACTTCGGCTGCCCGTACATGGCCGTGGATGTCACCCCTGGGGTCGTCGTAGTCCGCCAGGTCAACGAGCGTCGCCGCAATGCGTTCGTCACCGCGCCGGGCCAGGCCGCGAGCGGCGTGCACGCGGCCGCAGGCCCGGTCGGCGGTGAGGCGGCCGGTCTGCTTGCCGAGCAGGCGCTGCACCGTGACCGGGAAGACGGCGGCAAACAGGCCGCCGCGGGGCAGCCAGTGAATCGCGAAATCCGGGCCAACGGCGGAAGCGGATCGTGGCAGCCTGTTCCGTACCCTGGCTGCATGCACATGCGGCCCACTCTGAGCTGGACCCCTACCGAGGACCTGCCGCCGGGCACCACGGATCCGGAGCCGGTCGCCGATGCCCTGCGCACCGGCGGTGTGCTGGTGCTCAGCGGCGCGGGCATCTCCACGGAATCGGGAATCCCCGACTACCGGGGCGAGGGCGGGAGCCTGAGCCGGCACACACCGATGACCTACCAGGACTTCACCGCCAGCGGCCAGGCCCGGCGCCGGTACTGGGCGCGCAGCCACCTCGGCTGGCGCACCTTCGGCCGCGCCCGCCCCAACGCCGGGCACCGGGCGGTGGCCGCGTTCGGACGGCACGGCCTGCTCGCGGGTGTGATCACCCAGAACGTCGACGGTCTGCACCAGGCCGCCGGCAGTGAGAGCGTCGTGCAACTCCACGGAAGCCTGGACCGGGTCGTCTGCCTTTCCTGCGGCGCCTCCAGCCCGCGCCGCGCACTCGCCCGACGGCTGGAGGCGGCCAATCCAGGCTTCGAGCCGATGGCCGCCGGCATCAACCCGGACGGTGACGCCGACCTCACCGACGAACAGGTCGGGGACTTCCGCGTCGTGCCCTGCACCGTCTGCGGCGGCATCCTCAAGCCGGATGTGGTGTTCTTCGGTGAAGCCGTTCCGCCGCAGCGGGTCGAGCACTGCCGCAGGCTGGTCCGTGAAGCGGCCTCGCTGCTGGTCCTGGGCTCCTCACTGACGGTGATGTCCGGGCTCCGGTTCGTCCGCCAGGCAGCCCAGGCCGCAAAGCCGGTACTGATCGTCAACCGGGACCCGACCCGGGGCGACCGGCACGCCCTCACCCGGGTCGCGCTCCCCCTGGGAACAGCCCTGACCACCGTGGCCGACAGACTGGACATCCCCGTCGACGACCAGGAGGTGGACTGAAACACCCCTATCGAGGTCGGCGGCGCGGCCCGCTGGTCGCCATGCCACCTGTCACCAGTTCCCGTGATGGACCGGCACGCACCGTGGGCACGCCGTCGTGAAGGGCGATCGCGTACGCGGCGATGCGCTCCGCAGGGCTTCAGCCGACGATCGTCCCCGCAGTCAATGGGCGACGCCCGGGCACACCGTCCCCTCCACAACCACGCCCCGCGCAACACCTCCAGTCCGTGCATGGTCCCCCCTGCCACCAACGGCCGTGCGTGCGGATACGGGTTCCCGCCTCGGCTCGGGGGGTACGCGGGACGGGAACCCTCCCGATCAGATTCCCGCCGCCGACGCCGACCGCAACTCACAGCACGTCGCCCGGTTGGCCGCACTCGCGGAAGCGGACACTTCTCATGGTGGTGTTCACGGCCGGGTTCCGGATCGGTGTCAGGACGTCAGGAGGCCGGCATGGCGAAGTAATCGCCGTGCTCCAGGTCATCGAGCAGTGTCGGGTGGGCGGGCGACCAGCCGAGCAGCCCCTGCGTGTAAGAGCTGGAGACGGGCGCATCGAAGCCATAGACAGTGGCCATGAACGGGCTTGGGAAGTGCTCGGCAGCCTCGTCCGGCGTCAGAGAGACCGCGGGCAGATCGAGGCGCCGAGCGATCGTCTCCGCAATGCTCTTCAGCGTGACGCCGCTTTCGGCTGCTCCGTGCAGCACGCTGCCCGCAGGAGCCTTCTCCAAAGCCAGGCGGAACAGGGTCGCCGCGTCGAACCGATGTACCGCAGGCCACCGGTTGCCGCCGTCGCCGACGTAGGCCGACATGCCGGTCCTTTGCGCGTTGGCGACGAGCATGCCGATGAACCCGTAGTCCGCGGGGCCGTGGACGGTGGGAGCAAGTCGGACCACGCTCGCGCGTACTTGCTGGGCGGCGAAGCCCAGGCAGGCACGCTCGCCCGGGATCCGGAAGCCGGCGATCCCGGCCGGGTCGGGCTCGTCGTTCTCGGCGCTCTTCCGGCCGACGGGCATGACCAGCGTGCCGGAGGTGCTGACGAAGGGCTTGCCCGAGTGTTCCAACGCCTGGCCGAGCGTCTCGATCGCGGTCCGGTCGCGCCTCATCATCTCGTCGGGGTCGGCGAAGTCGCCGCCGAAGGCCATATGCAGGACACCGTCGGCGGCCTCGGCGCCGCTGCGCAGGCTGTCGAGGTCGTCCAGGGAACCACGGTGCGGTGTGGCGCCCAGCGACTCCAGCCGGGCGGCGGCGGCGTCCGAGCGCGCCAGACCGGTGACGGTGTGTCCGGCCGCGACGAGCTCGGCGACGACGGCGGGGCCGGTCAGGCCGGAACCACCGGTAACAAATACATGCATGAACTCTCTCCCACTCAACGGCAGTGACCGGCGCCACTTAGCGCCAGTCACTGACACTACGGTAGCGCCAGTCGCTGACGCAACGTAGTGTCGGTCACTGGCATATGCGGTAACCTCGAGGGGTGCCACGGAGCGGAGCAGAAGCGCGCCGCCGCCTTCAGCAGGCGGCCCTCGAGCTGTACCGGGAACGCGGGTTCGATCAGACGACCACGGCTGAGATCGCCGCCCGCGCCGGCGTCAACGAGCGCACGTTCTTCCGGCACTTCCCGGACAAGCGCGAAGTGCTCTTCGGCGGCGAAGCCGACCTGCGCGCCGCACTGATGCAGGCGGTGGCCGAAGCGCCCGATGGTCTGCAGCCGCTCGAGACACTGCTCTGCGCCTTGCGGAAAGCCGGACGGATCCTTGAGGAAAACCGCCCGTTCTCCGAACCGCGACTGGAAATCATCGCGGTGACACCAGCGCTCCGCGAACGCGAGTTGGCCAAGGCCGCGTCGCTCACCGACGCCGTAGCGGAGGCGCTGCGGCAGCGCGGTGTCGCCGGCCGACTGGCCAACCTGGCTGCTCAGACCGGCTGGGCCGCCTTTCACCAAGCGGCCCAAGCCTGGATCGACGACCCCTCACAGAGCCTGGACGCGCATCTCCTCCAAGCGTTCGACGATCTACGCGCCCTCGCGACCGTCCCACGGACGAAGGCATACCCCGAAAGCTGATACGGCTCCAGGGTCCGTCTTCAAAGATCGTTTGTCGATGGATCATGGTGGGGTGATACGTCGTCATGCACTCGACGGAGCGTTCACCCAGGCCCTCCGGCAGTTCCAGGCCCTGTGCCGACGCGGCCAGTGACATCGACTGGCTGGTGCAGCCTGGCGTCCCGGCCAACGTGCCGCACCAACGACGGTGCGTTGACGTGCACGAACAACGCGCTGGTCGGCACGTAGAAGCGGCGGTACAGACTCACCTCCCCTTTCCCGTTCGTGACGGCGTCGACCCGGTCCGCCAGGGCGATCACATTGGGGGCGTGTGCCGTCGCGCCCATCGCCGCCGGGGACGGGTCGACGAGATCCTGGGGAACCAGATCGTCGTCGACCAGGTGGCCGAGCATGGCCGCATGCTCTTCAGTTGCCTGCCCTTCAACTGCTCGACCGCATCCGGCTCGTGCAACGCGCACATGCCGAGCAGACAAGTCGCGATCGAGGAGCGGGCCAGCCGGACCGCTGTCTCCCTCTTCCTGTACGAGACCTCCTTGCGGGTCCGGCTCTGCAGATAGAGCAGGTGCAGGCGGGCGAGCTTGGCGACGTCGGCTCCGGTCGTAACATCGTCCGCCGGTCCCGGATCCCAGTTCACCAGCCGCCGGGCGGCCGCGCATGCCCTGCGTCGCCACACCGGGTCCGGGGAGGGAAGCAGGGTGCGCGCCATGGTCACCAGAAGGCGCGTACGTTCGGGTCCACGCACACAGGATCCTCACGAGCGCACCTGGCCACAACGCCGGCCGAGACAGTGTGCGTCGGGCGCCGGCAGACAGTGCGGGTGTCCGTCCCTTGGCGGCCACGCCTGACAAGGTTCCACGGCTGATCCACTCGGCTCTCAACCGAATCGCCGCAGCCTTTGGGGCAGCAGCGTCAGACAGTTGGTGCGGTGACACCCTGGGGCCGTTGCCGGTGGTCGCGCCGGTCGGTCCCGGTGGGCAGACCGGGACACCGGCCGAAAGATCCGACGTGCCGCCCGGGTCCGAACCCGTCAGAAGCCCTGGGTCGCCGTCTCGAGAATCTCCGTCGCCTGCCGGACCACCGTCGGTGCGGCGCCCTTCAGGCAGGCGTAGCCCTTGGGTGCCATCCGCTGCGACACTTCCCTGGACGGTGGCGCCGTGCTGGCCGGTACGCGTACCAACTCCTGGGTTCCGCCTGCCCGTTCGCACCAGTCGTCGACCGGGGAGATCCAGCGCACCGTCGCACGCGGCGTCCGGGTCTCGGCCTGGACGTAGAAAACCAGTACTCATCCGTCGGAGAGGGACGCCGGCGACGCGCTGGTGGGGTGCGGACTGTACGTCGCGACGACGCGTGTGCCCGGGTATGCGTTCGGACGCAGTACGGTGTGCCATCCGGTGGATGGGGCCGCGGTCAGGTCGGAGGTCCGCAGGTCCGTGAAGCCGGGTGGTGCCCAGGAGGAGGAGCCCGGTGCTGCCGCGGTGCGTTCGCCGCAGGGCAGCGGCACCCTGATGTACGCAATGACGGCCGCCGCCACCGCGAGCACCGCGGCACCGCCCATCACCATGCGCCTGCGGCGCCGGGCCACCGCCACACGCCGCCGGATCTCCTGGACGCGCCGGGGGTTCGAGCCCGACGGAGTGCCCTGGGCCAGCGCGGCGCGCAGCAGATCCTCTTCCATTCCTTCCCTCTCTTCCTTGCCGCCCTTGTCTTCCTCGTCTTCTTCCGTGTGAGTCACCGCTGCTCACCGGCCTCCAGCAGATGTGAGGGCGCAAGGTAGTGCCGCAGGACCCGCAGCGCCTTGGCGGCCTGGCTCTTCACCGCACCGGGACGACAGTTCAGCACCTGGGCGGTCTCCTCGACGATGAGGTCCTCGAAGTAGCGCAGAACAACGACCGCCCGCTGCCGCGGCGGCAGCCGCCGCACTGCGCCGGCCAGCGACTGCTCCAGGTCGACATCGGCGAAGACGTCCCGGGCCAGAGTGAGTTCCGGCAGGTCCTGGGTGGGCGTCTCGCCCCGCCAGCGCCTTCGCCACCAGGAGGCGTGCGTGTTGACCAGCGCACGCCGTACGTATGCTTCCGGGTTGTCCCGCGCGATACGCGGCCACTTGGGCCACACCCGCGCGAAGACCGTCTGCAGGAGGTCCTCGGCGGCGTGGGCGTCACCCGTCAGCAGCCACGCGGACCGGTACAGACGGTCGCCGCGGGTGGCGACGAACTCGTCGAAGTCCGGGAGATCCGGCTCGTCCGGCTCGCCGTGCGCCCGCTCGTCCTGCGCTTGACCTAGTGACATCAGCCGACGGCCCTGAGGGCCTTGCCGCCGCCGACGACCGGCATCCGCAGGGATGTGCGGGCCAGGTCGAGGGTGAGCGTCGGCCGGTCGGCGGGCGGGTTGATCAGGTTCTTGTTGGTGCCCGCGACGACCAGCGCGAGGCGGTGGCCGGCCGGCACGACGTGGTCGGTGACCGCAAGGTCGAGAGTGAGGGTGCAGGCCTTGCCAGGGGTGAGCGGTCGGCTCTTGCGTGCGTCGGCACAGGTGCCCAGGTCGGCCCAGCCTCTGCTGACGACGGTGGCGGTGACGTCCGTGGAGTCAGCCGCCGTCTTCCTGTAGCAGGCGCTGTCCCCGCCCGTGCTCGAGCCCCAGCAGTCGCGGCCGGTGCGCGTGGTGATGCCCAGGCTTCCGCCGTCGTAGTCGCGGATGGTGGCCGGGCCGAGGTCGACGAGGACCGCTGACAGGTGTGCGGTCGCCGTCGTGGGAGTGGCGGTGACGGTCACCTGCGCGGAGCCGGACAGGCGCAGGTCCTTCGTGAGCGGTGGGGTGGTGAAGCCGGCCTTCTCCGGCGTCGAGGTGCCAATGTGTGCGGCCCACTCGGCCTCGCCGCGGCTCGGGTCGTCGGTGAAGGTCTCGTTCCCGGTGCCGGTCTGCGTTCCGAGGATGCCCACGCCCGCCTGGGCGCCCCTGGCGGGGTGCAGGGTCGCGGTGCTCGTGGTCTTCGGGGGCCAGACGACGTCCGTGGTCCAGTGGCCGGGGGTCCGTTCAATGTCGGCCATGGGCTCACGGTCGATGCCGTTGTCGTAACCGAGGAGTTCATGGTCGAACCAGCGGTGCAGAGTGTCCACCCACTGCGCACGGCGGTAGTCGAAGGGGTCGACGTGCCCTGTCTGGGAGAGCCAGATCTTGCGCTCCACGCCGTTGTCGGCGAGAGCGTCCCACCATTTCCCCAGCTGGTTGGGGCGGACGTCGACGTCCTGCAGTCCGTGCACGACGAAGACGCTCGCCCCGACATTGCGAGCGTTCGCCGTGTAGTCCCGCTCGCTCCACAGCGGGGCCCAGTCCCCGGAGCCCAGAGCCGGGTCATTGAGCCGCTTGTTGACGGCTGTGCAGCGGGGCGTGGCGTCTTCGCGCTCGACCATGCGGGCCAGCATGCCGGAGTTGGGGGCGCTGCCCGCCAGCGGGACCCCCTGCTCGAAGTAGGCCTCGTACCAGGAGGAGATGGAGCTGATCGGGACGATCGTCTTCAACCCTCGTACACCGGTGGCGGCGACACCGTTGGCAATGGAGCCGTCCCAGCTCTTGCCGATCATGCCGGTCGCGCCGTTACTCCAGGAGGCCCGTGCGCGAGTGGTTCCGGTGCGGGCGGTGTAGCCCTTGGCGCGGCCGTTCAGCCAGTCGACCACCGCCTTGGCGGACAGCACGTCGCCTAATCCTCCAGCGTCGGTGCAGCCGTCGGAACGGCCGGTTCCGGGCAGGTCGACGGCGACGAAAGCGTAGCCGCGCGGTACGAAGTAGTTGTCGTAGAAGAGCGGTATCCGGACCGGGCGGCCCTTGGCGTCGTACGTCTTCTTCTGGTTCTCGTTGCCTCGCCCGCAGCAGGAGTAGTAGGGGCTGGCCTCCATGATGACCGGTATCTTCCGGCCCGTGGCCGCGGGTTCCCGTGGGCGCACGATGTCGGCGGCGACTCGATCGGTCTTTCCGTCACGGTCCGCGTCGAGCCCGGTGTCGACCCAGACGGTCTCCCGGACGGCCTTCGCATACGAGTAGACCGGCTTGCTCTCTCCGGTAGGGCCCGATGGTGAGGCTGCCCTGCCGTCACCCGCGGCCGTGGGGCCTGCCGACAAATGGGAGCCGACCAGCAGAGCGGCGGCCACGGTCGCGGCGACTGCGGCGGCCGTCGGCAGTCTCCAGGGCCGGCGCTTGCGGGACGGAGCCACAGATATGTTGGAATGCACGAACGGATAACATCCTGGCCGCCGTGGCAGGTTGCCCTGTCGCACGGACCTTTTCCGTCGGGCCCCGTCCACCGACTCGAACCACCGACGATGGATCGAGCAACAGGGCACGGCAGTGGCCGTCAGCCCCGGGCGGTACGACGGCCACTCCCGCCCTTCACGCCCGACCGGCGCTCTCCCCAACCCGTCCGAAGAAGGCAGCGCATCGGCGGGCGGCTCCCGGCGGGGCCGAGGGCTCGCCGCTCGAAGGGCGCTGAGCCGCACACGCGGGCGGCGAGCCTGCCTCGCCGCACCGCGCCCGGCCGGTCCCGTGGTTCGCCGGCGAAGGCGGGCCGTGACCGCGAACCGGGATTTGGCTTCGCAGCGACGTCACCCCCGCGCGTGGACGGGGACACACCGGCAAGTCCGCCTTGACTGGCCGCCTCCGCGCCGTACCCTCGGCGCTGTGACGCTGACAGACGGAACGTACCGGCTCGGGCCGTCCACCGGTCGCCTCTTGATCAAGACTGGCCGCGCGGGGCTGGGCCGCCGGGCGGGGCACGACCTCACGATCGAAGCCACCCGATGGTCAGGGGAGGCCGTGGTGGTCGTCGGCGCCCCGGACAGGGCGTCGGTGAGCGTGACGGTCGAGACGGGCTCGCTGCAGGTACGAGAGGGAACAGGCGGGCTGAAGGCGCTCACCGGAGCCGACCGGGCCGAGATCAAGCAGACACTGGGGAAAAAGGCCCTGCTGGACACTTCGGAGCACCCCAGGATCACCTTCCGTTCCACCCGCATCACGGGAACTCCGCAGTCCTTCGAGATCACCGGGGACCTCACCATCAAGGGCCGGACCCACCTGGTGACGGTGCACGGGAACGAGAATGGCGACGGGCAGTTGCGCGGCTGGGCGACCGTCTCGCAATCCATCTGGGGAATCACGCCCTACACCGCGTTCTTGGGTGCGTTGCGGCTGGCCGACGAGGTCCGGGTGGAGTTCGAGATGACCGGTCTCGAACCGATGGACGGCCCTCGGTAGCCGCTGCCGACTGCCTGATGAGGCCCCAGTGCTCGCCGCGGTCCTGGCCCAACGTTGTTTCGGCAGTTGCCACGGATGGGCCGGGATCGGGGTACGAGTCCTTGTGTCACCGTAGCGCCGCCCGACGGGTCGGCACCCCGGCCATCGGCCTGGTTCCGAGGCGTCGGATCAACCTGCGGTCGCGGGCTGTGAGCCGCTCATCGCGGCGACCGCGCCGTGCACCAGCTCGTCCACCTCCTGGATGGCGGCCTCGCCGCGTGGAAGTTTGCCGTAGAGGACCAGCGAGGCCAGGCCATGAACCAGCGACCAGCATCCGGCCACGCGCGCCTCCTGCGATTCCGCGGGAACACCGGCGACAACGTGAGGGGAGATGACGGCATACGCCGCGTCTCCGGCGGCCTTGACTTCCGGGTGCGACGGATCGCAGGGCCGATTGAACATGAGCCGGAACAGGGCGGGGTGTTCCACCGCGTACCGCACGTACGACTGGGCCAGGCAGACGAGTTCCTGCCCGGCGAGCGCCGAATCCTGCGCATCGACGAGTCGGCCGCGCAGCTCGTTGAAACCGTGTGTGGCGAGCGCGGCGAGCAGGGCGTCCTTGTCCGGGTAGTGGCGGTAGGGCGCATTGGCCGACACGCCTGCCCGGCGCGCGACCTCACGTAGTGACAGCGCGGCCTCGTCGCCCTCCTCCAGCAAGGCCAGAGCCGCGCTCAGGCACGACGCCCGCAGATCGCCGTGGTGGTACCCGCCACCGCCCGATGTTGACACTGCACACTCCCGTCTCTTAATGTATACAGCGTACACATCGGCTACGTGGGCAGCCAGTCCCGCAGCCGCGCCGAGCCGAAGCCCCAGACCGCTCCGGCCGCCCGCGCGGCGAGCCCCGTAGGCCGGGCCGATCCCCGCGCGCTCGCATCAGCATCTCGGCGACGGCCGGCAGGCGCATGCATCGTCACCGGTCAGGCATGCGAGAAGGAGAGACATGAAAGCAATTTCGATCAAGGAACCCGGCGGGCCGGAGGTCCTGGAATGGACCGAAGTCGAGGACCCCTCCCCAGCCGCAGGCGAGGTCGTCGTCGACGTGGTGGCGGGCGCGGTCAACCGGGCCGATGTCGCACAGCGGATGGGGTGGTACCCGGTCCCACCGGGAGCATCGCCCTACCCGGGACTGGAGGTCTCCGGCCGGATCGGCGCCATCGGCGAGGGCGTGACCCACTGGCAACCAGGCGACGAAGTATGCGCGTTGCTCGCCGGAGGCGGCTACGCACAGAAGGTCGCCGTCCCCGCCGGGCAACTGTTCAGGGTCCCCAAGGGCATCAGCCTCATCGAGGCGGCGGCCCTGCCGGAAGCCGCCGCCACTGTGTGGTCCAACGTTTTCATGACCGGCGCCTTGAAGGCGGGCGAGACCTTCCTCATGCACGGCGGAGCCGGCGGCATCGGCGCGATGGCCATCCAGATCGCCAAGGCCCACGGCGCCCACGTCGTCACCACCGTCGGCGGCCCCGAACAGGCCACCAAGGTCAGAGACCTCGGCGCCGACCGCGCGGTCAACTACCGCACCGAGGACTTCACCGCGCACGGCCCTTACGACGTGATCCTCGACGTCATCGGCGGCGACTACCTCCAGCGCAACGTCCACTCCCTGGCCCCTGACGGGCGCCTGGTCGTCATCGGCCTGCAGAACGGCCTGGAGGCCGAACTCAACCTCGCCGAACTCCTCTTCAAGCGTGCGTCCGTACACGGGACCACCCTGCGCTCCCGCCCGACCGGGCAGAAGGCAGCCATCGTGACCGAGGCCCAGGACCATGTATGGCCACTGATCGAGAATGGATCCGTGCAGGTGGTCATCGACCGGACCCTGCCCATGACCGAGGCCGCCCAAGCGCACCGAATCCTGGACTCCCACCACATCGGCAAAATCGTCCTGGTCAACCCCGACGTCGCACAACGCTGACCTGCCGCCGCCCATGAAGCCGACAGCAGGGCGAAGTGCGTGCCGGAGAACGACCAGAGGAGGATGCTCGGCGCTCCCCGGCCGAAGAGGGTGGCGAGCGAGTCGGCCATCAGCCCGGACCCGACCGTCTCGGCGGATCGAGACACTCGCCCACGTGCACCGCGAAGAGGGCTTGGCAGTGCCCGCCGTCAGCCCCTGGTCCCACCCGCACGAAGTTCTGCGACGTGGCACGAGTGGCGGAAACGGCTGCGGGCCTCGATCAGACAGCCGAGCAGGTCATCACCCGAACCCTGTGCGAACTCGACCGTTTACGGCCATGGCCCCAGCCCTGTCTTCTGGCCGTTGAACGCCGCGACGGCACACCCGTCCCGGTTCCGGCGCGTCGGCAGACCCTCACCCTCAGCCGCCGCGTCCTCCTGCAATCGCACCCGCTCCACGATCAACCGGGCCGTCCGGTCCGGCGCAGCCAAGCAGCACAACGCATGACGAACTGAGAGCAAAGAGATGACCAAGATCCTGTTTGTGGTCTCCGCAGCCGATCACTGGACGCTGAACGACGGAACGACCCATCCCACCGGTTACTGGGCCGAGGAGCTGGCGACGCCCCACAAGATCTTCGCTGAGGCCGGCTGGGAGATCACCATCGCGACCCCTGGCGGTGTCGCGCCCACCCTTGACCGCCTCAGCCTCGGCCTCGCCGGCGGCACACCGTGGAAGCGTCGCGAGGTCGAGCGCTACCTCGACTCGATCAGCACCCAGCTCACTCGCCCCGTGTCCCTGGACAGCGTCGACCACGACGACTACGACGTCGTCTTCTACCCGGGCGGCCACGGCCCGATGGAGGACCTCGCCCACGACGAGACCTCCGGGCGACTGCTCACCGACCGTCTCGCCTCGGGCAGGCCGTTGGCTCTGCTGTGCCACGCCCCTGCGGCGATGCTCGCGGCGCGCAACGAAGACGGCACCTGGCCGTTCAAGGGGTACCGACTGACCGGGCTCTCCAACCGTGAGGAGCTGTTCAACCGCTTCGCCCGCAAGGCGCGCTGGCTTCTCGAGGACCGCCTCCGCGAGGAGGGTGCCGACTACGTCAAGGGCACCCTGCCGCTGCGTCCCTTCGTCACCAGCGACCGCAGCCTCTACACCGGCCAGAACCCGGCCTCCTCCGAGAAGCTCGCCCACCTCCTCATCGACGAGATCAGCAAGAAGGCAGCCTGACCCCGCGGGCGGGCGACAGCCCGCCGATCAGCCACAGGTCAACCGCTGGGCCGTGTCTCGGCGACCATGTGACTCATTGTTCTGGCCATGCTCGGCAGCCGGGATCTGGCCGACGGCGCGTGGGCCGTGCTGGAGCCGTTGCTGCCGAGGTCGTCGAACTCGACGGCGACTGTCTGACCGGCCGGACCAAAGGGATGCGGCTGATCCTCGGCAAGGAACGCCCGCACTCCGGTGCCCAGTTACGCTTCACCGACGCCGACGGCATGCGCCTTGCCTGCTTCGCCTCCAACACCAGGAACGTCCCCATCGCCGCGCTCGAACTGCGGCACCACCAGCGCGCGAGGGCCAAGGACCGCATCCGCGCCGCCCACGCCACCGGCCTGTGCAATCTGCCCCTGCACGACGCCGCGCAGCACCAGATCTGGCTGGAGATCGTCCAGATCACCCTCGACCCGCTCGCCTGGATGCCCATGCTCGCTCTGGCCGGCACCGCCCGCCTGTGGGAGCCCAAACGCCTGTGGCTGCGGCTGTTCTCCATCGCTGCCCAGTTGGTCACCACCGGCCGCCGCCGCATTCTCCGGCTCGCGAGGCACTGGCCCTGGACCAACCTGGTCACCGACGCCCTGGCACGACTCGAAGCCTTCCAAGCCCCGGCTGACCAGCACTTCTCTCGTCCCTGCGAGCAGTACCACCCCACCGGAGCCGTGGCACCTGGCGCCCACCCGACGCGACTGCCGGGCTGACGTCATGCCGGAAACCCTCAGCACAGACAGAAACAGCCCGCCGGATGAACTGGCGAGCTGTCATAAGAGCCCGAGACTAAGCGCCAATTGCTGTTCCAGTCCCAAGGCCGTGTCACCCTCCTTCCCCAACCACCTACTTATTTCAGCACGCCGTTGTGTCACCACCCGATAGCCGCCCCAGCCGCTGCCAAACCTCTGATACGGACCAGACCACACCTACGCATTCTTAATTGATAGATCCCTGACTTCTCGAATTTCGCACTTTTGCATCACCACAGGTCAGCGAGGCATGAACTCGCCCGGGAGCAGTGAAATTTAGCCTCGATATCGACCGACCTGTCACACATTGGAAGACCGGCTTAGGGGCGCTGCACTACAACCAGTACGAATTCTCTGGTGACTTGTGAACGAACCCGCTCCGGACCACGTGCCATGGCAGTCCTGCGCAACTTCGCGATCGTATGCCCGACCAGAAGAAACTCTGCGATCAAGTTCGGTAAGACAGCGACTCCTAAAGCAAACCGCCAATTTCAGCCGAGCGTGTTCCGCTATCGTGCGATGGCATGGCGATCAACAACTGGTCAGTGACTTACACCTCAGCCCACCCATTCCCCGGATCCGACGACCGGGTTCCCGTTGGGAGCAAGCTGGTGAACAGCCTTGCGGCCGCGATGAACGAAGAGCCCGTAACGGACTGGGTTTTCGAGGTCCGCGGCGAAGCCGTCGATGGCATCGCCGAGTTCCAGCGACTGGTCGACGAGGCAGGAAGCGCCTCACCCGGCGAGTTCATCGCCCGCACGAACGGTGTAGTCATCGCCTCCCGCTGACTGCCCCAGGCGTACCCCGACTTCGCCTCCCTGCAGGCCGGTCAACACCTGACCGGGAACAAATCGGCCCTGGCGGCGGGCGGGTAGATCAAGCGTCTTCGGAATCGCGGAGTTTACCGCAGGGCGTCCTCGGCCCGCCGGGGAGACCAGCGGCAGGGATACCGCGGATGCGGGCGGTAGGCGGCGGGCACGAACGCGTCGAACAGATGGGTCCGGACCGCGGCGGGATCGGGGAAGCGGACCGGATCGCACAGGTCCGCGGGCGCGGGGAGGGCGGCGGTCTGTTCTCCTGGACGGGGGTTGTACACCGTCCTGGCCAGGAAGAGCATCAGCGGTGTGGTCAGCGCCCGTGCCACCGGGGCGGCGGTGCCGAGCAGTCGGATCACCGGTTCCTACCGGGCAGCGGCCACCGTGTCCTGTCCCCCGCCGTCCCTGCGCAGGTAGTCGGCGATGTCCGGCGCGTCCAGCGGTCGCAGTTCCACGGCGGCAGCACCACAGAGCCTCACCGGTACCCCGCGGGCCGGGCCCAGCGTGTCCTCGTACTCCGTCACCCGGCTGGACAGCACCACGGGCTGCCCCAGGGGCAGGGCGGCATTGATCGAGTCCAGCGCCGCACCGCGGAACCCTTGGGGAATCTCGTCGAAGCCGTCCAGGATCGGCAGGATCAACCGGTGCTCCAGCAGGGTCCGGGCATGACCGACCTGTCCGGGTGCCCTGCCTGTGGCTCGCCGAAACCGGTGTAGTCACGCGCGAGCCGTTCCGCCATCCAGTCCTCGAGCATCTGTTCCGCAGGATTCCATGAGGCCAGCGCAAACAGCACCGGCACCGCTCCACCCTCTTCGCGCTCGGCGACGAGGGACAGCAGCAGGCGGATCAGCAGCATCGTCTTCCCGCTCTCGGGACCTCCGAGGAGCAGAAGGCGGCGTGTCGGCACCCGTCGCAGGAACACCTTGGTGATCTCCCCGCCGGAACCGGCCAGTTCGGCGGGCTCGGCGGCCCAGCCGTCGGGATCGGACGCGTGGCCGGACGGCCAGTTCTCGGCCATCTCCCTCAGCAGCGGCCACGACTCGGCAAACCGCCCATCTGCTGCCCGCCAGGACACCGGAAGCGGATAGGGGTCGTTCAGTCGACGCACCCGGGCCTCGGCGTCCCATTGCCCGCGCACGGCGACCGCCAGCCGATCGGCGATCTCGGCCGCACTGTGTCCGCGCTCCTCGGCCGCGTCCCGCCGATCGGCGCGGAACGCCGCCCAGGACAAGGACAGGTAGAGACCGCCCACCGACGGAAGCAGTGTCGCCACGGTCTCGGTCACGGGCAGGCCGAACCGGGAGGCCACCCACACGGCCCCCGTCATGCCACCGGCCGCCAGCAAGAGATAGAGCACACCGACCCGTCGGGTCCGCCCACCAGTACCCATGGCCGGATTGTCCAGTGGCAGGACCGGAACGCCCGGGAAGAACGGTGCCGCTCCCCCGTATGAGTGAGTGGCAGCTGGTGGAGGTCCTGCTTCGAGGGGGCGGCGTCCGCGATGTGGCGGCGCAAGAAAGGAGGCGGCACCGGCTGTGGGCCCAAGCTCGCACGCCTGGTGCGGCTGGGTTGCGCGTGGCGCAGGCCAACCCGCGGCCCCGCGGATGCGCACCCCCACCTGACTGGTGGCGGTGGTGGCTTCGGCTGGCCCATGGTCCACCGACTGGCCCTCCCTTGGCGTCACCGTCATGGCCGCGGCGGACGACGGCAGAACTGTGCGCGCCGTTCTGCCCCGGTACCTCGGTCGCCGAGTCGTCCGCATGGAGCATCGGCGGTCACCGCTGTGGGGACCAGCAATCGGCGTTGAGGGTTGCAGGCAGCGCGGGGCCAACCATCCTGGAGTAGATGTGGGCCTGCGCCAATTCATGATCGACGCCTGGTGGTGACTGAACCACAAGCCGGTGATGGCCGAAGTCATCAGCGCTGGATCTGTGGGACGTCCTTGACGAACACGATCCCGTCGCTGTCCGCAGGTGGGCCGGGTCCATCGGGGAGTAGCCGAACCAGGGGGATACGCGGGGCGCGGGCCTCGTGTCGCCCAGGGGGGTGGCCGGCCGCTGGGCGTCGATGACGCAGCGGCCCTCCGGGAGCGCGTACAGGAGTCCTTCGACGGGGTCCGGCGGCGGGGTGTCCACTGCCTGGTGCCGGATCGTGCCGAGGGCCGTGGCCACGAAGGCGTACTCCTCGCTGGGCTGAGCGCTCACCAGCGCACCGGCGCTCCACCACTCCACCGGCCCCTCTCACATCTGCCTCGTGCTCTTCTCCCGCTGCAGGTGGGAGTTGTGGGCGTGGACGAGTGCCGGGCCCCGTTCGGCGAGAGCGAGGAGGCTGTGGGTACGGGATCGCGGGGGGCCAGAGGCGACGCGTACGCGGTCTCCATCCGCCCCGAGCATCTGCGGTTCGTCGACGCCGACCGCACCGAGAACCGCGGCTCCGGCCGAGTGCTGTCGTCCACCAGCCTCGGAGCCATGGTCCGCCACCGACTGCACGTGGGCGGCCAGAACGTTGTCATGCGGGAACTCGGTACGGGCTCGCGCGCGACCGTCACCTCGACACCGAGGTGACGGTCGGCTGGTCCCCTCACGAGGCACAGCTGCTCGTCCCGGAGCCTGAGGGCTGTGGAGACGGACCCCAGCCCACGCCCTCGCTCTTCTTCGCTCCGCCGCCCGGAGGTCAGAAGGGCGAGGGCGCATGGAGCCGTCGCCGGGCATCGGGGAGGACCGCCGTAGTGGCGGCCCATATCCCGCCATCTGCGCCTGTCCGGCCCTCGGGACATCTGGGGCGCCTCGCATGCGGGCAAGGTGCCAAGGCGGGACACTCGCAGCGCCGAGGTCCCACTCACGGTCCAGCCGGCAACGGAACCGCGACCTCACGGGTGATGTGCCGATGAGGCGCTCGCGCGTGACGGAGGCGTCAAGCCGGTGGCAGCGTCCACTTCTGCGCCGCGGTCCCGTTGCACGTGTAGATTTGCAGTCGTGTCCCTTCCGTGGTGGACGAATTGGGGTCGTCCAGGCAGAGACCGGAATTGGGATTCGTCAGGGAGCCGTTGGCGCCGAGCGTCCACTTCTGGGCACCAGTACCGTTACAGGTGTAAAGCTGGACGAGCGTGCCGTTCGTCGTCCCGCTGTTCGTCACGTCGAGGCACTTACCGAGGGTACGCAGGCTGCCGTCCGCCGCGACCGTCCAGTCCTGTGCGTACGTGCCGTTGCAGGTCCACAAACGGATCGCGGTGTGATCGTCGGTGCCGGAGTTGGCGTCGTCGATGCACTGCGCCGCATTCGCGCCGGACTTGATGGGACCCACCCGTGGTTTCGGCGGGGCGGCTGTGTCACCAGGGTAGGAGGGCGGGGCGGCGGACGCGGTCGCGGCCCAGTCGGTGTTCGGACTGGTGCCGAGCGTGTAGCTGAGCGTTCCTCCGGAGCTGATCGCGCTCGTGGGTGCGTAGGCGTTGTTCCACGCAGACCCGTTGAAGGTCGCGGACTGCACGTAGGGCGCATTGTCCGCGGCGCCCTCGCCGTTGATCGTCAGGGTCTTGCCGGAGGGCAGATTGATCACGGCCTGTGAGAACAGAGGCGAGCCGAGGGCGAGGTCCGACGTACCGGGCGTCATGGGGTACATGCCCAGCGCGGACCAGACGTACCAGGCGCTCATCGCGCCGAGGTCGTCGTTGCCGTCGGCGAGGCCGGCGGGGGTGTTGGACCAGATCTCGTCCTGGATCGAGCGCACCGTCGCCTGGGTCCGGTAGGGCCGACCGATGTAGTCGTACTCCCAGGGCAGTTCAATGCTCGGCTCGTTGCCGACCCACGCGTAGCCGTTGGCGCCGGTGTAGCTGCGCAGCACGGTGTCGAGATAGTCGCCCATCACTCTGTCGCCGCCCCTGGCGGTGGCGAGCCCGGCTACATTGAAGGGAACCATGCCGGAGTAGATCCACGAGTCGGCCTCCACCATGTCTGTACCGCTGGTGGGATCGAATCCGCTGGTCCAGGAGCCGTTCGTGTTGCGGGGCTGTACGAAGCCGGAGGCCGGATTCAGCATGTTGCGCCAGTCCTGCGCGCGATGGGCGTACGTCTGCTGGCTCCGGGTGTCGCCGAGGGAGCCGGCGAAGGCGGAGAGGGCGAAGTCCGCGGTGTCGTATTCCAGGGTCGTGGCCACCGGGCCGTAGAAGTTGCAACAGCCGTAACTGCCGTCGTGGGGTTCGTAACCGGGGCTGTCCAGGTAGTTCAGGCCCGGTCGGTCGTTGTTCGCGGTGCTCGCCTGTTTCAGCAGGCCGACCAGCGCCTTCGACGTGTCGAAGTTCCGCGCGCCGAAGGCGTAGTAGTCGGGGATGATCGCCGCCGCCGGGTCGCCGACCATGACGAAGGACTCTCCGTTGTTCTCCGACCATTTGGGGAAGATCCCGGTCTGGGCGTAGTCGTCGGTCATCGATTGGGCGGTGTCGGAGGCGACCTGAGGGCTCACCAGCGCCTCGAGCTGGGCCTGGGAACGGTAGATGTCCCAGCCGGAGTAGTTCGCGTAGGCGGCGTCGTGTCCGGTATCGACCGTGTGCGTCTTTCCGTCGAAGCCGTAGTATTGGCCGTTGGTGTCGCTGATGACATTCGGGTGCAGCAGCGAGTGGTAGAGGGCCGTGTAGAAGATCTTCTGCTGGTCTGCCGTGCCGCCGGCGATCTGCACCTTGCCCAGCAGCGTGTCCCAAGCCTTGTGGGCCGCGGCGCGCACGCCGTCGAAGTTCCAGTCGGCGTTCTCGGCGGTCCGGTTGGCGACCGCGTTGGCCACGGAGACGTAGGAGATGCCGACCTTGGCCTGGACGACCTGGTTCGCGCTCGTGTTGAACGTGACGTGCGCGTTCGAGGCTGCGGCGCCCGGGGAGGCGTCGTGGGGCACCGCCTTGTCGGCGCGAGGCTTCGACATGGATCCGTGCAAGCGTGGCTTGTTCGGCTTCTCCGGGGCATTCTTACCAGCCCGGTCGGCAGACGGCTCGGGCGTGTTCGTCGAGTGGGCGAGCGTGCTGCCGCTGGAGGTGAACGGCCGGTCGAAGACCATGTCGAAGTAGACGGTGTAGGTGTTCCCGGCGCCGCAGAATCTCCCGCTCGTGACCTGGCCGCTGACCTCGGTACTGGAGACGACGTTGAACTGTGTTGATGTCCCGCCGTTCTGACTGCTGGTCAACTTGAGGACGAGGTTGGCCTGGGCGGTCGCGGGAAAGGTGAAGCGAGCCATGCCGCTACGTGTGGTGGTGGTGAGTTCGGTCGTCACCTTGTTGTCGAGGGCGACCTTGTAGGAGCCGACCGAGGCGGACTCGTTGGCGTGTGAGAAGGAGTCCGTCGCCGTGTTGCTGACGGCGCCCACCGTGGGCAGCACCGGTATGTCACCCGCGGCTCCGCAGCCCGGTCCCGCGATGTGGGTGAGGCTGAATCCCGTGATCGAGGAGTCCTTGTACTCGTACCCGCCACCGGGCGGCCGCGACGAGGTGTCCGGGCTCCACTGCACCATGCCGAAGGGGACGTCCGCACCGGGGAAGTCATTTGCGTCGTTGGACGTGCCGATGAAGGGATTGACCAGGTCCGCCGGTGACGACACGAGTTCCGCCGCTTGCGCGGGCTCCGCCCATGCGACGGGGACGACTAATGCGTGCGCGCCCAGAAGGGCGACGCCAGCGGCGGCACCCAGGGCCGTGCGGATCCAGTGGCCGCGGCAGGGTCGTCTGCGCGTACCATGCCAGCGGCCGCCGACAGGGGTCGAGAACATCGCGATCTGCCTCCTGAGGGATGCGTTCGGGAGCACACCGAGCCGGACGGACGAAGAAGGACCCCGGTGAGGGGTGTTGGTCCGGTCGGGGAACGGGCCGCGGTCCGCTCGGCGGCGGGAGGTCCCGTTCCCTCGTGCGTGAGGACGACAAGAGGGGCGTGTTGGCAACGTTGTCGTCGGACCCGTGTTCTCCGGCAGGCCGTCACAGGGGAACACCCGCTCGCACACCGCCGAACGAGGCGAACCCCGCACCTCGACGCACGACCCTGTCGTCTCGCAGGCGGGACGGCGGGACGCACAACGACTCACCTCGAGATCACACTTGACAACGTTGTCTTGAAGACGGAATGTCCGAACGAGTACTGCAGGGAGCCGAGAACCTTTCTCACCTCTCCAGCCGCTGGACACCAGACCGGCCTGGAGCACTGTCGCAACGTAGCTACCGGACGTGCCCACGTCAATATTGCGCGATAGGCCGGACCGCCTCTCCGGCGCGCAGGGTCATGTCCCCTGTGGGAAACCGTTGGCGAATTCTGCGGTGTGTTCCAACTGGCCGCCGCTGGGGGGATGATGGAGTGACCATGTGCGGGGACGTCGCGATGAGGTGAGTGTCGTGTCGCTGCATCCCCGTGTTCTCGGCGAGGTGCCGGAGCAGACTGCCGAAGTAGCCCGGCTGGCGTTTCCCAAGGGCTGCTTGTGCATGCGGATCCGTGAGGTGCTCGGGCCGCTGTTCCGTGACCAGGACTTCGCGGAGCTGTATCCGCGACGCGGTCAGCCCGCCTGGCCGCCCCACCAGCTTGCCCTCGTCTCGGTGCTCCAGTTCGTGGAGGGCCTGTCGGACCGCCAGGCCGCGGCCGCCGTCCGGGCGCGCATCGACTGGAAGTTTCTCCTCGGGCTGGAGCTCACTGATCCAGGGTTCGATCATTCGTTACTGACCGAGTTCCGTGATCGCAATCTCGCGGGCGGGAGCCCGGAGCGTCTGCTCGATCTGGTGCTGGAACGCCTGCGCGCAGTCGACCTGCTTAAACGTCCCGGCGGGCAACGCACCGATTCCACCCACGTCCTGGCAGCGGTGCGGCGACTGAACCGTCTGGAGCTGACCGCTGAGCAGCTGCGCGCGGCACTCAACGCGCTGGCTGCGGCAGCCCCCGAGTGGTTGGTCGAGTCGGTCCCGGTGGACTGGTTCGACCGCTATGGGCGCCGGATTGAGGACTACCGCCTGCCGCGCGGCGAGCGGGCCCGCACCGAGTACGGCGAGCGGACCGGAGCCGACGGCCCGCGGTTGATGGCCGCCGTCCACGCCCCCGATACTCCCGCCTGGCTGCGGCAGCTTCCGGCCGTCGAAACCCTGCGCACCGTGTGGATCCAGCAGTTCTGGGTGGACGACGGGCAGGCACGGATGCGAGAACCGAAGAACATGCCGCCGTGTCACTACCGCGTCGAGTCGCCCTACGACCCGCAGGCCCGCTACAGCATCAAGCGAGCGGTCGACTGGAGCGGCTACAAGGTGCACCTGACCGAGACCTGCGACCCCGGCGCCCCGCACCTGATCACCCACGTCGCCACCACCGTTGCCACCGTCACGGACGTGGAGATGACCCGGCCCGTCCACGCCGATCTGGCCGCCGTCGGCCTGCTGGCCGGCGAGCACTTCGTCGACCGCGGCTACGTCAGCGCCAACCTGCTGGCCACCAGCCGCAGCGAGTACCAGGTCGAGCTGGTCGGTCCGGTCCGTCACGATGTGACCTGGCAGGGAAGGGCCGGTGAGGGCTTCGACGTCGACGGCTTCGTCATCGACTGGGATGCGCAGCAGGCCATCTGCCCCCAGGGGCATCACAGCACCGGCTGGCGTCCACACCGGCAGCGGCCCGACTACGTTCAGTCCCTGGTCACCTTCGATCCGAAGCACTGCACCCCGTGCCCGGTCCGCGCCAAGTGCACCCGCTCCGCCAACTCACCCCGCAAGTTAGCCCTGGGACCACGTGAGGAACACGAAGTGATCCGCCGCGTTCGCCAGGCACAGCAGACGCCGCAGCGGCAGCAGCACTTCAACATCCGAGCGGGGATCGAGGGCACCATCGGCCAGGGCCTTCGCCGCTGCGACCTGCGCGGATCCCGCTACCGCAGCCTGGACAAGACACGATTCCAGCACGTGCTGACAGCCGCCGCCCTCGACTTCCTCCGCATCGACGCATGGCTCACCGGCATCCCACTGGCCACGACAAGGGCCTCCCGCTTCGCCCGCCTACGGCCCGGATAGCGCACCGCCGAATTCGCCAACGGTGTCCTCCCACGGACGTGACCCATCGGCGTCGGACGAGCAGCCGCCACACAGCACAATTTTCACGGCTGCGCCGACGTCCGGTACGCCGGATACAGATACTCATTGGTTTTCTCGCCCACGTCGAGCTGGGCCAGGACCAAGCCGCGGACGGGGTCGCATGCGGCGAGCACGTGTACCTTCCGGCCCTTGGCCCTGCCTGCTCCGCGCAGGCTCTTGCCGTCGACCGCCAGTGCGCGTAGCTGGCCGTCGGTGCCGGGGCACCGGTCAGCCAGCCAGCCGCCCACTGCCCGGTCCAACGCGTCGCCGTCGATGCGGCCCAGCAGCCGCCGTACCGTCGTTTCTGTAGGCGTGCACCGCTTCGGGAACAGCGGATCGGGCCGTATACCAAGGCGCTCCAGGACACCGGACGGGGCGTCAGCGATCCACTCGCCAACCGCCAGCAGAGAGGTCGCCCCGGCCAGAACCGCGCACGCGGTCAGCGCGAGCACGGCGACCAGGGCGTGCCGCACGCCGCGCGGGTCCCGGGGGTCGGGCACCTCGGCCAGTCGCTCCAGCAGGCCCGGAATCTCCTCGGGCACGGCCTCAGAATGCCGGCGGAGTTGGTCAAAGGCAGGCGGGATCGGCGATGATGCGTCGGCAGGCACGGTCTTCCAGTCGGATCACGGGGCGTCGAGAACTCCATGATCTTGGAAGCCCGTGCCTGCCCCGTTCCGGCGCCCCACCAAGCTGACAGACCGCCACGAAACTGACCCCACACGAGTATCCTGAAGTCCTGCCAGCCGGATAATCGGTGATCTGGACTCCAACAAGGTTCTGCGTCGCAGCTGGACCCACGGACTCACTGCACAGGCCCCCGACCACCCAGGTCAGCACCGCAGCTCCGCCTCGCGCTCGCACATCACCTCCACGGCGTCGGACAGCTGAGGTCGCGGCCCCGGGTGGGCCTCCCGGATGAGCTTCACCGCGTGAAGCCGCCGACCACTCCTGATCAACTCGTCCACCTCTTCCCGGACCACCGGCAGCAACGCGCCCCAGATCGAGTTCTCCATGCGCCGATCCAAGCAACTCATGCTCTCCCACCACCACCGTATTGACGGTGCGCCCCGCGCGAAGACCAGACCGCCGCCACGACATATCGGGGCAACCCGCTCAAGCCATGACTACGCCGAAGCCCTGCTGCACAGCATCCTGGAAAAAGGGCGTCCCCGGCCCGGATCGGGACCCGGACCTGAACCTGGTCTACCGGCAGCTACGCGGCGCACTGGTGGCGCAAGGGCTGCCGCGACCGCAAGAACGCGTCCGCAACACCGCCGGACGGCTCATCCTCACCCGCAATCACGCTTGTCAGCCCCCAAACGCCACCCCGACCGGCCCCGCGGGTCTGGGCTGGCCCGACCCGCAGCAATGGCGGCGCCGACCCGCCTCCGTCTGCTGTGTACCGCAGCGGGCCCGAGAGTTGCCTGCGCAGCACCGTGTTCTCGCGCCGGAGCACCAACAGCTCCGCGTCCTTGGCTGCGTCCCGGCGCAGCCAGCACCGCCGGGACGGAGAACAGCTTCCGAGTCACTCGGTACACGAGTGAGACGATCATCCGCACAGGGTTCCAGCAAGCTGTCACAGCGCGCCAGACCCACACCGAGTAGCAGCGATCAGTTTCCGAACGGTACAGGGACCAGCCTTCTGGCGACGGCTGCAGGCATGGTGCTGTCCCCCCTCGCACGCCGGGATCGGGTACCTTCGAAACGAAGGTGAGGACAACGGTTCGAATTCTATACGTGTCAGGGGCTGACATCCGGGTCCTTGTGCGCGGTAACGTGCGCGCTCGGCCCGATCATCGCACTGCTCAGGGACTGTTATGCCTGATCCTTCCATGCCGCCGGGCGACCGGCTGGCGTCGCCCGTGACCTCGTATGTGACCGAGGCGCGAGCCGGGTCCTTGAGGCGGCGTCTGGTGCTGTCGTCCGTACTGCCGACGGGCGCGGTCGCCGTTGCCGGTGCGGTGGCCACCGCGTTGGCCCGCGATGGTTACCTGGACCGTGTGGACCAGGGTGTGGTGTTCGGGGGTCTGGTCCTCACAGGCGCCATGGCGGCCGGGATCGCGGGTATACGGGCTTCGGCAGAGGCACGAGCAGTCACGAAGCACTGGGCGCAATTGTCCCGTTCGGCCGACCGGAACCGTGCCGAGCTGGCCGAGCTCACCCGTACCACAGCCGAGAGCCGGGCAGAACTGGAGTCACTGTGTCGTCGGTTGAGGGCTGGCGAGCATCCTGTACGGCGTCGGCCTGAACTGCCGCCGGAGACCGGCCCGGACGAACTCTCCCGCCTCGGATTCGAGATCGCCGCAGCCCGGCACGAGGCGGAGTCAGCCCTGCTTGAGACCGCCGCCCGTGCGGTCGGTGCGGAACACGGTTCCCGGCTGGAGCAGTTCGAGGTGTTCGCCAACCTGGCGCGCCGGCTGGAGTCCCTGGTGCACCGCGAAATCGGCCTGCTGGACAGCCTGGAGAACGAGGTCGAGGACCCCGACCTGCTCAAGGGGCTGTTCCGGGTGGACCACCTGTCCACCCGGATCCGCCGCTATGCCGAGAACCTGGCCGTGCTCGGTGGCTCGAACACCCACCGCCAGTGGACCCGCCCCGTCGGCCTGACCGACGTGCTGCGTTCCGCCATCGCGGAGATCGACCAGTACGCCCGGGTCAAGCTGGTCCCGCCCATCGACGGAGCGGTCAGCGGCCACGCCGTGGTCGACGTCGTCCATCTGCTGGCCGAGCTGTTGGAGAACGCGACGGTCTTCTCACCGCCCCAGACCACCGTGCACGTGCGGGTGGAGCCCGTTGCCGCGGGGATGGCGATCGAGGTCGAGGACCGGGGCCTGGGCATGTCCCCGGCCGAGCGCAACCAGATGAACAGCGTGTTGAGCGCACCCGACAAGGTCGCCCTCGGCGAGCTGCTGCGGGACGGCAGGATCGGCCTGTACGTGGTCTCCGTCCTGGCCCTGCGGCACGACATCGCCGTGCAGTTGCTGAGCAACGTCTACGGCGGCACTCAGGCCGTCATGGTGCTGCCCAGTGCTCTGCTCGGCCCGCAGCCGGCAGCTCCCGCGCGCCACACCGTCCCGACCCCTGACGCGGTACCGCAAGACCCGGTGGAGCCCGAGGCGGCGGACCCCCGGGCCACAGCGATGACCGTTGTCGCGAATCCGCGCGTGTCCGATTCCGAACCCCAGCCCGCCCCGGTGCCCTCCGACGGCGAGGGCGACCGTCCGCTGCTGCCTCAGCGCCGCCGCCGGGACCACTCCGCCGAACAGCCGCACCCGGTCCGCAGCGCCGGTGCTTCCGAGGACGTCGCACACGACCCGGGCCTGATGGCCGCGTTCCAGACCGGACTGCGCAGGGCCGAGGAAGCGGAGACGCCCTCATGACCGAGGTCGCCCCGCAGCCCGGGGCCCCGTCCAGCAAGCCGTTTCCTTCTGTCGAAGAGGAGTACTCGATCGTGGCGAGCGAAGACCTTTCCTGGCTGTTGACGGGTCTGGTGAACCGGGTGCCGCACACCCGAAGCGCCTTGTTGCTGTCCTCGGACGGGCTGGTGAAAGCAGCGGAGGGGCTCGACAAGGACGCCGCGGACCAGTTGGCCGCGCTCGCCAGCGGGCTGTACTCGTTGGCGCGCAGCGCGGGCCGGCACTTCGACGACGGCGGTGACGTGCGACAGATCGTGACGGAGCTCAGCACCTCGCTGCTGTTCGTCTCGGCCGCCGGGCACGGCGCGGTGCTCGCCGTGCTGGCCGGACGCGACGCGGATTCGGCGGTGCTGGGCTATGAGATGGGGATGATGGTGAAGAGCGTGCGCCCGCACCTGGCCACGCCGCCCCGCCACCCGGTGGGATAGCCGATGAGGCCGGTCCTTTCAGACGCGCCGCTGATCGACGAAGCGGTCGGGCGGCTGGTCCGTCCCTACACCCTGAGCGACGGCCGGACCAGGGCCACCTCCCACTTCACGCTGGTGACCATGGTGCGGGCCACCGGCGCACAGACGCAGGGCGCCTTCGGCCTGGAGCATGCGCAGGTACTGGCGCTGTGCGAGCAGCCTGTGAGCGTCGCCGAGGTCGCGGCCCGGATGCAGGTACCCGCCGCCGTGGCCAAGGTCCTGTTGTCCGATCTGGCCGAGGGAGGCGCGGTGGTCGCAGGCGACGCGACCCCGGCGGCCCCTGGCCACTACGCACAACCTGATCGAGACCTCCTGGAAGCGGTACGCGATGGCCTCCTCAAACAACTATGACCCGGTGAGCGCCGAAGTCCTGCCAGTGGGCATCAAGGTGCTGATCGCCGGCGGGTTCGGGGTGGGAAAGACCACCTTCGTCAACGCACTCAGCGAGATCGAGCCGCTAAGCACCGAGGAGATGCTGACCACCGTCAGCGCGGCCACGGACCGGCTGGACGGAGTGGAGAACAAGGCCACCACCACGGTGGCCCTGGACTTCGGCCGGATCACACTTAGTCCGTCCCATGTCCTGTACCTGTTCGGAGCGCCTGGACAGGAGCGCTTCTGGTTCATGTGGGACGAACTCTCCGAGGGAGCGCTCGGGGCGGTGGTTCTCGCCGACACCCGCAGACTGGAGCACTCCTTCGCGGCGGTGGACTTCTTCGAGCGGCGCGGCATCCCCTTCGTCGTCGCCGTCAACGAGTTCGACGGGGCCCACCGCTACCGCGGGGAGGAGGTCCGGACCGCGCTCGACCTCAGGCATGAAGTGCCGGTGGTGCTGTGCGACGCCCGCGTCCCGAGGTCGGGCATACGCGTGCTGCTCGGACTGATTCAGCATCTGATCACTACAAGGAGTTCCCATGGCGCCGACATCGACCAACCCCTCCTCCGGGCCTGAGTCCGGGATCGCCCTGCGCCACCTGCTCCTCCCCCCGGAGGATCCACAGGTGCGTGTCCGGTCCGAGCGACTGCGCGAGCTGGGCATCAATGCCCGTCCGGATGCGGAACTCGACGCCTTTGCACGGGAGCTGGCACACCGTACCGGCGGCTGCTACGCCGGGGTCAACTTCTTCCTCGACGCCGACCGCCAGTATTTCGCGGGGTTGTACAGCGCCGCACAGGACACCACGGCCCACGTGGGACCGCCGTTGCTGGAGGAACCGGTGCCCGGCCGCGTCATGCCCCGCGACATCGACATGGGCATCTGCCCGCACGTAGTCAAGCGCCGCCGGGCGCTGGTGCTGGAGGACATCCGGGACTTCCCGCGGTTCGCCGGTAACCCGGTGGTCGACGCGATCGGCGTCCACTCCTACCTTGGCGCACCGCTGATAGACAGCACCGGCGTGGTGCTCGGCACAATCTGCGTGGTCGACCAGGACCCGCAGCCGTGGGGGCACAAGGGACTGGAGACCATCAAGGCCATGGCTGCCGAACTGGTCAAGCGGCTGGAGGAGTCGGCGTGCGGTCGCAGCTGACCGGCGCCGCCGGACTCGCACGCGGCCGCCCCGGAGGGTCCCCGGCGCGGCCGTGCAGCACCCGACCACGGTCCTGCACTCCGGCTCTCGGCCCGAGGACCGCGTCCGATCCGCTTTCCGCACCAGCCGCCATTCCGCAGGCGGCAGCCGCTCGCCGAGCGTCCAGCAAGCGAGCCTACCCGTTCACGTCGAGCCCCGCCGTCACCGACCCGATCGTCAGACCGGAGAACCGGCCCGGTGGGCGCGAGGCGTCGGGGCGTTCACGGCGCGGGTTGACCAGCAAGGTCCATCTCTGTCCGACGACCGGACCCGCCCGCTGACCTGGGAGACCTCGCCCGGCCAGCGCGGCGACAGCCCGATGTTCGTCCCTATGCCGGCCGGCTTACGCATCCGCCGACGCGGCCCGAGCCGGCCACGCAGCCGACCGGACCGCGTGCGCGGCGACAAGGCCTATTCCAGCCGCGACAATCGTGCCTACCTACGGCGGCGCGGGAACAAGGCCACCATCGCGCAGCCGGATGACCAGCAGGCCCGCCACAAGAACCGGGGGCGGCCCCGGCCTTCGAGAAGGCCCAGTGCCGTCGTCGCAACGCGGTCGAGCGATGCGTGAGCAAGTGGAAGCAGTTCCGCGCCGTGGCCCACTCGGTGCGACAAGCTCGACTACACCTTCAACGGCACCCTGACCATCACAGCGATCGTCATCTGGCTTCGCGACACCGTCCAAGAGCCATCAGAAACGCCCTGGTCGGCTGATGTTTGCGGTGCTGCGGCTCCTGGGCCGATCGTCCCTGGCGCGAGCCGATCGGCCCCTCCCCGCGAGGCCACCGCAGCCGGACGATGAAGGCGCCACGGACCTGCTCCCAGCAGGGAGATCGGCGCCGCCCGCCCGAGCGACGCACGCGGAGCCGGTCGGAGGGTGAGGTGAGATTTCATGACCGAGACGCTGTCCCTCGGCCGGATCGCCGGCGTGCGGGTCGGCCTGCGCTGGAGTGTCCTGGTCATCGTCGCCCTGGTGACGGTCGCGCTGGCGCGCGGCCGGTTTCCCGGTGCCCATCCGGGCCACTCCCCCATCGTGTACTGGGCACTCGCCCTGCTGACCGCCGTCGTCTTCGTCGGCTCACTGCTGGCGCACGAACTGGCGCACGCCGTGGTCGCCCACCGCAGCGGCGTCCAGGTGGACGGCATCACCCTGTGGATGCTGGGCGGCGCGGCCCGCCTGCACGACGAGGCTCCGACACCGGCGGCGGAGCTGCGCATCGCCGGCGTGGGGCCGCTCACGAGCCTTGTGGTCGGGGGCGTAGTCGCGGGTGTCGCCGCGGGGCTGGACGCGCTCCACACGGAACCGTCGAGGAGGTCGGCGAGGGCGCCGACGGCTTCACGCCGGGAGACGAGGTGATCGGCTTCGACCGAGGGGTTCCGGCACGTGTGCGGGAGCGTCGGCGATATGACTGCGCGGGGGTCCTTCCCCGGCTGACCGACCGGCCTGCGAGGACCGACCGCCTCCTTGGTGGCGTGCCGGTCCGCGGCCCTGCGGACCAGGGCGGCCGGCGCCTCTCAGCATCCTGGTCGCAGCTCCGGTCCGTGCGGTCAATAGCGTCCCTTGCCGTTACGACGCCAGGGCCGCGGCCCGGCAGTCAGGACATAGGCCCCAGAACGTCACTGCGGCCTCCTGGATGTCGTACTCCTCCGGCAACTGTGGCTCCATACAGGGAGCCGCACCCACGGTGCACTCCACATCCCGGATGCCACCGCAGCAGCGGCAGACGAAGTGGTGGTGGTTGTCGTGGCGCTCGGCCTCATAGCGGGCCGGCTGGCCTGGAATCTGAGTGCACCGGACCAGACCGACGTCCGTGAGGGCGCGCAGCACGTTGTAGGTGGCCTGCAGTGACAGGTGGCCCGTGATCTGCTGCGCGCGCTCACGCAGGGTGTCGGCATCGAGGTGGCCGGCCGAGTTGGAGACAGCCGTCAGCACGGCCATGCGCGGAGCGGTCACCCGCATGCCCACCGTGCGCAGCCGCGCCGCGGCCAGCGCCATGGGTTCCTCGGCGGTGGTCGCGGCTGTCACGTTGCCTCCCACGTCCTGTCACCCTTCGCGATGTCCAGCCCATCCAGGCAGGTCTCGCCCATCCAGGTTGCTTCCCGGCCCTCCCGGGCGCCCCTCCCTTCCAGGTCAGGTGTGTCCGGGTCGGCATGGAGCTCGAACCACACGCTCTTACCCACGGGCCCGTGCTCACAGCCCCACCGCGCGGCCAGCATGTCCACCAGCGTGAGTCCGCGGCCGTGCTCATCCGCCGGACCTGCCTCCGTCGGACGGGGAGGTCGCGAAGAGCCGTCGCTGACCAGACAGCGCACATCGGATACCCGCTCGAGGGTGAGGCGCAGCGGACCGGCTGCATGACGCAGTGCGTTGCTCACCAGCTCGCTGACCAGCAGCTCGGCGATCGGGACCAACTGCCCCAGACCCCATCGAGGCAGTACGTCGCGTATGGCGGTCCGCGCCAGGGCGCACGCGCTCGGCGACCACGGCAACGACCACGGCCCGCCCACGAACGACTCCACACGGGCCACGCCCAGGGGCGCACCGGACAGAAAGTGCGGAGCTGAGCGCGGGCCAGGACTGGCCGCGTCGGCAATCGTTCCAGCCGGGCAGGATTCTCGGGGAGATGTGCGGTCCATGAGGGCGCACCTTCGGGGACGGTTTCAATCTCTCTTATGACCGTACGCCTTATCTGGAGTCGGTCAAGTATCTAGAAGCAACAGACATCATGATTCATGCAAGTATCTGGAGAATTCCCAGGAAACGCTGCCCGCAGTCGACGCACCGTGATGCGGTGCTCGGGCCGCGGCGCGGCCCAGCCGAAGAATTGCCTCTCCCCACCAAGGCGCCGCGATCAGCACCCCGAAGAGAACGCAGATGGTCGGGGGCAATACTCGGTGCCCGAGCGGGGAACTCGCGCATGCGCGAGTTCCCCGCTCCACGCCGTGTTCAGTCGTGGTCAGCGGACGGTGGCACGGGCGGCCTGCTCGATGAGGCGGGTGACCGCGCCCGGGTGGGAGACCGGTACGGCGTGGGAAGACTTGACCTCTACGGTGTGCGCGTGGGCTCGCTTGGCCATGAAGCGCTGCTCGTCCGGCAAGATGGCCTTGTCCTGAGTGGTGATCAGATCCCAGGAGGGGATGGCCTTCCAGCCTGCCTCGGTGGGCTTCTCGCCGAAGACCGACGCTGCCACCGGCCGCTGGGTGGCGGCCGCCAGGTCGGTGAGCGACTTCGGCACATCGGCGGCAATCACGTCGTGGAACTTGTCAGCCTTGACGTACAGGTCGGTGCCGGTGCCACCGCCGGGGAGCGGGAAGGGCACGGCGTCGAGGGCCGAGGAGAGCTCTGCTCCGGGGAACTTCTCGCCCAGTTCCCCCGGGGTCTCGCCCTTCTCGGGCGCGAAGGCGGCGATGTAGACCAGCGCCTTGACATCCGGGTCGCCCGCGGCGGCCTGACTGATCACGGAACCGCCGTAGGAGTGGCCGACAAGCACGACCGGCCCCTTGACGCTGTCCAGGAAGCTACGCAGGTAGTCCGCGTCGCCGGCCAGCCCGCGCAGCGGATTGGCCGGGGCCACCACCGGATAGCCCGCGTGCTGGAGGCGTGTGATCACACCGTTCCAGCTGGAGGCGTCCACGAAGGCACCGTGCACGAGCACGACCGTGGGTTTCGTCCGCGTCGGGCGGTGCTCGGCCTGGACGGCGTCGGCCGGACCGGTGACGGCCAAGGTCAGTGCCGCCACCGCCGCGGCGGCGCCCACAGCTGCGACGTGCTGCGGGCCGGACGGAACACAGTCTTCAGGTTCATGGTGACTCTCCTTACGGATACGGCCAGGCAGGCCTGGCCCGGTGACCCGGTGCGGTCGGACCGCGGTGGTGTGGAGGGTGACGGGGAGGTTGTCGCGCGGGGCCTTGGAACAGGGGCAGGTCTGGTGGGCGGCGTTGCCGAGTTCGATGGCGGTTTCCTGGTCGACGCCTCCGAGTTCGAGGTGGAGGACGGCGGTGAGGCCGAAACCGCCGTCGTCGCAACGCGGTTTGCAGAACGGCCGTCATCGGACCGCACTCGGCCGCCGTTGCGACCCTCGCTCCTCACGCTCACATCGGTGGTGCAGCCGGTTGCCATCGCGTTCCTCATGTCACGTGGCGAAAGAATCCGCTCGACGGGACTCTCCCCGCATCACCTGTTCAAGAAGTGACTCACGGCAGTGACGGAGAGGGGTCGGATCGTCGCCGTGCGCCCCCGCGGCTTCCCCGCCACTCCTCACGGCACGCCCTATACGGGTACGAGGCCGACCCGCCAGGCCCCGCACCTCTCCCCCAGGTGGGGCTACCTGGCCTTCAGGGGGTGCCGGTAGGACCTGCGCAGGGACGAGGCGACGAAGGGGAGCAACGGGGCAAGCATCTTGCCCTTGAGCGTGCTGGGATGACGGGAGAGTTCGATATCGATCCGCGTGCCGTCGCCTTCGGGGGTCAGCTGGAAGACCCACCCGCCACCAGGCCCGAAGACCTTCGAATCGTGCGTGGCGATGACGACCCTCCCCTGCGCGGCATCCCACTCGTAGCGGGCGCGTTCCCATGCGGAGCTGGTTCCTTCGGTCACTTCAGCCCAGGTGTCACCGATCGCGTGGACCGTGAGGTGCTCGGCGTCGATCGTGGGCCAGTTCCGGGCTCGCGCGGGACCGAAGTCGGTCAGCACCGCCAGTACCTCTGACGGGCTGAGCGAGGAGTTGAGATGAAAACGTGCGACGGCCATGTGGCGCCCCTCACAGTGAAAAGTAACCGCTCTGAACGGTGACTACCGTCGCATGGATCGAAGTAACCAGTCAAGCCGGTTATTCATGGTTGCAGACTCCAGGGTCACCGGCCAGACTGGTTACATGGAGCATGCCTTTCCGTGCGGGACACCCGCCCTCGACTTCTTGGGCACCCTGCGCGCCCGTCGCAACCCGGCACCCACGGAGAAGCTCGCCTCCCCCGAGCTCCTCGACTCCTGGTTCGTCGAATCCCGCATGCTCGACAACGCGCCGGGTTCCGATGGGTCGGACCTCGAAACGGCCCTGGAGCTCCGGGAATCGATCTACTCACTGGTCGAAGCGCGAGTCGCGGGCGCACAGCTCCCCGCTGCAGCAGTCGCCCTTGTGAACCGGCACGCAGCACAACCGCCAGTGGTGTTGCGACTCGGGCCCGAGGGCGCAAGCCGCCAAGGATCGGCGTCACAGGGCCTCGCGACCATCGCCCGCCAAGCCGTCGAGATCATCGGGGGCGGGGACGCCGCTCTGCTACGCGAATGCGGACGCCCCGAATGCACCCAGGTCTACCTCGATCGCTCCCGAGGCCACCGACGCGAATGGTGTGCCATGAGAACCTGCGGAAACCGCGTCAAAGCAGCCGCCTTCCGTGCACGCCGCCGCAGCCCCAGCAACTGAACATCAACCGGCAAGTCAAGCCTGCCGGGTGGTGTGTCGGGCCTCCGTGATCACCATGGCCGACCTTGGCCATCCAGCCGCTTGCGGTACCTCGACGAGCCGGGCAGCAGCGGTCCGCCGGACTTCCACGGCCGCATCCCCTGGCCCCGTGCCCGAGCCGGTCTCCCCGACCGGTCCAACCATCCCTCGTGGTGCCGGTCCTTCTGGGGCCCGAGGAGACGGCGGACAACATGCTCACCGGCAGGGCGTTCGCCAGGCCGGCGAAGCTGCTGGAAACGCTCAGGGCGCTCGACGCCAGGGTCGTGGAGGCATTGCCGAGCCATAGGCACGAAGCAGCTCTCAGGGCGTACAGCCCCGTAGGGGAGGCAAGCGCACCCGCGCCGCCACACTCTCGCCGGAACGCATCGAACAACTCTCCGCCATCGGCATGCGCCGGCCATAGAAGCCCTTCGTACGACCTCTCGGCCCGGCCGAGGATCGGACAGGATTGCGGGCATCGCGCTCGACGGGGACGGCCGCCGTCCGCTGTTCGTGCGCACATCCCGGCCGATCGGCCGCCGCGTGGTGTCGCCGTTGCGACATGTCCCATCCGTGCCAGCCGAATCGCATGACACGCCGTGCCGTGCCAGCTGATTCTGTCCCGCGCATGAACACCACACCGCGCACGAGGGAAGGCACGACACTGATGAGACGAATCCGCCTTGTGGCGGCGATTTCGGCGGGGTTGGCGCTCGCTGCCGGCGCCATGGCGCCCCTGTCCGCCGGCGCAAGTGGCCTGCGTGAGGGAGCCGTTGCGAGCGCGCCGGCCGGCGGTGCGGCGACAGTGCAGTTGATCACGGGTGACAGCGTGACCGTCACCAAGGCCGCGGACGGCCGACAGATCGCCTCCGTCTCCCCGGGGGCCGGCCGGCGGGGCATCGTCTTCCGGACCCTCGAGGAGGACGGGCACCTGACGGTGCTTCCGTCCGACGCCGGGGCCTTGGTGGCCGCGGGTCGCCTCGACCGGCGGCTGTTCGACGTGACCGCGCTGGTCGCGCAGAAGTACGACAAGGCTCACACCGACACGCTGCCGCTCATCGTGGCGGGCTCCGGGAGGGTGGCGGCATCGGCCGTACACGGCCTGACCGCCCTCGCAGCGGACGACTCGCCGGTCCGCAGGCTCGACAGCATCGACGCCCGGGCGATGCGCGTGCCCGGCTCCGACCTCGGCCGTTTCTGGCAGCAACTGGCGCCCGACGACAGGCAGATGAAGGCGGCAGAGGTCGCCGCCACGCCCCGGGTGTGGCTGGACGGCCGGGTGGGCGCCACGCTCGACCGCAGCACGGCCCAGATCGGTGCGCCGGACGTGTGGCAGGCCGGCTACCGCGGCGACGGCGTCAAGGTCGCCATCCTCGACACCGGAGTGGATCAGACCCATCCCGACCTGGCCGGGCGGATCGCCGAGGCCAAGGACTTCTCCGGCAGTTCCGGTACCGGGGACGCCTTCGGGCACGGCACCCATGTCGCCTCCATCGTCGGCGGCAGCGGTGCCGCGGCCGGCGGCAAGTACAAGGGTGTCGCGCCCGCCGCGCAGCTGCTGGTCGGCAAGGTCCTCGGCGACGACGGCTACGGCAGCGAGTCCCAGGTGATCGCCGGCATGGAGTGGGCCGCGTCGCAGGGTGCCAAGGTCGTCAACATGAGCCTCGGCTCCGAGGAGCCCACCGACGGCACCGATCCCATGAGCCAGGCGCTGAACGACATCAGCCGCAGCACCGGCACCCTGTTCGTCGTGGCCGCGGGCAACAGTGGGGAGCAGGGGGCGAGCACCGTCGGCTCCCCCGGTGCGGCCGACGCCGCCCTGACGATCGGGGCCGTCGACCGGGACGACTCGCTCGCCCCGTTCTCCAGCCGCGGGCCGCGCCTCGGGGACGACGCGGCAAAGCCCGATGTGACCGCACCCGGTGTCGGGATCGTGGCGGCTCGCGCGGCCGGAACGACGATGGGCTCTCCGGTGGACGAGCACTACATCGCCGCCTCCGGCACCTCCATGGCGACCCCGCACGTAGCGGGCGCCGCCGCCCTGCTGGCCCAGCGCCACCCCGACTGGACCGGCACGCAGCTGAAGGACGCGCTGATCAGTACGGCCCGCACCGTGTCCGGCCAGCAGGTCACCGAACAGGGCGGCGGCCGGATCGACGTCCGCGCCGCGGCTCTGGGCTCGGTCACCGCCACCGGCACCCTCGCCCTCGGCCCGTTCTCGACCACCTCCGGTGCCCCTGCCCCGTCCGCGCTGCGGTACACGAACACGTCCGACAAGGACCTCACCCTCACACTCGCCGTCAAGCTGGCCACCACCGGCGGCCGCGCTCCCGGTGAGGGCGCGGTACGGCTCGGCTCCGACTCGGTACGTGTGCCGGCCGGGGCGACGGCCGAGGTCCCGCTGGCCGTCGACCCGGCTCGTGCCGGGCAGGGCAAGTTCTACGGCTACGTGACCGCCGCGTCCGCCGACGGGACGACCACCGTGCACACCACGCTCAGCCTCGTGGTGCACGGGCCCGTCCACCGCATCACCGTGGAGACGTACGACAAGACCGGCAAGCGCGTCCCGGCCCTGCCGACGATCTGGGGACCCGACGGCTTCGTGGGCTACACGAGCACCGACCCGGCCGTCGCCGAGGTCGAGGAGGGCACCTACCAGGTGGACAACACCTGGCTGGACACGGCGGGCGACGGTCAGGAGCTGCGCGATGTGGTGCTGCCCGAGGTGAAGGTCACCAAGGACATGACCGTCACCCTGGACGCCCGCAAGACGGTTCCGGTGCAGATCCGCACGCCCCGGCCCGCGGAACAGCGCGGTGTCCTCAGCTACCAGACGTACCGGCAGATCGACGGCCACAGCCTGACCCAGGGCACCATGTACTTCGACGTCGCCAAGCGGCTGTACGTCAGCCCCACGGCGCGCGTCACCGAGGGCACCTTCGAGTTCGCCTCCCGCTGGCAGCTCGTCGCTCCGCTCGTCCGGGCGAAGGTGACGGGCAGCGACCTCGACCTGAACGCCTACTACATGCCCGCCTCGCCGCTCTTCTCCGACCGCGGGGCCACCCTGACCGCGGTCGACGCCGGTGACGCCGCCACCGCCGACTTCAGCCACGCCCGCGGCCGCCTCGCGGTCGTGAACGACCCGACCGGCGCGTACGAGAAGGACCTCGTCGCACGGGCGGCCGCGGCCGGCGTTCGTGCCGTGATGCTCGTCCACTTCAGCGACATCGGGTGGACCCGCTGGGACCCGCAGGGCGAGCGCTGGGCAGTGCCGACCGTGCGGATCGGCGCGCGTGCGGGTGCCGACCTCCTGGCGCGGATCGCCCGCCGCTCCACCTCGGTCACGTTCTCGGGCACCGCCCGCAGCCCGTACCTGTACGACGTGATGCAGGTGTCCGCGCAGCAGATCCCCCAGCATGTCGTGTACACGGTCTCCGAGCGCAACAGCGCGGTCGTACGGAGCACGTACGCGGACAACGGCGGTACCGGCTGGGCGAGCGAGCAGCGCTTCGGCTGGCGGCCGTACCAGAACACGGCCTGGCTGCAGTACACCCGGTTCGTCCCGACCGGCTTCACGCGCACCGAGTACGTCAGTGCCGGGGACACCACGTGGCAGCACCTGGTGCACCACACGACGACGTTCGACGTCGACATGCCGCTCGCCGTCGGGATGCGTGACACCCCGCGGACGTACCGGGCCGGAGCGCAGCCGGCCGAGACCTGGCAGGGCGCCGTCGTGCGGCCGTCCATCCCGATCGGAACCACCACCCCGACGGTTCGTGTGGGCAACGTGCTGCGGCTGAGGATCCCCGAGTTCACGGACTCGCAGTCCGGACACTGGTCGCGGGCCGCGCAGGGCGACGGCGGCGGAATCGGCGTGTCCGACGTGACCCAGACCGGCGACGCCGCGAGCGCCGTGCTCTACCGCGACGGCCAGAAGCTCGCCGAGACGGACAGCGCCTGGACGGACATTGCAGTGCCCACCGACACGGCCCGGTACCGACTGGAGCTGACGACGTCACGGAACCTGCCGGACTGGAAGTACGGCGTCGCCACCGCCACCTCCTGGTCCTTCGCGTCGGCCCGGACGGACACGGCCACGCCGTTGTCGCTCCTCCAGCTGGACTACCAGGTGCCGGTCGACGCGCACAACACGCTGCGTGCCGGGCGTACACACACCATCGGCGTCCACGTCCGCGCCCAGGACGGGCTGTCCGCCCCGCGCGGAGTGACCGTCCGCGTCGAGGCCTCCTACGACGACGGGCGCACCTGGCGCACGGCCGAGGTGGCCGACCGCGGCCACAACGCCTTCCAGGCCAGGGTCGCCGGGCCGTCGCAGGCGGCCACGGGCGCCTGGGTGACCCTGCGCGTCACGGCTCGCGACGCCGCCGGGAACACGGTGCGTCAGACGGTACAGCGCGCTTACGCCCTGCAGCGATAGGTGCCACTGCCTGGGGGCGCGCGGCCTGCCGTGCGCCCCCTTGCTCCCCCTCCTATGTAGTACGGTATTCAACCGTCGGAGTCGAGGATCCGGGGAGGGCGTTCGTGGTGCTGGAGGTCGCCGGTGTCTCGCACGAGGAGGAAGCCGTCTACCGGCTGCTCGTCACGTCCGGTCGGGCCACCACTCAGGACCTGGTCCAGCGTGCCGGTCTGCCCCACGCGGACGCCGCGCGGCTTCTCGACTCACTGGCCTCCAAGGGCCTGGCAAGTCATACGGACGGCACACCCCGGGTGTTCCGGGCCGCTCCCCCGGACGTGGCACTGCTGCCCCGGCTCAAGCGCAGCGCCGACGCGCTGGAGCTCGCCCGGTTCGAGGCCGACCGTCTGATCGAGTCCTACCGGGACACGATGCGCAGGCACGACGCCGGCCAGTTGCTCGAGGTCATCACGGGGGCGGAGGCCCTGCGTCAGCACCTGAGGCAGATCCAGGCCGGCGCGCAGGACGAGATGCTCTGGTTCTGCAGGGCCCAGTACGTGGCCATGCCGTCGGGCAGCAACGCCGAGGAGTTCCAGGCGCTGGCCCGGGGCGTACGCTACCGGGTGCTGTACGAGACGGCGTTCTTCGACGACGAAGGAGCCGTGGACAACGTGGTGGCGGGCGTGCGGGCCGGGGAGGTCGCCCGGGCCGTGCCGCATCTGCCGCTGCGCCTGGCGATCGCCGACCGCTCCGTCGCCGTCTTCCCCCTCGTGGCGGGTGGGCCGCACGGCAGCCCGGAGGAGCCCACCACCGCACTGGTCAGGGACAGCAATCTGCTCGCGGCCCTGATCGCCCTGTTCGAACGCTACTGGGAGGACGCCGTCCCCCTGAACGTCGACGGCGCCGGCGCCGTCTCGGGGACGGACGGAGCCGGGCCGTCCGATGCGCTCTCCCCCACCGACCGCAAGCTGTTGTCCCTGCTGGTGGCCGGAGTCGCCGACAAGGCGATCGCCTCACAGATGCAGCTGAGCCGGCGAACGGTCCAGCGCCGGATCCAGGCCATGATGGAGCGCGCCGGCGCGGCGACCCGGATGCAACTCGCCTGGCAGGCCGCACGCCGCGGATGGCTGTGAGCCGACCCGCCTCCTTGGAGGGCGTCGCCACTCGGCAACAGTGGGGCATGTGCCGGCGTACGGCTCCAGGTGGTGACCGCGGCGGGCTTCAGTGACCGCCGCCTGCCCCTCTGAAGCGCGCTGTTGGCGGGGCACACCCGTGACCGGGGTTCCTGCCGTGACCCCAGGTCCAGCAGCAGCGCAGTTGCTCCATGGCACAGGTGCGCCATGACACAGGTGCGCCATCCAACCCCATTGCTGGAGAGGGAGGGTGCCTCCATGATCCAAGGCACCTCCCGTTCTTCCATCATCTTGGGGGTTCTCCTTGCCCAAAAAGCCCGTTTCCAGACCGGGGTTGTCGGCCCTCACCGTGGTCGCTGCCCTGTGTCTCGGGACCGTACCGGCCACAGCCGCTGCGCCCGCAGGCCCCGTCATGTCCGTGCCTGCCGGAACCACACAGCGGTCACCTGGCGGCGACATACACACCGTTACGCTGATCACCGGTGACAAGGTGACGATCGGTACCACCGCCGACGGCACCGCGGTCCGGTCCTTCGAAGCCGCGAACGGAGCGGCTTCAGGCTTTCACCGCGCCGTCATGGACGGTGCGACGTACGTGTATCCGGACGCCGTCCTGCCCTATGTCAGCGCCGGAAAGCTGGACAAGCAATTGTTCAATGTGACCGGGCTGATCGCCGACGGCTACGACGACGCTCATGCCTCCCGGCTGCCGCTCATCGTGAACTACACCGACGCCGCCGCCAGGTCCCGGACCCGGCCGAAGGTGGCTGGTTCGAGCGTCGTCCGCCGGCTGGACACCATCCAGGGTGCCGCCCTCGCGCAGAACCGCGAGCAGGCCTCGGCGTTCTGGTCCGCGCTGACCCGCGACTCCGGCGCGGCAGCCCGCTCGGCGGCGACGCCGGCGTTCGCCGACGGCATCGCCAAGGTCTGGCTCGACACCAAGGTGAAGGCCGACCTTGCCGATTCGACCGCCCAGATCGGCGCGCAGCAGGTCTGGGCGGAAGGGAACACCGGCAAGGGCGTCAAGGTCGCGGTGCTCGACACCGGCGTGGACGCCGAACACCCGGACCTGGCCGGGCAGATCGACACCAGCACCAGCTTCGTCCCCTACGAGGAGGACGTCGCCGACTACAACGGTCACGGCACCCACGTGGCCTCGACCATCGCGGGGACCGGCAGCGCCTCCGACGGCAAGGAGCGAGGCGTCGCCCCCGGTGCCCAGCTGGCCGTCGGCAAGGTGCTGGACTCCGAAGGCAGGGGCCAGGAGTCCTGGATCATCGCGGGAATGGAATGGGCCGCCCAGGACCAGCACGCCAAGATCATCAGCATGAGCCTGGGTGGCGGCGGCGACGCCACCGACCCCATGAGCCAGACTGTCGACCGGCTCAGCCGCGACACCGGCGCGCTGTTCGTCGTCGCGGCGGGCAACGGCGGCCCGCACGCCATCAGCAGCCCGGGCGCCGCGGACGCCGCGCTGACCGTCGGTGCCGTGGACGCCAAGGACCAGCTGGCCGACTTCTCCAGCCAGGGCCCGCGTGACGGCGACGCCGGGCTGAAGCCCGAACTCACCGCACCCGGCGTCGACATCGTCGCGGCACGCTCGCACTACAAACGGGGTTCCGGCTACTACACCACGATGAGCGGCACATCGATGGCCACGCCGCACGTCGCGGGCGCCGCCGCGCTGCTGGCCTGCGAGCACCCCGACTGGACCGGCTCGCAGCTGAAGGAAGCCCTGGTCAGCAGCGTCAAGTCGACCCCGTCGTACACGCCGTACCAGGCGGGCGCCGGCCGGCTGGACGCGTCGGCGGCCGTGCATACCACGGTCTTCGCCACCGCGAGCGCCTACTCCGGTTTCCACACCTGGCCGCCGAAGTCGGGAGAGACCGACGTCCAGAAGGTGACATACACCAATGTCGGTGACGCCCCGGTCAACCTCGGCCTGGCAGTCGACGGCACCGTCCCGGCAGGGCTGTTCACCCTCTCCGACGACCGGATCACCGTTCCCGCGCACGGCACCACCTCGCTGGACCTGACCGCGCACCTGGACCGTCTGCCGGCCGATCAACCGCTCAGTGCCATGGTCACCGGCACGGACAGCGACGGGAAGGTGCGGGCCCGGACCCTGATCGGCGGAGCAAGGGAGGGGCAGCGGCAGAACCTGACCGTCGTCGCGAAGGACCGGTCGGGCCGGCCGCTGACCGGCAGGGTCGTCCTCACCGCTGAGCACCTCTTCACGGTCCTGGACCTCGACGAGTCCGGCACCGGCGCGGTACGGCTGCCGGTCGGCGACTACAGCGGATGGCTCTTCGCCGACGTGGAGGGGGCCAACGGGCCGCACTCACGGGGCATGGCACTGCTCGCCTTCAACGACGTGCAGCTGAACCAGGACCGCACGGTCACCCTGGACGGCCGCAAGACCCGGCGGATCCTGGCACACGTACCGAAGCAGACCACCACTGTCGCGCCGCGCCTGGATGTCCACCGGTCGTTCACCGACAGCCTGGTCGAGTCCTCCATGCTGCCCAACGAGTCCTATGACAGCATCTGGGCACTGCCGACCGGCAAGAAGGTCACCGCCGGCGAGTTCGAGTTCGGTGCCCGCTTCCGCCTCGAGCAGCCGGCGCTGACCGTGGGCACGGCGTCGAAGAACTATGCCGACCCGCTGGTCAAGCGCGCGGCCAAGCCACTGCCTGCCGGTACCCGGACGCTCACCGCGGTCTACGCCGGCGAGGGCACCGCGCAGGAGCTCGCCCGCCAGGACGTGCACGGCAAGGCCGTGGTGGTCGAGGGCGGCAGCACAGCCGGGATCAAGGCACAGGCGGAGGCCGCCGCGGCCTCGGGCGCCCAGGTGCTCCTGGTCGTCAACGAGGGCACCGGCCGGCTGCAACCCTGGGACGAGACTCCCTGGAGTCCCGAGAGCCCGGCCCCGCTGACAGTGGCGACCCTCGATGCCGACCAAGGCGCCGACCTGATCGGCGCGCTCCGGCACGGATCCGTCAGGCTGAAGGTCACCTCGCACCCCACCACCGACTACCTTTACGACGTGGTGCACCACTGGTCCGGCGCAGTCCCGGCGGACCCGACCTGGCAGGAGGAGCACAAGGGGCTCGGCAAGGTGAACGTCTCGTTCCGCAACTACCGGCCGGGCAAGGCGGCGGAGTTCCGCTCCGACGTCTGGCGGGGCTGGGCCGTCGGCAACCAGCTCACCGCTCCCGCCCAGGGCGAACGGACCGACTGGGTCACTTCCGGCGCCACCTGGCTGGACGACGCCTTCATCCAGGGCGAGACCGGACAGCACTCCATCGACGTCCTCCACTACCCGGCGCGGAAGACCGGCAAGGTCAGCTGGTTCGGGCCGATCCAACGACCCCGGATGGGCCCGATGGGCTACCAGCCGGTGCGCTACCTCGACACCATGTACATCACCGCGCCCGGCTGGGGCGACTCCGGGGCCGGACACGTGGGCGAAGCCGGCGCCAACTTCGACGTCAAGGACTGGATGGCGCTCTACCAGGGTGACCAGCAGCTCGACTGGGGCAACGCCGAGTGGCTGCAGGTCCCCGCACTCGCCCCGGGACGACTGCCCTACCGGCTGGTGGTCGACAACGACCGGGGAACCTGGGCCAACCCGTACTCGACGCACACCCTGACCGAGTGGAACTTCACCTCCGCGGCCACCGGGACCGAGTCGGTCGAGTCCCTTCCGCTGATCCAACTCGACTACGGTGTGGACACCGACACAGCCGGCAGAGCCGATCGGCGTGCCGACCTGACAGTGACCGCCTCGCACCTTACCGGCACCACCGCCGCCATCGGGAAACCCTCCCTGGAGGTCTCCTACGACGACGGCAGGACCTGGCGCACGAGCGACCTGACCCGCATCGGTGAGGGATGGCGGACCGACCTGAGCGCCCCGGGATCGGCGGACTTCGCCACCCTCCGGGTCACCGCCCGGGACAACGCCGGGAACACCGTCTCCCAGACGATCACCCGGGCCTTCGGACTGCGCTGACATCACCGACGGGATGATCAACCGGGCGGGGCTCAATCAACGGCCCCGCCCGGTCGGCATGTTCGGACAGGTGTGGACGCGCTCGTAGCACCGTGCGGACCACGCGCCGCACTTGCATCGAGACCACCACCCGTCGACTGTCCACCGACATGTCCGCCACCGTGCGTCCACGAAAGCCGTGCATCTTCACGGTCGGCATGCCGCACAGCGGGCACCGCACTGACTTCTGCCGGGGCCGCGCTGACACGTGGATCACCTCACCCTCGTCCGTCACATCCTCGACCACCAGTGCCGGCAACCCCGAAAACACCCTTCTCGCAAGGGAATTGACGTCTCGCATGTGATGCCAACGATGCCGGTCACGCTTCGTTACCACCTCTTACGTGACAGAGCCATTTAACGGCCCTGGCTCACATTCGGTGGTAGCAGAACGTGACTTCGCTCGCTGACATCGTGCGCGAGATGTCAACGAGCTTGCAAGTACGGTGCCTTCCGGGCTGGGTCCCCTGGCTGTCGAGGATGTGGTCGACGAGGGCGCGCGGACGGGGCTGGAGAAGCAGCGCCCCTCCACAGGGGACCCGCTGCCCGACTTCTCCTCCGACCACCTCGACAAATCCCGCAGCAACGACGACCTGTGGGCGCAGATCGGAGCCAACGACGCCCTCGTCGCCTTCCAGGCCCTGCGCGCGATCCAGAAGGACGCCGGCAGTGCCGCCCGGCTGCGCTGGCAGATGAACGGCTTCAGCCGCTCCCCGAGGCGACCGCGCGCCCCATGACGGCCCGCAATCTGATGGGCCAGATCGACGGCACCCGCAATCCGAAACCGACCGACACCGACTTCGAGGGGCACATCTTCGTGCCCGCACTGGGTGACCCGGAGTGGATGGCGAACGGCTCGTACGCCGTATCCGCAGGCTCAGTTGTACACAACTAAATGGCCCACCGGAGCCATCCTGGAGGCATGATGATCACGCCCACCCCCAGCACCGAGGACACCGCGGGCGAGGAGTCCCTGCGCCTGGACAACCAGATCTGCTTCTCGCTCCACGCCGCGTCCCGCGCCTTCAACAGCGTCTACCGAGTCGTGCTCAAGGACCTGGGGCTCACGTATCCGCAGTACCTCGTGATGCTGGTGCTGTGGGAGCACGGAGAGCTGCCCGTGAAGAAGCTCGGCGAGCATCTGCGGCTGGCCTCCGGAACCCTCTCGCCGCTCCTGAAGCGACTGGAGGCGGCGGGCCTCGTACGACGGGAGCGCAGCGCCCAGGACGAGCGGTCCGTGCATGTCCACCTCACGGACGATGGCGCGGGGCTGAAGCAGCGCGCACTGCTGGTGCCGCGCCGGATCGACGCGGCGACGGGCTTCGAGCTGGAGGAGATCATGGACCTCCACGCCCGCCTCGACTGGCTCACCCGGTCGCTGGACGCGGCGGCACTGGCCCCAGAATAAGGGGAAGGGGCTCTTCCCGTACCCCTGCTGCGCGGATACAGCCGCACCTGTGGAGCAAGGTTGCTGGCCTCCCAATTGCGCCTCTCTCGAAGCTTCAGGGCCGCGGCACAGCGGAGGTGCAAACAGGCACGCTGTCGAATACATGTCGAAGTCCGACCAGTCAGATGCCTAGTTGAGCAAAAGACACAGGTCAGCAGGCGGATGAGGGTCAACCTACAAGGCGCCTTCTAAGCACCTGGCCAGCGGCGGGAAGTGAACGCTCGCCGGAGAGTCAGGTGTCCTCCCGAACGCACGAGCGCCCTCCCGGGCCGTCCTGGGGCCGTGGCAAGGCGCTCAGCGGTGACCAACGTCGACAACTGCCGACAGCTCAGCCCGGCACCGGCAGCAACGGCCGGACGGCCGCCCAGTCCGCCCCTCCGGACGGTGGTTCCTGTTCGCGGTCGTGCCGGTCAGTGCCGGTCAGCCAGGATCATCGCCACATCGTCCGCCAAGTCACCCTCGGTATGGCGAATCAACGCTTGGTGCAGTTGCTCCAGGAATTCCGGTGGCGTGGTGTCGGCGCGTATCCCTTCCATGGTCTCCGGCACAGCGAAGAACTCGCCGTCACGGTTGCGGGCCTCGATCACGCCGTCGGTATACAGCAGCAGACGGTCACCGGGGGCGTACGGATAGCTCTCAGGCTTGCCGGGAAGGTCGGTGGTGAGGTCTTCGAGGCCGAGAGGCGGCAATGGCGAGGCCGGCATAAGCGGCGTAGCCCTCCCTTGGTTCAGCAGCAGCGGCGGCGGATGCCCACGGTTGATCAGTTGCACCACAGGCTCGTCCGGCACCTGTGCAATGAGCGCCGTGACGAACCCTTCCAGAAGAACTTCCTGCTCAAACGCACCCGGCACGGCGACTTCCCGTCGCAGCGCGGCCGCGCAGCGGTTCATGACCTCGGCGAGCTCATCCTCGTAGTGCACGGCTTCCCGGAACGCGCCCAACGCCACCGCAACGGCTCGGATCGCGGACAGCCCCTTGCCTCGAACGTCCCCCACGATCATCCGGACGCCGTACCGCGTCTGCACGGCCTCGTACAGATCACCACCCACCCGTGCCCCCGTCCCAGCCGCCAGGCACAGGCTGCCCGCCAACACTGGGCCCAGTCGCGCGGGCACGGGCCGCAGCACGACCTCCTGAGCCGCCACGGCGATCCGGCGGACCTGGTCAAGCTCTCTCTGCCTGCGCGCCTGCTCTCTTTGCCTGCGCGCCTGCACGGCGCTGCTGGCGACGAAACCAGCCACGGAGACAAGCGCCAGAGCCAGGAAATTGGTGTAGACCTGCAGGGTTCCCCAAGCGTCGTTATAGGTCGCAGTGGTCACGCTGATCGCCAGCGTGAGGGCTGCCGCCACCGTAGTTCCCTTGGTTCCCATCGTCACTGCCGCCAGCGCCGGGACCGCGGTGAGAAGGGGGCCGGTATAGATGAAGTGCGCAGGCGTGAGCTCGATGACCAGCACGGCCAGCGCAATCAAGAAGGGTACGCACTTCATCAGTGTGAAGAGGCCCCGGCTATGACCGCCTGCTCCTCGCCGAGGGGGTGAGCGCAAGAGCGACTGCATGCCCCAAGCCTGCCTTGCTGAAGCCCACGGGTCCACCCTGCTTCCCCCCGGGCCATCCGAAGACCGGCCCGGCCCGATTCTCGAGGCCGACGCCGACGCCGCGCGGTCAGCGCTTCGCGCCCTGGGTCGTCGGAGCCGTTGCCGCCGACGACCTCGTCCCGAACGCCTCTGCCGAACCCTGCAGGCGTCTCGCCGTGTCGCCATCCTCTCCCTCTACCTCCGCCAACGCGGATCCCCCGAATCCAAACCGGTCGGCGCCGCCCACGCCGCCACAGGAGTCGAGGGCTGAGGTCCACAAGCACCTGGCAGGAGTCACCCGCCTCATCTCGAAGCCCCACGTCAGCGGAATCCTCGCCAGCGCCGTGGACGAAGCAGCAAAGGATCTACGTCCGGGTCTGACGTGGCCGTTGGATCCGTTCTGCGGCTGCCCGCGCGCGCAGCCCCCAGGGTGCGGCGGGGGCGGACCACTGCGACCCTATGAGTGGCGGGGATGGTCCGAAAGAACGAGGACGGAGGCGGCCACCGCCACCATGCTGAGGGCGCATCCTCCGCTCTTACGGGAGCTGGTCGAACGGTGTGAGACGATGCGGCAGCGCATGGCGTGCAACGGCAGTGCGGAAGCGGCGCGACAGCTTGAGGACGTGGCGTACACACTGTGCGTGATCACGGGCACCGGCCGGTTGGACACCGCACTCTCTGTGGCCCGTCGGCAGCTGATCGATGCCATGGCACAGCAGCAACCTCACAAGCGCTGATAAGAGGGTTCGGCATTCGGGAGGAAGCCGGAGAGATGGCTATGGGGCGTCCCAGTCCTGGGCAGGTCTTCCGACGTGTCCGGAGGAACATCACCCTGCCGCCGAATGAGCCCTCACGGCGCTGACACGCGGCTGCGGGCTGACTGTCCCTGACCAAGGCCCGAAACCTGCCCGGCACGGCTCCGGCTGACCGGATGATCAACCTGCGCTTCTTCGCCCCGATGAGGGATCACCGCAGCCTGGCGCTGTCGCTGCTGAGCCGCTCCATGAGTTGGGGCCGATGCAGGCCGGCGAGCTGGGACGGTCTTCGAGACGGTCGCTCTGTCCGCAAGCCGCCTGCGTGCCCGTCGTGATCGAGCACGCAGGCCGCAAATAGCCTCGTCATGGATCTCAAGGGCGTCGGCTGGTGGGCGCAGTCCCTGGCGCTGTCGTCTTCTTGGGGTGGTGCCGGGGCACCACGTCCTGAGGGAAGGTCAACTGCTGGCTCATCCACTTCAGGGTGCCGGGCATCTCCCGTACCCAGGTCGGGAAGTTGTGGCTGCCTTGCTCGGGTTGGATCGACGCGACGCGCATGGGTGCCTTGACAGCCTTGATGAAGGCCAGCGTCTGTGGGTAACCCCGCTCGCCATGTTTGCTTTCAGCCACTAGGACGGAGACCTGTGGTGCGGGCAGGTGCTTCAGCCGCCACATCAGATCATGCTCCTTGACCTGGTTGACGCGACCCAGCCCGCTACCGAAGAGATTGCCGGTCGTGGGGTCGTCCTTGACCTTGTAGTCGGGCGACAGGGCACCGGCCATTGTGTACACGCTGGGGTTGCGCATCGTCAGCTGCAGGGCGCAACTACCGCCGGACGAATAGCCCATGACGCCCCAGGCACTGGCTTCGTGGCCCACCCGGTAGGTGGACTTCAGAGCCTCCGGGAGGTCCTTGGCCAGGAAAGTCTCGGTCTGCGGTCCGCCCGGCACGTCCACGCACTCGGTGTCGCGCGGCGGAGCGATCGTCGGCCGGATCATCACCATGATCGTCGGCTGCATCTAGCCGCTCCTTTGCAACCTTCCGGCAGTCGGCGACACCCGCAGATGCTCGGCGAGATTGAAGATGCTGCCGGGATAGCCGCTGAGCACCACGATCACCGGGAAGCGCTGCCTGCGGTACGCCTTCCGAAAGTACTGCGGTGGCAGGTAGACGAACGCGGGGTCGGCCACGCCCGTGCGGCGGCCGAGGACCTTCACGGAATCCACCCGGCCGTTCACCGCCGCAGGACCTGTGGGCAGTCCACTGACCCGGTTCAACTGCTCGTTGGTGGCGGGTTGTATCAGCGCCCCCTTCGCGGAGACGCCGTTGTCGGCTCCGGCGCGGGCCAGCGCGAGGAGGGCGCGCAGGTTCTCCATGGCGATCCAGGCCGTCAGCAGCGTCTGCCCGATCTTCCCCTCGCCCAGGAGCGCGTTCCACATGGTGGCGAACTGGTCGTCGGTGAGGTCCTCGCGGCCCAGCAGAAGCCGCCGTCTGGCCTGCCACTCCGGGTCGCTCGCCCGTCCGCGCCGGCCGCGCGACTCGGCGGTGGTGCGGCGCCTGACCATTGACAGCATCTTGTTGGCGAGCTGGACCACGTGGAAGTGGTCGACCACGACGGTGGCGTGCGGCAAGCCGACGCGGATCGCAGCGCGGTAGGTGGCCGACATGTCGATGGCGACGTAGCCGATGCCCTTTCTCCAGTCCAGGTCGGTGGTGGCGAGCCAGGCCAGGACGTCGGCGACGGTGCGGCCCTCGACCTGTCCGAGCCGTCCGCCGTGGCCGAGGGCGTCGACGAAGCCGGTGTGCCACCGGTCCCGGGTCAGGCACCACGTGCCGGTATCCGCATCCTGTTCCCAGCGGGGCCGTCCGCGGCGGGTCTCGTCGATGCCCAGGACTGCGACCTGCGGCGGAGGTGCCTCGGTGACGTCGCGGGCTTGCGTGCGGAAGGCTTCCATCACGGTCGGCCAGGACAGATGCAGATCCCGCGCGGCCTGGATGACCGTGGAGCCGGCGTCCCGTATGCGGCGCCCGGCCGCACCCCCGCAACCGGGCGGTCAGTCTGGCACCGGCCGGGATCTGTGGGATCTGCTCGGTGAAGGACCGGCGAGGGCAGTCGGCATCGCGGCACCACCATCGGCGCTTGTGCCAGCGGAACTCCAATCCGCTCTCCCCGTACGGGAGATCGCGCGGCCGGGTCACCGCCGAGCCCTTCACCCGGGTGGCGAACACCCCGCAGGCCGGGCAGGCCCTGGCCCTCTCGTCGGACGTGACCAGGTGAACTCGGCGCCTTCCGTCGGCCAGCTGCTCAACCCGCGCGACGGACACCCCGTCGAGGTCGAGCAGCGACGTCGTATCGTTGAGCGAGCTCGTGGCTCCTGCGTGATCGTTCTGCGTAGAGAACAGAGATGATCACGCAGGTCCACGGGCGTCCTGCATCCGGGGCCGTGCCCGAATACGTCATGACAATCGGCCGGGTGTGGTTCGCTGCTGGGGTGACTCAGAACTTGGAGATCGTCGCATTCGCATCCGCCGAGGCGTTCGAGGCATGGCTCGGTGAGAACCACGCCGTCTCACCGGGCATCTGGCTCAAGCTTCGTAAGAAGGGCCCCGGAATCGTCGCGCTGGACTACGTCCAGGCGCTCGACGTGGCACTCTGCTACGGCTGGATCGACGGCCAGAAGGGCAAGTTCGACGACCAGTGGTGGCTCCAGCGGTTCACCCCGCGCAAGCCGCGCAGCAAGTGGTCCAAGGTCAACCGGGACAAGGTGGCCGCTCTGATCGAGCAGGGTCGGATGCGTCCGCCGGGGCAGGCCGAGGTCGACCGCGCCAAGGCAGACGGCCGCTGGGAGGCGGCCTACGACGGCGCGAAGACCGCCACGGTGCCGGACGACCTCACGGCGGCCCTGACCGCCGACCCGGCCGCGGCGGCGTTCTTCGAGACACTGGACCGGCAGAACCGCTACGCGATCCTGTACCGGGTCCAAGACGCCAAGAAGGCCGAGACCCGGGCGCGCCGGATCGAGAAGTACGTAGCGATGCTGGCGAAGGGCGAGAAGCTGTACCCGTAGTCACGAAGAGGGACCGTGGCCGTGTGGTGGCCTGAGTTCCAGGCGCGCCTGCGGTCCCGGCAGTAGCCACCAAATGCCCTCACTGAGCGTGACGAAACGTCAGAGACCCTGAGCAGGCGCACCGCTCAAGATCGAAGACCCGCTTTACCAGGCAGGTCCACAGACCGCCCGACGCGCCGGAAGCTTCCGGGGCCGTGATCACTCGCGCCAGGGCAGCTTCAGCCCAAAAGCCGCTCCGACCTCGTTTCGTCCATTCACGGCGTGAAGCCCGTGATGGCGATCTCCCTGTCGATCAACGTGCGAACCGGCAGTGACAGCCAGCCTTGGGTGAAGGAATGGTTTGGGGTGAGCTGTTGGAGGACCTCGGCAGGGCTCGGGCGCTTGGCGGGATCACGGTCGAGGCAGCCGGCGATGATGGCGGCGAGCCTGGATGGCAGCAGGCCCAGTGCGACGGCGAGGGGTTCACCATCCGGGAAGGGGGCGACCCCGGCGGCATGGCACAGCACCATGCCGAAAGCGTAGAGATCAGCAGCGGGGGTGATCGTCGCACCGGTGAGTTGTTCCGGGGCAAGGAATCCCGGGGTACCGATGACGTGATCGGTGCGGGTGAGCGCGGTGCCGTCAAAGGCTCGGGCGATGCCGAAGTCGATGACGCGGGGGCCGGTGCTTGTGACGATGATGTTGCTGGGTTTCAGATCGCGGTGGATGACGCCGCTGGCGTGTATCGCCTCAAGTGCCTCGGCGACACCAGCGGCAAGCGTGTGGACGGTTCGCACAGGCAGGGCGCCCTGTTGCCGCAAGACCTCGCGCAGGGGTACACCGGGGATGTACTCGGTGGCCAGCCAGGGCGGATCGTCGTGAGGATCGGCATCGACCACCGGAGCGGTGTAGAACCCACCGACACGGCGTGAGGTTTCGATCTCGCGGTCGAACCGCCTGCGGAAGGTCGGATCGGCGGCGAAGTCGGCCTCACCGCCGCCGCCGTCCTCGTCCAGCCCCGGCACCTCCGGGTCGCGCAGCGGCCTGAACCCACCGCGAGTGTCACGGTGACGGCCCCCGCCGTACCCGTGACAGCCGCCCCGACCGGCGAGATGACGAACCAGCCGTCCATCTCTCCCACCCCATGACGACGCGGGGGTGTCTTGCTGCCCAGCAAGACACCCCCGCCGGTTCCGAACGCGTAGCGGCCGGCACCCGCGCGCGGCCCCGCCGACGCGCGAGCAGCACAGGACCCCACCCGATCCCCGAGGCGCTCCCGTACGTCCCGCCCGCTCCGCCTCACCCTTCTTCTCCAGGCAGGTGCGGCGTGGGGTGCGCAGAGGATATGTCGGGCTCCCAACCATCCCTGAAAGGCCTGGTGACCTGCGGATACACCGTCAGGTACCCGGTGAGTGCGGACAGTTGTCGGCCCGGTTGCCGGAGGGGTCTCCGACGGGGTTTCTGGCGTGGTCGGGGGCGGGGTTATCGCATCGTGACGCTGGTCGGGCCCTCGTGGTCGGTGGCCTGGTCGGGGCCGGCTGCCGGCCTGGACGGTACGCGCGGCACCGGGACAGGCCCGACGCCGCGCGTACGGGAGGGGCGAGGGTAGCGATGCTGAACTCGGACGCCGGCGGCGGGGACCGGCTGGCGCCGGCTGCGCTGGCGCAGTAGCGGATGGCGGCAACGGAACAGATGCACCTGGTAATCGCGCCAGGGTGCGGATCGAGCAGACCCGGCGCCGCCTGGCCGAGCTGCGCGACGAGGGGCTCGTCGACCGCATCACCCTGCCGCAGGCCGGCCGGACCCGGGTGTGGTTCGACACCCTGTACGGCGTGAACGTCGGCGCGGAGTGGCGCGAACTGCGGGACTGGCGGCCGCCGAGGCTGATCGCCGACCCCGCGGCCGCCAGGCCGCGCGTGGGGCATGCCCTGACGGTGACGGACACCGGGCTGGCCTTCCTGCAGGACGCCCGCCGCCCCGGCGACGTCTGCCGGCCGCGGGGAGAGAGGTGCTGCGCCGACGGCGGATTCGGGATGACTTCCGCTTTTCCGTCGCGCCTGGAGAGGGTGCGGGAGCGGCGGCCGCTGCTTGCGCGAGCGCCGCAACCATGAGTTGCACGCATGCGGCGGGGCGTCCTGGGCCCCGGTTCATCGCAGGCCGTGCGCGGCGGCCAGGGCCACGACGGCGGCCAGGTCGCGGGAGGGTCGGCGGGCTGCGACGTAGCCGTCCGGGCGGATGAGGACGAGTTCGCCGCCGTGTGTGGCGTGGGCGCGGTGGGCGTGGCCGTCCGTGTCGATCACCGTGCCGGGGCCGGTGGCGGTCGGGTCGGTGGTCACGCGGAATGCCCGCAGGCGGGAAGTGGCCGGGCCGTCCGGCTGGGGCAGGGGGCCGGGTCCGAAGGAGAGCAGCGTCCAGTGCGCGCCGCGCTGCAGGTCGAGCAGGCGGACCGGGCGGCCGGTGGCGGCATCCCGGCAGGGCGCGTCGGGAGCGCGACCGCCGGCACCGGGGCCGTCGGTGAGCCGGCTGTCGGGGTAGGCGATGGTCAGGCCGGTGGTGAAGTCGTCGGTCAGGCCGCGCTGCGCGGTGGGTCCGTCGCCGTCGTCCACCGCGCGCATCATCGCGCGCAGCCGGGCGGTGCTGTCGCCGAGGACGGCCTGGGCGACGGGGCGCCGCTCCTGCTCGTAGGTGTCCAGCAGCACGGGGTCGGCGTTGGCGAGGGCGGCGGCGAGCTTCCAGCCGAGGTTGTAGGCGTCCTGGATGCCGGTGTTCATGCCTTGGCCGCCCGCGGGTGAGTGGATGTGCGCGGCGTCGCCGGCGAGGAAGATCCGGCTGGCGCGGTAGCGGTCGGCGAGGCACACGTTGATTTTGTAGAGGGAGAGCCAGCCGGCGTCGGTGATGTGGACACCGGGGACCGCCGCGCGGGTGGCGAAGATGTGGCGGAGCAGTTCCAGAGACGGTTCCTGCGGGTCGTTCGCATCGGCGGGGACGGACGCCTGGAACTGCCACAGGTCGGTGCCGGGCAGGGGGAAGAGCGAGAGGATGCCGTGCTCTTTGCTCATCCACACGTGCTGGCAGTGGCGGGAGGGACCGTCGATCCGGACGTCGCCGAGGTGCCAGCGCTGGTCGGGGTTGGAGGTGCCGCTTAACGCGATACCGGCGTGCTTGCGGACGGTACTGCGGCCGCCGTCGGCTCCGACGGCGTACCGGGCTCGGATGGTCGCCTCCCCCGTCGCGGTCTGGACGGTGGCGGTGACGCCGTCGTCGTCCTGGTCGACGCCGGTCACCGCGGTGCCCCACTCGATGGTGCCGCCGAGGTCGGCGAGGCGGTCGCGCAGGATCTGTTCGAACTTGGGCTGGGAGAGCCATACGGGCGGGTAGGGGGCGTCTGGCGCGGGTGTTCCGGCCGCGACCTCGACGGCTTCGGAGACCACGCGGTCGCGGTCGTAGTGGCGGGTGGGAATGTTCACGGCTCCTTCCTTGAGGACGCGCTCGATCACGCCGAGGTCGTCGGCGACTTCCAGGGCGCGGGGTTGGATCGTCTTGGCGCGGGAGGCGGTGCTCGGATGCGCGGCCCGCTCGACCAGGCGGACGTCCACGCCGCGGCGGGCCAGATCGCAGGCGAGGGTGAGGCCGGTGGGGCCGGAACCGACGATGAGGACATCGGATGTGGGGTCGGTCATGGCGATGATTACCTACCTTAGGTATCCTTTTTCTGGCCGGGCGAAGCTGCTTTCGTCGCCCGGGTTCGCCGTAACCGTATACCTAACTTAGGTATCCATCAAGGAGTGGAGCAGAGGTATGAGAGAGAGAAGCGAGGCAATCACGGGGCTGCTGCCGCGCATGGCCCAGCTCAGCGCCCTGCTGAACCGCGGGCAACTGTTCGAACACGCCGCCACGGCAGCCGGGGTGACGCTGGAACGGCCTTCGATGACCATCCTCGTCATCCTCGACACCGCCGAACGGCCGCTACGAGTGGGCGAGATCGCCACCCGCATGCAGGTCGTCGGACCCCACGTCACCCGACACCTCAACACACTGGAGAAGCAGGGGATCGTCAAACGCGTGCCCGACCCGGACGACCAGCGGGCCCGCCTGATCGCCCTCACGCCGTCCGGGCAGCGGCTCGTCGACCGCTACACGGCCGTCATCGACAGCTGGTTCACCGCCGCCCTGGCCAAGTGGCCAGACCGCGACCGCACCGAGTTCGTCCGCCTGCTCGGACGCATGGTCGAAGACCTGACGGCTCAGCTCAACACGGTCATCGACAGCGGTACGGCTGACCGCACACATTGATCAACCGGGACTCCCGGCCAGTGACGCCCAAACATTTTCGCAGGTGAGGTCCATGATGCCGACCGGCAGGTCCTCCACTGCGCTGACGGCGAAGGCTGCCGGCGTGAGGGTCACATGCGCTGCCCGGTCACTTGGTGACCGAGGAGCAGATCGACGCCAGGGGTCTTTGCCGCATGGGACCTGATCAACGGGTCGAGGGTGCTGCGCCGAATGTTGTACGCGTACGGTAGCTCGGGGCCCGCCGGCTCGGCCCTCGGCTCGATCCATCCCCAGCGGGTGTACCAGCGGCCCTCGTTGCGGACGGCTCCCGCCTCCTCGAGAGCGGGGACGAGGCCGAGTTCGTCAAGCACCGGGTAGGCGCTGGCCTGGAGGGAGTGGGTGCAAAGCACCTTGTACGCTTCGGGGTCCGAGCGGCGTTCCAGCAGTGCAACGCGGACACCGCGTCGAGCGAGCAAGATCGCTGCGGCGCTGCCGGCGAGGCTGGCTCCGCTGACGACGACGTCGTAGTCGTATCCCGCGCTCTCAGGCTTGATCATGCGCTGATTGCCTCCTTCGGGTGGTGCCGTCGTGAGAGTGGTGCAGTGCCACTGCAGTCAGGAACATGATCAGTTTTCAGGAGTTGTGGATCGAGTGATGTGTGATCAGGCTGCGGTGACCTCCTCCGAATATTCGCAACGGACGGGATGGCCGGTCAGCCGTTCCAACTCCGACCGATCAGACGCTAGCCGACAGGCCGCGGTCGGTGTGAGGCCCAGGCACACGTCAAATCCACGAGCCTGCGCGTCGTCAATCGCCGAGGCAACATCGAAGACAGGCGGAGCCGTCGAGCCGAAGAGGTAGAGCACGCGGCGAGTTGTCGTCATGCACCTATCCGATCAGGCACAGGCGTTGGGAAGGTACAGCGCGGACAGCCGTGGCAGACGGCGTTGCAGCCAACCGCGGCCACACCCTGGTGGAGGTGGGGCGGTTCGCTGAGGCCATCGATGTCCTCACCCGCGCCGCTGACCTCTTCCGCAGGCTCGGCGACCGGTACAGCGAAGCGCGGGCGCTGGCTTGGATCGCGAGCAGGGAAGCCAGGTCGGGGTCAATGTCGAGGAGTACGTCGGATTGGGCGGCGAGTTGCCGGGACAGGGCCTGTTGCTGGGCGGCGAGGGCGTCCTGGCGTTGCGAGTAGACCAGTGAGGCGGCGGCCACGGCGAGGGCCAGGAGGGCGGCCAGGATGGTAGTGAGGGCATGGCGTCGCCAAGTGGTACGGGTCTGGCTCCTGGTGCTGGCGGTGAGGAAGGCGGTGGCGGTGGGGCTGGGCTGGTTCTGGTGGGGGCGGTCGGCCCAGGAGCGGGCGGCTTCCAGGCGGTGACCGCGTTAGAGCCTGCCGGGGTCACGGTGGGCCCGGTCCCAGCCGGTGGCGGCCTCTTCGAGGTCCTGGTGGATGAGGTGGCCGGCCCGGTCGGTGTCGATCCAGCGCCGCAGCTCGGGCCAGCGTGCAGCAGGGCCTCGTGGGTGATCTCGACGGTGTCCTGGTGGCGGGTGAGCAGGCGGCCGCGGGTGTAAGCGTCGATGACCGCGGCGGTGGCCGACGGATCGGTGCCGGCGTCGAGCAGGTCGGGGTAGGGCAAGCGGCGGCGGGTGTCGTCGACGCCGTCGCCGATCCTGACCAGGCGCAGGAACAGGGTGCGGGCGCTCTGCTGTGCGGCGGGGGTAAGGCTGGTGTAGAGGCGTTCGGCGGTGGTGGCGACGGCGTGGCTGATGCCGCCGCTCGCCTGGTAGCCGTCCACGGTCAGAGTGTGGCCGTGGACGGCTACCAGGTGGCGCGCAGCGCGTGGGCCAGCAGCGGCAGCCGCCCGGCCTCGTACCCCTTCCCCGGCCCGCCGGGCCGCGAGCAGCTGGGCACGGGTTTCGGCGAGTTCGGCGTCGACCGCCTCGGCCTGCTCCGGACGCACCCGGCGCCACAACGCCACCATGCCGGTGCGGGCCCCCTGCCAGGCATCGGCGGCTATCGCCCCCACCAGAGCCGTCCCGGCCGCCAGCGCAATCGGATCCATCACACGCCCCCCTACGCGCAACCCCGGAGAATCACGCTACCGGCGCACGCCGGAGAAAGCCGCATTTGCGCCAAAACTTCATCAACACGCGATTGACCGCGTGGGCCGGGTGCGTACAACAGGCGGTGGAACTGCCGCGGCATGCCGCCCGTAAGCGGCCCTGGCCGGGGCGGAGCGGCTCGCGTCCTTGCGGCCCCGCCTCACTCCTGTTCGCCGTCGTCATCGTCGTCGAGGTCGACGGCGTCCGGGTCGCGCAGCGGCCGCAGCCCGTCGACCGGCTGGGAGGCGGTAAAGCTGTAGCGGCCCAGGCAGTTGAGGTTCTTGTGCTTGAGCGGAGACAGCCACGCCACGTCCTCGTTCTTGATCTCGTGGCCCTCGGCACGCAGCTCGGCGACCGCGGCGTCGATGTAGCGTGTCGCCCAGAGCACCACGGCGTTCAAAACCAGTCCAAGTGATCCAAGCTGATCCTCCATCCCGTCCCGGTAAGCCTGGTGGATGGTGCCGATACTCGCTGTTCCATTGGTCCCCAAGGCCAGATGCTCACGGCCACACCACACGGCGGGGCACGATCCTCGGCACGTCCCACGCACTCCAAGAGCGGACACCCTCGACCCCTCGTTGATTGCGTAACTGTCTGGGTAATGAAGAGCGGGTCTGATGATTTTCAAGGCTCTGGCTGCAGTTCCGTGATCCCGTTTGATCGTCGAAGTCTGGGCGGAGGCACGGGCCAGGGGGTTCCATCTGGTGAGCTGTTTGCTGGCCGTCCGGCCACCACATAGTCGCGCTACTCCCCCGGCCTGGATGAGGGCCGCGAGGCTCGCCTGCACGGCGCATCGGGGCCGTGGGCGGTGTGCGGGTTGCGGTGCTGCTCGGGCCACCTGCCGCGGGCAGCACCGGTGAGCGGGTGCCCACCGCTCAGAAGTCCGGGGTCGGGGCAGGCGGATACGTCGAAGGGTCCGGCGGCTGCCGGACCCTTCGTCTCGTAGCGGGGACAGGATTTGAACCTGCGACCTCTGGGTTATGAGCCCAGCGAGCTACCGAGCTGCTCCACCCCGCGTCGGTCCCGCAACCCTACACGGCAGCACCGGGCGGGACCGAATCCATCTCCTGGGGTTTTCCCGATGCGAGGCGGACAGCGCGCGGCGGCGACCCGGCGACAGGTGAGGGGCCGCCGATGCGGTTTCAGGTGGCTTGCGGCCAGGCACGCAGGAGGCAGCGATCCTCGCGGCCATGCGGGGACGGATCCCGAAGCAAGTCACGCAGGGCGACGGCGTCCTCGCGGGGCTTGACCGGGAGGCCCGAGGCTTCCAGGTACATCACACCCGTCGCCGCGGCGACGACCATGTGGGAGCGCTCCAGCCAACGGTAGCGGCCGAGAATGTGCACCAGGGCGGAGGCACGGGCGTAGGCGCCGTCGCAGACGGGCTGCTCCAGCAGTACGGCCCGGTGGCAGGCGACCGCGGCCACCAGCACCCCGTAGCCGTCGGGAGCGGGATCACCTGCACCCGCAAGCTCCGCGACCTGCAGGATCTAGCGACCGTCGATGTGCAAGTCCATTACGCCGCGTACGCCCCCGGCGCCGGGCGATCCGCATCTTCAGCCTCGTCGAAGACCGCCTGGTGCTCGTCGAGAAAGTGCCGTGCTGCGTCCAGCGCGGTGGTGCGGGCGCACTGGTGGAGTGTCGGTATTCGAGAGTTGCAGTATTCGCCCGCAGGGCGAGCAGCCCCGCACCCGGCCCGGTCACGTCAGCGGTGACAAGGCGTACAGCTCTCGCCGCAACAGGCGCTGTCTGCGAAGACGCCGAGTCAAGCACACGATCCCGGAGCCGAGGGGCCATAGGGTGAACACAACGGTCGTCGGCACCTCGCAGGCCGCGGCACACGTGGCGGGACTCGCCGCCTACCTGCTGTCCACGTCGAAGGATCTGATCCCCGCGACCGTCGGAAAGGCCATCACCACTCTGACTGTCCCCCGACCGCCTGCTCGAACTGCCAGTGGGCAGCCGAACCTGCTGGCGTTCAACAGGCTCATCGCATTTGAGGGTGTAGCCGGTGACTGAAGCCGTCAGTCTCGAGCAGGGATCTCGTGGGTTCTCTACAGCCGCGCCTGCTCCTGTCCGCAGGCATGGGAACCGACGGGGCTGTGTGGGGCGAGGTGGCCCCGGAGGCAGCTCGCCACGTGTGGGCGGTCATGACGTAGGGTCGATGTATCGGAGTAGAAACGTGCTCTGGGGCCGAGCAGATAGCCGGACAGAGTACGCGCACACGCGGTATCGGACGATCCGCCACTTCTTCCGCGGAAGGAGTGCGTCATGAGGGCAGCACAGTTCAGCTGGTTTGGCGGCCCGGAGGTTCTTGAGATCGTTGACCTCCCCGATCCCCATCCCGGCGCCGGAGAGATACGGATCAAGGTCCGTGCCGCGGGGATCAACGCCAGCGACTGGAAAAAGCGTCAGGGCCTGATGGACCAGGAACTGCCACAGACCCTGGGCTACGAGGCTGCGGGCATCGTTGACGAGATCGGCGACGATGTCTCGGGTGTCACGGTTGGCGACCGGGTCTTCGGAGCCTCACCATACGGAGCCGCCCAAGCGGAGTTGGCCGTGCTGTCCTATTGGGCCCCGATCCCGAACTCGCTCGACTATGCGAGGTCTGCAGCGATCCCTGCGGCAGCCGAGACCGCAGCGCGCTCGCTCGACCAGCTTGGCGTCACAGCGGGCAGCACCGTGCTCATCAGCGGGGCATCGGGCAGCGTCGGGAGTGCCGCTGTCCAACTCGCCATGGAGCGCGGCGCGCGCGTCATCGGCACGGGTAGTCCAGGCACGCACGATGCCCTCCGCTCGCTCGGGGCTGAGCCGGTGGCATACGGCGACGGGATGCCGGAACGAGTCCGGGCAATCATGCCGTCGGGTGTCGATTTCGCACTGGACGTCGCTGGCAGCGGCGTCCTTCCCGAACTCGTGGAGCTCGCGGGCGCGCCCGAGCGCGTGATCACGGTCGCCGACTTCCGGGGCGCGCAGCAGACGGGCATCCGCTTCAGCCGCGGCGACACCGGCCGCGCCACCTACGCGCTGGCCCAGGTAGCTCAAATGACTGAAACGGGACGATTCTCCATCCAGGTCGGCCAGACCTTCCCCTTGACCGAGGTGGCCCACGCGCACCGCGTCGGCGAAGCCGGGACTCTGCGCGGCAAACTCGTGCTACTCGTGGACTGACCGGTCTTCGAAGGGACTCTTCACGATCGAAGGGGCAGTTGCGGCCTGAATCCGCCGGTCTCGAGCAGTGACCGTGCAATGTAGTTGGGCAGGTTGCGGAATCCGAGCGCGGATCCACGGAGGTGTTCGAGGCGGCCGTTGATCGCCTCTGTGGGACCGTTGGACGTACCGGGACGGTCGAAGTAGGCCAGCACATCGGCAGCTCGCTTCTTCAGGGTCCGGCCGAGCGTAACGACCTCGGCCAGCGCGCGAGGAACGCCGTGGCTGACGGACGCGATGAGCTTGTCCATCAGCGGGCGACCGCAGGTCCGGTTGGGCTCGCGGTAGGCGGCAACCATCCGTTGGTAGATGCCCCAGGTGGCCTCGACCTCGACGTGCTCATCAGCAGCGAACAGGGTGGCCAGCCGGTCCCTCTGCTTGTCAGTGAGCAGGTCCGCGCCGGTGTGCAGGATCCGGCGTGCCTTGTAGAACGGAGGGATCCATGACCGCGACCGCGTCGGGGAGTTCTTCGGCAGCGGCGGTCTTGAACCCGGTGAACCCGTCCATCGCAACGACATCCACCTTCTCGCGCCAGGACTCCTCGCGTTCGGCCAGCCCGGTCTTGAACGCCTGCTTGGAGCGGCCCTCGACCATGTCCAGCAGCCGGGCGGTGCCGGTGCCGTCGCGGATGCTGGTCAGATCGATGATCACGGTGCCGTACTTCTCGCCGCGCTTGGTGTGGCGCCACACGTGTTCGTCGACCCCTATCACGGCCACGCCGTTGAACCGGTCTGGACCCTTCATTGACTTGGAGTTCGTCATGCGCGCACTGGCCCCGCATGCCGAGTCAGGTGCCCGAAGCCGCCGTCGTCGCCCAAAAGCTGGCGGTGGAGCGAGCTGAGTACCTTCGGCTTGTGGATGCTGACCACAGCGCTGCTCCTTCATGGCGTCTCGCTCACTCGGTCGGTTCCTGGCCAGTGAGCAGGTCGAGCAGGCCGGCGGGGGCGTTGTCGCCGAAGATGAGCTGGTGGTTCTTGTCGGATTCGGCGGCGAACCGGGCGCTGCGGGAAAAGAGAGCCTGCTCGTACTCCGCAAGGGCGGCTTCGATGTCGTAGGGATGTGCGGCGATGGCTTTGGCGAGTTCGGCGCCGTCGAACATGGCGAGGTTGGCGCCCTCCCCGGCGAACGGTGACATGAGGTGGGCGGCGTCGCCTAGCAGCGTCACTCCGGGAACGCGGTCCCACCGGTGGCCGATCGGCAGGGCGCTGATCGGGCGCGGGGCGAGGGCGGTTTCCCCGTCAGTGATGAGTGCGGTGAGTTCGGGCGCCCATCCGGTGAATTCTGCCGCGACCTGGGCCGCCGCCGTTTCGGGACTGGCGAGGATGGCGGCGATCCATTCCTGCGGCTTATTGAGCGCGACGTAAGTATGCAGAACGGCGTGGGCCTCTCGATGGCCGAGGATCCCCTTGTCGGCCATGACGGCGAACAGGGAACCGTCGCCGGTGGCCTTGGCCGCTGCGGGGTGGCGCTGGTCGGCGTCGTACAGGTAGGTCTCGATGAACGACGTGCCGACGTACTCGGGCTTCGCGTCGGAGAGCAGCGGCCGGATCCTCGACCAGGCGCCGTCCGCGCCCACAAGGAGGCCGGTCGTCGCGGTCGGCCCGTCGGCGAACGTCAGCTCGTGCCTTCCGTCTCCGAGGGGGCGGACACTGGTGACTTTGTGTCCCCACTGGATCATCTCGTCGGGCAGCGAGTTGATCAGGATCCGACGCAGGTCTCCGCGGAGCACCTCGGGGCGCCCGCCCGTGCCGTCGTCGGGCTGGTCGAGCAGAACCGCGCCGTGCTGGTCGAGCACGCGCACGGCCTCGCCGCCTTCGTGGATGATCGCGCGGAACTCGTCGGTGAGGCCGGCCGCTTCGAGGGCGAGCTGCCCGTTGTACTCGTGGAGGTCGAGCTGGCCGCCCTACGTGCGGGCGTCCGCCGATGTATCGGCTTCGTAGATGGTCGCGGGGATGTCGTGCAGGTGCAGGACCCGGGCGAGGGTCAGGCCGCCGAGCCCGGCGCCGACGATCGTGACGGGAGTGGTCATGGTGGTTTCCCTTTCGGCTGGACACGCTCTACTCGGGTACAGTGTTCGCAGTAATGGCGTCACGATATCACTACTGCGAACAGTGAGCGCAGTAGTGAGGAGGGAAACCCGATGGACGACGCTCACACGGTGGTCTGGAACCGGCCGGAGCGGGCCGCGAAAGGCCCCGCACCCTCACGCACCCGGGCGGAGATCACCGCCGCCGCCATCGCGATCGCCGACGCCGAGGGCATCGAGGCACTGTCCATGCGGCGCGTCGCCAAGGAACTGGGAACGGGCACAGCCTCGCTCTACCGCTACCTGGCGTCCAAAGACGACCTGCTCGATCTCATGCTCGACGCCGTAGCGGGCGAAGACGGCGGCCCGCCTGCCCCCACCGGCGACTGGCGCGGCGATCTGCGGACACTGGCCTATCGCTCCCGGGCCACCATCCACCGGCATCCCTGGATGACCTCCCTCGCGGCAGGGCGCCCATCACTTGGACCGAACTCCCTCGATGCCACCGAACACGCACTCGCCGCCCTCGATCCCCTCGGCTTCGACATCGACATCATGATCACCGTCGTCGATACGCTGCATGCCTTCGTCCGCGGCTACGCCATCGGCGAGCTCGCCCAGCAAGAAGCCGTCCGACGCTCCGGAGTCGGCATCCAGCAATGGATGGACGCCCACGCGCCCTACCTCGACAAAGTCGTCAAGGCCGGGCGCCATCCACTCCTCGCCCGGGTCATTCGTGATGCCGAACTTCCCCACGCGGCCGACAGCGCCGAGCGAGGTTTCCAACTGGGACTCGAACGACTCCTCGACGGATGGGAGGCCAACCTCCCCATCCGGCCCTGACGATTCGGCAGCGCCAACTGGGAGGTTCCTCGGCGAACTCCGCACTCCGACGTCGGCCTCGGCGCGCCGAACCCCCGACGCAGCACGATTCCCAGAAGCGCCCTCTGCCCGGGCAAGATCAAGAACATGACGCCAGACTGGCAGGTGATGGTGCGCAGGATGGTCGACTTGCCGCCGCCGGTGCCTGCGGAGATCAGGACGTGCGAGGAGTCGGCGTCCAGGTCGACGGAGACCGCCTTGCCGCCGGATCCGACGCCGATGACGCGTGCGGACTCCCTGGCCTTGGCCATCAACTCCCGGATCTTAGGGTCCTTCAGCAGGGCCTTCGCCGGGGGCTTGCGGGTCTTCTTCACCATCACGTACGTCTCGCGGCCGGCCACGTGCCAGGAGAACGTCACGCCCTCCAGTGCGAGCTTCTGCCTGATGAGGTCGGCGATCAGGTCCTTGGAGAAGTCCAGGCGCCCCGGCACGTCGACGCGTATCTCTGCGGCGTCGTCGGAGAAGTTCTTCGGGATGTGGAGGTAGCGGCGCGGGTCGGTCCGCTCCGGCAGCCTGAGCGGCAGCACGAGCGCCTCATGCAGCCGGAAGACCCACTCACGCATCAACTCCGGCGCTTGCGGGTCAGCAGCCCGTACGTGACACCGCCGACGGTCAACGCGGAGGCCGCGCCGATGCCGCCGGTCTCCAGCGCGGCGAGGGTCTGGTCCCGGTTCTCCCACAGATCCTGGGCCATCTGCCATCTGGTGTCCGGGCGCCTGCCGACCAGGTAGGCGCCCTCCCCCGCCGCTGCGAGCCAGGTGATCCGGAAGGCCAGGCGCTGCGACCCGGCCCGGTAGGAGGAACGCCCCACGCGGCCTTCGGCCTTCGCCAAGACCCGGGTACCCGAGCGCCAGAACGTCGCGTCGGTCCGCTTCACCCCGTCCATGGGGCGCCCGGCCAGGAACCGGCCGATACCGAACGCGAGGGATTCGGCGGTCTCTTCCACCTGCTTGTCGAACTTCGTCTGCGCCATGCCGTGCCCCGGCGGTGCACTGTGTGCGGATCAGCGGGCGATCGAGATCGCGAAGGGCGCGAATCCGCTGGACCGAATCACGTGCGGTACGAACAGTATCGCGGCCTCCGTGGCGCGGGCGGTTTGGATTCCGCCGAGGTCGGTGATCCATTCCTTGCGCCAGCCGAGGTCGGTGAGCAGTTCACGGACGGTCTGCTTGGCCTGCGGGTCGTCGCCGGAGAGGAAGGCGTCGGGCGCCTGGGTGAGCGTGGCCGGTGCGGTCATCACCGAAAAGAGCATGGTGTTGAGTGTCTTGACGACGCTGGTTTCGGGGAGCGCTTCTTGGAGGTGCTCGGCGAGGCTTGAGCCGGGGTAGATCAGGTGGGCAGGCAGTCCGTCCGGTCCGTCGACGGTGGCGTTGGAGACGTCGACGAGGATCTTGTCGCGCAGTTCCTCGCGCAGGGCGACGAGCCGGTCCAGCGAGCCGGCTCCCGGGGTGGCGTTGATGACGATCTGGGCTGTCCGGGCAGCGTCGGCGGCGGCGCCCGGCGCACGGTCCGCCACGGTCACCTCATACCCTGCCCGGGTGAGGGCTGTGGCCAGGTTGCCGCCGACGCGGCCGTTTCCGAGAACTGCGATCGTGGTCATGATGATCTGGTCCTTCCGTGCGTGCAGGTTGTGGTGCGCGGTCAGCGTGAGAGCGAGGCGACGGCCTCGGCGTGGACGCCGGGCGCGGCGGCCAGGAGGCTCTCGCTCTGCGGGGTCCAGGGGCGGCCCTCGGCGTCGGAGATCTGTCCGCCGGCCTCGGTGACGAGCAGCGCCCCGGGCAGCAGGTCCGCGCGGGCGCCGGCGAACTGCCAGAAGGCGTCGATCCGGCCGGCGGCCACGTTCAGCAGGTGCAGGGTCGCGGGCACGGCGGTGCGGACGACGAGCGCGTCGAAGAGCATCGCGGTGATCGAGGAGCCGACGCGCCGCACGACCTTCTCGTCCTCGTCCGGCCGGGCCTGGCTGGTGGCCACGATGCTCAGGCCGAGGTCCGCGGTCTGGGAGACGTGCAGCGGCCGGCCGTCGAGGTAGGCGCCCGCGCCGGTGAGCGCGGTGTAGGTCTCGCCGGTCAACGGGAGGTGGACCGCGGTGAGCACCGGCTGGTTCTCACGCACGAGGGTGGCGGTCACCGCCCACTCCGGCAGGGCGTGCAGGTGGTTGACGTTGCCTTCGGCCGGATCCACGACCCACCATTCGCCGGGCGGCAGCGCCCCGCCGTCCAGCTCGTCCTCCACCCAGCCGGCGTCCGGGCGCAGGCGCGTGAGGCGGGGGCGCAGGATGTCGAGGGCCGTGGCGTCGTTGGCGGCGAGCGCGCGCATCAGCTCTTCGCGAGTCTGGTAGCGGACCACCTCGCCGAAGCGCTCGCGCAGCGCCGAACCGGCCGCGCGCACGGCGATCGCGGTCTGGCTGAGCAGGTCGGCGTCGGAGGCGGCGACGTCAGTGGTCTGAAGCGTTTCGGACATGGTGGTACTCCCGTGTGAGGAGGGGTGATGAGGCCGGTCGAGGGCCGAACTGCGCGATATTTCTTGCGCTTTCGCCTCAACGGTATGCAGCCCCGTAATTAACTTCAAATGCATGTCAAGCACGGCTAGGATTACTCCCATGCAATTGGATTTGAACCTGCTCGCCGCGCTCGACGCGCTGCTGGAGGAGGGAAGTGTGGCCGGGGCGGCCGCGCGCCTGCACGTCACCGCCCCCGCGATGAGCCGGAGTCTGGGCCGAATCCGGCGCACGACCGGGGATCAGATCCTGGTGCGCACCGGCCGCACGATGACCCCGACGCCGTATGCAATCGCCGTCCGGGAACAGGTGCACGAGCTGCTGCACCAGGTCCAGGGGGTGCTGGCACCGAGCCGTGAACTCGATCTGGCAACGTTGGAGCGCACCTTCACACTCCGCTGGCATGATTCCCTGGTCGCCTTGAGCGGCCCCACACTGCTCTCGGCCGTGCGCGGACAGGCGCCGGGCGTGCGATTGCGCTTCGTCGCGGAATCGAGCATCGACACCCCCGAGTTGCGGCGCGGCGAGGTCGACCTGGAGGCGAACGCCAACCGGCCGAGCGCACCGGACATCCGTGCCGAGAACGTGGGGGAGACCCGCCTCGTCATCGTCGTGAGGCAGGGGCACCCCCTCACCCGAGTCAGGACCGTCACCGCAAAACGGTACGCCGCCGGTGAGCACGTCACCGTCTCGCGACGTGGAAACCTCAGCAATGCCCTCGACGACGCCCTCGCGCGGCTCGGCCTCACCCGCCGCGTGGTGGCGACCGCGCCCACGGAAGCGGCCGCGCTGGAGTTCGCGCGCGGCTCCGATCTCCTGATCTGCGTCCCCGAAGCCACCACGCGGTCAGCGGTCGCCGACCTCGGCCTGGTCGTGCTCCCCCTCCCGCTCGAACTGCCGTCGGCACCGATATACCTGTCGTGGCATCAGCGCTACGACACCGACCGCGCCCACGCCTGGCTGCGCGGGCTGGCGCGAACCGCGCTGGCCATGCGCGGAGCGTCGTCGTAGTCGGCGCCGTCCGGCCGCTTCACTCATACGTCCACGCGCCCACCTCGATGCCGCACGGCCGACCGCTGTGCGGACCCGCATCAGATCACCAGCCCCCGGCAGTAGGCGTACACGACCAACCTGAACGGGGTCGCGACGTCCGAGTTTGCCGAGAACGCAGGACACGAACGTCTTGATGGTCTCCCGGCTGCTGACGGTGAAGCAGATCGCCGCCGCGTTCGGCGACGTGCCGAGCGACCGCGCCGCTGCGGGTCAATTGGTGGTGTCTTCGGTCAGGACCGCTTCCAGCTCGGGCACATTCAGCTCGTCCAGGGCGAGGGCGTAGTTCGCCACCGCCTGCTGGAGTTCGGCGATCACGAGACCACCGTCAGCACGATCTTGCCTTGGAGGTGGCCCTGCGCGGCTCGCGTGTGTGCGCTGCCCGCCTGGGGCAGCGGGTAGGTGCTGTCCACCCCGACCTGGAGCTTGCCCTCGTCGAACAGGCGCCCGATCTCGGCGAGCTGGGGGCCGTTGGAACGCACCTGAATGTTTGAGACTGTGATGCCCAGACTCGCGGTCTCTTCCGGGTCGTACTGGGCGAAGAACACCGGAAGCATGGTGCCGCCGCGCTTGAGCACGGTCAGGAAGCGTGAGCTGTCCGGGCCACCGACGGTGTCGATCACCAGGTCGACACCGCTGACCACGTCTGCGCCCTGCGTCCTGGTGTAGTCGATGAACTCATCGGCGCCGAGCTTGCGCAGGAACTGCTCGTGCCGGCCCGAGGCCACCGCGATTACGTGTGCCCCCTTCCATTTCGCCAGCTGCACCGCGAAGTGGCCCACTCCACCGGCGGCCCCATTGACCAGCACGGTCATCCCTGGCGTGATCGGCACCGGCTGGTGCACCTGGCCGGTGAAAGGAGACGGCACGTCGTGGCCGAGATCAACCAGGTACTGCCAGGCCGTAAGCACGGCCATCGGCGCCCCAGCCGCCTGCACGTGGTCGATACCGGCCGGCTTGTGAGCCAGGTCCGAAGCCGGCGCGGCCACATACTCGGCGTACGTCCGGCCGTCGAATCCGGGGAACCGCAGCATGCCGAAGACCTCGTCACCGACGGCGAACCCCAGCACGTCCGGAGCGACCGCCTGGACCACGCCCGACATGTCCGTTCCGGGGATCAGGGGGAACTCCAGCGCCGGCCGCACCTCGGCCGGCATGACCTTCATCCCCTCACGCAGGTACCAGTCCGGCGGGTTGATTCCCGCCGCGTGCACCCGGACGAGCACCTCGCCCGGGCCGATCTCGGGAACCGGCACCTCGTCATACTGCAAAACTTCCGGCCCGCCCGCTTCGTGGAACTGGATCGCCTTCATCGCGCCTGTCGCTTTCTTGGGGAAACGTTGCTCCTTCAGTCAAGGCCCAGGACGGCATGGCCGTCCAAGACCGGTTCGGCAACCTGGCCATTCCGAAACGGCATGACGCCTACGCTGGAAGGGTGAACGATCTCGGACAGGACCTGGAACTGCGGCTGGTGCGCTACTTCACCGTGGTGGCGGCACACCAGCACTTCGGCCGGGCCGCCGCCGACTTGCACGTGGCCCAGCCGGCGCTGAGCCGCCAGATCCAACGGCTCGAGAAGTATCTCGGCGCACGACTGCTGGACCGCGAACCCAAGGGCACCCGGCTCACTCCGGCCGGCCAGAGGTTCCTCCCCCGGGCCCAAGCCCTGCTGCAGGCCGCCCGCCAGGCCGAGCTGGCCGTGCGTGAACAAGCCGAAACCGAACGAATCGCCATCGGCTACGTTGAAGACCTGGTGATCACTTCCGCCGTACGGGAACTGCGCCGCCGTCACCCGGACGCCGAGATCGCCACCCGGTACCTGAGCTGCCGCGACGTCGGGGCGCTGTCCGACAAGCGCATCGACGCCCTGATCGCGCGGGCTCCGCTGCCGCTCGCCGCCGACGACGTGTTCACCACCCCGCTGTACGAGGAGCCTCGGATGCTCGTGGTCCCGCGCGGCCATCCCTTGGCCGACCGCACGTCGGTGACCGCGGAAGAACTGGCCGGCGAGGAGGCGGCGCCGTGCGCCTTCGAGACCGCGGACTGGACTTCCTACCGGATCCTCGGGGCCGGCGTGCCGCCGATCGAGAGCTACGAGGACAAGCTCGAACTCGTCGCGAGCGGCAGGGCGCTCGCCGTGCTACCGGTCGGCGATCGGCGTAGCTCACTGCGTCCCAACCTCGTCACCGTCCCGATCGAGGGCGCTCCCCCCAGCCAGGTCGTCCTGGTCAGCCGCAAGGGCGACCCGAATCCGATGATCAGGAATCTCCGGCTGGCGGCCAAGGCCGTCCTGACCGCCCCGGCAGCCTGACCGGGACCCGCTTGGCGCTGAACTGCCCCAAGCGGTGCTCACGCGCGCTGTGTTCGTCGCGCATCTGCCGGTATCGCTCGGGTTGTGCCGGCTCAGCGTCCGACCTATGGAACGGCGATCAAGCACGCCGTCTCGACCAGGAACCGTTGCCGTATCGCGTGAGGGTGCAGGGAAGCTTCAGATCCGACCACGTCAACACACGTATTGTTCAGGGTCGTCGTTGAGATGCGCTCCGGAGCGCTGCCTGTCGCGAGCGGCAGCCCGCCAACGCCTAGATCAACTTCCTAGCGTTGTTTTTTCGCTGGAAGCCCCCAGGTGCCCTAGGCTAGGAGCTGGCCACAGCGCTGGGCTGAGAGTGTTCGCCCGGGACAACGCCTCCCACTCGGCCAGCAGGGCGAGGAGAGACAAATCGGGTCGGGCCTGCATGATGTGCTTCCTCGCAGCCAAGAAGAATCAGGGGTTCCGGATCACCGGGAGTGATTCGGAACCCCTGGGCAAAGGCCAGAGACTACGGTTTGGCTAGGCCACGTTGACCGCGCTCCAGGCGGCAGCCACGGCCTTCGCCTCGGCGCCGTCCGGGCCGTACAGGTCGCCGGCCGCCTTCAGGGTCGCCTCACGGGCGGCCTTGTAGTCGGTCGTCGAGGTCATGTAGGCGGTGAGTGCCTTGTACCAGATCTTGTACGCCTTGTCCCGGCCGATGCCGGTGACCGTCGAACCGTTCGACGTCGGGGAGTCGTACTCGACACCGTTGATCGTCTTCTTGCCGCTGCCCTCGGACAGCAGGTAGAAGAAGTGGTTCGCGATGCCGGAGGAGTAGTGGACATCGAGGTCCCCGGCGCCCTGCTTCCAGGCGTCCAGCGAGTTGCCGTCCTTGCTGGGCTTGTCCATGTAGCGCAGCGGCGTGCCGTTGCCGTTGATGTCGAGCTTCTCGCCGATGAGGTAGTCGCCGACATCTTCCTTGTTGTCGGCGAAGAACTCGACCGAGGTACCGAAGATGTCGCTGGTCGCCTCGTTGAGCCCGCCCGACTCACCGCTGTACTCCAGCTTGGCGGTGCGCGAGGTCAGACCGTGGCTCATCTCGTGGCCGGCCACATCAAGAGAGGTCAGGGGCTTCTTGTTCCCCTCACCGTCACCGTACGACATGCAGAAGCAGCCGTCGTCCCAGAACGCGTTGACGTACGCGTTGCCGTAGTGAACCCGGGAGTACGCGGCCTTGCCGTCGCCGCCGATGCCGTCGCGGCCGAGCTCCTTCTTGTAGAAGTCCCAGGTCATCGCGGCGCCGTAGGCGGCGTCCACGGCAGCGGTCTGCGGGTCGTCGCTCTTGCCGTTGCCCCACTTGTCGTCGTCGTCCTTGACGATGTCGCCGGTACCGCTCTCGCCCTGGTGCAGGTCGTAGGTCTTGTGGCCGCCACGGTCGGCGTCGGTGAGCTCGAAGCCCGACCCCGTCTTGGTGCTGGAGAGCGGGACCTCGCCGCTGTACTGGCTGGTGCCGGTGCCGGTCTCGATGGCCTGGTAGTGGTACAGCTCCTTGCCTGTGGTGGCGTCGGTGATGACGTGCAGCCGGCTAGGGGTGCCGTCCTGCTGGACACCCGTCTTGACCGTCTCGAAGGCGAGCACGGGATTGCCCTTGCCTCCGGCCCAGATCACCTTTCGGGCGTCGGCCGCCGCCTTGAGGGCGGCGGTGGTGGCCGCCACTGATATGCGGACGTTGCTGGCCTTGGTGACGCCCTTGAGCTTGCCGTCCTTGGCGGTGTGGGTGACGAGGTCGCCGCCGAGTACGGGCAGCCCGGCGTAAGTGCGGTCGTACCGGGTGTGCACCGTGCCGTCGGGGTCCTTAATGACGTCACGCACGATCAGTTTTTCCTTGGCACCCAGTCCGAGAGTCCGGGCAGCCGACGCTGCTTCCGTCTGCGCGGCCTTGACGGCCGCAACGCGGTCAAACGTCCCGCGGCCCTGGGTGCTCGCCTCGGCTCGTTCCGGGGTGGCCTGCGCCGCACCAGTCTGTGCCGCGATCACGGCTGCGGCCGCCAGGGCCACAAGGGCGGCGGTAGGGCGGGTGTTTGCATGGAGGGTCATGTGGTCTCCATCGATCGTTCCTGTGGGGGGATGCGAAGAGCCTGGCACCCGGCGAGAGAAGTTGACAGGACACGGACACACACCTCACAACTCCTCGACGTTTTCCGTCCGCTTATGGTGATGGAGTGTTCGATAGTCGGCAGAGTTTGACGCAGCATCAACCGAGCCCAGGCGGGTTCTGATTTGCGGAGCATGAACTCAGCCGGGTCTTTCCAGCTCCACATACACCCTTGGGTGCGCACGAGTCGACGCGGGGCTTCCCACAGCGCTCGCCAATCCGACGTCCCCGCAAGGTTCGTACGCCAATAGCCACTGCTCTGCGGCCAAGTGGGAGGTTGCCAGCACCCGCAGAGAGGTCCCCTCTCCCAACGTCACGGTGGCCGTGCCCCAGGACCGCAACGGGTCGTTCGAGCCGCAGCTGGTGCCCAAGCACGCGCGGAGGCTGGCCGGGTTCACCGAGCAGGTCCTGTCACCGAATGCCCGGGGCACGTCGGTGACGGAGATCCGCTCGCGTCTGGTCGGCATGCACGGCGTCGAGGTCTCCCCGGACCTGATCGGCAAGGTCACCGACGCTGTTGCCGACGAGCTGGCGGCCTGGCACAACCAGCCACAGGAGTGATCGATAACTGTCCTGAGTGAACGTTCCTGCATTCACCCTCTGACCTGGGCTTTCACGGAATTGCGGTCAGAACCCAGGTAGATCACGGCTTCGGAACGTGCGGGGAGAGTCTCATAGCGGATCTTGATCCGCAGGGCGTCCATGTGGATGATCGGCCATCCGCCGCCAGTCGATCCCCGCCAGATGGGACGGCCAGCCGCCTCCACGTCGTGCTGCCCGCTCGGGGTCGCCCAGCTCCTGCAGTTCCCGGGTGATGCGCTGGCGCCAGTGCAGCAGCGTTGCCTCGTTGCACTTGTTCTTCGGCGTGTCACGGAACGGACCGATGCGGACGAGGTCCTGGCAGTCCATCTCCACCGCGTTCAGTTCCGCTGCCGCCCGGCGCACCTCAGTCTCCGGAACACTCCACTGGCCCCCGCTTGCCTTCACCGTCGCCACCACACGGCCGCCGAGCAAGACGTACCCCACCCGAGCACTGGCAGGAGAACAGGTGAACGCCGCAGAAGCCGTCGGCACAGCACTCTCGGTCGTCAAGCCGACCCACAGAACGTCCGCAGCGCCCAAAGGAATCAGGCCACCGCTACGCCCCGGAATGACACGCTCAGGCATACCGACAGGCTAACGGCCCGCACTGTGCCTCCCCTCGTACCGTGGAGCCTGTGATTGCAGGGGAAGTTGGGGTTCATGGGGTCCAAGCAACGTACGTACGAGCCTGAGTTTCGTGAGGGTGCTGTACGCATCGTGATCGAGACCGGGAAGCCGATACCGGAGGTGGCCGAGGAGCTCGGGGTGCATCCGGGCACGCTGCACAGCTGGGTGTCGCGATGGCGGCGCAATGGCTCAACGACGTCGGACCGGCCCGTGTCCGACGGCTCCGTCGGACGGCTGCGGGAGAGCGAGCGCACTGAACTGGACCGGCTGCGGCGGGAGATGAGCGAAAAGAACAAGCGCATACGCGAGCTGGAGATGGAACGTGATGTCTTCAAACGCTGCATGGCCTTGTGGGTGAAGTAGCTGGAGCGGACCCGGCCCGCCTGGCCGGGGTGATCAGCGACTGCAAGGCCGAACAGCGTGGTGTCACCGAGCGGTAGCCGATCCCAGCATCGGCCAGGGCGAGGGCGAACTCGGCTCGCATCTCCAGGAGTTGCCCCATCGAGGTCAGTTGCCCGAATTCCGCGATCTTCCTGCGCCAGCGAGGGTCGCCGGTGGCCGTGGCGTCGAGTGCGGCCGCCATCGTCTCCAGGGCGTCCAGCCCGACGAGGACAGCCAGGTTCGTCCCTGCGGCAACTTCCATGACCCGCACGGGGTGGGTGTGGGAAGCGTCGGTAAGCCACCGCTGGAGCACCGGGCGGGCGGCGGAGGGCTGGGAAGCGTCGCTGGTCATCGATTCGATCTCGCCCGGCCGGTGGCCGGGGGTGGGCCAAGGCGCCGGTGGGATCAGGGCGGCCGTCCCGGTCTCGGCGGACCGCGTCCGCAACCGTCAGAAGCTGGACTCCCGTGATCGCGACGGAATGAGGCGATCTCGCCTCGATCTGGCTTACCTGCACCCCATCCGACGGGCCAGGCTCCCGATCTGGCAGAAAGTACCTGATCACACAGCGGGTGCGGGTGTTATGGTCCCTCGCATGGCTGAATTGATCGCTCCCACAAAACGGCTGCATTCCTCGTGGCTCACGGCGCGTGACGAGTGGCAGCCTGGTGCTCACCAGGACGGGGCTGGCCTGCGTCTGGTTGGTGAAGATGACCTCGACAGCCCGGAAGGGTTCGCCTCATGGGTCGAGCGACTGCGACAGCAATCGGATCGGTCGCTGCCTGTCGGGGAAGGACGCGTCCACGCCACTCACTGGTGGATTGTCGACGGCGAGACGTACCTCGGGGCCATCGACCTTCGGCACTATCTGAACGCCTTTCTGTTGGAAGGCGGCGGACACATCGGCTACAGCGTTCGGCCTTCCGCCAGGAGACGCGGACTGGCCACGTGGGCGCTGGGAGCGGTTCTGCTCAAGGCGCCGGCGCTGGGTCTGGACCGGGTCCTCCTCACCTGTGACGACGGCAACGTCGGCTCGGCGCGCACCATCGAAAGCAACGGCGGCGTCCTCGAAGATGTGCGCAGCACCGAAACCGGAGTCAAGCGCCGCTACTGGATCACTCTCAACGACGCTGGTCACAGCCATTCATTGATAGCCGCGACGAGGACGGTCGCCTCGTAGCGGACCGCGAGCTTGATGCCTCTATGGATGTCAACACGCTGACGCGGCGGTGCACTTGGGTGGGTTGATCGTCTGGTAGATCTCTCGTGCGACGTAGCGTTTGAGGCAGCGGATGGCTTCACGGCGGGACTTGCCTTGGGCGACACGACGCTCCACGTAGTCGCGTGTGCGGGCGTCCCAGCGCAAGCGGGCCAGGACGATGGTGTAGAGGGCGGAGTGGGCCTGGCGGTCGCCGCCTTGGTTGAGCCTGCGGCGCTGGGTCTTGCCCGAGGATGCCTCTACCGGGCTGACGCCGCAGAGTGCGGCGAAGGATGACTCGCTGCCCATCCGGTCCGGGTTGTCGCCGGCCGCTATCAGCAAGGCGGCAGCGGTGTCCGGGCCGACGCCGTAGCGGTCCAGCAGACGCGGTGCGCAGAGGGCGATTGCCCTGGTGATCCGTGTGGTGAGGTCGTTGATCTCCTCGGTGAGATGCCGGATGCGCCTGGTCAGCAGCCGAAGTGTGTGACGGGCCTGGCGGTGGGACCGCTTCGGGACGTCACCCGGGGATCTGCAACCTCCCGGGGCCAAGTGGCCAATATCGAGGGGCCGCTGAACGGCTCTGGCACAGATCTTGGGGAGCTGTCGCGGAGCGTCACCGCGGTGTTCGATTGCGGGGACTCAGCTCTGTGTGAGACCGCGTACGCTCCCCTTCTCACGACCGGGGATGATGCTCCGTCAGCTCTGTGACGCCTCCGTATCGAACGGCAGTATCACTTGCTGTAGCCGCTCCCCAAGATCTGTGCCAGAGCCCGCTGAACGACGTCACAGCCACATTCAGGACTGCTCCGGGCCGGAGACTTACAGGTCAGCTCGGTCGAATGGGCCGCTCACGCACCTCCCTGGCCGCGCCCCGTCGGGCCGAGGAGATCCAGGCCAGGTTGCCGCGCTCGTCGGTGAGGGCGAGGAACAGCAGGCCGTGGGACTTGTGCTTGCCGCTGTAGTTTTTGCGGCTGGCTTTGCCGGTGCGGCAGCGGGTGCGGATCAGGGTGCCGGCCAGCAGCACGACCTCGCCGCCGCCTCGGGCGATCTTCTTCAGGGCGCGGTCCAGGCGCGGTGCTTTGGCAGCGAGCAGAGCGATCACCTCGTCGCACCGGCGGCGGATCGTGGTGGCGGAGATGTCGTTGCCGCCGGCCAGGTCGGCGGCGCGCTGGCCGTAGCGCAGCGCCGCCAGCACAAGCACCGCGATCTGGCCGGCGGAGCGGGACCGCCAGCGGGAGCCGATCGCCTTCAAGTGGGCGGGAAGCAGGTCAGCGACGTAGTTGACGGTGTTCGCGGACAGCGGCAGGCGCCACTGGTAGACAAGGGATCCGGCACCCTCGGAGGGTTTGTTGGTATTCGTCACACAATCCCAACCGCCACCGAGGGTGCCTCGTCACGACCCAGCGCTTACGCACCCGCTGCGCGACCACCCGGCGAGCCCGTGGGCACCTTTGACGCCCGCTAATTTCGTTGAGCCCGCACCTGTGATCGTGTTGGCTATCGGCATCGAACTGTCAGTACCGCTGATGTCCGCTTGGCTGTAGCAGGGAGTTAAACGTGCAGGACATTGTCGTCGACCCCGGTGTCCATAATCGGGCAGCCTGGGACAAGTATGTCCAGGAGGGCAATGAGTGGACGAGGCCGGTGAGTGCTGAGGATGTCGAGCGCGCCCGCATGGGCGACTGGTCGATTGTTCTCATCGGGCGTGAGCCAGTCGACCGCTCCTGGCTGCCGACGGACCTGACCGGCAAGGACGTGTTGTGCCTGGCCTCCGGCGGTGGCCAGCAGGGTCCGATCCTCGCCGCCGCAGGGGCGCGGGTCACCGTGTTCGACAACTCGCCCCGCCAGCTCGGCCAGGATCAGATGGTGGCGGCGCGCGACGGACTTGAGCTGCGCACCGTCCTGGGTGACATGCGCGACCTCAGCGCCTTCGGCAACGCAGCATTCGACGTTGTGTTCCACCCGGTCTCGAACGTATTTGTACCCGACTTGGCGCCGGTGTGGCGTGAGTGCTTCCGCGTCCTGCGACCGGGCGGAACTCTGCTCGTGGGCTTCCTCAACCCTGATGTGTACTTGTTCGACCACGAGGCCCTCGACGAGCGCGGCGAGCTGGTCGTCGTGCACAAGCTGCCCTACAGCGATGTCACGCAGTACTCCGCCGAGGAACGCGCCACGAAGTTCGGCGCGGATGCCCCTCTTGAATATAGTCACACCCTCACCGACCAGATCGGCGGGCAACTCGCCGCGGGGTTCGTCCTCACCGGCTTCGCAGAAGCACCGGACCAATCCAACGCATCCGCCCAATACATGTCGAACTATTTTGCGACGCTGGCGGTAAAGCCAGGCTGACCCAGCCGCGACGCCGGCCGAGACGGCCGTGAACAACCAAATGCCATGCGAAGATTGGCCACTGGTTTATTCGATGTGGCCAATCTCCGACTGGCCAAGTGGAGCGCTGCGCCAGCCGACTCCCACTAACTTCGCTGACCCGCTAACGTCAAACGATCGAGACCACAGACAACCGCCCCCGACCAGGCCGAGCACCCGCGACCCCCGCCATGCCAGCACCCTGACCAGCCAATTCAGGATGGTGGATCTTCAATAGCGCTCTCGTCCGCGACCCATCCGGTGATTCTGGGCGGCTGAGCAGCAAGCGTGCTGCGGGGGGGGCGGCCTGCTGGTGGCGGCCAAGCAGGTCAAGGACATCCGACTGCAGTTCCCGCGCCATGCGGAAGTGGGCGCTGAGGATGGGCGAGGTCTCGGCGCCTAGTTCGCGGGACCTGCCAGGAGATGGCCGCCTTGTTCCGGTATGGACGTGGTGCCGGCGCGGGTGGAGGCACTGCGGTCGAAGGCGAAACGCCTGGTCGCGCGCGGCTGGCTGGCCGAGCCGCAGCCGGGCCGGTTCACTCTCGCCCGCGGCGTGAGCGGGCCAGGCGGCGGGTCATGAGCAGGATCATCGACCAGTAGACCATCGCCTCGGCACTGGTGGTGCGCCGCTCGAAGTCGCGCACCAGGCGGCGACTTCGCATCAGGTGGGCGAAGAGGCGCTCGACGATCCACCGCTTGGGCAGCACCACGAACCCCTTCTGGTCGTCGCTGCGTTTGACGATCGCCAGCACCAGGGCGAGCGCGGCCAGGCAGTACTCGACGAGGCTGCCGGTGTAGCCGCCATCAGCCCAGATGAGGGCCAGCAGGTGGTGTGCGTCGGCGACTTGTCGCAACAGGACCTCGGCGGTGGCGCGGTCACCGGTGTCCGCGGCGGTGACCATCACGCCCAGCAGCAGGCCGAGCGTGTCGACCACGACGTGCCGCTTGCGCCCGTTGATCAGCTTGCCGCCGTCGAAGC
>NZ_JBIVBS010000019.1:103029-196439 GCF_044746205.1 Streptomyces sp. NPDC086549 | reverse complement strand
CCCGCGGAGCGGGTCCCATCGCGCTGCGCGCGATGCAAGCGAAGCGCTGCGCTGCGCGCAGCGCAGGCGGGTCCGCTCCGCGGACCCGCATCCTCGCTTCGCGAGGATGCCACTGCCATTGCTGCGCAATGGCAGTGAACTCACCTGCTTCGCAGGTGAGTTCACGCTCGCGCTCCGCGCGAGCAGTGTGCGGAGCCGCTTCGCAACTCCGCACCCAGTCCCCCGCACAGCGGGGGACTCACCTGCGCGGGCCGGCGCCCCAGTGCGGCTGCGAAGCAGACGCTCACCCGCACTCCACAACTCAACCGCACCTGCCCTGGCTTCCGCTGCGCTCCAGCCGGCCACCTGAACCACCCTCAAGACAGGAAAAAGCAATGGGGAAGAGGCCGACTCGACCAACCTTCGAGCACAGCAGCCACACCGAAAGATCATGTGAATGAGCCTCAGTTGTGCTTCAAAATGAAGCACGGATCGAAATTGGGTCACGGGGCCGTTGCCGGACCCCCGCCACCATGCAGTGCCCGAGCCCCACCGCGCAGGCCTGACACTCAACGAACCGCGCTTCGGACTGCAAGCCGGCCTCACAACTGCCAGTGCGTTCAAGGGTCCTGCGCACAAACAGGCGGTCAAGACAACCAGTCGTCGCCCAACCATACGAGCCCCCAGCCCACCCGCGCCATAACCCACACCAGTGAGAGGAACCGGGGTTAGCGCCCTTCGCCCCGTAATGTGGTGACTCGTCAGACTCCGTATCCCTGGCGGCAACAGAGGAGCACAGGGCTATTCGTGCGGGGCATCAGCTGCGGGGGTTCGTACGTTGCATGTAGACGGCGTAGCCCCCGCGGGCTGTACCGGGCCAGCCCGCACATCATCTCCGCCCTCTCCGGGCGGGAACAGTCCGAACAAGCAGCCGCCTTCCACCTGCCGACTCTGCCGGAACGCTCCAGCTCAGCATCGAAGGGCCGAACCAATGCCACGTCAAATCCCGTACCCCGAACTCGCCGCCCTGCAGGAACAGATGAAGGAACTGCCACACCTGAAACAGAACGTACTCATGACGTACGCAATCCTGGGCGGCCTGGAGCACGCCGTCGAACGCACGGCGGCTGAACTGGCCGAACGCATAGGAGTACCCGCACCACACTTCTCACGCGCTCGCAGAGAACTGGTCGAAGACAGGTGGCTGGAGCACACACACAACGAAGGCCAAGTGAAATTCTTCCGCCTCGGCGAGAAAACCACCGGACGCAAGGCCGTCGTACCACTACGAAACCGACCCACCGCCTGAACAAACGATCCACAACCAGGAACCCGCAGCACACACACTCACCACCCACGAGGCAGACACACACCCAGCCCACCACAAGCCAGGGACCCAGACGACACACACGCTGCAATGCTCACACGAACGAACACCGCCAGGCCGACGTCCCTACACAATCCACAACAATCGGTCACTTCGCGCCGATCCCGAAAAACGGCACCAACAGAAAACAGGCCGAGCACTGACACAAAACACCCAAACACCAAACCCGCCAAACACCCAACAGCAAACTGGCCGACCACCAGCACAGGGCAAAAGCAATGGGAACGGACCCCAGAATCAGCAGTGGAGGGGGAGGCGTGCCGACCCCCCGGCCACATCCATCACAAGCAGCACCCACACGACGAACCACCCGACCCAAGAGACACCACCCGGTTGACCCCGACAGGCCTCCTACCGGACCTAACGCCGGGCCAGCGCCAGCACACTCAGGCCGAACATCAAGCAGCCCAGGGGGAGATGGACCGACGGGACGTGCGCGATGCCGAGTACGACCTGGACCGAGGCGAGTACGAGGAAACCTGTCGCGTGCCAGATGGGTCGGGGCGAGCCGCCGCCCGGCTTCCACGCCAGCACCGCAGCGAGCACGTACAGCATCGACGCCCCGTACATCACACGGGCTCCGACACTGTGCAGCGTCTCTCCGTAGTGCGAGGTCAGCAGCAGTCCGGCGGAGACCGCCTGGAGGAAGATGGTCAGGGTCTGCAGGACGATCGCGATCTGCAGGAACGAGGAGCTGCGCTGTGCATTCGCTGTCGTTGTCACCTGAGTGGCCATGTCACAGTCCCCTTGTCCGCCCTCGGGCAGTAGATCGATAAGGTCTCACCAGCCCGACGACGCGGGCCTGCGAAAGGTAAGGCGAGGGGGCGGCCGGAGGCATGGGGACTGTCGGGACCAGCTCAGTTGAGGTAGCCGGCGAGCGACGCCAACTGATCAATGTCGCGTATCGGTTGCTCGGTTCCGTGACCGAGGCCGAGGACGCCGTACAGGACGCCTACGCACGCTGGTACGGGCTGCCACGAAGCCAGCAGGAGGAGATCCTGGTCCCCGGCGCCTGGCTGACGACGGTGACCAGCCGTATCTGCCTGGACCTGCTCGGCTCGGCGCGGGCCCGCCGTGAACGTTATGTCGGCGCGTGGCTGCCCGAGCCGCTGCCCGACCGCACCGAGTGGGAGCACGCGGGCGGCGCCGACCCCACCGGCACCGCAGACCCCGCCGACCAGATCGTCCAGGACGAGTCGGTGGCCATGGCCTTCCTCGTCGTCCTGGAGTCGATGACGCCCGCCGAGCGGGTGGCGTTCGTCCTGCACGACGTCTTCCGGTACCCGTTCGCCGAGATCGCCGGCGTTCTCGGCCGGACCCCTGCGGCCTGCAAGCAGTTGGCGGCCTCCGCCCGGCGGCGGGTGAGCCCTCCGCGCGCTCCGGTGACTGCGACCGGCCAGGCCGGCGTGGTGAGGCACGTCAAAGAGGCATGGGAGGCCAAGGACATCGCAGTCCTCGTGGGTCTCCTCGACCCGGCCGCCGTGATGACCGCCGACGGCGGCGGCATGGTCGGAACTCTCCTGCGCCCGGTCGAGGGCGGCGCGCGTATCGCCCAGTACATGGTCGCCATTGCCGACAAGGCTCCGGGACTCGAACTCCTGGAGCGGTCGGTCAACGGTGTGCCGGGCCTGGTGGCCCAGCGTGCCGGCGTCGTGATGACCGTAGCCTCGTTCGACGTCTCCGACGGGCGCGTCACCCGGATCTGGGCGATCCGCAACCCGGAGAAGCTGCGGCCGTGGGTGGGGAAGGGCTAGCCAGCCCTCGCTCGCAGGCGGACCGCGCTGGAGCGGCCTGTGGTTTCGGGGGCAGAGGCGTGGCGGGCGGTGCCCGTACGGTGCCAGCAGGTCGGCGGTGGCTCGTCTCTGGGCAAGTGCTCCCCCGGCGTCGAGTACATCCGGGATCATGAAGCATGCGTCCGGATGACTGGCACCTCACCGAAGACATCGACGACTTCCTCGCCCGCGCCGGAGACTTCCTGTGCTCGCGCCCCGTCATGCACAACACGCCGCTGACAACGCTCGAGAAACTGCGAGCACGTGGTGCGGACGCATACGGCGCCGAGGCCACCGTGTTCGGCCGGCTGGAGTCGGGGGGCGAGGTCCGCGCCATCTTCTACCGCACTCCGCGTGGGCGCCTGACCCTCACCGCCCTCTCCCCCGAGCAGGCCGACACCCTCGCCGCCCACCTGGCCGGCCTCGGCCGCCCGTTCTCCGGCGTCACCGCGGACCACGACACCGCCACCGCTTTCGCCGAGGCTTGGCAGCGGCACACGGGCGCAGCGGCGGTACGCGACTGGTGGGGCCGTCTCTACCGCCTCGGCACGCTCACTCCGCCGGAGCCGGTCCCGGCGGGCCGGGGCCGACTCGTGGGTGAGCGGGACCATGAGCACGTCATGCGCTGGTGCCGTGAGTTCGCCGCGGACGTCGGGGAGGTCGTCTCCATCGACGCCGCGTCCTGGGGCGGCACACGCTTCGCTGAGAAGCGCTATACGTTCTGGGAGACCCCGGACGGTACGCCCGTCTCCATGGCGGGTGTGAACCCGTTGGTCGGCGGCCAGGTCCGGGTGGACCCCGTGTACACCCCAGCCCACCTGCGCGGTCGCGGCTACGCGGGCGCAGTGACGGTCGAGGTGAGCCGGGCCGCGCTCGCCGCGGGCGCCAAGGAGGTCGTGCTGTTCACGAACCCGGCCAATCCCACCAGCAATGCCCTGTATCAGCGCGTTGGATACGTCCCGGTCATCGACTTCATCGGGTTCGACTTCGCGTGTGCGGGCAGATGATGTCTTCCTGGCACACGAACGGGGCGGCGTACGTCGACGGGGTGTCGGTGTACGCCGCCCTCGGGTGGGACGGGTTGCGGGTGGTGGCCCGCGTTGTCATGGCGGTTATTTCGGGTCGTGGTTGAACTTGGAGGTGGACCAGAAGTAGCCGAGCACCGCGAGGCCCAGGCACCAGGCGACGGCGAGCCATCCGTTGTTGCCGATCTCGGTGCCGAGGAGGAGTCCGCGCAGGGTTTCGATGGCGGGTGTGAAGGGCTGGTATTCGGCGATGGGCTGGAACCAGCCCGGCATCGAGTGGAGCGGGACGAAGGCGCTGGAGAGGAGCGGCAGCAGGATCAGGGGCAGGGCGTTGTTGCTGGCGGCCTCGGCGTTCGGGCTGACCAGGCCCATGCCGACCGCGATCCAGGTGAGCGCCGTGGCGAAGAGCACGAGCAGTCCGAAGGCCGCGAGCCACTCCAGGACGGTGGCATCGGTGGAGCGGAAGCCGATGGCCACGGCGACGGCGCCGACGAGGACCACGCTCATGACTGACTGCAGCACGCTGCCGATGACGTGTCCTATGAGCACGGAACCGCGGTGGATCGCCATCGTGCGGAAGCGGGCGATGATGCCCTCGGTCATGTCGTTGGAGACGGAGACCGCGGTCCCGATCGTGGTGCTGCCGATGGTCATCAGCAGGAGGCCCGGGACGATGTAGGCGATGTACTTGGCGCGGTCCGGACCGCCGCTGCCGATGCCCGCGCTCATGGTGTCGCCGAAGATGTAGACGAAGAGCAGCAGCAGCATGATCGGGGTGAGCAGCAGGTTCAGGGTGAGCGACGGGTAGCGCCGGGCGTGCAGGAGGTTGCGGCGCAGCATCGTGGAGGAGTCGCGTACGGCGAGGGAGATCCTGGTCGGGCGGGCGGGAGCCAGGGGGGAGCTCATCGGACAGCCTCCTTGGGCTGGTTGGGGATGCCGGTGCCGCCGGTGAGGGCGAAGAAGACGTCGTCGAGGTCGGGGGTGTGCACGGTCAGCTCGTCGGCCTCGACGCCGGCCGAGTCCAGCCGGTCGAGGATGGAACGAAGTTCGCGCTGGCTGCCGTCGCTGGGGAGCTGGAGGGCGAGGGACTCGTCGTCCCGGGAGGCCTCGCGCAGGGCGGAGGCGGCGCTCCGGTACGCGGCCGGGTCGGTGAAGCGGAGCCGGACGTGTCCGCCGGGGATGAGCCGCTTCAGTTCGTCGGCGGTGCCCTGGGCGGCGATCCTGCCGTCGTTGAGTACGGCGATGCGGTCGGCGAGTTGGTCGGCCTCCTCCAGGTACTGGGTGGTGAGGAAGACGGTGACGCCGCCCGTGACGAGTTCGCGGATGATCTGCCACATGGTGTGGCGGGAGCGCGGGTCGAGGCCGGTGGTCGGCTCGTCGAGGAAGATGATCCGCGGGTTGCCGACCAGGGTCATGGCGATGTCGAGGCGGCGCTTCATGCCGCCCGAATAGGTGGACGCGGGCTTCTTCGCGGCCTCGGTGAGGTCGAAGCGCTCCAGCAGTTCGGCGGTGACCTGTCGTCCCTCGTGTTTGGAGAGGTGGTGCAGGTCGGCCATCAGGAGCATGTTCTCCTCGCCGGTGATCAGCCCGTCCACGGCGGAGAACTGTCCGGTGACGCCGATCGCGGCGCGCACGGCCTGCGGGTCGGCGGCGAGGTCGTGGCCGCCGACGCGGATCTGGCCACTGGCGGGGTCGGGCGAGACGAGGGTGGAGAGGATCTTGACGGCGGTGGTCTTGCCGACGCCGTTCGGGCCGAGCAGGGAGAAGATCGTCCCTTCCTCGACGGCCAGGTCGACGCCGTCGAGGACGGTCTTGTCGCCGTAGGACTTGCGCAGTCCGTTCGCCGCGACGGCCAGGTCGGTCATGAGAGGTGCCCCCTATTACTGGCTGCGGATTTACAGGCTGCGGGCGGTGATGTCGCCGTGGGAGGTGGTGGCGCGGACGTCGAGTTCGGTGGTGCCGTCGTTCTTGAGGGCGTTGCTGATGCGGCCGTAGCCGGTGTCGGCGTCCAGGACGGCCGAGACGCCGGCGGCGGCGACGACCGAGATGCTGCCGGCCTGGGTGCGGAGCACGACCGTGCCGCGTACGGCCTCGGCGATCCGGATGTCGCCCCTCGCGGTGCTGATCTCCGCGGGCCCGCCCAGCCGGCCGACCTCGACATCGCCGTCGATCGCGGTGAGGCGGACGCTCGCGGCCTCGTCGATCTTGATCCGGCGGTACGCGCCTTCGAAGGCGACGTCGCCGAGGCGTCCGACGCCGCGGAGTTCTGCGCTGGCGGTCCTGGCCTCGACGCGGGAGCCGGCGGGCAGTTGGACGGTCACCTCGACGGATCCGGAGTTTCCGAGGATCCGGTTCTTCGCCGCCGGGGCCTCGATCCGCAGGACGCCGTCGCGGTAGGCGACCTCGATCTCCTCCGCCGCCTTCACGTCGCGGCTCTTCGAGGCGTTCGCGGGCCGGACCTCGACCGTGGTGTCGGCCCGGTCGGCGGCGATGAACTGGATGCGTCCGGCGGGGATGTCGAGGACGGCGAAGACCGGGGCGGGGGTGTCGAACTTCTGCATCGTGCTCTCCTTCGGCTTGTTGTTTCCGATGATGGAAAAGCTACGTTGCGTTCATGGATTCGGCAACAGATTCGTTGCGCATGAATGTCATTGTTGCAGGTAGAAGCCTACAAATCGTTGCAACGGTCTTGAATCTAATGCAACGGATCCCACTTCGTTCGTTGCAATGGATTGTGAGTGAACGCTATGCTGGGGACGCCAGGAACCAGGAAGGAACACGAGGGAGACCGCGATGCCGGGAGGCAGACTCACCCAGCAGGAACGCCAGCAGATCGCGCTGGGACTGGCCGACGGCCTCGCCTACGCGGAGATCGCCAGACGCCTCGACCGCCCGACCTCGACCATCACGCGCGAGGTCATGCGCAACGGCGGCCCCACCGCCTACCGCGCCGACCTGGCCCACCGCGCCACCGAACACCGCACCCACCGCCGCAGGCAGACCACGCCCCGGGGGCCGGAGGCGCCCCCGCAGGCCCACGGACGCGACGCCGAGGCCGTACGCGAGTACGAGGAGACGTTCACCACCCTCCTCATGCAACAGGGCCTGCCCAAGATGATGTCCCGGGTGCTGGTCTGCCTCTACACCACCGACGCGGGCAGCCTCACCGCGTCCGAACTCGCCCAGCGTCTCCAGGTCAGCCCGGCGTCCATCTCCAAAGCGATCACATTGCTCGAAAGCCAGGGCCTCATCCGCCGGGAACGCGACGAACGCCGCCGCGAGCGCTACCTCGTCGACAACGACGTCTTCTACCAGGGGATGATGGCCGCCGCCCGATCCAACGCCCAACTCGCCGTGACCGCACGACAGGGCGTCAGCCTCCTCGGCCCCGACACCCCGGCCGCCACCCGCCTCGAGAACATCGCCCGCTTCGTCGACTTCGTGGCCGAGAGCATGACCCGCGCCGCGGAGCAGGCCCGCGACATCCTCTACACGAAACCCGAAACGCCCTCAGGCGGCACTGCAGAGCCGCTTTCGGATCGCTGATGGACAGCCGTCTCGACGGTCACAGCCTTCGACGGCTCCTCCGGCCGGGAACGGCCGGCGCACGGGGTGTTCCGTGGCCGGCCGTGTGGGTTCGGTGGGTTCGGCGGGTTCAGGAGGTCGGGGCGACGAGCATGTGCTCGGTTCCCAGGCGGTTGGCGAGCGTATCGGTGTACATGGTGGTCTCACCGTCGGACCAGCGGATGAGGACGTCGTCGGTACGGCCGTTTCCGGTGTAGTCGCCTGTCGTCATGGCCGTGTCGTGGGTCCAGAGCTCGTTGGCGTTCAGGATGCGCTGCTCGGTGCCGAGGCCCGACGTAGTGGTGCCGACGTAGTTGTCGAGCTCGCCGTCGGTCCAGCGCACCATGAGGTCCCACTTCTCATTGCCGGAGAACTCGCCGGTGGTGAGGAGTGTGGCGTCCTTCCATGTGTCGTTGGGAGCCTTGAGCTTGTGCTCCTGGCCGAAGGTGCCGGCGCTGACATCGGTGTAGAGGGTCAGCTCGCCGTCGGCCCAGCGCACGATCAGGTCGGTGACGTACTGGGAGGCGTTGAAGCGGCCCGCCGCGATCTGGATCGCGTTCTTCCAGGTGTCGTTGGGTTTGATCATCTGGGTGCCTGCCCAGTTCAGGCCCTTGGAGCCGACGTCGCCGTAGAGGGTGACCTCGCCGTCGGACCAGCGCACGAGCAGGTCGAACTGGTTGGAGCCGGTGAAGTCGCCGGCGGTGACGGTCGCCGCGTGGGTCCATGTGCTGTTGGCGGCCAGCAGCTGCTGTTCGGTGTCGTAGCCGCCGCGTCCGTTGCCGGGGTAGAGCGTGACCTCGCCGTCGGACCAGACCACGATCATGTCGCTGTGGCCGGTGTGGCGGAAGTCGCCCGAGGCCAGCAGCTTGGCGTGCTGCCAGGTGGTTGCCGAACCAGGCAGCCAGGGACTGTCCGTCGCCGGCTGGTAGGGCGGCTTGTCACCTGGCTGCCGATGGGCGGCGGCGTCGTCGAAGAGGTCCTGGGCGTCCTGGCCGTAGACCGGCGCGTACGTCACCCAGTCGTCGTTGGCGTCGTTGCCGCCGCCGTTGTATCCGCCCGTGTTGCCGATGACCTTGCCGGTGCCGGTGGTGCGGTCGTAGTCCTCGATCCACGGGCCGCCGGAGACGCCACCGTAGAAGCCCTTGCAGGTCATACGCATCTGCCGGAAGCCCGGCAGCCGCGATGTGGTGACCGGGCAGCGAACCGGTTCGTGCTTGGGGTTGACGCTGTCGGCGCCGGGATACCCGATGACGGTGACCTTGTGGGTGTAGTCGGTGGTGGGCGTGAACGTCAGCGCTCCCGTCACGTCCTCCACCTTGCCCCGGCTGTTGGAGCCGACCCACGCGAAAGCCAGGTCGAGGTCGGAGGCGGCCGCCTTGGTGTTCTTCTTGTAGCGCGGGTCCATGTACACCTGAGACACCGGGAAGACGCCGTGCGGCTGGTCGGCGGCGGACTTACCGCTGCGGTACTGCGGCACGAAGATGCGGTGGGTGGCGCTCTCCATGCCGCGTCCGCAGTGTCCGGCGGTCAGGACGATGTCCTTGGCGGCCGTGTGCACGACGCTGCCCGTGCAGTACGTCTTCGGGCCGCCCAGCGGAGTGCCGTCGAAGAAGAACGTCCCCACCATCGGGTGGCCGTCGAAGTGCTCGGGGTCGGGCGTGCCGGACGGTGGTGGCCGGTGCGCGGCGGCCGCGCCGTGCACGCCATGCACGCCGTGCGCTGAGGCGCGAGCCGGGGCGGCGTCGAACGGGACCGCGTCGTCCATGCGGTCAGCCGTCCAGTACTTCTCCTCCTCGGTGAGGCTCGGGCCGTTCGAGGGGGTGGGAGGCGTGGTCGGCTCGGCGGGCTCCGTGCTCGTGGACGGCGCCGACGGGGAGGGCGAGGCGGTCGGGTCGACGGCCCCCGCGACCGTCGACGACGCCGAGGGGGCCGGCGACCTCGTCGGCCCCTGGGCCTTTGCGGTGGAGGCCGTGTGCGTGGCGGAAGCCGGCGGCAGTGGCGTGCCGGTCGCGGCAGACGCCGGGGCGGTGCCGAGTACGCCCGTGCACAGGCCGAGCGCGAGGGCCGGAATCCATCTGTATCTGGAACGCAATGAGGGGTCTTTCCATCTTGGAGGAGGTCGAACGACAGGCGACACCGAACTTCCCTGAGTCGCACGGCAGTTCGACATGAAGATCGGTAGCATACTATCGAGTAATTCTTGACATAGCGTCAAATATCAGACAGGCGAGGCGATGCACCGACTCCGTACAGCCACCTGGGCGGCGCTCCCGCTTCTGCTGCCCCTGCTGGCGGCCGGGCCGGCCTCGGCTGCCTCGTCGTCGCCGACACTGCCCCTGCGCAGCGTCCGGTCGGTGCATCCCGGCGACACCCTGACGGCCATCGCCAAGGACGGACAGGCCGCGTACGGCGACACCGTCAGCTCATCCGTGTTCCTTGCGGCCGGGAAGCTGCGCATGATGGCACCGCTGCTGACGGCCACCGTCACCATCGCCTGCGACGCCCGCACCGGCACCTATCCGGTCCTGCTGAACGGCGCCGGCGCCGAGGGGCCGGCCGGTCATCCGTTCCACTGGGCACAGGTGCGTGTCGAACCGGCCGACGAGGCCGCGCGCAGCGCCTGTCGCGACAAGGTGAAGAAGATGCCCCCACCGGACCGGGAAGAACGCTGGGCGGCCGACGACACGTGGCCCCAGTCGCCCTGGGACGTGCGGACCTTCAAGGCCGGCAGCCGCATCACGATCACCGACAACGACGACGAGGGATCGGACGGGTACATCACCCTCTCTTCCCGTGCGTTCACCGACCGGCCCGTCCTGCGCGGCGCCAAAGCCGTCCTGACCGCCACCACCACCCTCAAGTGCGATGCCGTGCCCGGGCTCTACGTCGTCGACCGGCATGACGTCGGCCAGAAGGGCCCTGACAGGGTGTGGGCCCGGCTGCGGATCGCCCCCGCCGCACGAGCGGGCGCCTGCTCCACACAGGCGGCGCACTCCTCCGGGGCATCCCGCACCGCGCTGGTGGCCTGGAGCGCGGGCGGCGTACTCCTCGCCTCAGCAGTGGGTGCGGCGCTTCTCCTGCGGGCCCGGTCCCGCCGACCGAAGTCCACCTAGGTCGCTCGTTTGTGCCAGGGGTTCGGGGTGCGGTAGAGTCGATCTTGAGCGTGGCACCCGAGTTCGGGTGGGGCGTGATGCGTTGGTGGTCCAAGGAAAGACGCCCCGCTTCCTGCGGGGAAATGCAGGTGCAAGGCCTGCCCGGCGCTCGGATCAGAACCCCGTCCCTGACTGTTCAGGGGCGGGGTTCTTTGCGTGGGCGGTCGCCCTTTCCTGTCGGCCCTGGCAGCCGGGGGCTCTAGGAGTGGAAGGAGCCGAACTTCACGTCCTTGGTGCAGACGTTGAAGACGCCGGCCGAGCCGCTTGCCTTGGTGACCTTGACGGTGCGTGCGACGTCCTTCGGGAGCGCGATCCGAACGCTGGAAGCCTGCACTGCGCAGACCTCTCGGGCGGACTGGCTGCCGTCGAAGTTGAGATCCGTGTAGAGGACCTCGGCGGTGGCCGAGGCGCCGGGGCCGAGGTCGACGGCGTCGGTGCCGGCAGCCGAGTTGTCGGTCTCGACGGGGTCGGCCTTGCCCTGGTCGTCCTTGGCGGTCAAGGTGGTCGCGCCCACGATGGTGCAGGTGCGGCCCGAGGTGTTGGTGACCTTGACGGTGGCGGCCGCGGGCTCCGACTCGCTGGCGTGTGTGGCCGAGGCGATGAACCGGACGGTGGTCGTCTTCGTGGTGCACGCGCTGACGGCGCCGCCGCCGGAGCCGGACCCGGAGCCGGTCGCGGTCGCGGAGGCCTGGCTTCCGCCGGTCTTGCCCGTGGACGTGCCGGCGGTGGCGGAGGCCTTCGATGCCGGCGACGCCGTGGTGACCGGGCTGGAGGTTTCGCCGGTCTTGGCGTCGTCGTTCCCCGAGTTGCAGGCCGTAAGGCCGAGGCCGGCGACGAACACAGCGGCCGTCGCGAAGGTGGCCGTACGCATACGCATGAGTGGTTGTCCCCCTGGGTCAGTCCGGCGCAGTGCCGGTGGTCTTCGACGTGAGTAGTTCACGCCGGGCGCCCCACCTGCGGTTCCGTTGACGATCGGCTACCCGCCTGTGAAACAACTCACCGGTAACTTGGACAACCGGGGTGTGCCGGGCGTCATCTGACAGACACACACAGTCCGGATGGGGTGGAGTGCGGCTCGGGATGCCGCCCGCGGGTGCGCCCGCGCGCTGTCAACGGCCTGACGATCTGCGGGCTCGCCTTCGTTCGGCAAATCATTCGATCATCGATCGTCTGCCCCATATCGTCGGGTCGTCCTGTCCGGTCGTCCGTCGACCGGTCGCCTGTCGAGGGGAACACACCGAGTGAAGAGGCAGACCAAGTTGCTCACATCGTCCGAGCACCGCGCAGGCAGGCGCGGTGCTCTTCTCGTGGCCGCCGTCGGAGCGATCGCCGGCCTGGTCGCGACAACGGGCGTGGTGGAAACGGCCAGTGCCACGGAGACTCCTCGGGTGTCCACGTCCGCGACACCGGGCACGTCGTCCTCCGGTCCGGCGGCGCCGCGCTGGACGGCCGTGGCAGCGAGACAGTTCTGGACCGACCGGCGCATGGCCGATGCGAAGCCGCTTCCGGACGGCAGACCGTCGGCGGCGGCGACGTCCTCGTCGCACAGCGCGCTGACCGGTGTCGGCCCGACGAGCTCGCACTTCAGCGGGCTGGCGATGATCGGGCGGATGTACATGCAGCGCGGCAGCGGCTCCTACTTCTGCACCGCGAGTGTGATCAACAGCCCGCACCACAACATCGTGCTGACCGCCGGCCATTGCCTGGACGCCAGGGCCGGGGGCGGCTCGATGGCGTTCGTGCCCCAGTGGACCGCGGCCAACCCGCGACCGCACGGGATCTTCCCCGTCGCCACCGACTCCCGGGGGCGCAGCCGGGTCTGGATCGATCAGCGCTACTACGACCGCGGGCATGTGAAGGGTGCCCCGTGGGACGTGGCGTTCGCACAGGTCGGGGCGCGCGGCGACGGCAAGCAGGTGCAGGACGTCGTGGGCGGCAACACCCTTGTCACCGGGCGCGGTTACGTGTTTCCGCGCGTCAAGCTGGTCGGTTACCCGAACTCGGACCGGCAGCCGCTGACCTGCACCAGCTCCACGAAGCGGTTCACGCCGACGGACGGCACGCCCGGGTCGTACCTCCGGATCGTCTGCGCCGACTACCGGTCGGGTACCAGCGGCGGCCCGTTCCTGGCGAACTTCGACTCCCGCACCGGGACGGGGGACGTCGTCGGGAACATAGGCGGCTGGAAGACGGGCGGGCCCACCGCCGACATCTCCTACAGCCCCTACTTCGGCTCCGACATCCGGCGTCTGTACAACGCGGCCGTGAGCGGCGCCGAGCCCGCCCGGCCCGGCACGCCGCACTGAGCCAGGCCGGGCCGGCCCAGGCCGTATTCGTGGCTTGGCGGCTCGTGGGCGAACTGGACGTGGCCACCCCCTCTTCCGACTTCGGTCGAACGTGATTCGAGATGATCGCTATGTGACCGAATCAGATATGGTGAAGGTGTGGGGACAGGGACTGGCAAGGGGATCGTGGACGACATCGACCGGGCGCTGATCGTCGAGCTTCAGCGTGACGCCACTCAGGCCTACGCGGTGCTCGGCCAGGCGGTCGGGCTGTCCGCCGGCGCTGTGCATGATCGCGTGCGCAAGCTGCGTGAGCGCGGTGTCATCCGTCGTACGACCGTGGATGTGGACCCGGCCGCGCTGGGGCGGGGCGTGCTCGCGTTCGTCATGGTCGACTCGTCGGCCTGGATGGGCGACGCGACCGACGCCTTCGCCGCCATCCCCGAGATTCAGGAAGCCCATGTCATCGCGGGTAGTGCCGCCGTCCTCGTGAAGGTGCGCGCGGCCACCACGGAGCAGTTGCAGGACGTCCTGCGGCGGCTCTACGCGATCGAGGGCGTGAGCGGGACTCAGGCGACGGTCGTGCTGGAGACCTTCTTCGAAAGGCCGGTCCGTGCCGACTGAGCTGCTGGGCGCAAGGAAGAGGAACTTCGCATCGTGAACTTCTGGTCGATCTACGAGCACGGCTTCGCGCGGGTCGCCGCGTGCACCGGGCATGCCGCCATCGCCGAGCCGTGCAGGAACGCCGAGGCGGTGCTGCGACAGGGGCGGCAGTGTGCGCAGGAAGGGGTCGCCGTCGCCGTATTTCCCGAGCTGTGCCTGTCCGGGTATTCGATCGAGGACCTGCTGCTGCAGGACGCGTTGCTCGACGAGGTCGAGGCGGCGCTCCAGGACGTGGTGGCCGGGTCGGCGGATCTGCTGACGGTGCTCGTCGTCGGGGCCCCGCTGCGCCATCGGAACCGGATCTACAACTGTGCGGTGATCGTGCACCGGGGGCGGGTCCTCGGCGTGGCGCCCAAGTCGTACGTGCCGAACTACCGCGAGTTCTACGAGCGCCGGCAGATCGCCGCGGGTGACGACGAGCGCGGCGGGACGATCCGGGTGGGCGGTGCGTCCGTGCCGTTCGGTACGGACCTGCTGTTCACGGCCGAGGACGTCCCGGGCCTGGTGCTGCACGCGGAGATCTGCGAGGACATGTGGGTGCCGGTGCCGCCGAGCGCGGAGGCCGCGCTGGCCGGGGCGACGGTTCTCGTCAACCTCTCGGGCAGCCCGATCACGGTCGGGCGGGCCGAGGACCGGCGGCTGCTGTGCCGCTCGGCGTCCGCGCGCTACCTCGCCGCGTACGTCTACGCGGCGGCCGGACTGGGCGAGTCGACCACCGACCTGTCCTGGGACGGCCAGACCATGATCTACGAGAACGGTCAGCTGCTCGCCGAGACCGAGCGGTTCCCGCAGGGCGATCAGTACGCGGTGGCCGACATCGACCTGGATCTGTTGCGGCAGGACCGAGCGCGGCAGGGAACCTTCGACGACAACCGCCGTACCCATGCCGCTCGTACCGGCGGGTTCAGGGAAGTGGCGTTCCGGCTCGATGCGCCCAAGACCGACCTGGGGCTGCGCCGCCGGGTCGAGCGGTTCCCGTTCGTGCCGGCCGATCCCGCCCGTCTCGCCCAGGACTGTTACGAGGCCTACAACATCCAGGTCGCGGGTCTGCAGCAGCGGCTGGCGGCGATCGGCGGGCCGAAGGTCGTCATCGGGGTGTCGGGGGGGCTGGATTCCACGCACGCGCTGATCGTCGCCGCCCGGGCCATGGACCGTGCGGGTCGCCCGCGCAGCGACATCCTGGCCTTCACGCTGCCCGGTTTCGCCACCGGCGAGCACACCAAGGGCAACGCCCACAAGCTGATGCGTTCGCTCGGGGTCACCGCGGCCGAACTGGACATCACGCCGACCGCCCGGCTCATGCTCCAGGAGATGGGGCACCCGTTCTCGTCCGGTGAGCCGGTGTACGACGTGACCTTCGAGAACGTGCAGGCCGGGCTGCGTACCGACTACCTGTTCCGGCTGGCCAACCAGCGCGGGGGCATCGTGCTCGGCACCGGTGACCTGTCCGAGCTGGCGCTCGGGTGGTGCACGTACGGCGTCGGCGACCAGATGAGCCACTACAACGTCAACTCCGGCGTGCCGAAGACGCTCATCCAGCATCTGATCCGATGGGTCATCAGCAGCGGTCAGTTCGACCAGGAGACCAACGACACGCTGGCCGCGATCCTCGACACGGAGATCAGCCCGGAGCTCGTGCCGGGAGAAGAGCTCCAGTCCACCGAGTCCAAGATCGGGCCGTACGCACTGCACGACTTCACCCTCTTCCACGTGCTGCGGCACGGCATGCGGCCGTCGAAGATCGGCTTTCTGGCCTGGCACGCCTGGCACGACCGGGACGCCGGCGCGTGGCCGCCCGGGTTCCCCGAGAAGGAGCGGACGGCGTACGACCTGCCGGAGATCTGGCACTGGCTGGAGTACTTCTGCCGCCGCTTCTTCGGGTTCGCGCAGTTCAAGCGCTCCGCGATGCCGAACGGACCGAAGGTCCTGGCCGGTGGTTCCCTTTCGCCTCGCGGCGACTGGCGTGCGCCGTCCGACAGTACGGCGGAGGCCTGGCTGAGGGACCTGTCCCGCTGGGAGGACGTGCTGCCCGGCGGAGAGTAGCGGCGGGTCGGAGCGCGGTTTCTTCGGGTTTCTACCGGTTCATTCCGGATCCTCCGGGCTGCTCCGGGCTTCTCCCGGCTTCTCTCGGCGCCTTTGAACCCTCGTGGCCTTGAACCTCCTGGCGACGCGCGACGTATCAGTCACTGCGGGTGGCGCCGGGCGTGGCGCCGGGAGAAAGGGCCGAGCCATCTCATTGGATTCGAAGCGTCTCAGCGGCGATCTCGACCTGGCCGTTCCGGCGCAGCGGGCGGGCGGGGCAGGCAGCGCGGACAGCCGCAGCCATCTGCTGGGCCTCGATGGGCTCCGGGGCCTGGCCGCGCTGTACGTGGTCCTTTTTCACTGCTGGCTGCTGACCTTTCCGGGATTTCCCCGCAACTCGGGTCCCTCCTGGCTGGGCTGGCTGATGTACGGGCGTCTCGCGGTCGTCTTCTTCCTGGTGCTGTCCGGTTTCTCCTTGGCGATCTCTCCGGCGCGTCATGGCTGGGAAGTGGGCGGTGTCGGCCGTTTCCTGCGTCGGCGCGCCTGGCGAATACTTCCCCCGTACTGGGCGGCGCTCGCGTTGAGCCTGATGGTCGCCCGGCTCGTGGTGCCCGCATCGCATTTCGGACCGCCGACCGGGAAAACGGTTCTGGTGTACGGCCTCGTCCTCCAGGACGTGTTCACGGCTCCCACACCGAACGGGGCGTTCTGGTCGATCGCCGTGGAGGCGGGGCTCTATCTCCTCTTTCCGGCACTCCTTTTGATACGGCGGCGGCTGGGGGCCATGGTCCTGGTCGCGGGCGTCACGCTTCTGGTCGTCGCGCGGGGCTTGGCGGCGGACAACGCGTCCCCGGTCGAGGGCATGAACTGGCTGACGCCGAATCTCGCTCCCGTGTTCGTCGCCGGCCTGGTGGGAGCGGGAGTGATCGTCGCGCCCGAGAGGATACGGCGCCTGCCGTGGCACTGGCTTGCCGGGCTGGCCGCCTTGCCGGCCCTGGCGCTTGTCGTCGTCAAGGGTTCGGTCTGGACGGTGGACCACTACTTCTGGGTGGATCTTGTCGTCGCGCCCGCGATGACGATGCTCATAGCCGCGGTTGCCACGGGCAGGCCGGTGCTCCTCATGCGGCTCCTTGCCACGCGGCCCATGCGCAGCCTCGGCGATTTCTCCTACAGCCTCTACCTCATTCATCTGCCGGTCGTCATGGTGGTGATCCGGAAGATCGCCCCGCAGTACGTATCGCCCGGCCTGCCCACGTTCTGGTTCACGTTGGCGGTGGCTGTGCCCGCTTCGGTGCTGGGAGCGTGGCTCTTCGCCGAGATGTTCGAACTGCCTTTCAAGCGGAACCGGTCCTGGGAGTCCATGCTCTCGGCAGGACGTTCACGCTGGGCGGGTATGCGTTGGGGTATGCGTTGGGGTATGCGTTGGGGTATGCGTTGGGGTATGCGTTGGGGTACGCGCCGACAGAGTGGGCGTCGGCCGCTTCGCGGTGGGCAGTCCGGCGAGTGACACCAACTCCGCCGGATGGGGCTGGTCCGGCGCCCGTGAGGCTGCCATCTTGTGATCATGAGGACGCAAGTTCTGGAGGCCGGCGAGATTGATCGTCCGGCGCTGGTCCTGGTGCACGGTGCCGGGCAAGGCGGTCGGATGTGGCGACGTCAGCTGGGAGCGTTGTCCGACACCTTTCGCGTCGTTGCACCCGATCTTCCGGGGTTCGGCGGCACGCCGGGCCCATTCAGCTTGACGGCAGCAGTCGAGTGCGTCAGCGAGATCGCCCGTCGGCTACGGCCCGTTCACCTGTGCGGCCATTCTCTCGGGGCGATCGTGGTCGCGCGGATGGCGGCTGAGAACCCGGACCTCGTTGCCCGGTTGATTCTGTCCGGGGGACCTGAGATCGCACCGGGCAAGACGTCACAGCGGCGGCTCCGGACCGAACGGCATCGCCCCGGCTGGCTGGTCCGCGCGATCTCCGACCTGCCCGATCGCACCGGATGGACCGGCATGCTGGACGCTCTGCAAACGAGCGACCTCTCCCGCGTACTTCCCCAGATCGCCGCTCCCACGCTTGTGCTGTGCGGAAAACGGGATCGCGCCAGTCTGCCGGACGCCCGACGGACCGCGGCGGCCATCCCAGGAGCCCGCCTGTCCGTGGTTCCGCACGCGGGGCATCTCCTGCCCATGACCGCGCCGCACGCTTTCAACGCCATCGCCCGGGGATTCCTTGACCCGGAACGCCGGCAGACACATTGAGGGGCGTCGTGATCCGGAATCGTCCATCAGCCGGCGGTCGGTGAAGAACGACCTTCTCAACCACGCGGGACAACGGACAACGGTGCGTTGCGGTGTGTCACGCGGCTCACCGCGCTTGTGGGGAGGCGGGGCCCGTGGTGACCTCCTTCGGCAGTGATATGTGGGCGACGAGGAAGAGCAGTACGCCACAGGTGGCGACCAGGATCCAGCCCGGGCGGGACGCGTGTGCGAGCCCCGTCGGGCCGGCGGCCGTGACCAGGCCGCCGGCGAGAGCGATGCCGAGGGCGGAGCCGAGTTGCCGTGCGGTGGAGGTGATCGCCCCGGCCACACCGGCACGGGCGGGTGGCAGTCCATTGACCGCGGTGTTGGTGATCGGGGCGTTGGCGAAGCCGAACCCGATGCCGATGAGCGAGTATGCGGCCAGCAGCAGGAGCGTGCTCGTGTGCGGGGTGAGCCGGACCATGCAGAGCCCGCCGGCCGTGATGAAACCGCCGGCAAGGAGCAGCGGCAGCCGCGGTCCCGTGCGGCCGACCATGCGGCCGGACCAGGGGGCGCAGACGGTCGCTCCGACGGCCAAGGGCAAGGTCGCCACGCCGGCGGCCAGCGGCGTCCATTGCCGGGTGTGCTGCAGGTAGAGGGTGTTCAGCAGCAGTGTCATGTTCAGGGCGACGAAGACCGCCACCGCGCCCACGACGGCGCCGCTGAAGACCGGACGCCCGAAGAGCCGCGGATCCATCAGCGGCTCACGTCGGCGGGACTCGACCCACACGAATCCGGCTGTCGCCATGGCGGCCCATGCGTATCCCGCCAGCGCCGCAGGCGACGTCCAGCCGATGCGCGGCCCTTCGATCAGGACGCCGACCACGGCTGCGAGGACCAAGGTCAGCAGGACCTGGCCGGGCAGGTCGAGCCGCCGGGCCCGCTGTGCCCGGGACTCCGGCACGAACACCGCACTGAGCAGCAGAGCGGCCGCGATGACGGGTGCGTTGATCCAGAACAGGGCCCGCCAGTCGAGCCCTGCGAGCAGCGCGCCGCCCGTGACGGGTCCGGCGGCCATGCTCAGTCCGAACACTGACGCCCAGATGCCGATCGCCTGCGCCCGTTCCTTCGGGTCCGGCATCGCGTTCACCACGATCGCGAGCGCCACGGGGCTGAGCATCGAGGCGCCGATGCCCTGCAGGGCGCGGGCCGCGATGAGTACGCCCGCCGACGGGGCGAGCGCGCAGGCCAGTGAGGCCGCGCCGAACACGGCCAGCCCGCACTGGAACACCCGGCGGCGTCCGAAGCGATCCGCCAGTGCGCCGGAGGAGATCAGGAGACTGGCCAGGACGAGGGTGTAGGCGTCCACGATCCATTCGAGACCGCGCGTGTCGACATCCAGGCCGCGCCCGATGGCCGGCAGACCCACATTGACGATGGTGGTGTCCAGGCCCACCAGGAACATGCTCAGGCAGCAGACGGCCAGTACCGTCCAGCGTCTGCGCGCACTCAGCACGGGTTGAACAGGGTGTGTCGTCGCGGTCACGGTCTACCTCTGATGTCCGGGAACAATGCCCGGCAAGGCTCGGCCCGGACGGCGGCCGCAGCCCATCAATTTTGCGAACACTGCAAAACTGGATCCATGAACACAGGATCCAGTGACGCGGAGCTGGAGCAGATTCTCGATGGCATCGGACCCCGGCTGCGCAGGCTGCGCCGGGAACGGGGACTCACGCTCGAGGCACTCGCGGCCACGACCGGGATCTCGGTCAGCACACTGTCCCGGGTGGAATCGGGCAAGCGGCGCCCGACTCTGGACCTGCTCATTCCGCTGGCACGGGCGCACCACGTCGCACTCGACCAGCTGGTGGCGGCGCCGGCCAGCGGTGACCCTCGGGTGCACCTCCGGCCCCTGCACAAGGAGCGCGGGAGCGTCCTCGTGCCCCTGACGCAGTACCCGGGCCGAGTGCAGGTCTTCAAGCAGGTACTGGCACCCCGTCAGCCGGAACTGGTCACCCACGAGGGCTACGAATGGCTCTACGTCCTCGCCGGTCGGCTACGCCTCATCCTCGGGGCGCAGGACTTCACGCTGCGGCCCGGCGAAGTGGCCGAGTTCGACACCACCGAGCCCCACTGGTTCGGCCCCGCGGACACGAGCGCCGTGGAGATCCTGCACCTGTTCGGTCCACGAGGAGACCAAGCCATCGTCCGCGCCGGACCGTCCACAACCGATCCCGCCCCGCCGACCGCCCCGAACGGATGAGGTCGCCGGAACCTCTCGCGCTTCACGGGTGCGTGGCTGCCGTGCTCGCCCGCGCCCCTGCCGGCGGCGGCGCGTCACTTCCCGGGAGTGGCGCGCCGCCGGCCGATGAGAGGATCCGTCAGGAGCGGTCGCCGTCGTAGCGGTGGTCGTAGCGGCGGTGGTCGTCGCCGTAGCGGTGGTGGTCGTCGGCGTAGCGGTGGTGGTCGCCCCAGGAGACGGCGTCCATGAAGCGGCCTCGGTCGTTGCGCAGGGTCGCGGTGTCGGCGGCGTCGTCCCACACTTCGTAACGCCGTCCCTGGTACAGGTCGGTCCGGGTGTCCTGCCCGAGCCCGGTGTGGACGCGCACCGTCGCCCGGCCGTCCAGCCAGAAGTTGCGGAAGGTGTAGGTGCGGCCGGCCTCGTCCGACAGCGTCCACCCGCCGAGGTTGACGTCGCGCCGGCTGTTGTTGGTGATCTCCACCCATTCCCGGTTCAGGGAGCGGTTCGAGCGCTCGCCGCGGCCCAGGGAGTCGTACTGCACATGGCTGATGGCCACTCGGTCGGCCGCGCCCCTCGGGGAGTGGTCGGCTGCCGCCGCCGGCAGCGCCACCGCTCCTACGGCCGCGGCCGCCACGGCGGCGGCAGCGGTCAGACGGCGGGCGGTCACGAGAACAGAAACGGACACAGGGTCCCCCTTTGCAGGGTGAGAGCACACCCCCGGGCGTGCGGCTCCGAAGACGCAGGCCAGTGGTGGTGCCTGGTGCGGGTGGCGGCCGGGCGGCCGCGCATCCACACCCTCCAGGCCACGCGGCGCACCCGGCGGGTGACCCGAGGGCTGTTACAGACCGCGCACATTTTCGTTACGTTTGTCTGTAATGTTCATTTACGTGGGGAGTAGTCTGGTTTGCTGCCTCGGTGGGCCGTGGTCCCGTGACAGCGCCGGGCTCCGCCGGCGCCGCGTCGGCACCGGTCCGCCCGCCGACACCGGGCCCTCACCCGAAAGTGAGTAACAGTTGCCCCGGGCGCCCGGGGCGGCCGGCTGTTCGGTGGCTCGGCAGATTGCGGTCGGGTCATGCGACTTGCAGATCAACCGCCCGCGGGTGCTGTATAGTGGATCTTGAGCTCGCCGCCCGGACGACCGGGGGGTGTGCGATGCGTTGGTGGTCCAAGGAAAGACGCCCCGCTTCCTGCGGGGAAATGCAGGTGCAAGGCCTGCCCGGCGCTCGAACAGAACCTCGCTCCCGATACGTCGGGAGCGAGGTTCTCGCGTTTTCGGGGTACGACAGGGCCGCCGTCGGGGTGATGTCCGCGGGTCGGCTCGAAATGATCGGTGGGTGGCAACGGCGCAGGTCAGACGGTGCCCCCCGGCAGGGTGCGCGCGGGGTTTCGGGACCCCACGGCAGGCCCGTACGCACAGGGCTGCCGCAAGTGCCCTTCGACAATCCCACCTGCCCCTGCCTGGTCGGCCCTACTTTGCGCAACAACCGGGCCGACGGCTACGCGAATCCGGCCACCCGCCGCTCTTCGGGGGGCCGCCGGGCGTTCAGCGGAGCGTGTCTATCCAGTTCTGGAGACGACGGCCCTGAGTGGCCATCAGGTCCGGGTCGCGCAGGGTGTTGGTGAGGACCGACATGCCCTGGTAGGCGGCGACGAGTTCGATCGCCAGGTCGTGTGCGTCGGGGCGGCCCAGCTGGGTGAACTGGGACTTGGCCCAGTCGATCAGTGCCCGCATGACCTGGGCCGCGGCCCGGTCCAAGCCGTCGTCGCGCTTGTCGAGCTCGGTGGCCAGGGTGCCGAAGGGGCAGCCGAAGCGGGCGGCGACGTCGCGCTGGTCGACCCAGCCGGCGACGAGGGTCTTCAGGCGGGTGGCGGGGTCGGGGAGTTCGTCCAACCGGTCGGTGAGCGTGTGCAGTTGGGCGCAGTGGGCGTCCACCGCGGCCTCGACCAGCTGATCCTTGGTCTTGAAGTAGTAGTAGACATTGCCGAGGGGGACGTCGGCGGCGCGGGCGATGTCACCGAGAGTGGTCTTCTCCACGCCCTGCTCGTGGAACACCTGGACGGCGGCGGTCACCAGGCGTTCGCGTTTGCCGGTCCGGCCTCGGGTGACCTTCACGGTCGTGCTCGCTTTTGAGTCAGTCACCTGACTGAGGATAGACAACGGCCCCGGCGGTCGCTAGCGTTGCGACTTAGTTAGTCAGCTAACTCACTACAGCCAACTCACCACGTGGAGGGGTCATGATCGTTGTTACGGGTGCCACCGGGAACGTCGGGCGGGCTCTGGTCCGGATGCTGGCCGGATCCGGGAAGGCCGTGACCGCCGTGGCGCGGCGGATCTCTCAGGACGATGTGCCGGACGGAGTGCGGGCCGTCGCCGCCGATCTCGGTGAGCCGGAGAGTCTGGTGCCGGCGCTGGAGGGGGCCAAGGCGCTGTTCCTGCTCGTCGCCGGGGAGGATCCGGGCGCGATTCTCGATCGGGCGGCCGCTGCCGGGGTCGCCAGGGTGGTGCTGCTGTCCTCGCAGGGCGTCGGCACACGGCCGGGGGTGTACGCGCATGCCGCCGGGTTCGAGGCCGCGGTGGCCGGATCGGGGCTGGGGTTCACGGTGCTGCGGTCCGGCGGGATGGCCTCCAACGCCCTTGCCTGGGCGGAGCCGGTACGGCTGCACCGTACGGCCGCCGCTCCGTTCGCCGAGGTGGGGCTGCCCTTCGTCGACCCCGACGACGTCGCCGCGGTGGCCGCCGCCGTACTGCGGGAGGACGGGCACGACGGGGCGACGTATGTGCTGACCGGGCCCGGGACGACCACGCCCCGGCAGCGGGCCGCGGCGATCGCGGAGGCGATCGGAGAGCCGGTGGCCTTCGTCGAGCAGAGCCGCGAGGAGGCGCACGCCCAGATGTCGCGGTTCATGCCGGCGCCCGTGGTGGAGGGCACGCTCGCCATCCTCGGGGAGCCCACCGGTGAGGAGCGGCAGGTCAGTGGGGACGTCGAGCGGGTGCTGGGGCGCGCGGCGGCTCCGTTCGGGGCATGGGCGGTGCGGAACGCCGGGGCGTTCCGCTGACCTTCAGTGCGCGGCACCCGGCTTCGTGGCTCCGTCACCGTCGCCTTCTCTGGCGCCTTCTCCGGGGTGCGCGTCGCAGGACAGGAGTGTCGGCCAGTCCTGGGCGGTGGCCCAGTCGGCGAAGGTGTGCCAGGGGACCTCGGGGTGGTCGCGGCGGAGGGCGGGTACGTCGACGTCCAGGCCGGTGGTGGTGAAGTACTCGAACATCGCCGCCAGGTCCGAGGAGCGGGTGCGGACGTACGACAGGGGTACTTCCTGGTGGCCGATCGGGCGGGCCGTCGCTGTCGCGAGGGTTGCCGCGATCTGGGCCGGGGTCAGCTCGTCCGAGGCGATGTCGATGCGGTGACCGGCGAAGTCGTCCCGGTACTGGAGGGCCAGTGCCGCGAAGGCGCCGATGTCGGCGGCGGGGATGAGCGTGAGCGGGCGGCCGGCGGGCATCGGCCAGGCGAAGGTGCCCGCGCGCAGTCCGTCGAGGGTCCAGCCGGCCGCATAGTTGTCCATGAACGCGGCCGGGGCGATCACCGTCCAGGGCACACCCGACGTACGAAGGTGCTGCTCGACCAGGTACTTGCTCTCGTAGTGCGGTATGCCGGTGCCGCGGTCGGCGTGGGCCGCCGAGGTGAACACGACGTGGCCGAGGCGGGCGGCCGCCGCGGCGTCGACAAGGGCCTTACCCTGCCGGGTCTCGGCGGTGGTGTCGGTGCCGAACGGGGTCGTCACCGCGAACAGGGCGTCGGCACCGGCGAGGGCCGCGTCGAGGGTCGCGCGGTCGTCGAAGTCGGCGTGGCGCACCTCGGCTCCGAGGGCGCGCAGGGTGTCGGCGGCGGATGAGGCGGGGGTGCGGGTGAGCGCGCGGACGCGGTGGCCGGCGGCCAGCAGGGCGCGGGCGGTGGCACCGCCCTGGGCTCCGGTGGCGCCGGTGACGGCGATGGTGAGCATGGGTCTGGGGCTCCGGGAGTCTTGTTGCGTTGCGCAGCGATGATGAGATGAGACTGCGCGCAGCGACTGCGCTGCGCAATGACTGCGTCGCGCAGGAGAATAGCAGTGTCTTACTGCGTCGCGCAGTTAATAGTGGTCGCGGAGACGCGAGCAGGCCGGCCGGACGCCGTTCTCAGGGGGCCCGCAGGACCGAGTAGATGAGCTGGTCGTGCCAGGCTCCCGCGCGCCACTGGGCGCGGCGGATGCGGCCCTCCAGCTCGAAGCCGGCCTTCTCCGCCGCGCGCTGCTCGGCGATGTTGTCGGCGTCGGTGCACACCTGGACGCGTTCGACCCGGGTGTGCTCGAAGAGGTACTCCACGAGGAGGCGCTGCGCCCGGGTGCCGACGCCCTGGCCGCGGTGGGCGGCGAAGAGGCCGATGGCGATCTCCCAACAGGACGAGGTGTCCGCGCGGCCCCACGCCCTGCGGAACCACTCGACGCGCCCCGCGAGGACGCCGTCGACGGTGACGGAGAGCATGTTCTCGTCGCCGCCGAGCAGGCCCCGCTCGTCGAGCAGCCGACGCAGCCGTACGGTCGGCGTGTGGCCGAACCACTGGTAGGGGCCCGGCCCTTCCGGTCCGGCGAACTCCGCGTCAAAACGGTCCAGGTCGGCGGCCGTGACCGGGCGCAGCGCCACTCCCGTCCATGGTGCTCGGTCTTCGGTCCGCGCCTGCGCCTGCGCTGACTTGGGAGCAGGGCGCGTGTCTCCGATACCGGCCATCGTGCGCTCCTGCCCTCGTCGTGCAGTGTGTCGTCGGCGCAGACGTTACAGGCCGGGTCGGTCGGCGGGCTCTCACGGTCAAAACGGCCGGGTGATGGGCCGTCACCGGGTGTTTGAATGGGGCCGGTCGGCATGCCATTCGAGCCAGGGAGCGAGCGCCGCGATGCGGAAGTCGTACTACGCAGCACACGTCTACATGATCGTGGGAGTGGTTTCCGGGCTGTTCTACCGGGAATTCACGAAGGCCAACGACTTCACCGGGGACACCCAGCTGGCCCTGATGCACACCCATCTGCTGGCCCTGGGCATGCTGGGCTTCCTGATCGTCCTGGCCCTGGACAAGCAGTTCCAGCTGTCCGGGACTCGGTTGTTCAACGCGTTCTTCTGGTTCTACAACGCGGGCATCGCCGTCACCGTGACCATGATGGGCGTGCACGGGTGCCTGACGGTGCTCGGCGACCATGTGCCTCAGGCCGTGCCGCTGACCGCGGGGCTGGGCCACATCCTGCTCACCGTCGGGCTGATCCTGCTGTTCGTGCTGCTCGGCAAGCGGCTGAACGAGTCGGTGGCGAAGCCGCCGTCCGAGGAGCCCGAGCCCGCCAGCACCTCGGTCTGAGCTTCCGTCAGCCCTTGTCCGGCTCGGTCGCCGAGGCCCGCGCCTCCAGGAGCTCCAACGCCCGCTCCCCCCACCGCAGGTTCTCCTCCTCGTAGGAGAGGCCGCGCAGGAGCGTGAGGTAGGGCCCGATGCGCCTGGCCGTGCGCAAGTACTCGGCCTCGTCGCGGCCGGCCAGCAGCTTCTCGCGGATCCGGCGGTATTCGGCCAGCTTGAGGTGCGACTGCTTCATGCGCTCCCCGATCGCCGCGCGGACCGCGTCCACGTCGCCGACGTCCACCGCCTGCACCTTGACCAGGAGTTCGTCGCGTACGGCGCCGGGGCGCGGGGGGAGTGCGGTGAAGGCCGCCAACGCCTCGCGGCCCGTCTGCGTCAGGGAGAAGACCCGCTTGTTGGGGCGGCGAACCTGTTCGACGACGCGGCCCGCGATGAGGCCCTCGCCCTCGAGTTTCTCCAGCTCCCGGTACAGCTGCTGCGGCGTCACCGTCCAGAAGTTGGCCACCGACGAGGCGAACGCCTTCGACAGCTCGTACCCGGATGCCTCTCCGTCGAGCAGAGCGGCCAGAACCGCGTTTCTCAGCGCCATGTGATCAACCTACCTCATGGACTAATCCCTTAGACAACTAGCAGCTTTCATGTGTATTCAAAAAGTTGATTAGGCCCCCGCAGAGCCTGTTCAAGACATATTTCGAGTCGCCCTCCAGGCCTTATCGAGTACTTCTCCATGGCTCCTCCATGGCTCCTCCATGGCTTCTCCATGGCTTTTCCAGGGATATTTCAAGAGGTATTTCAAGGGGATTGTTTCGGTATAAATCTTCCGCAAAGCATTTCGGTGGTCCGTCATCCCGAATTCGCCCTGATCGATAGGGTGGGCATTTTCGAGGAAGGGTCTCGGTCGATGACGTCATCGGTGCAGCAGTCGTACGATTCCGGCGAGGTCGGGCTGGGAGGCGAGCTCGCGGAGGAGCGGGCGTACGTGGCGGTCTGCAGAGCGGCGATGGCTCGGCAGGTCGAGGACGCGGACGAGCAGGTGGTCGCCGGGGAGACGGTGTCGGGGGACGGGGCCAGTGCGGAGGCGCTGGGGCGGTATCTGCGGACCCGGGCGCGGGACATGCGCGAGGAGCCGGACAGCCCGTTGTTCTTCGGGCGGCTGGATTTCGATGACGAACCGGAGACCGGGGATCATCGCCGACAGCGGTATTACATCGGGCGGCGGCGGGTTTCGGAGCATCCGAGTGCGCCGCCATTGGTCGTGGACTGGCGTACGCCCGTGTCGCGCACGTTTTATCAGGCCCGCGTGGCGGAACCGTTGGGTGTCGAGCGGCGGCGGCGTTTCGGGTGGGCGCCGGGCAGCACGGGGGAGCCGGACGATCTGACGGGGCTGGAGGACGAAAGGCTGGACGCGGTCGGCGAGGCGGATGCCGAGAGCCGGATCGTCGCCGCCGAGATCGAGCGGCCCCGGCACGGCCGATGCGGGACATCGTCGCCACCATCCAGCCCGAGCAGGACGACCTGGTCCGTGGTGAGCTCGGGGACTCCGTGTGTGTGCAGGGAGCGCCGGGGAGCGGGAAGACCGCGGTGGGGCTGCACCGGGCGGCGTATCTGCTGTACACGTATCCGCAGCGGTTGAAGCGCAGTGGTCTGCTCGTCATCGGGCCCAACCGGACGTTCCTGCGCTACATCGCCGAGGTGCTGCCGTCGCTGGGGGAGATCGACATGGCCCAGTGGACGGTGGAGGACGTCGTGGCCCGGCATCCGGTGAAGGGGCGGGACTCGCAGGCGGCGGCGGTCGTCAAGCAGAGTGCGCGGATGGCGACGGTGCTGCGGCGGGCGTTGTATGCGCGGGTGGGGGTTCCCGAGGAGCCGGTGGTGGTGCCGGACGGGTCCTATCGGTGGCGGGTCGGGAGCGATGAGCTGGCCCGGGTGGTGGAGGAGGTGCGGGCGCAGGCCTCGGCGTACGCGATCGGGCGGGAGCATGTGCGGGCCCGGGTCGTGTCGCTGGTGCAGGACCAGGCCGAGCGGCGGGCCGGGCGTCGTGCATGCCCGGGAGTTGCCGGCCGCCCTGGCCGGTTAGGGCGTGTCCTTCGGGCCGCCGGAAACTCCCCGGTGAGGGCGTGTTCTTCGGGCGGGCGTGCGAAGAGCCTGTGCCTGGGCCGCGACGGGGGATGTTGACGGCCCGGGCACAGGCCCGGTCGGTGGAGGGGTGGTTGCCCGGCCGTGCGGGCCGGGCGCCGCCCCTTGGGTGTCAGTGCGTCGGAGAGGGCTCGCTCTGCTTGGCCTGCGGCGCGGTGGTGGGCGCCGGTGCGGGCTTGCGCAGGTCGGCCCTGATCAGCAGGCCGGTGAGGACGGCGCCTGCCAGGACGATGGCGCCCGCCCAGTCGGCGGCGACCGCGTAGCCGTGCACCGTGGCCACGGCGGCGGCGTGGGAGTCGGTGCCCGCGGCGGTCAGGGCGGTGGCGGAGACCGTCATGGCGATGGTGTTCAGCAGCGCGGTGCCGACCGAGCCGCCGATCTGCTGCGAGGTGGAGACGAACGCGGAGACCACGCCGACCTCGCTCGGCGGCACCTTGTAGGTGGCGAGGCTGATGCACGGCGACATCACCAGGCCCAGTCCGAGGCCGACCAGGATCTGGGTCGGCATCAGCGTGGTGACGTAGGAGCTGTCGGGGGTGATCCGGCCGAGGTTGAACAGGCCCGCCGCGGCGATGAGCATGCCGGGGGTCACGAGCAGCCGGACCGGGACCTTCGGCATCAGACGGGAGGTGACCTGGGTGGTGGTGAGGACGGTGGCGACGGTTGCCGGGAGGATCGCGAGGCCCGTCTTGAGCGGCGAGTAGTCCATCACGCCCTGCAGCTGGTAGGTGAGGATGAACATCAGGCCGAAGAGGCCGATCATCGTCAGGCCGATGCCGATGAAGGCGCCCGCCCGGTTGCGGTCGGTCACGACGCTCAGCGGCAGCAGCGGGTTGCGGCCCCTGGCCTGGAGGGCGACGAACGCGGTGAGCAGGACGACGGCCGCGACCAGCAGGCCGATGACCCTGGCCGACGACCAGCCGTGGTCGGCCGCCTCGCCGAAGCCGTAGACCAGCGCCACCATGCCGGCGGCGGAGAGTGCCGCGCCGGGCACGTCGACCTTGACGCCGCGCTGCGCGGGCGGGTTGGGCAGCAGCATCAGCGCGCCGGCCACGACGAGGGCGCCGATGGGCACGTTCACGTACAGGCACCAGCGCCAGTTGAGCCACTCGGTGATCAGACCGCCGCCGAGCAGGCCGAGTGCGCCGCCCGCGCTGGCGACGGAGCTGAAGATGCCGAACGCCTTGGCGCGCTCGCGGGGTTCGGTGAACGAGGTGGTCAGCAGGGCGAGCGTGGCGGGCATCAGCAGGGCGGCGAACAGGCCCTGGCCGACGCGGGATCCGATCAGTACGGCGGCGTTCGGTGCGGCTCCGCCGATGGCGGAGGCGACGGTGAAGCCGGTGACGGCGACGGTGAACGCGCGGCGGCGGCCCAGGAGGTCACCGATGCGGCCGCCGAGGAGCAGCAGGCCGCCGAAGGCCAGGGTGTATCCGGTGATCACCCACTGGCGGTCGGCGTCCGACATGCCGGTGGCGCGCTGCGCCCACGGCAGCGCGATGTTCACGATGGTCGTGTCGAGCATGACCATCAGCTGGGCGAGTGCGATCACGGCGAGGCCCCACCACCGGTGGCTCGCCGGCCGTCCGGCCGCGGCCGTTGTCCTCTCGTGCGCGTCGGTCACGCCTGATCCCCCTTGTTGTTCCGGGTCGTTGTGCGGTTGTCGTCATGGGCAGTAAAGCAGCGATAATTTAACCCAGTCAAGTTTGTGACTCAGTTATATTCTTGACCTGGTTGCGCTAGGGTGGGCCGGGAGAAGGGGTGATGGACATGACCCAGGCCCTGACGGGACGGCAGCGCCAGAAGCAGCGGACGCGGCGGGCGATCTCCGACGCCGCGATCTCGCTGTTCCTCCGGCACGGGTTCGACCCGGTGTCGGTGGTGGACATCGCGGCCGCCGCCGAGGTGTCCAAGCCGACACTGTTCAACTACTTCCCGGCCAAGGAGGACCTGGTCGTCCACCGCTTCGCCGACCACCGGGCGGCCGCGGCCACCGCCGTGCGCGAACGGCCCGCGGGAATGACCCCGCTGGCCGCCCTGCACCGGGACTTCGTCGCCGCGCTGGCCCGCCGCGACCCCATCACCGGGCTCAACGACCACCCCGAGGTGGTCCGCTTCCACGCGCTGGTCTACTCGACGCCGAGCCTGGTCAGCCGCCTCGGCGAGTACCTCGCCCAGGCCGAGGACCTGCTGGCCCGGGAACTGGCCGACGCGGCGGGCGACCCCGCCGGGCCGGACATCACCGCCCGCCTGCTGGCCGGCCAGGTCATCGCCTCCCAGCGCGTCCTCGCCCACTCCAACTGGCTGCGGATCCTGGCCGGCGACACCGCCGACGCCGCTGCCCCGCGGGCCGACGCCGACGCCGGCCTGGCCTTCGACGGCCTGCGGGCCGGGCTGGGCGAGAGCCTGGCACACGCCTGAGCACGGCCCGGCGCTCCCGGTCCCAGGTGTCGGCGCCCTCCCTCCCCGGCCCCGCCGAGGACCGGCGTTACCCCCGCGACGCCGCCAGTGCCAGCGCGCCGATGACGGCCCCGCGCACCATGTGGACCGGGACGTAGAGCTCCTTGCCGATCCACAGCTCGCGGTGGCCGGTGTCGCTCAGGTGGTCCAGCAGGTGGGCGACGCCGCGCCGCGCCGCCGCCTCCTCGCGGGCCGCGCCGGGCGACGAGGTGCGCAGCAGCGTCTGCACGGCGTACGCGGTCTCCTCCGGCGTACCGCCCCAGCGGCCGAAGGAGCCGTCCGGGTGCTGGCCCGCGAGGATCCAGTCGACGGCCCGGGCCATCGTGGCCCGGTGGGCGGACCCTCCGTGCTGGTGCAGTGCCACGGCGCAGCGCATCGTCGAGAAGTACGGCGACGCATGCCACTTGTCGGTCCACGTGCCGTCCGCCAGCTGCTACTCCCCCAGCCAGCACGCGATCCGCTCGATGGCGTCGGTCAGGAGTGCCTCGGTGGCGCTCAGCGTCGGCACGACCCGGACTGCGAGCAGCACTCCGGAGGATCTTGAGCGTGCCGGACGGCCGAAGGGTCGCGGGGGTGCGGGCGCGGCACGACAGGCAAGTGGGTTTCGTGACGTCCGGAACCCGCGTGAGGCGGGTGATGAAGCATGTGGTGACGCCGGTTCCGGTGGCATCCCACTCCCCCGCGGCCGGACTCCGCGGCGATTGGCGTCAGGTGCACTTGGGACGTCCTGGCGGACGTGGCTGATGAACGTGACGTCAATCAGCCACGTCGGGCGGGACGGGTCAGGTCGCTCGCCGGAGGGGTACGACGACCTCTTCGCCGGTGGCCTTGGGGCTCAGGCGGTAGTAGCGGATGTGTCCGAGACGCTCGGACTCCTCGAGCCAGCCGGACTCGACGATCTGACGGCGGGTGCGGGAGAAGACGGTGGGCGACATGCCGAGGATGTCGGCGAGCTCGGCGGCCGTCTTGCCGACCGTGCCGGCACGGTCCGTCGGGTGCGCTGCGTAGAGCATCAGGATCAGGCGCTGGTTGGCAGGCAGACCGGCGGTGTGCTCAAGCAGGCGGAGGGTCATGTCCTTGGTGTCGCTCACTTTGCCTCCCACCGTGCGGGGGTTGACTCGTCGAATCCGGGGATGTCCGGCGGGTTGCAGGTCTTGATGGCCTCGCGCTGTTCGATCCCGGTCCCGTGAAAGGCAATGTACGGGCTGATCCGGTAGAAGTTGTAGTTCCCGATGCGTCCGCGGACGATCAGGATGCGGTGCTTGGCCAACTTCCGGTTGATCTTCCCGACGGCATCGGTGGACATGCCGACCCGCTTTCCGATGTCCGCGCCGGTGGCCTTGAGGGGCTCCATGCCTCCCGGCGACACTCCGATCCACCACAGGACGAGGAACTTCTGGCTGGGCGTGAAGGCCCTGCTTTCGGTGATCGCCTCCACCCGTGTCTTGTCGACCTGGGTATGCCGGCCGGAGAAGGCGTACGGCGCATACGGGACGATCTCACCTGTGTCAGCGTCCAGCAATCTGCGCGCTGTTCCCAACAGTGCCTCCGAGGCTGGTTGCTGAAGAGTCCATGAGGTGCGGCTCCCAGGCCGACCAGATGAACTTAACGTACATGAGCAAGAAGTCGATGAACCCTGCCCAGCAGCCGTGTCGCTGGACTCCTCCGCCGGTCCCTGAGCGCTCCCCGGACGGCGTGGAAGGGCGCTTTTCGGGACCGCCTTCATGAACGTGAAGTCAATCTGCCACGATCCTAGGATCGTTGGCCCACGATCCCTCGAACTGCCTGCCAGATCGTAGGAACTGGGTGGGAACCAACGTTTTCGCAGGTCAGCGCGGGTCTGGGCCCGGGACGCTCTCTTACTTGGAGCTAAGGCCGTCGTCGGCTACGCGGGGTGCGGCAGGCAGTTGGTCAGGGCCGGTCCACAGGGGACGGTTTCGGGGGATCCCGGACTATGTCCGGGAAGCCCTCACCGCACCTATACCCGGTTCACGTCGTCGACCTGCCTACGCCACCCCTTCTGGACCTCAGCCACCGAAAGTCAGCCACGGCGGCGGGGGCGCCGGACGGGCAGGCGCGCGTGTGTCTCCAGCAACCACTACCCGGTCTCAGCCACGCCTGTTCGGTCCTGGACAGGGGGTGGGACGGGCTGCAGGTGGGCGCGGCGAGAGCGGCCACTCCCCCGCAGCCACTCCCCCGCGTCCTCGCCTGCGAGGGAGGGCGAGCTATTACGGCGTAATAGACAGAGCGTGGGGCCCCTGCCTTCGTTCGGCAGGGGCCCCACGCTTCGGTGCTTCGGTCCTTCAGCTCTCGGTGGTGGTACCGACGGCTGTGGCGCGCTGTCGCTGGTGGTCGTTGAGGATGCTGAGCATCTTGTCGAACTCGGTGTCCGTCATCTTGCGGATGAGGTGCATCGCGAGGAAGGCGCCGTCGTCGTAGGGGAGCTTCGGGAGGTTCGGGGAGTCGGTGCGGGGTTCGGGGACCGTGTCCGTGCGAAGGGTCGCGTCCGTGGTGAAGGTCGCGTCCCTCGTGGGAGTCGTGTCCGTGGCGGGAGTCGTATCCATGGTGGGAATCGCGTCCGTCGTGGGGGTCGCGTCCCCATGGGGGGTGGAGGTTTCCTCGGGGGTGGGATCCGGCTCGGGAATGAGGTCCAGCTCCGGGGAGGGCTCCGGCTCCGAGGAGGGTTCTTCTATTACGTCGTAATAGGCGGTGGGCTCGGGAGTGGCAGCGGCCGGGCGCTTGCCGGGCTTCTGCGAAGGACGCTCCGCTTCCCTGCGGGCTCGTTCCGCCTTCAGTTCCTCCAGGACCGTCTCCTGCTGTTCGGCCGGCTTGTTGCCGACCGCGCGCAGGAGGTCGATGGGGTCCTGGCCGATACGGGACTGGAGTTCGGGCGTGAGGTTCAGCAGGGCCAGGCGCTGGGACACCCAGCCCTGGGAGCGGTGGAGGCGCTTGGCCAGAGCCGTCTGGCTGCCGTGGATCGACAGGAGGCGGTTGAGGGCCTTGGCCTCGTCGAGTTCCTCGAGGTCCTGGCGGTGGATGTTGGCCACCAGCGCGGATTCGAGGAGTTCCTCGGAGGTGCTGCCCTGGTCGTCGCTGACCATGACCTTGATGGTGGACAGGCCTGCTTCACGGGCGGCCGCCAGACGGCTGCTGCCATCGATGACGACGTAATGGGCGTCCGCTTCGATGTCGGCCTCGTGGTCGGGGTTGGCCTTGATGTAGACGTCGCGGTTCATGACCGTGATCGCCTGCTTCTGCCCGTGCGTGCTGAGGCTGCCCGCGAGGTCGGTCAGGTCGCCGAGGGTCGAGCGGGGGTTGTCGGGGTTCAGGCTGATGCGGTGGGTGGGGAGTTCGGTGGGCGGGGCGACTCCTTCCGTGGGCACCCCGGTGGCGGCCGCCACGGCTGCGCGGCGAGCGCTGACCGGTCGTGCCGAGGCCCCGAACCGGCCCGCACCCAGCTGGTCGGCCTTCTTCGTCATGAGATCTCCCGGGCCAGGGCGCGCATGCTGACGGCCTGCTGGGACTTGGGGGCGTAGGAGAGCAACGGCTGCTTCATCCGGACGGCTTCCTTCTGTTCCTTCAGATCGCCGATGAGGCCCACCACGCGCGGATCCTTTATGTCCACCCAGCCTTGCAGGGAGGAGGTGGCGATGTAACCGCGGCGGCCGTCGTAGAGGTTGACGACGATGCCCAGGTAGTCGATCTCAAGGGAAAGGTCGGCGCGCAGATCCTCGATCTGGGTGGTGAGGAGCTCGTAGGCGTCGGCGGAGCTGTCCTCTGCCTGCACGACGACAAGGGCGCCCGACTGGCCGGGCTTCTCGTTGTCCCGGCGGCGACCGTAGTAGGCGGCGGCGTCCATGCTCAGCCCGAGGCTGGGCGGGCAGTCGATGAGGATGACGTCGTAGTCGGGCTCCAGGGGGGCCAAGGCCCGTTCGAGCGCGGCCTCGCGGGCTCGAACCGCCGAGAGACGCACATCGAGGAGGAAGGCGTCGTTGCAGCCGGGGAGGAGGTGCAGGCGGCCGCCGAAGTTGTCGTCGTCGATCGAGACGACGAGGTCGCGCAGGTCTCCCTTGGGGTCGCCCGCCATGTGGTTGGTGAGGCTGTCGCCGTTCATCGGCACGGGGGTGGCGCCGAGCTGGTTGGTGAGGTGGCACTGGGGGTCGAAGTCGACCAGGAGGACGCGCATGCCGAGGCCGGGGAGACTCTCGATGTCCAGCGGGTCGTCGGTCGTGGTCTCGGGCCCGTCGGCCTCGACGGCGCGGAGAGCGGCGACGAGCTGCTTGGCCACACGGACCGGGTGGAGCTTGTTGGGATCCTCGGCCATCGCCTCGCCAGTGCCGGCGGTGATGGCGGTCTTGCCGACACCGCCCTTCTGGTTGCACACGACGATACGGCGGGTGACGGCCGGTCGAACGACGTCGGGGGCGGGGTTGGTGTCGAGCCAGAGCTTGACGGACTGGGCGAGGCCCTGGATGAGGGAGACTCCACGGTCGGCGGCCGTCCGCTTGAAGTCGTCCCACTGGCCCTGGGGGAGGAAGGTGGAGAAGGAGTCGGCACCCGCGGTGTCGATGGGCTCCAAGGCGGAGGCGAGCGTGCACCAGGCAGCGATGCCCTGCTCGACGGCGCTCTGGATCTCGAGGCCGTGCTGGGCGGCCCTGACTTTGAGGTCCTGCCGGAGCCAACCCGGCAGCTTGGAGACGACCTTCTCGCGGTCACTGGAGGTGGCTGGAGAACTCATGGGGCTACCTTACTAACGTGCTTGATCGAAATCTCATCCGACACGTTAGTTAGGGAAAGTTGGCCGGTCTCGGTGGGGTGCGGGGTCGGGCACGTGGCCGTACCGAGACGTATTACGGCGTAATAGCCGGGGCGGGGATCAAGGGGGCGCCGGGGCTATTACGCCGTAATGGGGGTGCGGCGATGCGGGTGGGGCGATGGGGGACTGGGGGAGCGTCAGGCGATGGCCCACGGGCTCGGGCCCTGCGTGGCGAAGCGGGAGGAGGGGCGCGAGGCAGGACCGGAGGTGTCCCAGCCGGGCTGGAGCGCGGCGGAGACGATGCCCCACAGCTGACCTGCGGTCAGGGTCCGGACGGGGATGACGACCTGGCCGGCCAGGCTGATGCCGAACGCGGACTCAAGCGCGCTCACGATACCGATCAGGGCCAGGGAGTCCAGGCCGTAGGTCTCCAGCGGTTCGTCGGCCGCGGGAGCCTTGCCCTTGCCCAGGCCGGGAAGACCCCGCTGAAGGACGGTCTCGAACGTCGGGTTCCACGGTGCTGAGGCCATCGGCGGGCTTCCTTCCGGCTGCCGGGTGGATGGGGTGCGTTTCCGCGAGCAGCCTGGCGGAGGCGGCTTGAGTCTTCGTTGACGGGGACTCAGGTCCTGCGGGGGCGGGGTGGGGTGGGGTGGGGTGGGGTGGGGCGACCCGGAGCTATTACGCCGTAATGGGTTGGAGTGGGAGGGAGGAGGGGGCGGGGGAGCGGACAGGGCTATTACGCCGTAATGGGCAACGGGCTGACAGGGAGCCCAGGGACGGGGGAGAGCCCGGGGCGGCGGAGGCTATTACGTCGTAATAGGCCGGTCGGGGCTGGGAGGAGAGCGACCGAAGCGACCGAAGCGACTCTGGGGCGGGGTTGAGCGCGGGCCAGAAGGGCGGGAGCCGGGGCGCGACGTCCAGGTTCGCTGCAGGGTCGCTTGAGTCGCTCAACTCGTTCGCGAGGAGCCTGAGTGGAGCGGGTTGTCGCCAGTGGGGCGCTTGAGTCGCTGGCAGCGACTGAAGGGGAGCGACCGAAGATCGCTGCGACCGTTTTCAGTCGCTGAGGAAAAGCCCAGGTCAGAGTGGGTCTGAGCATGGAAAAGCGACTGAAGCGACCGAAGGTCCAGGTATATGGAGACATTCGCGCGTGTGCGCGTGTGCGTGTGCGCGTCATATATAGGGAGCTTGAGTCGCTTCAGTCGCTGTCTGGGTATCTGCGTACCCTGTGACCTGCATGTTCGTTGAGCTACTGGGACAGCGACCGAAGGAGCTTCGGTCGCTGGGGGGTTCACGTTCGGTCGCTTGAGGGCCAGGAGCGACACGCGGGTGTTTTTTGTCTTTCCCTGTGTCCCCTTCTGTCCGTGTGGTTCGCTAATCTGTCTCAGTCGTTGAGTCGCTTCGGTCGCTGGTGGGGGATGTGGATGGCTGCTGAGCTGCGGGTTTCGCGCAGCGACTCAAGGCAGCCGACTCCCGAGCCGCAGGATGCCGCCCGGTCGCTGGCGACGGCACGGTGGTGTGTCGGGCGGGGCTGGCCCGTCCATCCGCTGGCACCGGGGCGCAAGACCCCCGCGGGCAACTGCGAGGCCTGCCGCGAGTCCGGGCACACTCACCGGGGCTGTGGCTGTCCGGCCGCCGGTCGCTGGTGTCACGGATTCCACGCCGCCACCCTCGACTACGCCAGGGTCGAGCAGTGGTGGGGGGCGAACCCCCGCTTCGGCGTCGGGATCGCCTGCGGTCCCGCGGGCCTGGTGGTCGTCGACATCGACGCGCACGCCCAGGCGCTGCCGGACCGGGACCGTCTGCTGCCGGGGATAGAGATTTCCGCCGGCGTCGACCTGACGGGCCTCGCCAACGGCTTCCACACCATCGGCGTGCTGGCCGCCCTGCGCGGCCAACGGAGCCCGGCGGACGACGAGACCACCCTGCGCGTGCGCACGCCCTCAGGGGGCCTGCACGTCTGGTACCGGGCGCACAGCGGGCAGCGCTGGCAGTGCTCCGCCGGTTCGGGTGGGGGCCGTTCGCTGGCCTGGCAGGTCGACATCAGGGCGCACGGCGGGTACATCATCGCCCCGGGGACCGTGACCGGGGCAGGGGTGTACGAGCCCGTCGGACCGGTACGGGAGCCCGCGCCGTTGCCCGGCTGGCTGGCGCGCGAGCTGGAGCGCACCGGGCATCTGCCGCCCGCGCACGTGCCCGTGCCGCGCCCGGTGCCACCGAGAGCCCGGCAGGCCGTGCTGGCCGCCGGGGGCGGGCGTGCCAGTGCCGACCGGGCCCTGACCGCAGTACTGGCCGAGGTGGCCGCCTGTGCTGCCGTCCCCGAAGGGGCGGGCTTCTCGGAGAAGCTCAACAGGGCCGCCTACACCGCCGGGGGACTGGTCGCCGGCGGGCACTTGACCGAGGAGGAGGCCGAGCGGGTGCTGGACCAGGTCGCGGAGCACGCCAGGCCGGGGCAGCAACGGCGCTACCGCGCCATCATCCGTGGAGGTCTGAGTGCGGGTCGGCAGCGCCCGCTGTCCCCGGGAGGCCGTGGGTGACCGCCGACGACAACGCGCTCTTCGACGCCCAGGCGGTAGCGGCGCAGATCCTTGCCCAGCGCAGTGCGCCGGTGCCCAGGCAGGCGGGGGAGAGCCGGCTCGGCGCGGGCGGAGACGGGGAGGCCACCGCCGACGGGCTGCTGCCCGACACCCTCAGCGACCGCGGCAACGCCAAGCTGTTCGTGAAGCTCTACTCCAACGACTACCGGCACGTGCCCGGGCTCGGCTGGTACCGCTGGGACAGCACCCGCTGGCAGATCGACGAGGACGACACGGTGATGTGGGCCGCGGGGGACCTGGCGGAGTCCTTGGCGACCGACGACCCGCGCGGCGCGCACACGTCCTCCGCGCTGCTGCAGCACCGTCGGCGCGCGCTGAGCACCAGTGGCATGAACGCGATGCTCGCGCAGGCCAAGTCCGCGCCCGGCATGGTCCTCAACGCCGCCCGGCTGGACGCCGACCCCTACGCGCTGTGCACTCCGGGCGGCATCGTCGATCTGCGCACCGGTCTGATCCGTACGCCCGACCCGGACAAGGACTTCCACTCCCGCTCCACCACGGCCGCCCCGCAGGCGATGCCGACCCCGCGCTGGGACCGGTTCCTCGCCGACACCTTCGGCGACGGGCCCGAGGGCGCGGAGATGATCGACTTCCTGCATCTGCTGCTGGGCTACTCCGTCACGGGGGACGTCGGCGGCCAGGTGATGCCGTTCCTGTTCGGCTCCGGCAAGAACGGTAAGTCGGTGCTGCTGGACGTGCTGATGAAGCTCGTCGGTGACTACGCGGATGCCGCGCCGCCGGGCTTCCTGATGGCCCGGCCGTACGAGGGGCACCCCACCGACCTGGCCGAGCTGCACGGCCGACGGGTCATCGTGTGCAGTGAGGTGAAGCCGGGGGACCGGTTCGACGAGGCGCGGGTGAAGCTGCTGACCGGTGGCGACCGCATCAAGGCGCGGCGCATGCGTCAGGACTTCTTCAGCTTCCAGCCGACCCACAAGCTCTGGCTGCTCGGCAACCACCGGCCCGAAGTCGGCACCGGCGGCTTCGCGTTCTGGCGCCGGATGCGGCTGATCCCGTTCGAGCGGGTCGTCCCCGACAACCGCAAGATCGACAACCTGGCGGACATCCTCGTCACCGAGGAGGGCCCCGGCATCCTCAACTGGCTCATCCTGGGTGCTCGCCGCTATCTGAGCGGTGAGAAGGACCTCGCCGGCCCCGAGCGGGTGCGCATCGCCACCACGGCGTACGCGGAGACCGAGGACCACACTGGGCGCTTCCTGTCGGAGTCGTGCTGTCTCGGGCCGGATCTGAGGGCAGAACAGGCCCAGCTCTACGCGGTCTACAAGACGTGGTGTCAAAATGAGGGGGCTCCGGCGATATCGTCCCGGGCCTTCGCGGCGCGGGTCCGAGAGGTGGTTGGGCTGGCGTCTCCGAAGGAGATGATCCTGTCCAACCAGCGCAAGTACTACCCGGGCATCGGACTGATCGCCGATGAGGAGACAGCATGAGTGCCCTCATAGAAGAGGACGAAATCATCCACGAGGTCGACTTCGTCTGGCTGGAGGACGTCAGCAAGCTGGACTACGTGCGCCAGAGCCTGGACCGGCTGCCCACCCGCAGGGGCAGGCCCGCCTACCACCGCGACGGCCGTATGGTCGGCTACGCACTGCTCGGCCCAGGGGCCAAGCCGTCCCGGTCCTCCGGCACCTTCCGCCGCCGGGTGTTCTGGTTGCTGCCGCACGACCGGGATGCCGTCCCCGACGGGCTGTACGCCACCGGGGCGCCGGCCGAAGCGGTGGACCCGCGCACATTGGCGCCGGGCAGCAAGGGGCGCAAGACGGAGCGGTCCGAGGGCGGGCCCACGTCGGCGCAGTCGCAGGAGTGCGGGGTGTCACTGCCGCTGTGACGGCAGCGGCAGTGACACCCTGGACGGTCTGTCACGGGAGGTCTTGGGGCACGACTGTCGGAAATCGTCCGTGTCCCCCGCCAGGGAGTCGTGTTCTGCGGTGCGGTGCCGACGCTTTTCCCGTGAGGGGGCGGGCGGTGCCGATCGGACTCGGACACACCGTCCGGTCGGCTCAGGGCGTGCCGTGCGCGCCCGTCCCACCGGCGCCCGGCAGACGCAGCGTTCCGGTGAGAAGGGATGTGAAGACCACGTCTTCGCCCTGGCGGCCGGTGACCAGCACGGTGGGTGAGCCGGCGGCCTGGGTGGGCGGCAGCGAGGCCTCGATCCAGCACGGCCTGTCGAACTCCGCGTAGCGGTGGAACTCGGTGTGGGCCGAGGACACGGTCAGTGTGGACGGCTGGAGCAGGGCGCTGGCCGCCTGCCGGGCCGCTTCCAGCAGCACCATGCCGGGGAAGTGGTCCCCGCTGTGGTCGAACAGGATGGGGTGGCGCGGGTCAGGGTTGAGCAGCCAGCGGCGGCCCTGTTCGGTGGGCGAGAGCACCACGTCGAAGGGCACGAGCTTGCCCAAGGTGTGCGGCCGGACCTCGGACGGCCACGGCTTGCGGTTGTGCCACTTGTCGCCGCCCGCCGACCCCCGCAGCCGGCGGTATGTGGCCGGTGACAGACATGTGAACCGTCCCCCGCCGACGGCACACAGCTGACCGGCACGAACGATGCCGATGTCCAGGGTGAACTCGGCGACCCGCGCGCCGCGTCGCCGCATCTCGGTGACGTTGGCGGTGAGCGTCAGATCGCTGGGCCCCGCGCCGATGTCCATGTGTTCCTGGTGTGTGGTGGTGTGGATGTCCCACAGCAGGAACTGGTGACCGAGCGGGACGTCGAACTCAGCGTGCGCCAGGAACAGTCCGACCTGGCGAATGGTTTCAGCAGCCTGCATCGGATCATGACTCAGGCCGTCCGGGCTGGTGAAGAACGTGTGCGCACGCGGCCATTGCCCGGCCAGGGTGTAGTGGGTGTCGCTGTGCTTCTCGCAGCCGGTGAGGAAGACCTCGGCGTGGGACGAGCGGTGGACGTACTCGCGCGGCACCGTGGTCGTGAGCTTTGGCGGGAGGTCGGTGTCGACCCGGGCTGCCTCCCTGCCCGGGATCGATATGGGTGGTTTTTCCTTCTGGAACGTCAAGGCAGTCATCTGGGATCTCCGCTCGTTGCCGAGAGGTTGTAGGCCAGTTGTCCATAAGATACGAACCTACCGGTTTTCTTTTCAAGGCTTATACGAGAGTGTTCGTCCGGCGAGTCGTCCCGTTCTCAAGCGAAGTTTGAGAACGGAACAATCTCTCCCGATACGCAAGTGATCCCAGTTGAAAGCGGGGGGAACCATTCCGTTCGCCGGGACATCTCGTGCAAAGGTTCGGGATCTGTGCCACTCTCTCTCCGGTAGGAGACGACCGCGTAGCGCAACTTTGAAGACTGTGATAATACCGGTCATGCGGTTTGCTGTGTGGCCGCTCCAGGTGCAGTTCCCGCCCTCTTGGAGACACCCTCATGCCCCGTCAGCAGGAATGCCCGTACGCGATCGACCCGTCAGGCCGGGACATCCACGGCGAAACGGCCCGTCTTGGTGAGCAGGGGCAGGTCAGCCGCGTTGTGCTGCCCGGCGGAGTGGAAGCCTGGTTCGTCACCGGCCAGGAAACGATCAAGCAACTGCTGACCGACCCTCGCGTCTCCAAGGACGCGTACCAGCACTGGCCGGCGTGGACCAATGGCGAGATCGGCGAAACCTGGCCGCTGGCGATCTGGGTGTCGGTGCAGAACATGGTCACCGCCTACGGGGAGGACCACAGACGCCTGCGCGGGCTCGTTTCCTCGGCGTTCACCGCGCGCAGGGTGCAGGAACTGCGCCCCCGCGTCGAGGAGATCACACGGCACCTGCTCGACGAGCTCGCGCAGGAGCCGCCGGAGCGGCCGGTCGACCTCCGGCTCCGGCTCGCGCACGAACTGCCCACCCGGCTGGTGATCGATCTCTTCGGCATCCCCGTGGAGTTCCACGCCCGTCTGAACCGGATCATCAACGGCTTCTTCGACACCACGGCCTCCCTGGACGCGGCGCGGCAGAACCAGCTCGATCTCTACCGGACGATGGGGGAGCTCCTCGCGCTCAAGCGGAGCGTGCCGGGCGACGACCTGACCAGCGCGCTGATCGCCGCGAGGGACGAGCGGGACGGGAGCCGGCTCACCGAGAAGGAGCTGGTCGACAACCTGATCCTGCTGTTCACCGCGGGCTACGAGACCACCGTGAACCTGCTGGACCACGTCATCTGCCTGCTCCTGAGCCATCCCGAGCAACTCGCGCTCATCCGGGCCGGGCGGGCCACTTGGAGCGACGCCGTCGACGAGGCCCTCAGGCTGGAGGCGCCGGGCGCGAACGGCATCCTGCGCTACGCCGTCGACGAGATGGTCGTCGGGGGGACGGTGATTCGCAAAGGCGATCCGCTGGTCATCTCCTTCGCGTCGGCCGGGCGGGACCGCGCGGTGCACGGCGGCGACGCCGACCGGTTCGACGTCACGCGCGTCACCCGCCGAGAGCACCTCGCCTTCGGCCACGGCCCCCACTTCTGTGTGGGGGCCCAACTCGCCCGACTGGAGGCGGAGACCGTCCTGCGAGGTTTCTTCGACCGGTTCCCCGACGCCGCCCTGGCCGTCCCCGCCGAGCAACTGCCCCGCCTGGAGTCGTTCATCTCCAACGGACACCAGGAGCTGCCCGTCCTGCTCGGGCGGCGGAGCGCGGAAGCCTCAGCCGCCGGCGCGCAGTGAACCCAGTTGTTCCCGGTACCACCGCGCGTGGCGGGCCAGTCCCCGTACGGGATCCGTCCCCGGGTCGCAGCCCAGCAGCCGCCAGACGTCGTCGCCGGCGAACCAGTGGTCCGTCGCCAGCATCTCGAAGTGGTGCAGCGCCCGAGGGTCGTCCGCGAGGCGGGCCTTCGCCAGGTCCGGTACGACGGTGCCGGTGACGCCCTGCCGCAGGTGGGCCAGGACGGCCTCGACCAGGTCCTGCCCCCGCACCGGGCACGGATGGTTGACATGGTGGACTCCCGCCGGATCACGGTCCGACAGCGCCGCGGCGAGCGCGGCTCGAGCCAGCGCGTCGACGTCCACGGCGGAATGGCTGGACGTGCACGTCGGTGCCGCACCCAGCCGCAGCATCAGCCAGGCCAGACCGGGGATCACCCAGCGGTCGCCGGTTCCGTAGACGAGGTGCGGGCGCAGTACCGTGCCCCCGGCGGCCAGCACGTGCCGCTCGGCGGCCGCACGGGTGCGGCTGGCCGCGGAGAGCGGACGGACGGACAGGGAGCGCGCGTCCGCCTCGCGGAAGGGCCCGCGGCCGTAGACGGCGGCGGTGCTCACATACACGACACGGCGCACTCCGTGCCGCAGCGCGTCGGCCATCAGCGCCTCGGTGCCCCGGTCGTTGACCGCGCGCAGGACCTCCTCGTCGCCGCTCACGCGCGAGGCACAGTGCACCACCGCGTCGACGCCCCGGCACAGTCCGCGCACCGAGGCGGGGTCGGAAAGGTCCGCGCGGACGGTGTCGACGCCCCGCCGGGCGGCCGCCGGGGGTGCGTCATGGTGCAGAACCAGCTGAATCGTGATGTCCGGTCTGCCGAACGCGGTGCGGACCACATGCCGTCCGATGAAGCCGCTCGCCCCGGTGATCAGAACATGTCGTGCCATGCACAGCTCCCCCAGTGTCATCGCAGACGTTGCGATTTTTGGTCAGGAGGCGATGACTTCACCCCCCGCCAGCTTGTGAAAATACGGACTACCTGGTTTGGTTTCTAGTGGGCGCGGTAAGTCGGTGAACATTGGACCCGCGCCCGCGGAACGACAGCAGGAGGACTCGTGGCCCAACAGGAGCGGGCGATCCGCACCCGTCAAGCGATCTTGGAGGCTGCGGCATCCGTCTTCGACGAGCGCGGTTACGAAGCCGCCACGATCGGTGAGATCCTCACGAAGGCCGGCGTCACCAAGGGGGCGCTGTACTTCCACTTCCCTTCCAAGCAAGCGCTTGCCGAGGGAGTGATCGCCGAGCAGTTCTCCGTCCTGTTCATGGGTGACAGGACCTGCAAGCTGCAGCAGCTCGTGGATCTGGGTCTGCTCACGGCGTACCACATGCGCCGCGATCCGTTGGTGAGTGCCTCCGCCCGGCTTTCCCTGGAGGGCGAGATGGGCGCGTTCTTCGGGCCCCGGCTGATCAGCGAGTGGATCGGTGCCACGGAGACGATCCTTGTGGAGGCGAAGGGACAGGGCGAGTTGCTGCCCCATGTCGATCCGGCCGAGAGCGCGTGGATCTTCTCGGCCGCCTGGACCGGCGTGCAGGTCTACTCCTCCACCATGGACAAGCGGGTCGGTCTGGAGGAGCGGATAGCGACACTCTTCCAGCACCTGCTTCCCGCCGTGGCGGTGCCGGCCGTGCTGGGCAGGCTGATCGTCACTGCCGAACGTGCGGCCGAGCTGGGTGCCGAGAGCGAGCAACTCGCCCGCGAGGCGGCGTTGCTGGAGGCTGCCCAGGCCGTGGCGGGGTGATCCCCGGCGGTTGCCCCGGATCCGGGCGGCGGGCGGCTCTCGTAGCGCGCCGCCCACCCGGTCGTTCTCGTTGGTCTTTCGCCTCATGAATAGACCAAACGGACGGTTTGCCTGGCGGGACGAAATCTGAGCCGTCATCAGATATCGACGCTGGAGAGCACCTTTCATCTGCGGCTATGAACGGTGCTCAGGCGGTTGCTGCCCTTGTTCAATCGGAGATCACCTTGAGGGCCGCTCGATGGGCTGCCAATCGAGTTCCCAGGGGCAGATAAACATACTTGGCATGCTGTTTAGTTGGGGTGAGGTTGGTCGCTCGATCGTCCATCGACGGAAGCGCTTGCGGAGGGAGCGGCCTGGCACGGAACTGGGAAGAGAGGCGTGATGGTCAAGCAGGTACGGGCGGCGCGTACGCGCCATGCCCTCATCCTCGCGGCGGCCGAGGTGTTTGCCGCCGATGGGTACGCGATGGCCTCCCTCCCGTCCATCAGTAAGCGGGCCGGCGTGAGCGCCGGCGCGCTGCACTTCCACTTCGCCAGCAAGGACGCCTTGGCCAGGGAGGTCGAGACCGCGGCGGCGGACTCGGTCGAGAAGATGGCCGAACGATGCCGGTCCGCCGCCGACAGTTCGTTGCAGTCGCTGGTGCACACCACCTGCAGTCTGCTGCTCGCCGTCACCTCCGACCCCGTGATCAGGGCGGGGCTCAAGCTGAGCGTCGATCCGTCCCGCAAGAACGGTGCGGGGCTGGTGCAGTGGTGGAGCGAGTGGGTTCACGACCTGGTCGTACGGGCCCAGGCCTCGGGGGAACTGGCCGACGACCTCTCGCCGGAGGGGGCGGCGGCCGCAATCGTGGCCGCCACGGTCGGCTTCGAGATACTCGGTTCCCGGGACGGCGAGTGGCTCTCGGGTGAGCGCATGGTCCAGTTCTGGACTTTCCTCCTGCCACGACTGGCGGCCGCGTCCCAGCTGGAGTCCGCGCTGGCGGCGGCTGAAACGGCCGCGGCTACCGCGCCAGGTAAAACCGTCTACTAGGTCTGTTAATGGGCGAGTCAAATCCGCAGGGAAGAGATGATCGGATAGCTGAATTCGCTTTGACTTTGGCCCTATTTGTCACCTATTCAGCGCTTTTGCCTGTGTGAATCTCGCGCCCGGGTCGAGCGCAAGCAGGGTGCCCGGTTTGGTATTGACATACCGCACGTGCTGTTTTTTACTCGGGGATGCTAGGGAACAAGTCCAGAACGGCACCAGAGAACGGGGGAGACGGCGTGGACATCGATGTACTCGGCACACTCGCCGTACGGGAGAAGGGTGTGTCGATCACACCGACCGCACCCAAGCCACGCCAGGTGCTCGCCCTGCTGGCCCTGCACGCCGACCAGGTGGTGCCCGTGGGCGTGCTGACCGAGGAGCTGTGGGGCGCCGAACCGCCCCGCAGCGCGCGTCCCACGCTCCAGACGTACATCCTGCAGCTGCGCGAGCTCATCACCGTGGCGCTGGAGGACGGCGCGGACGACGGCACCGATGACCGCCGCTCGGCCAAGGACGTGCTGCTGACCGTACCCGGCGGTTATTTACTCAAGTGCGGTGAAGGCACCAGTGACGTCCGGGAGTTCGAGCGGCTCGCCGGCACCGGGTACCGGGCCATGGACGCCGAGGACCACCCGCAGGCCGGCCGCCTGCTGCGCGAGGCGCTCAGCCTGTGGACCGGCCCGGCCCTCGCCGACGTGCACGCCGGCCCCCATCTGCAGACCCAGGTCAAGCGGCTGGAGGAGAGCCGGCTGTGCGCGCTCGATCAGCGCATCGAGGCCGACCTGCGGCTCGGCCGGCACCGGGAACTGCTCGCCGAACTGACCGTGCTGGTCAGCCGCTACCCCACGCACGAGAGCCTGTGCGGCCAGTACATGCTGGCCCTGTACCGCTCCGGGCGCCGGGGCGAGGCACTCGACGCCTACCAGCGGCTGCGCGCCACCCTGGTGCGCACACTCGGCCTGGAGCCGTCCGCCGCCCTGGGCAAAATGCAGCGCTCCATCCTCATGTCCGGTCCCGAGACTGCCCCCGTCCGTCTCACGCAGACCGTGTCCGCGGCTCCCGTGGGCTGACCGTCCGGCGCGCCCGGCCCGCCCCCTCCACCAGGGATCGAGCACCGCTCCAGATCCGCGGTGCAGCGTTGATCGCACCTGGAGGAGGGGGGTCACGCATGTCGTCACAGCGAGTGCACTCCGCCCAGCACACGGTCTCCGTGGCCGCTCCCGCCGGAGTGGTCTACGGTCTGCTGGCCGACGCCCCCCGCTGGCCGGTCTTCATGCCCTCCCACGTCCACGTCGAACGCATGGACTTCGACGGCTCGGAGGAACACCTGCGGGTGTGGGACGTGCGGGCCGACCACGTGCGTTCCTCCATCGCCCGCCGCCTGCTGCGGCCGCAGACCCGCTCCATCGAGTTCGAGCAGGAGGACGCCTTCCTGCCCGGCGCGCCGACCTCCGGTGCCTGGACCGTGGAACCCGAGGGCGAGGAACGGTCGCTGGTGACCCTCCGGCACGACCGGCCCTTCGGCCCCGGCGAGCCGCCGGGCGCCCTGGAGGCGGATGTGCGCGCTCAGCTCGCCGTGCTGCGGACGACGGCCGAGCACTGGGACAAGCTGGACGAACTGCTGCTGTCGTTCGAGGACAGTGTGCACGTCGAGGGCCCCTCCGAACTCGTCTACGACTTCCTCTACCGCATCGAGGACTGGGTCGAGCTGATCCCGCACGTGGAGTGGGCCGGCGTGACCGAGGATCAGCCGGGCGTCCAGGTCGCCGCGCTGGACACGTGCGCCGCGGAGACGGGGGAGACGGCCACCACCGAGACCGTACGGCTGTGCTTCCCGCACGCAGGGCGGATCGTCTACAAGGAGACCGTGACGCCCGAGCTGATCGCGGCGCACAGCGGGGAGTGGTACCTGGTCCCGGAGGAGTCCGGGGTACGGGTCGTCTCCGCCCATCACGTGATGCTCCGCGAGCAGGCCGTAGAAGCCGTCCTGGGCGAGGGAGCCCTCCTCGTGGACGCCCGCCGTCATGTGCGCGAGTGGCTTGGCCGGGCGAGCACCGAGGCGCTGGGCCTGGCGAAGTGGCACGCCGAGAGCGCCGTACGCCGGCTGCGATGACGACGCCCGGTACGACCCGTACGGCGACTTGGACCACAGCGACGAGGAGGTCGGCGATGGCCCTCATCCGGCCGGGCTTGAGTGTCGAGCGGCCCGCTCCGACGGCGGCGGCAGACGGCTCCGGGCCGTCCCGGGCCGCGCAGGCGTATGCCGAGGTGCCGCCACCGGTCGGCGTGGCGCTGCGCGCGATGCGGCTGGAGGCGCTGCTCGGCGACCCCCATGACCCCGCCAACCCCTATGGCCAGCCCGCCCTGTGGGCCGCGGGGCGGGGGAGCCTGCCGGAGCCTCCCGCCGACCTGCCCGCGGTCACGGTTCCGCGGCCGGGCGGTGCGCGGCCCGCCGCCGATCAGCTCGCCCGCATTCTGCGCCCGGTCTTCCGACGGGACCTGGCCCTCGGCCACGCCTGGGGCATCCGCCCGCTGCTGGACGCCTCGGACCCGGCCGCCGCGCTGCTCGGGCCGGCGGCGCTGATCGCGGCGACCGGGGGCGTACTGCGCACCGTGACCCGCATCGTGGACGGGCTCAGCCGGCACGAGCCGGGGGTCGGTCAGTGGCGACCCGTGCTGGCCGCGACGTTCGCGGACCTGCTGGCCTGCGAGAGCCTGACGGCCGTGGCGCTGCGGTCCGTTCCGTGGACGCAGGGCGCGGCCGGTGGTGCGTGCGGGCTGGTGTCCGGCGATGCCGTCGGCCCCATGCTCGACGGGTCGTCCGGGCTCGTCGCGGCCGTGGGATACGTCGTGCCGCAGCTGGTCGGTGAGCTGCTGGACGATCTCGAACTGGTGCTGAACGAATGCGGGTTCCGTGCCGACAGCCCCGAGCGGCGCACGCTGGCCAAGCTGGCCGGGGACCGGGCGCAAGCCCAGGTCGACTGGACGGCCGCGGCCGCGTGGCAGGCGCGCGTCGTACGAGGGCTGGCCGGGCTGACCGACCCGGCGCGGCACGGTGAACACCCTGAGCTCAGGGCGCTGTTCCGGCTCGCGGACACCTCCCCGGTGGACGTCGGGACCGGGCAGGCCGACTGCCACGGCGCCGTCGCGGCGACGCTCACCGGCGCGACCGCCCGGCTGGCCGGCGACGGCGACTCGGCCACCGCCGCGCTCGCCCGCGTCGGGCGTCGGCTGGTGACCGAGCAGCGGGCGCTGCGCGTCGCGTGCGGTCCCACCGCCTCGCACGATCCGGCCGACCCGGTGGCGCGTGCCCTGGCGGACCGTCAGGCCCTGTTGCTGCTGGCCGCGTCGGTGCTGGGGGTGCGCGAGGCCGCGGCCGAGGGGTGGGTGCGGTTCCTGGGCGGACCGGACTGGGCACTGCTCGCGCTGAGCCGGATCACCGACCGGCTCGGCGCCCCGCGGCCCGGCGCCGCGCCCGACCCGCAGGCCGCTGTCTGGGCCGAGCTCGCCGAGCGGAGCGGACACGGCGTCGACTGCGACGTGTACGCCACCCAGTTGCTGTGGTGACCGGGACGAGGAACACGAGGGGCCGCATGTCGGACGTACAGCACCATCCACCGCCCGGCCATGTCGCCGGTCCGGACGGACCCTGGGACGAGGTGCAGGAGCGGATCGAGGAGACCGGTCGGGCGGTGGTGCACACCACCTGGGGCCAGTGGCTGACCCCTGCCCTGCTCGACCCCGGGCTGCGCGGGCTGCTCGGCCGTGACTGGCCGCGCTACCGGCAGCGCCCCGCCCCCGCCGGGCGGTTGAGCTTCGCCGTCTCACGGGTGGTCGTCAAGCACACGGCCGCCGCCGCCCTCCAGGTCCCCGCGGACACCCTCGACCTCGCGTACCTGCCGGGCGGGCGGCCCGTCCTGCGCGGCCTGGGCGCGGAGTTGCGCGTGAGCCTCACCCACACCGACGAGCTGATCGTGGTCGGCGTGAGCCGCGCCGGAGCGGTCGGCGTGGACGCCGAGCCCGTCGGGCGCCGGGTCTCCTTCGAGCTGCTGCGCGACCATGTGTGCACCGCCGAGGAGGCCGAGCTGCTCGCCGCCCTGCCCGACACCGAGCGTACGGACCGGTTCCTGCGGTTGTGGACGCTGAAGGAGGCGTACACCAAGGCGCTCGGGCAGGGCATGCGGCGGCGGTTCGCGGCGTTCGGCTTCCGCTGGGACGACGCGGGGGGCGCCGCGCTGGCCGAGGACGCCGCCCACGAGTGGTCTTTCGCCACCCATCTCGTTCAGGGGCGCTTTCTGGTGAGCGAGGCACACCGCCGGGAGGAACCCCGGGCGGAAGTCGGCGCCCCCGTGGTGCCCGTGCCGCTGCCGGAACCGGCACCGGAGCCGCTGCCGGACGCGCGCATCATCGGTTTCCCGGGGCCGCGGGGCTCCGGCAGGCGATGAGGCGGCGCAGGGGCGGGGCGCGGGCGAGACGCCGCGAAGGCCCGGGGCGCCCCGGCGGACGCCGCCCCCCGGACAGAACCCGCGACGGTGACCGCGTGCGTGGGCACCGTGCTGCCGGTGGGCCGCAGCCGACCGTGCGGAAACTCGTGACGCGTCTGCGAACGCTGTCGGGACGAGCTGTGCAGAAACGATTCGAAATGGAGGTCAGGGGGCCGGTCTGCCTTGTCGTGGCAGGGGTACCCGGCGCCCGGGGGAGCGGATGAGCAGTCATCACTCGCACGCGGGCGCCGTCCTCGCGCTGGTCCACGAGCCGTTCGGCACGCAGTCCTGGTCGCCGCTCGTCTTCGAGCTGTGCGGGCTCGGCGCCGCCGAGGCCGAGGCGGTCGCGGCCCGCATCGCCGAACGCCATCGCGGGTACGACATCGAACTGGACGACGCGTCGCACGACGAGCGGTCCGGTCGGCACCTCCTGCGCCTGACCCCGGTCGGCCCGGTGGGCGACGGGGGCCCGCTCACCGCGGAGCTGGTGGCCGACCTGGTGACACCGCCCTCGGGCGGCACGGTCGCCGTGACCGGGCACCAGCGCGAGCTGCTGCTCGCGGCCGTGGCCGGGCGGGGCGGGCCCGGCCGCCATGTGGAGCAGCTGTTCTGGGACTGGTCGGGGCCGCTGGACCTCACCCGCTTCATCACCGCCTGGCAGTCCGTCGCCGAACGGGAGGTCGTGCTGCGGGCGTCCTTCGACTGGGCGGGCGCCGCGCGGCTGGTGATCCACGACCGGGCGGTCGTGGAGGTCGTACGCCATGTGCATACCGCCGTCGGCTGGAGCGAACTGCTCCGGCAGGACCGGGCACGTGGCTTCGAGCTGTACCGGCCGGGGCTGCTGCGGGTGTCCCTGCTGGACGGGCCGCCGGACACGACGGGGGTCGGACGGTCGCCGACCCGGGTGCTGGTGACCTACCACCGGGCCCTGCTCGACGAGCGCGGCGCCCGTCTTCTCGTACAGGAGTTCTACCGCTCGTACCTCTCCGGCGGCGTACTGCCCGGCGGCGACCGGCGGCCCGACATCCGCGACCACTCCCAGTGGCTGGACCGTCAGGATCCAGGCGCCGCCCGGGAGTTCTGGGCGGCCGCCGCGCCGCCCCCCGACGCGGCCGTCAGCCCCGGTCGCCCCGGCGGGCCGCCCCGGCACACCGACGGCGCCGGGCGGATCCAGCGTCGTCTGCGGCCGCCGCAGACCGCCCGGCTGCGCTCGTGGGCGGCGGTCTGGGGAGCGGGGGAGAGCAGCGCGCTGCATGTGGTGTGGGCCCTGCTGCTGTACCGTGCGGCAGGTGTCGACGGGCCGCTTCCGGTCGCCTTCGGCGTGCACCTCTCCGGCCGGGACATGTCGCTGCGGGCCGCGGCCGGCATTCCCGGGCTGCTGGGCAACCCGCTGCCGATGACGGTCACCGTCGACCCCGCCGCGCCCCTGCTGGAGCTGTTGCTCCAGGTACGCGATGCCGCGCTCGACCTGAACCCCTACGCATGGGTCTCCGGCGACCGTATCCGGGAGTGGAGCGGCAACGCGGGCGACGCCGACCTCACAGAGACCACCGTCCGCTTCGACAACCACCCCGAGCTGCCGGAGAACCTGCGGACCGAACTTGCGGCGCAGGGCATCCGGGTGGGCGTCCCGCAGAGCGCCAGCGGCGACACGATCCTGCCGGTCACCCTCGTCGCGCACTACGACGCCGAGGGCGGGCTGGTGCTCACCGCCCTGTACGACCGCGCCCGGTTCGCGGACACCGACGCCTCCGGGACGCTGTCGCAGTGCCTGCAGCTGCTGCGCCGTCTGCCCGACCACTACGACGAACAGGCCACCGTCGCCGACGTGCTGAACCTGCTGCGGACCTCCGAGGTGCCCAGGATGACGCGTCCCGGGCCCGGGGGAGGCCATCTCGCGCTGGCCGTGCTGCGGGCCGGGGAACCGCAGGCGGACGTCGTCTGTCTGGTCGCGGTCCCGGGGGTCACGCCCGGCGCCTACGAGCTGCTGGCGCGCGAGTACGAGGGCCCGGAGCGGATCGTGTCGGTCAGCGTGGCGGGTCCGGCGGGCATGTCGCCCACCGCCCTGTACGAACTGCTGGGTCCCGGGCGGAGGTTGGTTGTGTGCGGGGCCGGGCCCGCCGGGCGGGCCGCCTACGAGATCGCCCGTCGTGCGGCGAGGGAGACGGGTGAGGCGCCGGCCGTGGTCATGACCGGCGTCGGGGGTGCTGCGGAGAGCGCACACGCGCTGTCCCAGGCCCTGCGGGCCGTACGTGCGCGCAGTGTGTGACGGCCGTTGGAGGGCTGTCCCTCGGACCGGCTCCCGGCGGACCGGACGCGGGTCGACCGTGCTTCGAGCGGGCCGAGACCTGCTCTTGAGCGGCATGTCCGACGGTGGCCGAAACGCTGGAGGAGGCGGCATGGGCGACACGGACCGTGACGAGCCGGCCCTGCGTGTCGAGCGTGGTTGGGCGAGCGACGAGGAACTGGCCGCGCTCACCGTCGTACTGCTCGCACTGCGCGGCCGGGCGGCGGACGAGGACCGGGACAAGCGGCCGGTCAACGGTTCCCGGTGGTGGCGACGGCCGGAGAGCCACCAGGGATCGCGCAGCTGGCAGTGACGGGATGCTCCGGCCCTCAGAAAAGGATCTGACGAGATGTCGATGACGATTGCCCCCGCCGCGGCCGAGGCCGGTCCGGCCGACATCCGCGGCCGGGTCGCCGAGCTGCACGAGACCCGTGCGCGGGCGCTGGCGGGCCCCAGTGAGAAGGCGACCGAGGCGCAGCACGCCAAGGGCAAGCTGACGGCCCGGGAGCGCATCGAGCTGCTCCTGGACCCGGGTTCCTTCCAGGAGGTCGAGCAGCTGCGCCGGCATCGTGCGACGGGGTTCGGCCTGGAGGCGAAGAAGCCGTACACGGACGGTGTGATCACCGGCTGGGGCACGGTGGAGGGCCGTACGGTCTTCGTGTACGCCCACGACTTCCGGATCTTCGGCGGCGCGCTGGGCGAGGCCCACGCGACGAAGATCCACAAGATCATGGACATGGCCATCGCGGCCGGCGCTCCGCTCGTCTCGCTCAACGACGGCGCCGGCGCGCGTATTCAGGAAGGTGTCTCGGCCCTCGCCGGGTACGGCGGCATCTTCCAGCGCAACACCAAGGCGTCGGGCGTCATCCCGCAGATCAGCGTGATGCTCGGCCCGTGCGCGGGCGGTGCCGCCTACAGCCCGGCGTTGACGGACTTCGTGTTCATGGTCCGTGAGACGTCCCAGATGTTCATCACCGGCCCGGACGTCGTCAAGGCCGTCACCGGTGAGGAGATCAGCCAGAACGGGCTCGGCGGCGCGGATGTCCACGCCGAGACGAGCGGTGTCTGCCACTTTGCGTACGACGACGAGGAGACCTGCATCCACGAGGTGCGCTACCTCATCTCGCTCCTCCCGCAGAACAACCGCGAGAACCCCCCGCACGTGGCGTGCTCGGACCCCGCCGACCGGCGTGGCGAGGCGCTGCTCGACCTGGTGCCGCTCGACGGCAACCGGCCGTACGACATGACCCGGGTCATCGAGGAGATCGTCGACGACGGCGAGTACCTGGAGGTCCACGAGCGCTGGGCCCGCAACATCATCTGCGCCCTCGCCCGGCTCGACGGGCACGCGGTCGGCATCGTCGCCAACCAGCCGCAGACCCTCGCCGGGGTGCTGGACATCGAGGCGAGTGAGAAGGCGGCGCGCTTCGTCCAGATGTGCGACGCCTTCAACATCCCCATCGTGACCCTGCTCGACGTGCCCGGCTTCCTGCCCGGGGTCGACCAGGAACACGGCGGGATCATCCGGCACGGCGCGAAGCTGCTGTACGCGTACTGCAACGCGACGGTGCCGAGGATCTCGCTCATCCTGCGCAAGGCGTACGGCGGTGCCTACATCGTCATGGACAGCCAGTCCATCGGCGCGGACCTGACGTACGCCTGGCCGACCAACGAGATCGCCGTCATGGGTGCCGAGGGCGCTGCGAACGTCATCTTCCGGCGGCAGATCGCCGAGGCCGAGGATTCCGAGGCCATGCGGCAGAAGATGGTCGGCGAGTACAAGGCCCAGCTCATGCACCCGTACTACGCGGCGGAGCGCGGCCTGGTCGACGACGTCATCGACCCCGCGGACACCCGCCGGGTGCTCATCAAGTCCCTGGCGATGCTGCACCTCAAGCACGCCGAGCTGCCGTCCCGCAAGCACGGCAACCCCCCGCAGTGACAACCTGAGAGACCAGGGGGTTTGTTTAGCGCAACCGAAAAGCCCGTCCGCGGTCTGTTATGACGGGCTGCGGGCTGAGCTCTGGCTCGGGACGAAGCGGAGCATAGTTCCCGAGATGTGGTGCGCTGAAGCATCAACTCGCCTGTTGCGCGAGAGTGTTCGCAGGTGAGTGATGGTGTTGAGGTTCGCTTCACCGTTGCTAGCGAGTTGTTAAAAACAGAACACACGGTTTGGTATTGACATACCGCTCGTGCTGTTTTTTAATCGTGGAGTGCCAGCAGCGCACGCGGACTAGGGAGACGGCGTGGACATCGACGTACTGGGCGCACTGGACGTGAGGGAGAACGGGGTGTCCATCGCCCCGACAGCGCCGAAGCCGCGGCAGGTCCTGGCGCTACTGGCACTGCACGCCGACCGGGTGGTGCCGGTCGCCTCGCTCATAGAGGAGCTGTGGTCGGGCAAGCCGCCGCGCAGCGCGCGCACCACCCTGCAGACATACGTACTCCAGCTGCGCGAGCTCATCGCCGCGGCACTCGCGCACGACGGCGGGCCGGAGCCCGGCGCCGAGCCCGAGCGGCGCACCGCCAAGGACGTGCTGCTGACCCTGCCCGGCGGGTATCTGCTCTCCTCCGGCGGCGGGACCAGCGACGTCCGTGAGTTCGAGCGGCTGGCCGGCACGGGCTACCGGGCCATGGACGCGGGCGACTTCGCGGGCGCCTCCCGCACGCTGAGCTCCGCCCTGGACCTGTGGTCCGGGACCGCCTTCGCCGACGTGCAGACCGGTGTACAGCTCTCCATGGAGGCCAAGCGCCTCGACGAGAGCCGGCTGTGCGCGCTGGACCAGCGCATCGAGGCCGACCTGCGGCTCGGCCGGCACCGCGAAGTGCTGGCCGAGCTCACCGTGCTGACGAGCCGATACCGCACCCACGAGACCCTGCACGCCCAGTTCATGCTCGCTCTGCACCGCTCCGGCCGACGTGGTGAGGCGCTCGCCGTCTACCAGCAGCTGCGCACCACCCTCGGGCGGGACCTGGGCCTGGAGCCGTCGCCGCGGCTGCGTCGGCTGCAGCACTCGATCCTGATGGCCGCGCCGGAGAGCTCGCTCGGTCCGGCGGCGCCCGGCGCCGGACCGCAGGTTCCGCAGGGCGGCCCGCTGGCTCCGACGCGCTGATCCCTCCCGGGAGTGGCCGGGCTCCCTCCGGGGAGTGAGGCGGCGCTCGGCGGACCGTCTCGTACGGCGATGCGGGGGCGGGCGGGGACAGCCACAATCCGTCTACGGGCGGCAGCGACGGTCCGTGCGGGAACGGAAGCCGTGCACGGGCGGTGGCAACAGCCCGTGCGGGTGCAGACGTTCGTGCAAGGAGCACCAGCCGTGGGCGGGAGGACCGGTCCCGTCCCGGGAGAACGGCACCGACCCTTGGAGGCATCCACCATGAGCAGTGAGCCGACGGCACCTTCCGGTGCGCCGGGCGAACTCCTCGCGGAGCTCACGGCCGTGCTGGCCGGTGTCCTGCACGTCGAACCCGACCGGATCGACCCGGAGCAGCCCTTCCAGATCCTCGGCCTCGACTCCATGCTCACCGTCGAGTTCGTGACGGCCGTCAACAACCACTTCGGCATCCGGATCGCCGCCGCGGAGCTCTACGACCACGCGACCCCGGCCGCGCTCGCCCGCCATGTCGAGGATGCCCGCTCGGGGGCCGGGCCCCGGCCGCCCGCCCAGGACCCCGGCGCCGCCGCCGTGGTGCTCCAGGTGCTGCGCGAGCAACTGGCGCGGATCCTGCACTGTGCGCCCTGGGAGATCGACCCCGGCGCGGCCTTCGCCGAGGTGGGCATCGACTCCATCCTGGCCGCGGAGTTCATGGCCGGCATCAACCGCGCGTACGGCCTCACCGAGCGGCCCGTCACCGTCTACGAGCACCCGAGCCTCGCCGCCATGGCGTCCTACGTCGCCTCCCGCTCGCCGGGCCTGGTGACCGGAACGCCGGTGCTGCCCCCGGCCGGGACGGCCGCACCGGCGGCGCCGGGGCCGCAGGAGAGGACGGAGGCCGGTGCCGCGCGGCGGTCGCTGCTGTCGGCGGACGAGTTGGACGCGCTCCTCGACGCGGTCCGCGACGACCGGCTCAGCGTCGACGAGGCGGCCGCCCTGCTGACGGACCGGGCCGCCTGAGGCGGGTAGCGGCACATGGACAACAGAGAGATCCTCACCCGCTTCAAGAGCGGCGTCCTGCCTCGGGAGCAGGCGGTCGCCCTGCTCACCGGAGCGCTTCTCGTCCCGGCGGCCCCCGCAGTGCCGCCGGTCGCGCCCGAACCCCCGCCGGCACGCGCCCTGACGTCCGTGCCGGCGGGCGGAGGGGGCGACGACGGCGGGGCCCACCGGTATGCGATCACGGCCCTGTACGCGCGCTTTCCGCACGCCTCCGGCCTCGATGCCCTCTGGCGCGACCAGCTCGACGGACGTGACGGGACCTCGGCGCCGCCGCCCGGGCGACCCGACGGCGGGCCGGGGTGGTCGGGCCGTTTCCTCGACGGCGTCGACGAGTTCGACGCGGACTTCTTCGGACTGGAACCGCGGCAAGCGGCGCTGATGGATCCTCAGGAGCGGCTGCTCCTGGAAACCGTCTGGCACACCCTTGAGACCGCCGGATACGCCGGGGCCCGGCTCGACGCGCTCACCGCTGCCGACGGAGAGCCGCGCAGCATCGGCCTCTACGTGGCGGCCGGCCCGGCGGACTACGCCGTCCTGGCGGCCGAGCGGGACTTCGGGCAGCGGGGCGAAGCGCGGGGTGAGCCGGGCGTCGAGGGGTGTGGTGCGGCGGAGGCGGTCGGGCTGTTGGCGAGTGGGGATCCGGCCGGGCGGGTGTCCGGGCTGCTTGATCTGCGAGGGCCGAGCCAGGGGGTCGACACCGGCGAGGCCTCCTTCCTCACCGCGCTGCACCTGGCGCTCGGTGCGCTGCGGGCGGGGGAGTGTGCGGCGGCCCTCGTCGGGGCGGTCGACCTGCGGCTGCATCCCGCCCGGCACGGGGCCGACCGTACCGAGGGCGTGGGCGCCGTGCTGCTGCGGCCGCTCGCCGCCGCGCGGGCCGCTGGTGACACCGTCCACGCCGTCGTCCGCGCCAGCGCCGTCGGGCACACCGGGCGCGGTACGGACCGTGACGCCGAGCGGGTGGCGCGGCGGGCACTCGCCGTGGCCGGCGTCGACGCTTCGAGCATCGCCCTGCGGGAGACCAGGGCCACCACGACGGCCGCCGTCGGCGACGCGGGGGCGGCCACCGGTCTCGCCGCGCTGGTCCGCGCGGTGCTGCAGCTGCGGCACGCCACCCTGCTGGCCGAGCGCGGCGCGTCGGCCACCGAATGGCCGCGCCGGCGGGACGACGAGGGTCGCGAACTGCCCCGACGGGCCTCGGTCACCGTGTGCGGTGCGAGCGGCACCTTGGCAGGGGCGGTCCTGGAGGAGTACCCGCGTACCGGGCCCCCTGCACGGCCGTCCGCCGCCGAGCGGCGCGAGGAGCTGGTCCTGCTGTCGGCGCCGACCCCGGAGCACCTGGCCCGCACCGCCGGACGGCTCGCCGCCGCACTGGCACCGCCGGGCGGATCCCCGGGCTCGGTCCCCGACCTGGCCGCCGTCGCCCGCGAACTGAGCCTGGGCCGCGCCACCCTGCCCTGCCGGCTCGTGGTGGCCGCCCGCACGACTGCCGAACTGGCCACCTCGCTCGCCGCGTTCGCCACGGACCCGGGGGCCGCGTCCGCGACGACCGTCCCGGGCGCTGACGGCGGCGGGCTCACGGCCGTCTTCCGCGCCGCCGGTGGTGTGCGCGCCGTCGATCTCCGGGGCCGGGCCGGGCGGGCGCCGCTGATCGTGGAGCTGCCCGAGACCGAGGAGTATCTGGCGGCCCTGTGGCGGGGCCGTCGGCTGGAGGCGCTGGCGCGGTTGTGGCTGGCCGGCGTCGACGTGACCCCGGGCGATGCGAAGGAGCCCGCTCCGGTGGTGCCGCTGCCCCCGACCGCGATGCTGCGCCGTCCGCTGTGGATCGGCGGCCCGAACACGGACGGGCCGACATCATGACGATCACCGCACCCGAGTCCTACAGCGCCGGACCCTCATCGCTCCAGGAGACGGTCGCGCCGGTCAAGCTGTGGATCTGCCCCAACGAAGACCTGGCACCGGCCATGGCCGGGGTCCTGGCCGCGCACTGGCTCGACGACCGGGAGCGGGAGACCGCCGCCCGGTTCCTCTTCGAACGCGACCGCCGTCAGTACCTCGTCGCCCACACCCTGGTCCGGCGGGCGCTGGCGCTGGAGGCCGGGCTTGCCGAGGCCGAACTGGTCATCTGGCGCTCCTCGCGCGGCCGTCCGTTCCTCCAGCCGCTGCCCGGCGGACTGCCGCGCGGTGGCTCGCATCTGGACTTCAACCTCTCCCACGCCGGCGGCTACAACCTGCTCGGCATCGTCCGCAGGCACCGTATCGGCGTGGACGTCGAGGGACTCGACCGGGACGCGCAGGCCATCGAGACCATTGTGCGCACCTTCGCCCCCGAGGAGCAGGCATGGGCGCTCGGCGGGCCCGCGGGCCGGGCCCGGGACCGCCGGGTGCTCAGGCTGTGGACGCTGAAGGAGGCGTACTCCAAGGCCCGCGGACTGGGCCTCGGACTGCCCTTCGACGAGTTCTCCTTCACCCTGGCCGATGACCGCGGGGTGCTCGCCTTCCGGCCGCCCGCCGACGACCGGTCCGGGCGGTGGCGGTTCCTGGAGCTGGAGCCGGTGCCGGACGTCCTGGCCGCCGTTGCCGTACCGGCGGACGAACAGCTCTCCCCCGTGCTGCAGCTGCACCGCGGATTTCCCTGGGGCCGGGCCGCACCGCACACCATCGCGCTGCCCGAACCGGTGGGCGGACCGCCGGATCAGGGGATTTGAACCCGGTAACAGAACAGGGGTCCCGAGAAAGAGATTTCTTGGCCAGGGGTTCCGCTCCCGGAATTCCGTCGGGGGATCAGGGGTGAAAAGAGGGGGCGGAAAAGGGGTGCGGCCCTCACCGAATGGGGGAGGAGCGGCGGTGGGGTGTCTGCCCGCCCTCGTTTCCGGTGCGGGATCTCTCAGCGGCCGGCGAGCGGCGCGGAAGGCGTCCGCAGGGCCGTGGCGACTCCGATGACCACCGCGTCGGTGAGGGCCTCCGGGGCGTCGTGGAAGTAGAAGTGGCCGCCCGGGAAGACGTGCACCGCCAGCAGCCGCCCGCAGCGCTCCGCCCATCGTTCGAGGGCGTCCAGGCCCACCACCGCGTCCCGCGCGCCGCCGAACAAGGACACCGGCACCGGCAGGGGCGTGTCGGCGGGGGCGGGCCGCCAGGTCTCCACCAGCCGCAGATCGGCGCGGATGACCGGCGCGAAGTGCCGCCACAGACCCGGGTGGTCCAGCACCTTCGGTGGCGTGCCGCCCAACCGGGCCACCTGGCGCCGTAGTTCCTCGTCGGACAGCTCGCGCGTCCGGATCGGGACCGGCGGGGCGTCGGCCCGCGGCGCACCGCACGCCGACAGGCCCAGCCACACCGGCACCGTGCGGCCGTCGGCCACCAGACGGCGAGTGAGTTCGTACGCGACGAGGGCGCCCATGCTGTGCCCGAAGAACGCGAACGGCGCGTCGGAGCCGTCCAGTTCGGGGCCCAGGCGGTCGAGGTAGTGACCGACCAGGGCGTCACCGTCGCTGAGCGGCGGCTGCCCCATCAGAGTTCCGTGGCCGGGCGCGTCCAGCGCCACCACCCGCCAACCGGGCGGGAACAGGGCCGGCCAGTTCTGGTACATCAGCCCGGAGCCGCCCGCGTGCGGGAACACGTAGAGGCGCACCGCGGGGGCCGCAGCGGGCCGCCCGCCGACGCGTGGTGCAGAACCGGGCGCTTCCATCGGGACTCCGTTCGCGTCGGCGTGCCGACAAATGAGCGTGGGCACCGCAAGGATATCCATCGATCTGACATTCGGTCCGGAACCCGGAGTTCACTTCCAGCGCCAGTACAAGTGTTCTTGAGTGAGTCGAACGCCATGCGCAACACCGAACTTGGAATGCCGCTAGAAGACCGCTACAGGAAATCGCTTGAGGGGCACGGACACGGCTAGCGTGCGTGACGGCGGAGAATTCTGGCCACCGAAAGGAACTGGACAAGGAACTCGACGAGGTGCGGAGGCCACCGTGAAGATTCAGGTTCTGGGTCCGTTGAGTGCCGAGGTCAACGGGGGATCAATCGTTCCGACGGCCGGCAAGCCGCGACAGATTCTGTCGCTGCTGGCGCTCTATCCGGGACGGGTCATGCCCGTCCCCACGCTCATGGAGGAACTCTGGGGCACAGAACCTCCGCCGAGCGCGCTGACGACCCTGCAGACGTACATACTCCAGCTGCGCAGGCGGCTCGGTACGGCGATGGGCCCCGGCTCGCCGGCGGGAGCCAAGGACGTCCTCGCCACCCGGCACGGGGGGTACCTGCTGCAGATAGACGAGGACTGTGTTGACGTACACCAGTACGAAAAGCTGGCGCGGGAGGGACAGATCGCGTTCGAGGCCGGGGACAACGAGGTGTCCGCCGCCCGTTTCCGCGCGTCCCTCGACCTGTGGACCGGCGGGCCGCTGGTCGATGTGAAGACGGGACCCGTCCTCGACATCGAGGTGATGCGGCTCCAGGAGAGCCGGCTGGTCACCGTGGAGCGGCGCATCGACGCCGATCTGCGACTGGGCAGGCACTCCGAACTGATCGCGGAGCTCACCGAACTGAGGGCCAGGCACCCGCATCACGAGGGGCTGCACTCGCAGGTCATGGTGGCGCTGTACCGGTCGGGCCGGCAGGCCACCGCGCTCGAGGTCTACCGTCGGCTGCGGATGCGGCTCATCGACGAACTGGGTGTCGAGCCCTCGCCGCAGTTGCAGCGCATGCACCAGGCCATGCTGGCGGTCGACCCGCAGCTGGACGTGCTGGCGGGGCCGCGCCGCTCCTCGACGTTCGATCTGTTCGCGGCATGACGACATGCCGCGGGTCCGTCACCCGCGGCATGTCGTGCCACCGACGTACAGCCGCACCGCCGTGCCGCCGTCCGGAGACGGCGGCTTTGGCGCGTCGTCCTCCGTGTGTCAGCCGGCCGTCTGCAGCCGGGTGACCGTCTCCCACAGGACCGCCGGAGTGGCGAACGTGTCCAGTGACAGCGCCTCGTCCACGAAACGGACGTCGTAGGTGTTCTCCAGCGAGCCCAGCAGTTCGACCGCGCCCAGCGAGTCCAGGCCCGAGTCGCGCAGGTCCGTGTCGGCCTCAAGCGGTTCGTCCGCGTCGAGGAACGGCAGGTAGTCGCGCAGCAGTTCCTCGAACTTCTCGTCCCACGCCATTGGTGACCCCACCCTCTGTGTGTCGGTTCGTCGGTGTCTTCGTGCCAGGGCTTGTCGTTCAGGTGTTTTACAGTCGAGCCAATACCGGCCGCACGGGCAGGGGAACCCGTTAGCCACCCCTAACCACTCGGCCGGCCGGTGCGGCACCGCCCAGGGCCAGGTCGACCGGAAGGTCCCCGCGGCCGTTGATCTGCAGCTTGCGGTACACCTTCGTCAGGTGCTGCTCGACGGTGCTGACCGTGAGGTAGAGCTTCGCGGAGATCTCACGGTTCGTCAGACCCTGGGCCGCGAGTGTCGCGACCCGCTGTTCGGAGCTGCTCAGCCGGCTCTCCGGCCGCTCGGCACCGGGACGGTCCGTCCGGTCCGGTGCCTGGTCGGTGAGCGGGGCGTCGGGCAGGATCTCCTTGCACAGCGCCGTGGCCCCGCACTCCTTTGCCAGGTTCCACGCCGCCCTGATCGTCGCCGTGCCCTTCATCGGCGCACCCGCCTCCGACTGCCGCGTCCGGCCGAGGTCCGCCATCGCGCGGGCGGTGGCCAGCCGGTCGCCCGAGCGGTGCAGCTCGTCGACGGCCTGCTCCAGCAGTGTGACGCGCTGCCGGGCGGAGCCCGCGGTCAGCGCCCGCTGGTGCAGCGAGATGCCCCGCACCCAGGGATGGCGGCCGTCGGGCAGCGCCAGCTGCTGCAGCACCAGACGCTCGGCCTGCTGCGGCTTGCCCAGGCGCAGCAGGGCCTGGGCTGCTTCGCTGCGCCACGGCAGGCAGGCGGGCCGGTCGATGCCCTGGGCCTGCATGACGCGGCCGATCGTCAGGAAGTCGGTGAGCGCGGCCTGTGGCTGGTTGCCCGTCAGGTGGTGCAGTCCGCGGGCGTGCAGGAAGGCCAGGCCGTGCAAGCTGTCCAGCAGCCCGCGGTGCACCGGACGGTCGCACAGCCGGGAGGCCTCCGTGTAGTGGCCCATGGCGCTGTGGGCGCGGATCAGCACCGCGGTCGCCGCGTACGGGAACGCCCCGCCGCCCCGCTCCGGGAGCGCGTCCAGGGCCCGGCTCGCGTAGGCGCAGGCCTCGGCCAGGTCACCGATGCGCAGGAGCGCCTGCGCGTGCAGCGTGGCGAACACCGCGGCCCAGCCCGGCGCGTCGCGCCGCTCCGCGTCCTCCAGCAGGGTCCGGCTCCAGGGCACGGCCCGCTCGGGGTGGTCGGACAGCACCAGCGAGCGCAGGGCCTGCACAACGGGCGTCATGGTCGCCTCGGTCGGCGAGGCCGAGCGCAGCAGCCGTTCGGCGGCCACGGAACCGGCGTCGATCACCACGTCCAGGGGTGAGGCACCCGACTCCTCGCCCTCCGCCTCACCGTCGCGCAGCAGTTCGGCCGCGTCCGTGATCCGGCCCTGGAGGAGCAGCAACTGGGCGAGCGGCTGGGCGGGTTCGCCGTCCCGGCGGCCGGAGCGGAGCGCGGCGAGCGGGCCGGCGACCAGGCGCTCGGCGGCGGCCGGGTCGAAGCGCCAGGCGACTCGGGCCAGACGGACCGCCACGGTGTCCCGCTGCCGGTCGTCGGCACACACCTGGTGGGCCAGTTCGAGCAGGCTCAGCGCCCCGCGGCCGTCGTCGGCGGCCAGACGGCTCTCGGCCGCGTCGCACAGTAACTCCGTCTCCGTGCCGGAGGCGGACCAGGGGGCGCCGGACAGGGCCGCGGCGGACAGCAGATGTCCGGCCGCCTCGGCTGCCGGCCGGCCCTGCCGGTGCAGCAGCAGGGCGGCGTGGCGGTGCAGGGTGACCAGTCCGGTGGGAGAGAGTCCGCTCAGGACCGCGCCGCGGACCGCCGGGTGCGGGAAGCGGGTGCCGGCCGCGAGGCCCGCGCTCTCCAGGCCGGCGAGGCTCTGCCGCGCGGCGGGCGGCGCGATCCCGGCCAGCTCCGCGATCCGCTCCGGCGTGGCGGCCTCGTCCAGCAGCGCGGCGGCCTGCGCGACCAGTGCGGCGGTGGGGCCGGCGCGGTGCAGGCAGGCGCATACGGCCTGGACGAAGGGGCCGTCGGGCTCGGGAACGGCCGCGGTCCCGGCGGCCGCGGCACAGGTGGCCTCCGCGGTGCGCGAGGCGGCGGCCGGGAGCTGCCCGGCCGGTGCGCGGCCGGCGGGCTCGGGGCCGGGCCGGATGCCGGCGAAGGGGTCAGGGCGGGTGCCTTCGGGGGCGGACCGGTGCCCGTCGGTTGCCCACGAGGTGCTCATGAGGGTGAGGTCGTCGTCGGTGGGCCACGGGCCGGTCCCGGTGGTGCGGCCGTCGGCCGCTCGGCCGTTGCGGGTCGTGCGGCGGTTCTCGGGGGGTGCGGGGGAGTCGCCGGTGGCGGAACGGTCTTCGGCGGGCCACGGGGCGCTCGGGAGGGGGTGGGCCGTGTCGGCGGTCCAGCGGGGGGTTCCCGTGGCGGGGTGGGTGTGTTCCTCCAGCAGGGCGCGGAGCAGGAGGGGGTTGCCGCCGCTGGACTCGTAGAGGGAGGAGGCCTGTTCCCGGCAGCCCGTGGCCTCGGCGAGGGCGCTCACCTCTGCCGGGGTGAGACGCTCGGTCCGGATGCGGCGGAACGTCGGCTGGCGCATCAGCTCCGTCGCGAAGGCGGGGTGGCCCGCCTCGTGGTGGACCGTGCCGGCGACGACCAGCAGGATGCGGGCCGGGCGCGCATACCGCGCGAGGTACTGGAGGAAGGCGAGGGACTCGTCGTCGGCGTGGTGCACGTCGTCCACGCACAGCACCACCGCGGTGTCCTCGCTCATCTCCCGCAGCTCGGTGCAGAAGGCCTGCATGTCCTCGATGCGCGGCGCGCAGTCGGCGGCGCCCTCCGGCAGCGTGAGCCCGCGGTGGCTGCCCACGAGCTGGCGCAGCACCCCGTACGGCGTCCGGCGCTCGGCGGGGAAGCCCGTCGCGCTCAGTACCATGGCACCGGCGGCCGCGGCCTGCTCGACCACCACGTGGACGAGGGCGCTCTTGCCGCACCCCGTGGGTCCTTCGACCAGGACGGTGCGGGAGTGGCCCTCGATGCAGTCCGCGAGGGAGTCGGTCAACGTCCTTGTCGCCGCAGTCCTGCCGACCAACGTCATAGTCGCCCCGTCTCGGTTGGTCCACCCCTAACCTGGACCAGCCTGGGCAGACCCCCTATAAGGGTGGTCGAGCCGTGGCGGAATCCCGTCGGGGCGGGTCAGAGTTCGGTGCGCACCAGACCGGCGTCGCGCAGCTCGTCGACCCAGATGTCCAGGTCTGCACGGGCGTTGGCGGGTTCGGTGTCCCAAAGCGACGCCAGCATGCGGGCGGCGGCGGCCACGTCCCCGTCGCACTGGCGCAGGGCGAGCCACATCGCCGTACCGACGGGACCGCACCGCACCCGGCGGGCCGGCGCGGCCGGCTCCGGGATTACGTCCAGGCGCCCGTGCGCGTCGACGTTGACGCTCAGCCCGGACACCGGTCGAACACGCACTCGTACCTCCAGCCCGCGAGCGGCCCACAGCTCTCACGGTCGACGTTTTCGTACGCGGCGACGTACGCCCGAAAAGAAAGTCACCCGGGGCGCCGTGGGCGGCGAGAGCACCGAATCCATCGTGGTGCGTGCGGTCATGCGTGGCAACCGCCCCGACCCCCTACAAGGTGGTGCGCGAACAGCCTTGATGTAGGGGTGTGCTGCGCGTTTCACCACTGCGCCCCCGACGCCGGGGAACGGGTGAACGATTCCGGCCGAATTTATTTTCCGAAAAGCGGGGGAATTGGCCGAATGCCGTCGAAAGGCTTGTGCGGAGGCATTGGAAGACCGAGTGGGAATTCGTCCGGAGGCTGCCGAGTTTCACCCGTCCTCCAACGCCTCTCCACCCGGCCCGAGCATCCTCTCGGTGACAGGTGCACGGGACGACGAGTCACGAGGAAGGACGTCCGGTCATGGTGCCGACGCTGACCGAGCCCCTCAGCGGGGCCCTGCACGAACTCCTCACCGCCCGTTGCCTCCAAGAGCGCAACAAGGAAATCGCTCTCGCGCTGGTCGCGGCGGGCAACCAGGGCGAGGTGAACCGGCTCACCCGTCACTGGGCCGACGCCGGTGGTCCGCGGGGGCGTTCGCTGCCCGCCGGGCTGCGGCTGACGTGCGAGAGCGTCCTCGCCGACGGGGACGGGGTCGCCCTGCGGGTGACCGTGCGGGCCGGGCGGGCGGCCTGGTCGCTGGTCGCGGAGCTCCGCTTCGACACGGCCGGCCGGGTCGCGGAGTTCCACGACGTGCTGGCCCCGCGGGCGGCGGCGAGCTGACGGCGGTACGTTGGCGACACGGCGCGCTCCGGCGGGGCCGGACCGGGGCTCGTGCGCATGTCCAGCGCTCCGCGACACGGTCGGGCCCCAACCGCCGTACGGGAGGAGCGCCGGATGACCGCAGCGCCGAGACGGCCCCGGACCGCGGGCGCGCCTTGTGGGGCCGGAGGCGACGGTACGCCGGGGTGGCGGCCTCCTTGCCGTGCGGGCCGGCCGGGGCCGTTCGCGCTCGTGCCGACGTGGTGGCCGGTCGGCGGGGGCCGGCCGTGAGCCGGGCGCCCGCGGGCATGGCCCGGCTGCCGGGGGCCGGCCGGGCCGGGCTATTACGGCGTAATAGCGCCATGGGGCGATCCGCCGTCTCCGGTGCGCCGGTCGTGGTCGACCGGGAGGGCGACACGGGCTTGCTGTTCGCGGCGGGACGAAGCGTCCGGCCGGCCATGGCGCGGGCGCTGTACGGGACGTTCCCGGTGTTCCGCGCCGAGTTCGACGCGATGAGCCGGGTGGTGGACGAGCGGCTGCCGCTGCCGCTGGCCGCCGTCGTGTTCGCTCCGGAGGACGGGGTCGACGCCCGGCTGCTGTACCGGGCCGAGTTCGGGCGGGCCGCCCTGTTCGCGTACCAGGTGGCGCTGTACCGCCTGTGGCGGGACTGGGGTGTCCGGGTCGGCGCGGTCGCCGGGGACGGCGCCGGCGGCCTCACGGCGGCGTACGTGACGGGCGTGCTCGGCCTGGACGAGGCCGTACGGCGGGTCGTGGCGGGGCGCCGGCCGCGTGAGCACGGCGACGCGCGCGCCGAACGGGCCCTGCGCGGTGCCGGTTTCCGCCGGGTCCTGCTGTGCGGGCCGCGCTACGGGGACGGCGCGGCCGTGGACCACGTACCCGCTCTCCTCGCCGCCCTCTCCGACCTCCACCTCAGCGGCGACCCCCTCGACTGGGACCAACTGCGGCGCTTCCGGGGCGGGATGCTGCTCGACCGCGGGTGAACGGTCGTGCGGCGGCTCCGAACACGCGCCGGGGAGAGGGGAGCGCCGGCCGGGGGCGGTGGGGGACAGGCCCCGGGGCGGATGCCGCGGGTGGGACGAGCGCAGGTCGGGGTCCGTTCGGGGAGCGCTGGAGAAAACGGTGGTGAGCGGCGCGGCGGGGCTACCTTGGCGGTGCCGAGCGTGAGGAGGCAGCCATGGAGGAACGGCACGCCACCCTGCACGTACTGCCGCCGGTGGCCGGGTCGGGGGAGCGCGGGGCGCAGGCCCTGCCCGGTGTGGGGCGGGAGCGTCAGGTGCGCGTTCATGTGGTGGGCGCCGATCCGCTGGTCCGCATCGGCATCCGGACGCTGCTGACCGGGCACCCCGGCATCCATGTCACCGGCGAGAGCACACCCGGTCCGCGCGTCGCCGTCGCCCTGCGCACCCAGTGCCCGCACGTCCTCGTCGTCCACGGGCCGCTGACCTGCGAACAGCAGGCGTTCCTGGCCGATCGGGCGGGGGACGAGGTGAAGGTGATCGTGCTCGGGGGAGCGGAGCCCGCCGACGCCCCGGCCGTCGCCCACGGCCAGTTGCCCGGCACCGCGACCGCCGGACAACTCGCCTCCGCCGTCATCCTCGCGGCGGCCGGCTACGCCTTCGGCCCCGCGGCGGGGCGGTCGGCCCACCCCGCGCCCCGCGTCTCCCGCATCGGCCCCGACGAGCTGACCCGACGCGAGTGCCAGGTGCTGGAGCTGCTGGCCCGCGGCCTGTCCAACGGGGAGATCGCCGAGTCGCTCGCCCTCTCCCCGCACACCGTCAAGACGCACGTGCAGAACATGCTGCACAAACTCCGCCTGCCCAATCGCCTCCACGCGGCCATCTACGCCTTCGAGACCGGCCTGCGGCGGCCACCCTGCTGAGCGGCGGGGAGCAGGCGTCCGTTCCGTACGGGGTTCCGCAGGGGGAGGGGGAGGGGAGGCGATGAGCGGCGACCGATCCGCCGGAGTGTGCGCGGTACTCGATACCGAACGGGGCGCCCGGTGCGCCGTGGAACTACGCGGCCCGCTGGACGTCGCCGTCTTCCACCGCGCCCTGCACCTCATTGCCGAGAGTCACCCGGGCCGGCACCTCCCCCGGCCCCGGCTGCTGCGCCACGGCCCGGGCCTGCACACCGTCGAACTCCCCGCCGGCGAGGGCGAATCGACGCCGTACCCCATTGGTCTGCTCGCCGACCTGCTCACCACGCCGCCGGACCCCGGGGCGGACGGCGGTCCCGGCCCCGGGCATCACGCCGGCGCCCTCGCGCGGCCCTGCGGGACGCTGCCGCGCACCCAGGCGGTCACCCCCCTGCAGCAGGAGCGGCTCGCCGACACCCTGGCCCGCCCGGACCATCACGTCGAACAACTCGTCTGGCGCTGGTACGGCCCTCTGGACACCGCCCGTCTCACCGCGGCCTGGCATGCCGTCAGCGAGCGCGAGAGCGTGCTGCGCACCGCCTTCGTCTGGGCCCCGCGCCCGCGCGCCGTCGTCTTCGACCACGGCCCCCCGGACGTGGTCCGCCACAGCTGCGGCACCGCCGCCCGGAGCGCCGCGGTGCGCGCCCGGGAACGCGCCCGCGGCTTCGACCTGCGCCGCCCCGGACTGCTCCGGGTGGCCCTGCTGGAGGGCCGCGAGGACGGGCACGGGGGCGGGCAGGCGGGCGGACCGGTGCCCTTCACCGACATACTCGTCACCTATCACCGCGCCCTGCTCGACAGCTGGAGCGTCCGGCTGCTGATGCGGGAGTGCTGCCGCGCCTACCTCGCCGGCGGGGTGCTGCCCGGCGGCGAGCGCCGGCCCGACCTGGGGGACTGCGCCCGCTGGCTGGGCGGCCAGGACCTGGGTCCGGCCCGCGACTTCTGGGGGCGGCCCGGCCACCGGTCGCCCGACGCCGAGGCACCGCGCCTCGCTCCGCCCGCCCCCGTCGGCAGCGGCGGCAGCGGCGGCACCGGCCTGCACCGCACCGTCCTGTCCCCGGCCGAGAGCGAGCAGCTGGCCCGGTGGGCGGCCTGCTGGGGCGTCGCGGAGAGCAGCGTGCTGCAGGCGGTCTGGGCGATGCTCCTGTACCGCGCGTCCGGCGCGGCGCCCCGGGCCGCCGACGTCGTCTTCGGGCTGGGCTTCGCAGGCCGGGGCCTGCTCCTGGAGGGCATCGAGGGCACCCCCGGGCCGTTCGAGAACGCGCTGCCCATGGACGTCTCCCTCGACTCGGCGCTCGACGTACCCGGGCTGCTGCGCGAACTGCGGGACCGGGCCCTGGACATGGCCGCCTACGAATGGGTCGCGGCCCAAGACTCCGGCGGGGGCGCGGCACACCCGCCGCGGGCCGGCGGTCTGCTCGCCTTCGACTGCGGGCCACGCCCCGAGGACGCGTTCGGGGACGCGCTCGTCGCGCAGGGCGTTCGGGTCGAGGAGCGGGAGTTCGCCGGGGCTCTGACCGGATACGCCCTCGCGCTCCGCGCCGGTCACGACGCCCGCCGCGGGCTGGTCCTCACCCTCGCGTACGACCGGGACCTCGTGGACGGCGGCGCGGCCCGCGTGCTGCTGGCGCACACCGCGCGACTGCTGCGGCTCCTGCCGTGCCGCGCGGGTGCCGCGACGACGGTCGGGAACGTGCTGGAGTGGCTGTCGGGTGCCGTGGTGCCTCGAGTCCCGGACGGTGCCGGTCCCGCCTCCGGCCCGTCCGCCGCGCCGCTGGTGCCGCTGCGCCTCGCCTCGGTGCCCTCCGGGGTCACCGTGTGCCTGGTCGACGTACCGGGAGCACCGCGTACCGGGCACTGGGAGCTCGTACGCCACTACCGTGGCCCGGAGGCGCTGACCGCGCTGCGTCTCACCGCCGCCGAGGGCGGTGCCCGCGCCGCCGCGGCCCTGGGCGCGCTGGCCGGCTCGGGCGACCGTCTGGTCCTCGGCGGCTACTCCGGAGCCGGTGCCCTGGCCTGCGAACTGGCCCGCCACATCGCCCCACCCGGCGTACGCCCGCCCCTCGTCGTGATCGGCGGCGCCCCCGACGACCCGGATGGCGCCCGGGGACTGGCGAGGACGCTTCAGGAGGTGAGCACCTGACCACCCTCCGGGCCACGGCCGAACGGGCCACGGCCGAACGGGCCACGGACGAAGAGCGGTCGGGGAGAGCGTGGGCGGAGTCTGTACCCCGGGTGTTCGGGGGGCGATTTCCGCGGTGTGGGGCCGGCCGGCCATGCGGGTGTCGTCGTCCCTTCGGGGCGGGAGTTCAACCGGCGGTCGTGGCGCGCCGGTTCGGGACCGTCCGGTGGCGGGCGAAGGCGCGTACCGCGATCCAGGTCGCGGACGCGGCTCCGGCCAGGGAGGTCGCCGACGCGAGTCCGGCCGGCAGGCGGGCCTCGTTGCGGTCGAGGGCGTCCTCGCGCGGCCGGACCGGGCAGGGGGCCGACGGTACGGTCACCGTGTCGGGGTGCGGGATCGGGCTGTGTGTCATGATCACCTCCTCGGCCAGCCGATGTCGTCGTCGGCCGCCGCCCTGCTCGTCGGTCCTGGTCTGCCGGCGCGGCCCTGGCGGGCAGCACGGCGTGCAGGAACCGAGTGCTCCATGAACGACTCCCGTGAATATGACGGGGACAGCTCCCGCGAATGTGATGGGTTGGTGCGCAGGTGGCGCCGACTGGCGGTCGAGATCCTGCCCGGATCCGTTCGAGAGCCGCTTGAGGAACGCATGAGAGCCCCGTGAGGTCCGCACGAGGACCAAGGCACAGCGCCTGGCAAAACATTGCCCGGGTGTTGCCCGGCACCCTACGCTCGTCGCGGCTCCGGTGGCCGCCCGATCCCGCCCCGCGGCCCACCCCGTCCGCGCGTCCCAGGGAATGGTCACATGCTGCAGCAGCCCGCGTTCGGCCGCCGTCTCAGGAAACTGCGCCAGGCCCAAGGGCTGTCCCAGTCCGCGCTGGCCGGTGACGGCATGTCCACCGGATACCTCTCCCGCCTGGAGTCCGGGGCCCGCCAGCCCACCGACCGCGCCGTCGCCCACCTCGCCGACCGCCTCGGCCTGAAGCCGGCCGACTTCGAGGAGCCCGCGGGCGGTTCGCTCGCCCACGCGCTGTCGCTGGTCGCCTCCACCGGATCCAACGACGCCATGGAGACGCTGCGCGAAGCACTGGCCGCCGAGGGCCACGAGGTACCCGTGCTGCGCTGGCAGGCCCTGTGGCAACTGGCTCGGCAGCGGCGGGTCCAGGGCGATCACACCGGCGAACGGGAGTACCTGGAGGAGCTGGTGCGGCTCGGCGACGAGGTCGGGCTGACCGAACTGCGGGTGCGCGGCCTGACCCGGCTCGCCCGCTGCCTGCGCTCGCTCGGTGAGATTCCCGCCGCCCTCGACGCCGCCGTCGCCGCCCACTACCTGGCCCGCGACTCCGACCTGGGCGTGGAGGACCGCTCCGCCGTCCTGCTCGCCCTGGTGTCGGTGGAGGCCGAGGCCGGCCGGATGCCGGACGCGCGGGCGCACGCCGACGAACTGGCCGCGCTGGTCGACGGCCGCTCGGACGCGCTGTGGGCGGAGGCGATGTGGACCACGGCCGCCGTGCGCGTCCGACAGGGCGACTACGCGGCCGCGCAGGCCTATCTGGAGCAGGCGCTGGAGAAGTTCGGCAGCAGCGAGGACCTGGTGCTGTGGCTGCGGCTCAGGCTCGCCGCGGGCCGGCTGCACCTGCAGAAACTGCCCGCGGACCCGGAGGCCGCCGAACGGTGCGTCACCTCCGCCGAGCCGGCGCTCGCCTTCGTCGGCACGCCCGGTCTGCGGCAGGAACTGACCGCGCTCAAGGCCGACCTCGCGTTCCTGACGGCCCGGTACGACGACGCCCGCGTCCTGCTCGGCGAACTCGCCCTGGAGGAGCCGCGGATGACCTACCGGGACCGGGTCCGCCTCGACATCCTGCGGCATCAGCTGCGGATCCTGTCCGGCGACGAAGGCGGTGTCCAGGGCCTGCGCGCCCTCGCGGAGCAGGCGCAGGCCGACGCCAACATCGACCTCGCGGCGGAGATCTGGCGCATCCTCGCCGAGGCGCTGGCTCAGTCCCAGGTCCAGCGAGGCTCGACTCCGTCCGGAGCGCCCGGGGCCACGCTCGGGGACCCGGCAACCACGTAAGACGGAGGGACGCGCATGAAGCACTCCCGTACGGCCGCGGGCCTCGCGGCGGCGGCACTGGCCACCGGGCTCGTCCTGGGCGGCGCCGAGACCGCGGCCGCGAGCCAGACCGCACCGCAGCGCATCACCGACCGGCAGCAGCTGGCCGAGAGCCTGCGGCAGGCGGTCGCCCTGGAGCGGACCGGCGGCGACGCGCAGCTGTCCGCGCAGGGCAGGGGCGTGCTGGCCATCACCGACGCCCTGCCGTGCTGAGGGGGCGGCGACCGTGACCGACGGCGCCGCACGGGACGACGGCACGGCACGCCCCGGCGGGGTACGGACCGCGTGGTGCCCGAGCGGCGCCGCGTACGCACCCGAGTCGGTGGTGCTGGGCGTGCGCGCCGGGGTCGACGGCCGGGTGTCCTATCTGGCCGACCCGGTGCCGGCGGCCGAGATCCTCGGCCAGATCCCGGCCGACATCGAGCCGCGGCGGGTGCTGCGGTTCGCCTCGCACTGCGTCGCCGAGTGCGCCAACCGGCGCGGCGACGACTGCACCCTGATCGAGCGGGTCGTGGCCGCCTACCCGGCCGCGTCCTCCGGCCCGGTCCCCCAGTGCCATCTGCGCGCCGACTGCAAGTGGTGGGCCCAGGCGGGCGTCGACGCCTGCCGCCGCTGCCCCGCCATCTCCAGCCGTCACCACACGGACGACGAACTGGCGACCCTGGTGGCCGACCCCGACACCACCCTGGAACAGATCGACGCGGAGTTCGCCCGCAGCGCGTGACCCTGCGGGTCCTGCACCGGGATTCCCGGCGGCGGGACACTGGCCACCGGGGCAGCGACAACCGGGGCCTGGGGCCCGTCCGGACCTTCATGAAGGAGCTCCTCGGCATCTGTTGGTATCTGTCGGTGTCTGAGGGGCACCAGCTTTCGGCCGTGCCGCAAATGCCGTCAACGACAGTCTCGGCCACGATCGTTGAGCGCCGCATTCACCTTCCGGCGGCGAGCGGGAGTTCCCGGCCGCTTCTCACTGCGGGACCGGCTCCGCCGCGGGTGTCCCGGGGGCGGGTGCGGGACGGCCCGTGGTCAGGGAGCGCACCTGGCGGCTGCACAAGGCTGCTGCCGTGACCAGCACGACCAGGGCGGCACCGCCGAGGAGCGTGGTGTGGACACCGAGGCGGCCGGCGAGGGGACCGGCGGCCATCTCGCCCAGCGGGAGGGCCACGAAGGAGCCGAGGGCGTCGTAGGCGTAGACGCGGGCCAGGCGGTCGGCGGGGATGTTCTCCTGGAGCGAGACGTCCCAGGCCACGCCGAACTGTTCGAGCGCCATCCCGTTGGCGAACATCGCGACCGTCAGCAACAGCGCGCCGGGCGCCTCGGCCAGTACCACCAGCGGTACGGCCTCGACGGCGACCAGCGCCACACCGAGCAGCAGCGCGTGCCGGGCCCGTGAGCGGGCGGCGAGGAAGCCGCCGGCCACCGCGCCCGCCATCTCCGCGGCCAGCACCGTGCCCCACACCCCGCGTCCGAACGTGTCGTCGGCGACGACCGGCCCGAGCACCTGCACGCCGCCCGCGATCACGGCATTGACCACCATGAACTGCAGCACCGCGATCCACACCCAGCGGCGCGCGGTGAACTCCCGCCAGCCGTCGCGCAGTTCGTGCAGCGGGCGGACCCGCTCGGCGGCCGGTGCCGCCTCGTCCGCCGGGGCCGTCGTCACGCCGGAGAAGCACAGGGCCGCGCCGCAGAACGCCACCGCGTTGCCGGCCAGCCCCCAGCCGGGGCCGAACACGGCGGCCACCACACCGGCCAGCGACGAGCCCGCGATGGCGCCGAGGTTGATGCCCATCCGCATCACGGCGTTGGCCGGGCGGATCAGGTCGTCCGGCACCGTCTGCGGGGTCAGCGCGGCGGACGCCGGGAGGGACAGCGCGGCGAGGGCGCCGTTGAGGACGCTGAGCAGCACCAGCAGCGGGATCGACGTCGCGTCCAGGAGCACGCTCGCCGCGATGGCCGCCTGCACCGCGGCCGCGGCGAGCGCCGAGCCCTGCAGCACCAGCGTGCGCCGCATCCGGTCGGCGACCACCCCGCCGACCAGCAGCAGCGCCACGTTGGCGAGCGAGCGCGCGCCGACCACGAGCCCCAGGTCGGTCGTGGAGCCGGTCGCGTCGAGCACCGCGAAGGCCAGGGCGACGGGCGCCATCGAGTTGGCGAAGTACACCAGCAGCCGTCCGGCCGCCAGCCGCCGGAAGGACCGGTGCGCGAGGGGTGCCCACGAACTTCCCCCGGAATCACCCGTTCCGCTCGGCCCGTCCTGCGCCCCCGTGTCGGTCATGCCGCCGTCCGTTCCCTTTCGTCCGTGAGGCCCGGCTCCAGGGTGAAGTGCACCCGGGACACCGAGACACCCAGGTCCTGCACCGCGTACGGGCAGAAGTAGTACGCCTGCGGGGTCGCCCCGGGGGACATGGTGACGGTGAACTCGGCGTGTACGCGTTCACCGGGGCGCGTTGCCTCCACCCGGCGCAGTACCGGGCCCACCTTCGCGTCGAGGTACACCGGCAGCACGATGCCGAGGTTCACCGTCCCGGCCCGGCGCGCCACCGCCTCGACCACCACGTGGAGGGTACCGCCGGCCGCCACGTGCGCCGGTGCCTTCACGCTCAACTCGGCTGATTCCGAGAGGGTGTTGGCGATGTCGCCGCAGCGCGGGCAGACCACCTGCACGGTGTCGGTGACGACGGGGACCCGGCCACGCCGGCGGTAGGACATCAGCGGGCGGCCGCAGGCGCAGGGGGCTTCCACCGCGACCGGCTCCTCCGCGACGCTGCGTTCCCCGAAGTACGTCGGGAACCGGAGCACCGGGTCGTCGTGGTGCTTGGCGAAGCGGTGGGCGAGGGCCAGGTCCAGGGACTTCGTCTCCTTGGCGATCTCCTCCAGTGCCGGCGTCGCCGTACGGACCACCTCGTGCAGGAGAGTGTCCGCCAGCGCCCGCAGCCGGGGGCGCAGCGGATAGTCCGCGCCGAGCAGGCCGCTGTCCAGCAGGCCGGAGAGCCGGGCGCCGAGGGCGTGCACGGGGAGCTCCGGCACCGTGTCCGTGGCCGTGGCCGCTTCCTCCCCCAGCCCTGACGACTCCAGGCCCACCTGGGCGAACGACGGGTACGGGTTGATGTCCCGGAGGCTGTCGTTGACGGCGCCCGCCGCGCTGCCCGCGCGGGCCGTGCCGGTGAGCCAGGCCAGGTTCTCGGGGCGCTGGCCGTCGCAGGCGGTGAGGGTGGCCACCACCGTCTGCGCCGGGCCGTCCAGGGCGTTGAGGAGGATCAGGTACTTCGGGTCGTACATGGCGTGCCCGGCCAGCGCGCCGCTGAAGCAGTTGGCCAGCACCAGCTCCGCGGCGCGGACGGAGCGTGCCGGGATCAGCTTGTCCATGGGTTTGGTGCAGCCCAGCCCGTAGGCGCACTTGGGGCCGGGCGCCCCGGGCAGCGCCGCGACCGGGCTCGCTCCGCACAGCGTGAACTGGCCCAGGTTCAGCTGGTCGTCCTTGCCGTTGCCGTGGAACAGCACCCGCCGCCACACCCGGCCCAGCGCCACCTCCTTGATGTCCAGGCGGCGCACGTCCTCCGCGCCGCACCACACGTCCGCGCCCGGCACCGGCTCGGCCGCGTCCAGTTCTGAGACGACGCCCACCGCGGCGCCCGGCACCACCCGGCCGTACTGCTTGGCCACCACCCAGCTGAGGCTGTGCACGTCACGGCCGGTCAGCAGGAACAGCGGCCGCCCGGCGGCGTACGCGGCGTCGACGACCGGCTGCACCTCGTCGCCGCGCAGCTGCCCGTACGTGCCGACCAGCAGGACCGAGCCCTCCTCGGGCAGCCGGGCCGGGTCCGTGACCCACCGGCGGGCCAGCGGGGCGACCAGGGCACGCAGCGGCTCGGGCAGCGGGTCGCCGAACAGGACGCCGGTGTCGGCCGGGTCGGGGGTGCGGTGCCCGCCGTAGACCTGTTCCGCGAGGGCGATTCCGTCCAGGAGGTCGGTGCGGCCGCCGGTCCACACCGGCAGCGAGCCGTACCCGGCCTCCGCGTCCGCCACGGCCCGTGCGTAGTCGTCGAGTTCGGAGTACGGGGCGAACAGCGGTCCGCCGGCGGCGGTCGGGGCGGTCATGATGCTGCCTCCTTGTCGACCTTCAGCTCGAAGTGGCGCAGTACGGCGTGCATCCGCCGTTCGACCTCGTCCGCGGTGGCGCCCTCCACGTGGACGTAGCCGGTGGAGGCGTGCGAGGCGCGGGGCGGGTCCAGTACGTCGCCCGGTGCCACGGTCAGATGGGCGCCGATCACGCCCGGCAGCCTGAGCAGTTCTTCCTCGGAGCTGATGTGGACGACGCGGCCGGGCGCGGTCGGCAGCAGCAGGTCGCCGACGGCGCGGTCGCGGGTGTAGTCGGGCACCGGAACCCGGTCGAGGTAGGTGTCGAGGACGACGTGCAGGAAGTCGAATCCGAAGGCGAGGCCGTGGTTCATGGGCACCTCGCAGCCGCTGAGTCGGGCCGCGACCTCGCTCATCACGAACTCGCCGTCCTCGGTGAGGAAGAACTCGCCGTGCAGGTAGCCGTACGGGATCTGCAGCCCGTCGGCGAGTTGCTGGGCCAGCGCGCGGGCGTCGACCGGGATCTCCTCGCTCGGCGCATAGGTGATGTTGGCGTTGATCTTGCCGTCGAGGACCTCCAGGATCGGGACCGGGTTCTTCGACAGGTACGCGTCCAGGACCACGCCGCGCGAGACGACCGCGCACAGCTGGAACTCACGGCCCTTGACGTACTCCTCGACCATCCACTCCAGATCCGGGTCCAGCGGCGGTATCTCCGCCAGGCCGGCCGGCGAGTCGATGCGGTACGTGCCGATGCAGGAGTCGGAGTCGACCGGTTTGAGGATCACCGGCCAGCCGTACTCCTCGCCGAACCCGGTCACGTCCGCGAGCGTGTGCACCGGGCGGTACCCGGCGTGCGGGATGCCGAGCTCGGCGTACCGGTCCTTCATCGTCATCTTGTTGCGCACCCAGCCGACCTGCTCCTCGGTCAGGTGCGGCAGGCCCACCAGGCCCGCGAAGCGCTGGGCGGCCGCCTGCAGGGCCTCGTTGGGGTTGCAGAAGAACGTCGGCCGCGGCAGGCCCCTGGTGCCCTTCATCCAGCGCAGATAGCGGGCGGCCTCGTCCTGAGGGGCCGCGGAGGTGTCCAGGGTGAACGTCGGGACGTGGGCGGTGCGGGCGACGTACTCCTCGGTCAGCGGCACCGAGTCGAAGCGGAGCAGGACGACGTCGACGTCGTCGCGGGCGAGGACGTGGTCGGTGAAGGTGGCGCGGCGGCTCTCGACGAGCAGGACGGCGGGGCGGGCGGGTGCGGTGCCGGTGGCGCTCATGGTCGTACTCCTGTCAGGTCTGTGGTGGGGGAGGGCGGTTCAGCCGATGACGCGGGTCGAGCCGTCCAGCCGGCCGGGGCGGGTGCGGCGCAGGTCGCGGACGAGGTTCACGCGCTTGAGCCAGCGGTCGCCGCCGTCGAACCCGGCGCGGAAGGGGCGCCGGCCGTGCACCACGTTGCGGTTGTCGACGAAGCAGACCGCGCCGGTGGGGATGACCACGTCGGTGAGGTTGCCGTCCAGGTGGGCGATGATCCAGGCCAGCGCCTCGGCGGCCTCCGGGTCGCCGTCCTGGGCCCGGAAGAAGTCCCGGTCGATGCGGAGCACCGGCAGATCGGCGTGGCCCTCCAGGACCGGCACCGGCTCGGGCACGAACTCGCCCTCGGCGAACTCGTGCGCGGAGTCGGGCAGGGCCACGAAGCGGGGCTGGGAGAGGACGGCGCGGATGCGGTCCGGCAGGCGTCGTACGTCGACGTGCGCGACCGTCGTGGGCACCTTGCCCTCGTTGCGCAGCGCGAACAGGCCCACCCAGTCCGCGCGGTACGGCGAGAAGGCGTCCTCGGTGTGCCAGGCCAGCTCCAGCTCGCTGGAGGCGGAGATCAGGCTGGTCTCGTACCCCTTGCTCGGCAGGATGTCGGTCACCAGGCGGCCGACCTGCTGGGTGGCCCAGCCGGTGACGTCGCCGAGCAGCGCCGCGTACAGCACCAGCAGGCAGCCGTAGACCTGGCTCGCGTCGGTGTCCGCCTCGCTCCAGTGGCCGGGAGTGACGCCGAGGGCCGCCTGGTCGACGACGTTGCCGCGGATCACCGTCGCGTGCGTGGCCTCGTCGCGGCGCGCGGAGTTGAGGTGCCGGCGCACCGTCAGCGGCAGCTCGTGCGCGAGGACGGGGGCCTCGTCGAGGAACCGCGGGTCGTCCGCAGCCTTGTACACCTCCAGGCAGGACGCGGCCAGTGCGTGCGCCGCGCGCGCCTCGCGGAGGGTGAGGTCGAGGGTGTGGTGACGGGTGTCGTCGGCGAGGGTGGCATTCATGGTGTCCTCCGGGGTGGATGGGTGTGCGGTCATCGGGGTGGCCGGTCCGGGGTCCCGGAGTTCCTAGAACGGGTCGCTCAGGTGGTCGTTGATGTGGTCGAGGCAGAGTTCGTAGAGGTCCTCGGCGTGGGTCTCGTACCAGCCCTCGGGCGGTACGGCCGCCGCGGGCCACAGGGCGTGGTGGTTGGTGGCGTCGGCGAGGACGACGAAGGTGGCGAACTCGTCGGCGAAGGGGTCGTCGTCCGCCGGGCGGTCCAGCACCCGGAGGCTGCCGTCGGCGTCCAGGCGGGCGGCGCGGCCGGTGCGCCACATGTGGGCGGTGCCGCCGTCCGGACCGCCGAAGGGGTCGGGCAGGAAGCGCTCGCCGGTCGCCGCGGGTGCCCCGGCGTAGCCCTGGGCCACGCCCGCGCCCGCGATGTAGAGGGCACCGGCCTCGCCGGGGGCCACCGGCCGCAGCCGGGCGTCGAGGATGTAGGCGCGGTAGCCGGGAGCGGGGCGGGACGGGCCGCCGGGGAGCTGGTCCACGACGAGCCGGCCCTCGGCCCAGCCGCCGCTCACGGTCAGCTCGGCGCCCTCGGACCGGGCCAGCGCGACCAGTGCGGTCAGCGCGTCGTCCGCGCCGCCCAGCACCACCCGGGCGTCCTCCTGCCGCAGCCACCGCAGGACCTCGTGCGGCACCGCCTGGGCGAGGGAGCCGTCCGGGATGTGCACCTGGGCGCCGGAGGCCAGCGTGCCCAGCAGGCCCAGCGCGGCGTCCCCGTCCGGGTAGCCGTGCACCAGCCAGGCGGCGTCGGCCGGTTCGGCCAGGGTCGCCGCGGCGACGGCCCCGGCGCCGATCACCACGGTGCCGTCCTCGCCGGGCACCAGCAGCACCGGGTCGCCCTCCTCCAGCGGCCGCGTCCGGTCGGCGTCGGTCACCGGCCAGTGCCCGGCCGACGGAAGCCTGTCGGCGGCGTCGTTCCGGACCAGCCTGGCCGCGCCCGGTACGGCGGGCAGCAGCAGGTCGGCCGTCTCGTCCAGCAGCAGCACCACCGGGTTCAGCGACTCCGCCAGGTCCAGCGACGGGTCGACCGGAAGCAGCGCGGCACCCGTCTTCGCGACGGCCAGCGCGGCCACCGCGAACCCGGTGGGCGAGGACAGCGCGGTCAGCACCGAGGTGCCCGGGCCCGCCTGGTGCTCGATCAGGGCGTGCGCCAACAGGTCTGCGCGGGCGTCGAGTTCGGCGTAGGCCATACCGGCCAGCGCGGGCGCCTGAGGGTCGCGGGCCACCTGCGCCGCGAACAGCGAGGCCACGTCCCGCTCCGGGATCGCGACGCTCGCGCCCGCCCACACACCGCCCTCGGCGGCCGGGCCGGGCAGCAGCCGCAGCCGGCTCAGCGCGGCCGACGGATTGTCCAGGGCCGCTTCCAGTACGGCGGTGAGCTGGCCGACGAGCGAGGCGGCGGCCGCCTCGCCGACCGTCTCGTGCCGGTACGCGGCCGAGAGGGTGAGGCCGGCCGGCGTGCCCGCCGCGGTCTGCCGCTCGGTCAGGATCAGCCCCAGGTCGGCCGCGGGAAGCGGGAGTTCGGCCTCCTCCGGCTGGATGGTCAGCCCGGCCGCCTCGAACCGGCCGACGGCATCCTGCAGCACGGTCAGCGCGACGCCGCCTGGCAGTGCCGCCAGGGCCGCCTCGCCGTCCCGGTAGGCGGCGAGGTCCGTCTCGCGGACCCGGCGCAGCAGTTCGGCGAAGGCCGGGTCGCCCGAGGCGTCCACCGCCAGCGCCAGGATCCGCCCGTACGGGCCGACCGCGCCGCGCAGCGAGGCACTGTCCCGGGCCGGGACAGGTGCGGCCACGGTGACCTCGTCGGCCGCGCCGAGGCGGGACAGCAGGACCGTGAGCGCGGTGTGCGCCACCATGAACAGGGTGCTGCCGTGCTCGGCCGCGAACCGGGTGAGCCGCTCGTGCAGCTCCTCGCCCAGCTCGACCTCGAGGGTGCCGTAGGAGGCGTCGCCGGCCTGCGGCACGCTGCCCGGCAGCGGGGTGGGCTCCAGGTCGCCGAAGATCGCGCGGGGCGCCGCGTCGAGCCCGGCCGGGGAGCGGCGCGGGGTGTCGCCGGTGGCCCGGGCCTCGTAGGCCTGGGCGAGTTCGGCGGCCAGCGGCAGGTGCGACCACAGGTCGACCGCGGCGGCGGGCAGGGCGAGGTCCAGCAGATGGTCGTCGGCGGCCAGGGTGCGCAGCCGCGTGCCGGCCGCGCCGAGCCGCGAGTTGCGCAGCGCCTCGTGGCGCTGGCCCAGGTCCTCCAGGGCCTCCTCCAGGGCCCGCTGGTCGAGCGCGCCGCGCAGCCTCAGCGGAAGTACCGCGCTGTCCCCGCCGGCGCCGGCGGGGCCGGTGGCGGCGGTGGGGGAGTCGCCGAGCAGCGCGGCGAACTCGGCCGGCGTCGGCGCCTCGTACAGCGCGCGGCTGCCCGGGTCGGCGCCCAGCGTCTCGCGGGCCCGCGACAGCAGCCGGGCCGCGGCCAGCGAGTGGCCGCCGATGCGGAAGAAGTCGGAGTCGGCGTGCACCTTGCGCCGCGGCAGTCCGACCACCTCGGCGAACAGGTCGCGGACGATCTCCTGGATCGGCGTGCCCGGCTGGGTGCCGGGGCGGTCCGCGGTGAAGGCGGGTACGGGCAGCGCCTTGCGGTCGACCTTGCCGTTGGCGTTCAGCGGCAGCGCGTCCAGGGGCATCAGCGCCGACGGGATCATGTAGTCGGGCAGCCGCTCCTGGAGGTGGCCGCGCAGGACGACCTCCAGGTCGACGGTCCGGTCGAAGGCGGTCGGCGTGTTGGCGCACTCCTCGACGGCGGCCGTCGGCGCGGCGTACACGCCGGTCAGGGGGCCGGCCGGGATCCGGACGGGGTCGACGAAGACGATGTCGAGGAGCTCGGCGCTCTCGTTGGACCAGGTGGGCAGGGCCCGGTAGCCCAGCCGCTCGGCGGCCGTGCACAGCGCCTCCGGGTCGGGGGCGGGCGCGTCCTGGGCGGCCAGGTCGATGCTCTCGATCGGATTGTCGAGGGCGTGCATCGAGGTGTACTCGTCGTGCACCCGGCGGTTGGGCACCCCGGCCAGCCGCAGCAGGGCCGGCCGGTGCTCGTCCAGGTACGCCTCGGCGTCGGTGACGGAGGAGATCTCCTGGCCCCAGCGGGCGGCGGGCGCGGTGGCGAGGTCGGCGGCCGGCTCGGCGGTGGACAGGACGGCCTCGTAGCGGTAGCGGGTCAGCTCGTTGTGGTGGGCGCCCCGCTTGGCGCGCACGTCCACCGCACGCACCGCGGGCAGTTCGCGGGCGAGGGCCGCGAACAGGGCGGGGGAGAGCAGCAGCTCGGTCTCCATGGCCACGCGCTGGTCGGCGGAGCGGCGCAGGGCGTCGCGGGGGCGCTCGGCCGCGCCCGGCTGGGCGAGCTCGATGCCGGTCTGGAAGCAGCGGGCGAGGTCGAGGTTGCGCAGGTCGCCCAGGAGCAGTGAGCCGCCCGGGGCGAGCAGCGGCAGGGCCCGCTCGATCACGGTGCGCAGGTAGGCGAGGCTCGGGAAGTACTGGATCACCGAGTTGACGACGATCGCGTCGAAGTGGCCCGCGGGCAGTCCGGTGGTGTCCTCGGCGCCCTGGCAGCTCAGCCGGACCTTGTCGGCGAGGGCGGGGTCGGTCTGCGTCTGGGCGGTGAGCGCGGCGACGACGGAGGCGGAGAAGTCGGTCGCCCAGTACTCCTCGCACTCCTTGTCCCGGGCCAGGTGGCCCATCAGCAGGCCGGTGCCCACGCCGATCTCCAGGACCCGGCGGTGCGGCAGCTCGCGCACCCGCTCCAGGGTGGCCTCCTGCCACTCGGTCATCTGCTCCAGCGGGATCGGCAGGGCGTCGTAACTGCTGTTCCAGCCCGCGAAGTTGGCGCCCAGCTCGGCCGCGTCGGCGTCGTCGTACAGCGCCTCGTAGATCTCCTTCCACTCGGTGATCTGCGCGTCCTCCTCGGCGGCGGCCGCGGCGGGAGCCGCGGGCACCACGTGCGCCACGAGCCGCTTGTCGCCGTCCTTCGTCTCGTGCAGGGACACCGCGGCGGCGGACACGCCCGGGTGGGCGGTAAGCACCGACTCGATCTCGCCGAGCTCGATGCGGAAGCCGCGCAGCTTGATCTGGTCGTCGACCCGCCCCACGAACTCCAGCGCGCCGTCCGCGCGCAGCAGCACCAGGTCCCCGGTGCGGTACAGCACCCCGCCGCTGCCGGTGAACCGGTCCTCGACGAACCGCTGCTCGGTCAGCTGGGGCCGGTCCAGGTAGCCGGTGGCCAGCCCGGGCCCGCCGAGCAGGAGTTCACCGGTGCCGCCCGGGGCGACGGGGGCGCCGTCACTGCCGACGACGACGGCGCGGGTGGCGCCGATCGGCCGCCCGATCGGGATCGTGCGGTCGCCCTCCCCGGGCTCCCCGACCTCGTGCCAGGTGGCGAACGTCGTCGTCTCGGTCGGCCCGTACACGTGCAGCAGCCGCTCGGGCACGCCCGCCGCGAACACCTGGCGCACCCGGCGCGGGTCGCAGGCCTCGCCGCCGAACAGGACTGCGCGCAGCGGGGCGAAGGCGGCGGGCCGCTCGCGGGCGATCAGGTTGAACAGCGCGGTCGTCAGGAAGATCACCGAGACGCCGTGCGCGCCGGCCGCCTCCTGGAAGCGGCCCGGGTCGGTGACGGTCTCCTTGGCCAGGCCGACCAGGCGGGCGCCGGCGGTGAGTGTCGTCCACACCTCGAAGGTGACCGCGTCGAAGGCGGGGTTGGCGGCCTGGGCCACCACGTCGTCGGGCGTCAGCCGCAGGTAGTCGGTCGACTGCACGAAGTCGAGCACGGCCCGGTGCGGTACGACGACACCCTTGGGCGTCCCGGTCGTACCGGACGTGTAGCAGACGTAGACGGCGTCGTCCGGGCCGGTCGTCTCCTCGGGCAGGGCGTCGGAGCGCCCGGCGATCTCGGCGGCTTCGGCGTCCACGGCGACGACCACGGCGTCCAGCCCCCGGTACTCCGCGGCACCGGCGCCCTCGGTCAGTACCGCCCGGGCCGCGCTGTCCCGCACGATCAGCCGGCGGCGCTCGGCGGGGTTGGACGGGTCGACCGGGACGTAGGCCGCTCCGGCCCGCACGATTCCGAGGAACGCGGTCACCATGTCCGGGCCCGGCCTCAGCGAGGTCACCACCCGGTCGCCGTGGCCCACGCCACGGGCTCGCAGATGGGCGGCGAGACGGTTGGCCGCCCGGCTCAACTCCCGGTAGGTGAGGGACACGTCGCCGCCCTCGGCGTACCCCGGGTAGGTGACCGCGGTCGCGTCGGGCCGCTCCTGGACTTGCTGCTCGATGAGGCCGGAGATGGACATCAGCACTCGCTCCTTACGACAGCGCCTTCCGCCTTGGCAAAGCCTTGCCAAGATGTTGGCAACCACGTCCTGAGGCTGGGTCTCGGAACGCTGGAGCTGTACTTGAGTCGCAGGTGGGAGCGGGTGGGTTTGTGCCAAGTGGAGGGTCAGGTGTTGCCAGGCGGCGGGCGAGGGCCGGAGCGGCCGGACAGGCCCTGGGCCGGGATCAGTCGGCGAGCCAGTTGCCGTGGAAGCCGAACGGCACCCTGGTCGGCAGGTGAACGGTGGCGACGGGGTCGTCGTCGAGGTGGTCGGCGTCGAGGATGACCAGGTCGCTGCGGTCGGCGGCGGCGTCGTGGACGTACGTCATGAGCCAGCCGGGGCCGCCGGCCGTGTCGTCGGCCGGGGCGAAGGAGGCCTCGCCGGGCGTGCGGCCGGGGCCGAAGTCGTGCGCGGTCGTGGAACCGGTGGTGAGGTCGTAGCGCACCAGTGAGTTGCCGCAGGTCACGTGTCCGTGCGTGGAGTCGAGACCGGTCAGGCGGTCGTCGACGCGGGGGAACTCGCCCGGCCGGTCGTCGATCTGCTCCTCGCGCACCGTCCCGCGGACCGGGTCGACGGTCCACTTCCACAGCACGGCCTGCTGGGGTGCGGTGCTGCCGTCGGCGGTGCGGCGGTACATCTCCGGGTAGCGCATGACGTGCAGGACGATGGTGCCGTCCGGCGCGTCGTAGGCGTTGAGCGCGTGGAAGACGTAGCACGGGTCGATGCCGAACCAGCGCATCGCGCCGTGCGGGTCGTCGCGGCGCAGCACGCCCAGCCGGGCGCCGTGTCCGTCGTCCCAGCGGTAGGGCATCGTCCCGCCGGTCAGGGCGAGTTCGAGGTCGAAGACGACGGGCAGGTCCATGAAGACGACGTGTTCGGCGGTCAGGGCGAAGTCGTGCAGCATGGTCGGCCCGGGCACCTCGACGGGCCGGCTGAGCACCAGTTCGCCGGAGGCGTCGGCCCGGTGGTAGGTGAGGTGGGTGGACTCCAGCATCCCGTAGCCGAAGAAGTGCAGTTCTCCGGTGACCGGGCAGGTCTTGGGGTGTGCGGTCATGGCGGTGTGCAGCCTGCCGCCGAAGTCGTAGGGGCCCTTGGTGTCCAGGTCGCAGGTGAGTTCGTAGGGCAGGGCCGTCTCGACCAGGGCGAGGGTGCGGCCGGCGTGTCGGACGACGTGGGTGTTGGCCGGGCCGGCGGTGAGGTCGCGCCGGCCCTGCTCGTCGTACATCAGTGCCCCGTCGGTGAGCCGGCGGGTGCGGACCCAGCGGTTGCGGTACGAGACGGCCCGCCCGGCCTCCAGCCGGACGCCGTGGATCATGCCGTCGCCGAAGAACCAGTGTCCGGAGGCGGCGTCGGCCGGGTTCGGCCCGTTGCGCAGGTACCAGCCGGCCAGCTCGGGCGGGATCGTGCCGGTCACCGGCAGGTCGTAGGCGGTGAGTTCCTCGGTGACCGGGGCGTAGTTGCCGGCGAGGTGGCGCGGGGTCATCGGGTCACCTGCGCGGCCTTGGCCTGGACGTGGGCGACGTAGCGGACGGTGAAGACCATCGGGACGGCGAAGCCGGCGATCTGGACGAGTGTGGCGGGGGTGGAGTGGGCGTTGCCGGCGTGCGCGACGAGGGCGAGGACGGCGGCGGTCAGGGTGAACGCGGCGGTCCATACGGCGGTGATGACGACGTTGGTGCGGATGAACGGCTTGAGGTTCCAGACCTCTTGCGGGGTGGTGCGCTTGGCGATGCCCAGGGTGAACGGCCTGCGGATGGCCAGTGAGGTGCCGGCGATGACCGCGAGGGTGCCGGAGGAGAGGGCCGCGGAGTAGTCGTGCACGCCCGAGTGGGGGTCGGCGAAGGCGATGACGGCCAGTGCGGCGAAGAAGACCGCCGAGCCCAACTCGATGATCAGTGCGTCGAATTCGGTGCCGGCCCGTACCTGCTGGGCGATGAGCGCCACGGCGACCACGAGTGCGGCCAGCGCTGCCCATTGCCAGTCCCCCGAGGGGAGCACGGCGAAGACGATCCAGGGCAGGAACGTGCGCAGGTAGGACATGGTCTGGTCTCCCCGTTTCAAGGTGTCTCTTCTGACATGTCAAAAGTAGAAGGTCGGTTGGTGACATGTCAATAGTGGAATGTAGAGTGGGGGTCATGAGCCTCAGACACGCACTCCTGGGCCTCCTCTCGGAACGCCCCGCCAGCGGCTACGACCTGCTGAAACTGTTCGAAACCTCACTGGCCACCGTCTGGCCGGCGACGCAGAGCCAGATCTACACCGAGCTGACCAAGCTGGCGGGCGCCGGACTGATCACGGTGGCGGCCGAGGGGCCGCGCGGCCGCAAGGAATACGCCCTCGCCGACGAGGGACTGGCCGAGCTGCGGCACTGGCTGACCGAGACGAAGCCCCAGCGCAACACCCGCAGTGATCTGCTGCTGCGGGTCTTCTTCCTCGGAGTGCTGGAGCCCGAGCAGGCGCGCGCGTACCTGACCGAGCTGACCGAGATGTCCGAGCGGACGTACGAGGATCTCAACCAGCTGGCGCAGTCCATCGACTGGGACGACGACAACCTCTCCGTCTACGGCCGGATCGCCCTGGAGTACGGCCTCCGCTTCAACGCCATGCGCCGCGAGTGGGCGCAGTGGGCGGCCGGGCAGATCGGCCAGGGTGCGGCCAGGGAGGGCTCTGTCCGGGGCGGGGAGGCGTGAGGGCGTCGTTGATCAGCTGTATGCCGGTGTACTCCGTTTCCTCCGCTGCCTGTTCCTCCGCTACCTGCCTTCGATCTTGAGGGTCAGGCCGTCCAGGAGGGCCTTGAGGCCCAGTTCGAAGAGGGTGTCCAGGCGCAGGTCGTAGCCGTCCTCCCCGAAGGCTCCGATCATCCTCGTGAAGGTGGGGAAGCGGCCCGAGTCCGTCAGTTCGCGCAGGGCGGGGGCGCGGCTGGCCATCCACTGGTCCTCCGACTGGCCCGTGGTGGCCTCGGCGTGGGCCTCCCATTCCAGGTGCATGGCGAGGCCCTGGACGTGGCTGTAGAGCAGGACGTGGATGTCGAGCAGGGCGGTGGGACCGAGGCCGTGGCCGTCCAGGGCGCCGAGTGTCCATTCCGCGTGGACCATCAGGTTGGGCAGGAGCAACGGGCGGGTGAGGGAGCCCAGTTGGGCCAGCCACGGGTGCCTGCGGTACAGGGACCACAGGGTGCGGGCGCCCAGCTCGATGCGGGGGCGCCACTCTTCGGGGGGATCCGCGGGGTAGGACTCCTCGCCGAACGCGGCGTCGGCCACGAGCAGGACCAGGTCGTCCTTGCTGGGGACGTACCGGTACGGCGACATGGGCGCGACGCCGAGCCGGGCGGCCACACCGCGCATGGAGAGCGCCGGGAGGCCTTCGGAGTCGGCGATGTCCATGGCGGCGCGGACGATCCGGTCGAGGGTCAGCTCCTGCTCGGTGGCGGGGGGATCCGGGGTGGACGAGGGACGCCTGGCGGGTGGCGTCGCCGGAGCGGGCGTGGCCACCACCGTGCCGGTCCGGGGACGGGTCTCGACCAGGCCCTCCAGGCGCAACGCGGTCAGGGCCTTGGTGGCGGTGGCGAGCGCCACGCCCCAGTCCCGGGCCGTCTGACGGGTTGACGGAATGCGGTCCCCGGGCGCCAGTTCACCGTCGGCGATGCGTCTGCGGATCTCGGCGACGATGCGCTGATACGGCGGCTCGTGCGGCTCGCGCCCCGCGCCTGTGGCCTTCGTCACATCCCCAGCCTCTCCTCGTCTGTACTAGTTCAGAGGCTAGCAGCGAAGATGTCGGGCTGTGGCCAACTGTCCTAGTTCAGAAGCGTAATCAGCCCAGTTGAGGAGGCTGCGCGTACGCCGTACGTTCAGATGCGTACAGCGTACGAGAGGAGCTATCCACATGCAGACCGTTCTGATCTCCGGCGGCGGGGTCGCCGGCCCCGCCCTCGCCTACTGGCTGCGCCGCCACGGCTTCGAGGTCACCGTCGTCGAACGCGCCCCGGGCCTTCGCTCCGGCGGCCAGGCCGTCGACGTCCGCGGTGTCGCGCTCGACGTCCTCGAGCGGATGGGCCTGCTGGAGCGGGCGGAGAAGGTACGCACCCGGATGCGCGGCATGTCGGTCCTCGACGCCGACGGGCGGGAGGTCGAGCGTTCCACCGAGGCCACCTACAGCAGCGGCCGCCTCGACAGCGAGGACATCGAGCTGCTGCGTGAGGACCTGGTGCGGCTGATCCACGAACACACGCGCGCGGACGTCGAGTACGTCTTGGGTGACAGCATCGTCGCGCTGGACGAGGACGACAGCGGCGTCCGCGTCGACTTCGCACACGGTGCGTCCCGTACCTTCGGCCTCGTGATCGGGGCCGACGGTCTGCACTCGACCGTACGGCGGCTGGCCTTCGGCCCCGAGGAGCGGTTCGCCCGCCATCTGGGCAGCTACCTCTCGGTGTTCGGCGCGGACAACTTCCTCGGCCTCGACGACTGGCAGACGTGGCTGCGCGACGGCGACGTGGGCTTCGGCATCATGCCCGTGCGCGACAACACCGAGCTCAGGATCGCCTTCGGGTTCCGGTCGGACCCGCTCGGCCACGACCCCCGCGCTCTCCAGCGGCTCGTCACCGACAGGCTCGCGGCCCTCCGCTGGAACGGCGCCCGCCTGGCCGAGGCGGCCCGGCAGGCGCCCGACTTCTACTGCGACGCCATGGCCCAGATCCACCTGGACCAGTGGTCACGGGGCAGGGTGGCCCTGCTCGGCGACGCCGGCTACTGCCCCTCGCCGCTCTCGGGGCAGGGCACCAGCCTGGCCCTCGTGGGCGGCTACGTCCTGGCCGACTGCCTCGGCCGGGCCCACGGCGACCACGACGCCGCCTACGCCCGCTACGAGCGGCGCATGCGTCCCTTCGTCACCGTCAACCAGGCCCTGGCGACCGAGAATCCCGGCGGACCCGCCTCCGAGGCGTCCGTCACGCACGCCAAGCGCGCCCTCTCACTGGACGACTGATCCGGGTTCAGCCGGTCACCGGCACTACGACCACCACGTCACCTTCGGCGACGAAGCGGTCGGCGCTGACCACGCTCGGGCCCGTGAACTGTGCGGCAAGGGGAGTGAGCAACTCGTCCAGGACGGCGCGCTTGCCGAGGCAGGTGCGGGACCAGGCGGTGGAACCGTTGATCGTCCCGTGGATGTCGTCGGCCTGCGCCCTCGCCCCGTTCGAGGTCAGCGTTCCCCGAGCCGACAGGTGTGAAGGCGGCTTACGCCCAGTCGGCGCGGACTCGCGGGTCAGGCGACCTGGAGGCTGGGATGTCCCTCCGCGGGCGGGACCGAGGCGTAGGCGGGCAGCTTCAGGTTGGGTAGGTCGCCTGCCTTGACGCTGGCGATGGCGGCACGCAGCGCGGTGTCCATTTCCTCGGGGCCGGCGTACTTCGCGGCCAGGGGGTGGAGGCGGTAGGAGTTGCCCTTGCCGCCGTTCTCGTTCTTGGGGCGCAGCACGATGTTCAGCTCGCAAAGGGGCGCGATGAGGTTGCTGACGGTCTGCGGGGTGACACGGTACTCACGGGCCATGTCCTTTTGCCGCACAGGCAGCCGGCCACCGAAGTCGGAGCGGTGGAGCAGGTACTGGAGGAACTTCACCGACGCTCCGGAGACGGGCAGGGCCCAGATGCGCTCGGAGACGATGGGCGACATGACCTCAGCCATCGGAATCCCTTTCTCGTGGCGTGCCGCAGGATGGGTCGACGGGGCGAACGGTGTGTATCACCCGGTTCGCCTTCCCCTTCCCTGGTCCGGGTGTTCGGGGAATTCGAGGTCCAGCTCCTCCTGGAAGACGTCGGGGCCGATGGCGTTGGGGAAGGCGCCGGGATCGCAGTCATGCTGGATGGCGAGCTGATCGAGAACGGTGTTCTGGGCGTTGCTGTTGCCGTGGAACCACAGCCGTACGTTCAGTTGGATCAGGCCGTTGCCGAGTTGCTCGACCCACTTGTAGCCGACCAGAGCTCGGATGGCGCGGTTGACCGTGGACCGGGTGATGTGCTTGCCGCCCTTCTTGGCGGCAAGTCTGTTCAGCCCGTCGGTGATCTCCTGCTGGGTGTACTGGGCGATGCCGGTGCCGCGCTGTTGGCCGCCGGCGACGTACAGGAACACGCACAGCTGGGACTTGGTGATGGAGTTGGCGACGGCCAACTGGGCTAGGAGCTGGGTGAACCAGTTCGACGCCAGGCTGTAGCCGGCGTCGCCGGCCATGTCGTGCACGGTGGCGCGGTCCGGTTCGAACTCGAAAGTGACGTTCTTCAGTCTGCGGCGGGTGCGGGGGTCGGTGCTCTCGCCGTCCTGGCCGAGTTGTTCGCCCAGGACCTGCAGGAGGTCGTCGAAGTCGGCGCCGGACGCAGCGTCAGGGACGGCTCGAGGCCGCCGACTTGCTGGTGGAACAGATACCACGGGACCTCCCTGTTACTGGGACGCTACAGAGAGTAGCCCAAAAATCAAGCAGGGCTTGTCAAAAAATCAAGCACAGCTTGTTCTTTCTTGGCGTCTGTTCAACTGAGGGCCCTCGGGAGCGGGCCTTTCGAACAGACGCCGAGAAACTCCAACGTAGGTTGACTTTTGAGGCCGGTTGTTCGGACTAATCAAGCCCAGCTTGATTTCGTGTGTCGTGATAGCGACACATTTGGCGCCTGGTCGATGCCTGAGGTGAGTGCCTCGGCGGCTTGGGTGCACCTCTGTGACCTGCGGTTCTCTTTTCGGCGCGAGGCGTGAACGGAGATCAAGCGCTGCTTGATTTTTCTGCCGAAATGTGCGCTCCACAGGACATTCCGAGGATGGAAATGTGCTCCCCAGAGCAACACCGCGACATCAAACCTGCAGGTCAAGTGGCCAGTTCCGCGGCGCGCCTCTTCTTAAAGAGCAACCCCTCGTCAGTGCCCGCCACACACCTCGCACCGCACTCATCCACCCCCTCTTGGACCTGCGCCACCGAAAGCCAGCCCCTACGGCGGTGTGCGTGCGCACGAAGGAACGGAGGCCACCCGCACCAACCAGTCGGCTCAGCCACGCTGTCCTGGGTTTGGTGCCTCGGCTCAGGCGGTCGGGCCGGTGCTCGTTGCGAGGTCCGGTGACAGGCCCGCGCGGCCCTGGACCCCCAGCTTGCGGTACACCCGCGTCAGGTGCTGTTCGACCGTGCTCACCGTGAGGTGGAGCCGGGTCGCGATCTGGCGGTTGGTCAGGCCGTCCGCCGCCAGTGCCGCCACCCGGTGCTCGGAGCCGCTCAGGGGCACGGGGGCGGCGGAGCCGGGCATCGAAAGGCGCACGGGGTCGGGCAGGAGTTCGTCGCGCAGGGCCAGGGCGCCCATCTGCTGGGCCAGGTTCCAGGCGGCGCGCAGGGTGGCGGCGCCCTGGGAGGGACTGCCGTCGTCGTGCAGGGCGTGGCCGAGGTCGGCCAGGGCGCGGGCGGTCTCCAGGCGGGCGCCGCTGCGGCGCAGTTGGTCGACGGCCTGGCGGAGCAGGGTGGTTCGGTGTCCGGAGCCACCGGCCGCGGCCAAGACCCGCAGGGAGGTGCCGCGCACCCAGGGGCGGCGCGCGTCGGGGAGCGCGAGCTGTTCCTCCGTCAGCGTCCTCGCCTGCCGGACCTTGCCCAGGCGGAGCAGCGCCTGCGCGGCGTCTGTACGCCACGGCAGGCACGCCGGCCGGTCCGCCCGCCACAGCTGCAGCAGGCGGCCCGTCCGGCGGAAGTCGGCGAGCGCGGTGTGCGGCTGGCCGAGCGCGAGGTGGTGCAGGCCTCGGGCGCGCAGGTACTGGAGGCCGTACAGGCTCGTCAGGACGCGCCGGGTGACGGGGTGTTGCACGTGCTGGGCCGCCTCGTCGTACCGGCCCAGCGCGCCGCAGGCCTGGATCAGCACCGCGGCCGGGGCATAGCGGAACGTGCCGCCACCGCCCGCGGGCAGCGCGTCGAGCGCCGCGATCGCGTGCTCGCGGGCCCCGCGTACGTCACCCACCCGCAGCAGCGCCTCGGCGTGCAGCGTGGCGAAGACCGCGCGCCAGCCCGGCGCCCGGCATGCCTCCGCCTCCTCCAGCAGCCGCCCGGTCGCGGGTACGGCCCGCTCGGGACGGTCGGAGTACAGCAGGGTGCGCACGGCCAGGACGAGCGGGGCCAGGGTGGCGTCCGTCAGCCGCGCCGACCGCAGCAGCGTCTCGCAGGCCGAGGCGCGGGTGTCCAGCAGGGCGTCGAAGCCTTGTGGTCCGGACTCCTCCATCTCCCGCAGCAGCGCAGCCGAGTCGGAGATCCGCCCCTGCGCGAGCAGCATCCCGGCCAGCTCTCGCGTGTGCTGGTCACCGGGCCGGGTCGAGCGCGGCCCGGTGACCAGCGCGGTGAGCCGCTGCTCGGCGGCCTCCGGGTCACGTCGGGCGGAGATCTGCGCGAGCCGCAGGGCCACGGCGGTGCGCGCGGCCTCGTCGGGGCAGATTCCGTGGGCGAGTTCGAGGAGACGCTCCGCCTGTTCGGTGCGGTGGTCCGTGGGCTCCTCGGCGGGATGCTCCGTCAGCAGGTCCTCCGCCGTGTGCGCGAGCAGCGTGAAGTCCTCGGGGCGTGCGGGCGCGCGCACGCCGTCGGCCAGCGGGGCGAGCAGGTGGTCGGCGACCACCCCGGCCGGGGCGCCCGCGCCGCGCAGCACCAGTGCGGCCCGCCGGTGCAGGTCCGTGCGGGTGCGGGGGGAGGCGTCGGCGAGTACGGCGGCGAGGACCGAGGGATGCCGGAAGCGCAGGCCGTCGAGGAGACCGCAGGCGCGGAGGGGGGCCAGACCGGGAGTGCCCGGCTCGGCGTGCAGCATGCGGGCGACCAAGGGCTCGGTCGCCAGGTCGGCCAGGGTCGCCACCGCGCGGGCGGTGACCAGGGCGTTCGGGCCGCTGCGGTGCAGGCAGGCGATGACGGCCTCGGCGAACGGGCCGTCGGGAGCGGGCGCCGGAAGCGGTGAGGCGGAGACGGCAGCATCTGTTGCGGCGGCGTCCGTGGCGGCGGCGTCCTCTTCCAGCAGGGTGCGCAGCAGGAGGGGGTTTCCGCCGGTGATGCGGTGCAGTTCCCCGGGCGTACGGCCGGTCCGGGCCGGTCCGGGCCACTCCCACGGGCGGGCTGTCGGAACCTGCGCCGTCTCCCGGGGGGACAGCAGGCCGAGCCGGATCCGGCGGAAGTGCGGCTGGCGCGTCAACTCGGTTGAGAACAGCGGTTCCTGGAGTTCCTCGGCGTACGAGGACACGGTGGCGACCAGCAGCACCGGGGCCGGGCGGGCGTGCCGTACGAGGTAGCGGAGGTGGTGCAGGGACTGCGCGTCGGCGTGCTGCACGTCGTCCAGGCACAGCACCACCGGCCCGTCGAGGGCGAGGTCGCACAGCTCCGCGCAGAACGTCCGCATCGCCTCTCCGGGCGGTACGGCGTCGTCGGCGCCGGTGCGGGTGAGTGCGAACACCGGTGCGCTGCTGACCAGTTGGCGCAGGACGCCGAGTGGCACCCGGCGTTCGGCCTCGGTGGCGACCGCGGTGAGCACCAGCGCTCCGGCGGCGGCGGCCCGTTCGGCCACGGCGTCCAGGAGATGGCTCTTGCCGCAGCCGGCGGCTCCCTCGATCAGCACCACGCGGGAACGCCCTACCGCACAGGTGGCGAGGACCGTATCCAGAGCACCGGCCACCGATGCTCTGCCCGCCTCCGTCATGTGCCCGCCCTTCGCCGAATCCGCGCTGGTCCGGGCCATGATGAGAGTCGCGCCTCTAACAGAGGTGGAGTGGGGACGGAGGTGTACGCCCGGCCCCCGGAATGCCGAAGCCCCCGCTGCGGCACGGTGGCCGGCGGGGGCGTCTCGGTGGAGAGGGCTCCGCTGAGCAGGGGCGGTTGTCAGACGGCGGCGACGGTGGGCCAGCCGATGTCGTCGGTGCCGTTGGTGGAGACGGTGGTGGCGGTCGGCCAGCCGATGCCGTCCGTGGACTTGGCGGAGACGGTGGTGGCGGTGGGCCAGCCGATGTCGTCGGTGCCGTTGGCGGAGACGGTGGTGGCGGTCGGCCAGCCGATGCCGTCCGTGGACTTGGCGGAGACGGTGGTGGCGGTGGGCCAGCCGATGTCGTCGGTGCCGTTGGC
>NZ_JBIVBS010000019.1:95303-102931 GCF_044746205.1 Streptomyces sp. NPDC086549 | reverse complement strand
GCGGAGACGGTGGTGGCGGTGGGCCAGCCGATGTCGTCGGTGCCGTTGGCGGAGGCGTAGGCGGCGGTGGGCCAGCCGATGGTGTCCGTCGCGGTCGCCTTCGTCGAGGAGGCCGGCCAGCCGATCGCGTCCGCGGCCGAGGCGGTGGAGAAGACGGTGGCGGCGACGGCGGCGGCGGTGGCGGCGATCTTGGCGATGCGGTTCATGGCTGGCTCCTCTGTGACAACTTCGCGTTCGTTGCTTGGCAACCTCTTGCCAAGAAGGTTGGCAACAAAATCTCGGGAATCACTGGGGAATTGGTGGAGATGCGCTCAAGAGGGGCACCAGAAGCGCCCCAGAACGCTGGATGCGGCGTCGGACTTGCCACCCAAGTGGGTCTCTGAACTGCACAAATGCCTGGTCTTGGCAGAAGTCGAGACCCTCTGGCAATGCTTGGCAATTCCTCTGGAAGAAAGCCGGACGGGACCGAGTCCGGAGCCAGGCAGAAGCCAGGGAGGGGCCAGGCGCAAGCGAGACGCATCTGGCAAAAGCCCCGCCACTAGAGCGCCGCCTGAGCCGATGTTGCCAAACCCGCGGACATCTTGGCAATGTGTTGTCAAGCAAGTGGCAATACATTGCCCCGCAGCACGGGGGGAGGCCCCGGAAGTGAATGCGATGTCCCACGGCGATCGAAGGGTCCACCTGAACGCGGCCGGTCTGGGCCGCATGCCCGAAGCCGTACGCGCGGTGCTCACCGAGTGGACGCGCCACGAGGACCGGTACGGGCCCCACGAGTTGGAGGAACACCTCGACGACGTACTGCACCGCGAGATCCACGAACGCCTCGCAGCCCTGCTGGGCGCGCCACCCGGGGACACCGTCCTGTTCACCGGCGCCGCCGACGCGTTCGCCACCCTCCTGTCGCGCCTCCCGATCGGCCCGCGCGACCGCATCTGGACGACTCCCTACGAGGGCGCCGCCAACCTCACCACCCTCTTCGCCCTGCGCGACCGGACCCGCTGCGGCCTGGACGTCGTACCGCTGCGCCCGGACGGCGACCTGGATCTGGAGTGGATGGCCTCGCACATCGACGACAGCGTCGCCCTCGTCTCCGTGGCACACGTCCCGGCGGGCTGCGGCATCGTCAACCCGGTGGAGGACGTGGGACGCATCCTGGCCCCTTACCGGTGCCTGTACGCCGTCGACGCCTCCTACGCGGTCGGACAGCTCCCCGTGGACGCGGCCCGCATCGGCTGCCAGTTGCTCACCGGGGACGGCTGGCGGTTCCTGCGTGGTCCGCAGTCCGTCGGATTCGCCTACGTGGCACCGGAGTTGCGGCACGCCCTGGCCCCGTACGGCCTCGCGCCGCACGTACCGCCGCACGGTGCGGCCGTCGCCGCGCTGAACACGGCCCTGGCCGAGCACGGCGCGGCCGTTCCCGACGAGGACCTGGCCATCGGTCTGCGCGCCACCGTCGAGGAGGCACCCGGCACCGAACTGATCGCTCCCGGGCGGATCCAGTCCGGCATCCTCACCTTCCGGCACGACGAACTGCCCGCCGCGCTGGTGCGACGGCAGCTCGCGGCCCACGGCGTCGTCGTGTGGAAAACGGTCGCGCAGGAGACCCCGCTGTACCTGCCCGGGCGCGGCATCACCACCGCCGTGCGCGCCTCCGTCCACCACGACAACTCACCGCAGGACATCGCATGGTTCGGTGAGGCCCTCCGGGACGTCCTGGCCGAGCCGCGACACCGTCCGGTGCGCGTTTCGCGCGCAGTGCCCGCCGCAGTGCCCGCCGCGGTGCCCTCGGCCGGCGCGGCCCCCGCGGCGCGCATCCCACTGCCGCGCCAGCGGACGGCCGGACGGCACCTTGCACTCGTGTCCGGCGGCACGTCGGACACCAGGCGGCTAGAGCCTCCGGCGTGACGGAGCAGAAGCCGTTGTGGAGCGGAGCTCGGGCGCCGGTGGACCGGCTGTGAATTAGGGGTTTTCCTGCATTCGAGCCGGGGTCAGGTGCCCGGTTAACAGGGGTTGGATGGCATTATGCCGCGTAATATCCGCCCCACATACTGGGTCGCATGGCGAACCCCACAGTGCTCACGGAGCAATTACCGTCGATCGCCCAGGGAACCGGGAGTGATTTTTCCCGCCTGTCGCGCAGAATTTCCGAGGCGGGGCTGATGGAACGGCGCCCGGTCTACTACAGCCTGCGATTCGGCGCGGTGGCGCTCGCACTCGTGGCGAGCTGCGTGGCGTTCGCCGTTCTGGGTGACAGCTGGCTGCAGCTCCTCGTCGCGGCCGCGCTGGCCGTGGTCTTCGGGCAACTCGGGCTCGCTGCCCACGACCTGGCCCACAAGCAGGTGTTCTCCCGCCGTCGACCCACTGAGATCGGCGGGCTGATCGCGGCCAACGCGCTGCTCGGCATGAGCTACGGCTGGTGGATGAACAAGCACACCCGCCACCACGCCAACCCCAACCACGAGGAGAAGGACCCCGACGTCGCGCCCAACCTCCTGGTGTGGTCGCGCCGGCAGGCGAGCGTGGCCCGGGGGCTCCCCGCGTTCATCGGCCGTCACCAGGCCGTCCTCTTCTACCCGATGCTCACGCTCGAAGGGTTCAACCTCAGCGTCGGCAGCTTCCGGGCCCTGTTCACCCCGGAGATGAAGCGGCCCCGCCTCGAGGGGAGCCTGCTCGTCGCGCACTTCGTCGTCTACTTCGGCGCGGTCTTCACCATGCTCTCCCCCGGCAAGGCGGTCGCCTTCGTCGCCGTGCACATGGCGCTGTTCGGCATCTACCTGGGCTCGGTGTTCGCCCCCAACCACAAGGGCATGCAGATGGTCACCGACGGCCAGGAGCTGGACTTCCTGCGCCGCCAGGTGCTGACCTCGCGCAACGTGCGCGGCGGCATGTTCGTCGACGCCTTCATGGGCGGCCTCAACTACCAGATCGAGCACCACCTGTTCCCCAGCATGCCCACCACCGCCCTGCGGCAGGCCCAGCGGATCACCGAGCAGTACTGCGCCGAGCTGGGCATCCCGTACCACCAGACGGGCCTGGTCGCCTCCCACCGCGAGGCACTGCGCCACCTCAGGAGCGCCGGCGAGCCCCTGCGTGCCCGCCGCTGATCAGCCTGCCCCCACCCGACCATGACACTCCCGTGGCCGTCGGCGGACATCCCGCCGACGGCCACGGGAGTGTGGGGTACGACTGTCAGAGCCCCAGCTTCACCTGGGCGCCGCCGTCGATCTTCAGGTGCAGGCCGGTGACGTAACGGGACTCGTCGGAGGCCAGGTAGACCACCGCGTGCGAGACGTCGCCGGGGGTGACGTACGGGATCGGCATGGCCTGGATGCCGGTGAAGATGGGCAGGGCGTCCTCGCGCGTCGGGCCCTCCTTGTCGGGCATGAACGCCTGGTAGACGGCGTCGTTCAGGAGCATGTCCGTCTCGACGTTGGTCGGGTGCACGGCGTTGACCCGGATCGCCTGCTGGGCCAGCAGCTGGGAGAGCGTGTTGACGTACTCGACGAGCGAGTGCTTCGCGAAGCGGTAACCGGCGAATCCCGGGCCGGCCTGCGACACGTCCGCGTGCCCCGGCTGCAGGCCCACGATCGAGCCGACGATGATGATCGAGCCGCCCTCGCCGAGGTGGGGCAGCGCCGCGTGCACCGTGTTGACGGCCCCCGACAGGTTGATGTCGACGGTGTCGACGTAGGCCTCGATCGGGCGGCCCGCGCCGATGGGCAGGATGCCGGCGTTGGGAATCACCACGTCCAGGCGGCCGAGTTCGGCCACCCCCTCGTCGATGGCCTGGCGCAGCGCGGCGCGGTCGCGGACGTCCGCGACCCTGACGACCGCGCGCTGCCCGGCCTTGCGGACCAGGCGGGCCGTCTCCTCCAGGTCCTCCGTGCTCGCCAGCGGGTACTCCACGCTGCCGACCTCGCCGTCGCCCAGGTCGATGGCGATGACGTCCGCGCCCTCCTCGGCGAGCCGCACGGCGTGGCTGCGGCCCTGGCCCCGGCCCGCACCGGTTATTACTGCTACTTTTCCTGCCAGCCGGCCCATGGGGCCCTCCTTCGTATTCGGTGCAGTCCACCGGAGTGCTATGACTCGCCTCATTATTGGCGCGTTCGCACGGCCCACAACGCGCCAATAACCCCTAAACAGATAGGGGGATGCCCGAAAAAACCCGGCACTCGAAGACGCGTTCTCGACAGGGGTGTCCCGCGGTCTGCGGTTCGTCCCGCGTTCCGGCGTGACCGGAGTGAAGCGGGGTACCGTGTGCGTGCCAGGCCCTGTCTCCAGGCCCTCTCATGCCGTCGACCGGAATGAGAGACAATCTTCCCGTGCTGTTCACGATTCTGGGGCCAATGGAAGCGCGGACCGCCGAGGGCGAACCACTCGAACTCGGTGGCGCACGACTGCGGTCCGTCCTCGCTCTGCTGCTGGAGGACGTGGGCAGGGTCGTGTCCACCGAGCGGCTGATCGACGAGGTGTACGGCGACGAGCCGCCCGCGAGCGCCGCCAACGCACTGCAGTCCCAGATCTCACGGCTGCGCCGCCGGCTCGGTGTCACCATCGAGTCGCTGCCGCACGGATACCGCCTCGACGTCGACCCCGACGACATCGACGCCCACCGTTTCGAACGCATGGCCAGGCAGGGACGCGAGGCACTCGCCCACGGCGACCACCGGCGCGCCGCCGCCCTGCTGCGGGAGGCGCTCGGTCTGTGGCGCGGACCGGCCCAGACCCAGGCCGCCGTACGCCTGGAGGAGTTGCGCCTGGCCGCCCTTGAGGACCGCATCGAGGCCGAGCTCGGCCTCGGTGAATCCGACGCGCTGGTACCGGAGTTGCGGCAGCTGGTGGAGACGCACCCGCTGCGCGAGCGACTGTGCGGGCTGCTGATGCGGGTGCTGCACGCCAGCGGGCGGCGGGCCGAGGCGCTCACGGTGTACGAGAAGGCCCGGGCCACCCTCGCCGAGGAACTGGGCACCGACCCGTCGGCCGAACTCTCCCGCTTCCACCAGGAGTTGCTCCGCTCGGACGGCGCCCCGGGAGGGACCACCCCGCGGGGCGTGCCCGCCCAGTTCACCAGCTTCGTCGGCCGCGACCAGGAACTGCACCGGATCCGCGAACTCGTCGCCAGCGCCCGGCTGGTCACCCTCATCGGGCCCGGCGGCGTCGGCAAGACCCGGCTGGCCGTGGAGGCGGCGAGCCGGGAACGCGCCGACGACATCTGCTTCGTGGAGCTCGCCCCCCTGGAGGACGGCGGCCAGATCCACGCCGCCGTGCTCACCGCGCTCGGCCTCAGGCCCGGCGCCGACGGCGGACGCGGACCTGAGGAACGCCTGGTGACCGCCCTGGCCGAGCGCCGGATGCTGCTGGTCCTGGACAACTGCGAACACGTCGTCGAGGACACCGCCCGGCTGGCCCGGCGGCTGCTCGGTGCCTGCCCCGGCGTACGGATCCTGTGCACGGGGCGCGAGGCGCTCGGCCTGACCGGGGAGGCGCTGTGTCCGCTCTCCCCGCTGGAGCGCCGCTCCGCCGTCCAGCTGTTCACCGACCGCGCGGCCGCCGTCTCGCCCGGTTTCACCCTCGACGCGACGCGGGCCGGCGTCGTGGAGTGGATCTGCACCGCCCTGGACGGGATGCCGCTGGCGCTGGAACTCGCGGCCGCCCGGCTGCGGACCCTGAGCGTCCAGGACATCGCCGCCCGCCTCGACGACCGGTTCAAACTGCTCTCCCGGGGCGACCGCACGGCGGATCCACGCCACCGCACACTGCGGTCCGTCGTCGAGTGGAGCTGGGACCTGCTGGACGCCGACGAACGGGCCCTGGCCCGTCGTCTGACGGTGTTCGCGGGCGGTGCGACCCTCGCCGCCGCCGAGGCGGTGTGCGGCCTGCCCGATACCGAGCAGCTGCTCGACTCGCTGGTGGGCAAGTCGCTCGCCGAGACCCGCGACGGGCGGGTGACGATGTTCGAGACGGTGCGCGCGTTCTGCGCCGAGCAGTTGGTGGAGTCCGGCGAGCAGGAGGAGTTCCGCCGGGCGCACGCCGCGTACTTCCTGGACCTCGCACAGCGCGCCGAGCCGTACCTGCGCCGCACCGAACAGGTGGAGTGGCTGGCCGTACTCGGTGCCGAGCAAGGCAACCTGGAGGCGGCGCTGCGCTGGTCGGTGGCCGCGGACCCCGAGGCGGCCCTGCGACTGGTGGCCGAGCTGACCTGGTACTGGTGGCTGCGCGGGCTGACCGTGGAGCACGCCACGCCCGCTGCGACGCTGCTGACCGCCATCGGCGAGCGGCCGCCGCCCGGCCTGGACGAGGAGTACGCCCTGTGCGCGCTCAACGCCCACACCGAGTGGGCCCTGGAGCAGGCCGCCGAACGCGCGGGCCCGGCGGAGCACCAGTGGCTCGACCGGGCCGACGCGGTGCTGCTCGGCATCGACCGGCCGCTCAGGCGCCCGATCCTGACCGTGCTGCGGGCGCTGATCGCGGGCCCCGGCCGGGCCGCCGACGAGGCCACCCGACGCCGGCAGATCGGTCCCGACCCGTGGTCGAGGGCGGTCGGTCTGATGGGTGACGGATTCCAGCCGTGGTTCGGCGGGCAGCCGGAGGAGGCCGAGGCGCAGTTCGTCACCGCCCTGGCGCACTTCCGGCAGACCGGGGACCGGTGGGGTATGGCCAACTGCCTCGATCCGCTGGCCACGTTCGCCGACTGGCGCGGCGACCAGGAGCAGGCCCTGGCCCACCTGGACGAGGCGATGGTCCTGGTCGGCCAGCTGGACGCGCCCGAGGAGATGGCGGGCCTGCTGTGCCACCGCGCCGATGCCCTGCTGCACTGCGGGGACTTCGAGCAGGCCGGGGCCGACTACCGGCGGGCCGCCGAGCTGGCCCGCCGGGTCGGCAGCTCCGACAAGGTGGCCGCCGCCCAGCTGGGCCTCGGCGACATGGAGCGGCTCAGGGACAACACGGCCGGGGCCCGGGAGTGGTACGAGCGGGGCTTGGCGTCCTGCGGGGACCACTGGTTCAGCGGGGCGCTGATACAGCGCCTGCACACCGGTCTGGGCCGCGCCGCCGAGGCCGAGCAGCGGCCCGCGGAGGCCCGTTCCTGGCATGAACTGGCGCTGCGCAGGGCCCTGGAGCTGCACACGCCGGCCGACCTGGCGCAGGCGGCGGAGGGACTGGCGGGGCTGGCCGTGCTGGAGGGCGCGGGGGAGCGGGCGGCGCTGCTGCTCGGCGTCGGAGTGGCCCTGCGCGGCATGGCCGTCGCCGGCGACCCGGACGTGGCCCGCACCGAGACCGCGGCCCGCGCCCTGACCGGGGACCAGGCCTACGCGGACTCCCACGCCCAGGGGCGTGCGCTGAGCCTGGAGGCGGTGCTGATGGTGCTCGGTCAGCCGTGGTCGGGGGACGGCGTCTGAGCTGTGGTGCGGGGCCGGGCGGTGGTCCGTGGGCGGGGTCGGGCGCTGACCGGGCTTGGCGGCGGTGGCCGGCGCATGGTGGTGGAGATGGTCGAGCCGCTGGTCAGGGGCGTGCGCTGAGCCTGGAGGCGGTGTTGATGGTGCTCGGTCAGCCGTGGTCGGGGGACGGCGTCTGAGCTGTGGTGCGGGGCCGGGCGGTGGTCCGTGGGCGGGGTCGGGCGCTGACCGGGC
>NZ_JBIVBS010000019.1:72620-95206 GCF_044746205.1 Streptomyces sp. NPDC086549 | reverse complement strand
GGCTTGGCGGCGGTGGCCGGCGCATGGTGGTGGAGATGGTCGAGCCGCTGGTCAGGGGCGTGCGCTGAGCCTGCGGGCGGCGCTGACGGTGTTCGGTCAGCCGCGGTCAGCGGACGGTGCATGATCGGTCAGCGGTGCCCGGCAGCCTCTTTTCCAGGAAGCCGACGACGCGGACGACGCGTCACCGACTGGAAGAGGAGCCCCCCCATGAACGAGCAGACCTTCACCACCATCGGCCGCCGCGTCCTCATCTCCGGCGCGAGCGTCGCGGGCCCCGCCCTGGCCCTGTGCCTGAGCCGCTACGGCTACGAGGTCACCGTGGTCGAGAAAGCCCCCGCCCTGCGCGGCGGCGGCTTCGCGGTGGACTTCCGCGGCCACGTGCACCGCACGGTGCTGGAGCGCATGGGCATCTGGGACGAGGTGAACCGCCACCAGACCCACATGGGTGAGCAGACCTTCGTCGACGAGACCGGCGCCGAGCAGATGCGGCTCGACCCCTCGTTCATGAGCGGCGACGTGGAGATCTTCCGCGGCGACCTGTCCCGGATCCTGTACGAACGGACCAGGGACCGGGTGGAGTACGTCTTCGACGACTCCATCGCCTCGCTGACCGAGACCCCCGACAAGGTCCACGTCACCTTCGAGCGCTCCGCGCCGCGCACCTTCGACCTGGTCGTGGGCGCCGACGGCCTGCACTCCAACGTGCGCCGCCTGGCCTTCGGCGACGAGTCGCAGTTCCTGCACCACCTCGGCTACTACGTGGCCGGCTTCGACGCCCCCAACCACCTGGGCCTGGACCGCACCGCACGCTGGTTCAACGCGCCCGGCCGGGGCGTGTGCCTGAACAACTACGGCCGTGACCCCCGTACGGCGGGTGTCCTGATGGTCTTCGAGTCCGAGCAGCCCCTCGTCTACGACCGGCACGACATCGCCCAGCAGAAGCAGCTGCTCGCCGAGCGGTACGCGGGCCTGGGCTGGGAGGTGCCCCAGGTGCTCAAGGCCCTCGACCGAACCGACGACCTCTACCTCGACGCCGTCGCCCAGATCCGCATGGACCGCTTCTCCAAGGGCCGCGTGGTGCTGCTGGGCGACGCCGGGTACGGCGCCACCATGGGCGGCATGGGCACCGGACTCGCCGTCGTCTGCGCCTACGTCCTCGCCGGTGAACTGGCCACCCACCCCGACCACAAGGCCGCCTTCGCCGCCTACGAGGCCCGGATCCGGGAGTTCGCGCAGGGCTGCCAGAAGACCGCCGGCGGTGCCGGACCGATGCTGGCACCGTCCACCGCGGCCCGCATCCGCCGCCGCAACCGCGCCTACAAGGTCCTCAACTCCCCGCTGCTGGCCGGGTACCTGGACCGCCTGACGGTGAAGTCCGCCACCAACATCGAGCTGAAGGACTACCCGCGGCCCGTCCAGGGCGCGCCGGAATACACCCGCTGAGCCGCCTACGGCCGGCGCGGGCAGGTTTCGCCCCGGACGATGCCGACGGCATCGCACCGGGGCCCGCCCGTGTTTTTCCGGCGGCGCTCAAGACAAATGCGAGGACCATATGGCGGCGGCCCACCACCCCACTTCCTAGGGGGAGATAGGGGTGTGACCATTGCTGCGCCTCCCATACCGTGGCTGTCGGGGTTTTCGGACCTTCCCTTTTTCATGTACCGACCCACAAACTCAAATCGGGGGTGCGGCGTTGGTCGGCCACCTGTATCTTGAAGAAAACGGAATACATTCCGACCCGTCGGCGCACGGCGAACTCGTGCACGGACTTCTGGACGACGCCGAGGCGAAAGCGCCGAACGCCCCCGCGGTCCGTGACGCGCACGGCGTCTGGACGTACCGCGAACTGGCCGCCCACAGCAGGGCCTTCGCCCGCTGGCTGAGCGACCGCGGTGTGCGCCGCGGCGACCGTGTCGTGCTGCAGCTGCCCACAGGCCGCGAGCTGGTCGCGATGTTCCACGGCGCACTGCGGTGCGGAGCGGCCTTCGTGCCGCTCAACCCGTCCATGAAGGCCTTCCATCTGCGCCACGTCATCGACAACTCCGAGCCCGTGCTGGTCATCGGCGACGAGACGACCACGGAGAAGCTGGCCGAGGTGACCACCCGGCCCGTCGAGCGGATGGCCGCCCTGTGGCCCGAGGTGGAGCGGCTGAGGGCGCGGGACGCCGCGTTCACCGACCCGCAGGTACGCCCCGACGACGTGGCGACCCTCATCTACACCTCCGGCTCGACCGCCGCGCCCAAGGCCGTGATCTGCCCGCACGCCCAGGTCGCCTTCGCCACCCGCGCCCTCACCCAGGCCCTCGGCTATCGCAGCGACGACGTGGTCCTGTGCCGCTTCCCGATGTCCTGGGACTACGGCCTCTACAAGGTCCTGATGACCTGCGCCGTCCGCTGCGAGGTGGTCCTCGCCGAACGCGACTCCGACCTGCAGCTGCTGCGCCGGATGCGCGAGGTCGGCGCCACCGTCGTCCCCCTCGTCCCCTCGCTCGCCACGATGCTCGTCACCCTCGCCGAGCGCTCCCCCGGCGAGCAGGCACCGGTCCGGATGTTCACCAACACCGGCGCCGCGCTGCCGCAGGCCACCATCGACGCGCTGCGCGCGCACTTCCCCGGCGCCCGGGTGGTGCGCCAGTACGGCCAGACCGAGGCCAAGCGGATCACCGTCATGCCGCCCGAGGAGGACCGCGAGCGTCCCGGTTCCAGCGGCCTGCCGCTGCCCGGCACCCAGGTGCTGGTCGTGGACCCGGACGGCCGGCCCGTGCCCGTCGGCGAGGTGGGCGAGATCGTCGCCGTCGGCCCGCACGTCATGCCCGGCTACTGGCGGAACGACGAGAACACGGCCAAGGCGTTCCGCACGGACCCCGCCACCGGCGAACGGCGCCTGCACACCGGCGACTACGGCCGGCTCGACGACGACGGCTACCTGTACTTCGAGGGCCGCCGCGACGACATGTTCAAGCGGAAGGGCTTCCGCATGAGCACCGTCGAGATCGAGGCCGCCGCCATGGACGTCCCCGGCGTCCGGGCAGCCGCCGCGCTGCCGCCCAGCGACAAGCACGACCTCGCCCTGTTCGTCGAGGCCGACCTGACCCCCGGCGCCGTCCGCAAGGAGCTGGCCCGCCGCCTCGAACCGGCGAAGGTCCCCGCCATCTGCCGGGTGCTCACCGAGTTCCCGCTCACCCAGCACGGAAAGAACGCCCGGCAGGAGCTCGCCCTGCTGCTTGAGGGGAGTGCGTCATGAGCCGATCCGACATCGACCCGGCCCGGCTGGCCGAGGAGTACGGCACGCCGCTGTACGTGTACGACCTCGACCGGGCCCGTGCCGCGCGGCGCGATCTGTTCGGCTGGTTGCCGGACGGCTTCGAGGTCTACTACGCCTTCAAGGCCAACCCGCACCCGGACCTCGCCCGCGCGCTGCGCGACGGCGACGGCCCCGCCTGCCGGGCCGAGATCAGCTCCACCGGAGAACTCGCCGCCGCCCTCGAAGCCGGCTACCCGGGCTCCGACATCCTTTACACCGGTCCCGGCAAGACCGACGGCGAACTGGCCGAGGCCGTCGCCGCCGGGGTGCGCCACTTCTCCGCCGAGTCGCTGACCGACCTGGAGCACATCGGCGCCGCCGCGCTCGCCCAGGGCGCCGTGGCCGACTGCCTGCTGCGCATCAACAGCGCCACGGCCGGCGCCACCACCAGCATCCGGATGACGGGCACGCCCACCCAGTTCGGCATCGACAGCGAGACCGTCGCCGACCTTGCCCCGCGGCTGCGCGAGGTCCCCGGCACCCGGGTGGCCGGACTGCACCTGTTCTCCCAGAGCAACGCCCGCGACGAGGCCGCCCTGATCGAGGAGCTCACCCACACCCTCGAGGTCGCCGCGGCCATGCAGGAGGACCTCGGAATCCCCTTGCGCCTGGTCGACATCGGCGGCGGCTTCTCCGTGCCGTACGCCCAGCACGGCGAGCGCGCCAGCTACCCCAAGCTGCGCGGCGAGCTGGAGGCGGCCCTCGACGTGTACTTCCCGCAGTGGCGCGAAGGCACCCCGAAGCTGGCGGTGGAGTCGGGCCGCTACCTGGCCGGCGACAGCGGCACGCTCGTGGCGCGGGTCAGCAACGTCAAGGTCAGCCGCGGCAAGAAGTTCGTCATCCTCGACGCGGGCATCAACACCTTCGGTGGCATGTCCGGCCTGGGCCGGCTGCTGCCGGTCACCGTGCACGTGGACACCGGCGCCGAGACGGAGAAGGCCAGCCTGGTCGGGCCGCTGTGCACGCCCGGCGACATCCTGGGCCGGCAGATCGAGGTCCCGGCCGGCCTCGAACCCGGCGACCTGGTGCGCGTTGGCAACACCGGCGCCTACGGCCCCACCTCCAGCCTGCTGATGTTCCTCGGCCGGCCCGCTCCGGTCGAGGTGGCCGTCAGCGGCGGCGAGGTCGTCTCCGCGACGCGCATCGAGCACACGCGCGTCCCGCAACGGCGGGAGGCCGCCGGTGACTGAGCTCTCCACGCCCGCCGGCCGGCTGCCGACCGCCGCGGCCGCCTTCCCCGACCGGCCCCGGGGGACCGTGATCGTCTCCTCCGTCGCCTCCGACTCGCACACCTGGAATCTCGTCTTCCTGCAGCTGCTCATCGAGGAGTGCGGCTACGAGGTGGTCAACCTCGGCCCGTGCGTACCCGACGAACTGCTGGTCGCCGAATGCCTCGCTCACGACCCGGAGATGGTCGTGATCAGCAGCGTCAACGGGCACGGCTACCAGGACGGCATGCGGGTCATCGAGCTGCTGCGCGAACGCGCGGAACTCGAGGAGACCCCGGTCGTGATCGGCGGCAAGCTCGGTACGGACGGACCCGAGGGCGTCAGCCGGGTGCTGGAGCTGACCCGGGCCGGTTTCGACGCCGTCTTCGAGGACGGCCAGGACCCGGTCGCCAACTTCCGCACCTTCCTCGATGCCGGACCGCAGGCCGAACTGACCCGCGGCGACACGCTCAGGATCAGCGCATGACCGATCACCTCCCGCTGCCGGAGGGGGCCGCGGACCTCGAAGAACGCCCGGTCGACTTCGGCGAGTTCGTACGCCGCCGGGGCACCGCCGACCGGCTCGTGGTCCAGCCCCGCATGGGCTTCGGAGACCCGGTCAGGATGCGCGAAGGGCTCCTCGCCACCAAGCTCGCCGACGGCGCCACCGTGGGCACCCTCACCCTGGACAGCTACACCCGCGTCGGTGACCTGGAGGCCGTGGAGACGGCCCTGCGCGAGGACATCGGCCTCAACGGATACCCCGTCGTCAACCACCCCGCGGCCACCACGGCCGCGGTGCTGGACGGGATCCGCGACGCCACGTTCCCCGTCCAGGTCCGGCACGGCTCGGCCACCCCGCTGGACATCTTCCGGGCCCTGTCCCGGCTGCGCCTGAACGCCACCGAAGGCGGCCCCGTCTCGTACTGCCTGCCCTACGGCCGGATCCCGCTCGCGGAGTCGGTACGCAACTGGGAGGACTGCTGCGAGCTGTACTCCTGGCTGCGCGACGTCGGGGTCGAGCCGCACCTGGAGACCTTCGGCGGCTGCATGATGGGCCAGCTGTGCCCGCCGTCCCAGCTGGTCGCGATCAGCCTCCTCGAAGCGCTGTTCTTCGCCCGGCACGGCATTCGCTCGCTGTCCCTGAGCTACGCCCAGCAGACCGACATGGGCCAGGACCAGGAGGCGGTGCTGGCTCTGCGCCGGCTCTGCGCCGAGCTGCTGCCCACCACCAACTGGCACATCGTCGTCTACGCCTATATGGGGGTCTATCCGGAGACCTACCGGGGCGCCCACCGGCTGCTCGGCCGCGCCGCCGCCCTCGCGGTGACCACCGGCGCGCCGCGGCTGATCGTCAAGACCGTCGCCGAGGCCCGCCGTATCCCGACCGTCACGGAGAACGTGCTGGCGCTCGAGTACGCCACCGCCATCGCCCGGGCCACCGAGCCGGGCGACCCGGCGGCCCACGAGCACACGGACTCCCAGACCTATCGCGAGGCACGCGCCCTGGTCGACGCGGTACTGAACCTGCACGACGACCTCGGTCAGGCTCTCCTGATCGCCTTCCGCCGTGGCTACCTCGACGTGCCGTACTGCGTGCACCCCGACAACGCGGGCCGGGCGCGCAGCCACATCGACTCCGACGGCAGGCTGCGCTGGGCCGAGACCGGAAATCTTCCGCTGCACGGAATCGCCGAGCGGACCGCTGTACGGAAAATCGGCTCCGCGGATCTGCTGAAGGATCTATTCCACGTACGGATGGCCTATGACGATCCCCAGAGCGAACTAGGTGATCCACGCGTCGGGGAACTCGCCCGAAATTAATGGGCCGAGTAGGGGCGGATAGGGGTAGGGGAAGCGCTCGCAGTCGACCTAGAGTCACAAGTCCCGGTCCGCCACCGGCCATTCACTGATTCATGTTTTTCCGCGATATCGCAACAGGGTGTGGAGTATGCAGATGAGCGGGTACGGAAGCTTTGTTTCTGACCTTGAGCGTGCCCGACTCGAGTCGCTTCCTCCGGGGGAGCAGCTGCGCCTCCTGCTCGACCTGGTGTGCTCCCGCGCGGCGGAGGTACAGCGGCAGACAGCGCCCGGGACGGGGGAGGAGCAGCCGGCGCGGGCGTTCGTGCCGGACCGTCCCTTCCGGGAGCAGGGCCTCGACTCGCTCGGACTGGTCGCGCTGCAGCAGCAGTTGAACACCGCCACCGGGCTGTCCCTGCCGCCCACCGTCGGCTTCGACCACCCCACCCCGGCCGCGCTCGCCGAGCACCTGCGCACCGAGGTGCTCGGGCTGGCGGCGGCAGAGATCGCGCCCGCGCCCGCACCGGCCGTGCGGGGCGGGGACGCCGACGATCCGATCGCCGTCGTCGGTATCGGCTGCCGCTACCCGGGCGGGGTGCGCTCCCCGGAACAGCTGTGGCAGCTCGTCGCCGAGGGCCGGCACGTCATCGAGCCCTTCCCCACGGACCGCGGCTGGGACCTGGAGGCGCTGTACCACCCCGACCCCGAGACGCCCGGCACGACCTACGTCCGGCACGGCGGATTCCTCCCCGACGCGGGCGAGTTCGACGCGGAGTTCTTCGGGATCTCCCCGCGCGAGGCCCTCGCCATGGACCCGCAGCAGCGACTCGTCCTGGAGACCGTCTGGGAGGCCCTGGAGCGCACCGGCACCGATCCGGACAGGCTGCGCGGTACCCGTACGGCCGTGTTCATCGGTGCCGAGCCGCAGGAGTACGGCATCCGGCTGCACGAGGCACCCGACGGGCTCGACGGCTACCTGCTGACCGGCAACGCGCCCAGCGTCATCTCCGGACGGGTCGCCTACACCCTGGACCTGGACGGCCCGACCCTCACCGTCGACACCGCCTGCTCCTCCTCCCTGGTCGCCCTGCACCTGGCCGTGCAGTCGCTGCGCGCGGGGGAGTCCACGCTCGCCCTGGCCGGCGGTGTCGCCGTCATCGGCAGCCCCGGTGTCTTCACCTCCTTCAGCCGTCAGCGAGGCCTCGCCCCCGACGCCGTCTGCAAGCCCTTCGCGGCCGCCGCCGACGGCACCGGCTTCGCCGAGGGCGTCGGCGTCCTCGTCCTGGAACGCCTCTCCGACGCCCGCCGCAACGGCCACCGGGTCCTCGCCCTGGTGAAGGGCTCCGCCGTCAACCAGGACGGGGCCAGCAACGGCATCACCGCCCCCAGTGGTCCCGCCCAGCAGCGGGTGGTCCGCGCAGCCCTCGCCGACGCCGGCCTCACCGGCGCGGACGTCGACCTGGTCGAGGCGCACGGTACGGGTACCACGCTGGGCGACCCGATCGAGGCGCACGCCCTCATCGCGTCCTACGGCCGCGGCCGCGACGCCGAACGGCCGCTGCGGCTCGGCTCGGTCAAGTCGAACATCGGGCACACCCAGGCCGCCGCCGGCGCCGCCGGCGTCATCAAGGTGATCATGGCCATGCGGGAGGGGGTGCTGCCGCGCACGCTGCACGTGGACGCGCCGTCCCCGAACGTGGACTGGTCGGCCGGCACCGTGGAACTGCTCACCGAGGCCCTGCCCTGGGAGTCCGCCGAGGCCCCCCGCCGCGCCGGTGTCTCCTCCTTCGGCGTCAGCGGCACGAACGCCCATGTGATCATCGAGGAGGCGCCGCGGGAGCCCGCCGAGGGCGAGGCCGGGGCGCCGGAGAAGGACGGGAAGACGGGCCGGGCGAAGCGCGGCGGCAAGGCGATCCGGACCGGTGGGGCCACCGCCGACGCGGCGCCCGCCCCCGCCCTCATACCCGTCGCCTTCTCCGCGCGTGGTGAAGCGGCGCTGCGAGCGCAGGCCGGGCAGTTGCTCGCGGTGCTGCGGGAGCGGGACGAGGCGGGGGCCGCCGCGCTCGGGTATGCGCTGGCCACCAGCCGGGCCGTGCACCGGCAGCGTGCCGTCGTCGTCGCCGGGGACCGCGCGGAGCTCGAGCGCGCGCTGACGGCCGCCGCCGAAGGGAGCACCGACCGTGCGCTCACCCGGGGCCTGGCCGACGGCGGGCGGCTCGCGTTCCTGTTCACCGGGCAGGGAAGCCAGTTCGCCGAGATGGGGCGCGAACTGTACGAGACGTACCCGGTGTTCGCGAAGGCGCTGGACGCCGCCATCGGGTACCTGGACCTCCAGCTCGAACGATCCCTGTGGGATGTGCTGTTCGCCCCCGAGGGCTCCGCCGACGCGGAGCTGCTCGACCGGACGGTGTACGCGCAGAGCGCCCTGTTCGCCCTTGAGGTCGCGCTGTTCCGGCTGCTGGAGTCGTGGGGACTGAAGCCCGACTACCTCGCCGGGCACTCCCTCGGCGAGCTGAGCGCCGCCCATGTCGCCGGTGTGCTGAACCTGGACGACGCGGCCACCCTGGTCGCCGCCCGCGGCCGACTGATGCAGGCGCTGCCGGCCGACGGCGCCATGGTCGCCGTACAGGCCACCGAGCAGGAGGTGCGTGCCCACCTCGGCGAGCGGGTGAGCATCGCCGCCGTCAACGGCCCCGACGCCGTGGTCGTCTCCGGCGACGAGACCGAGGTGCTGCGCATCCAGACCCACTTCACGGCCGAGGGCCGCAAGACCAAGCGGCTGCGGGTCAGCCACGCCTTCCACTCGCCGCTGATGGAGCCCATGCTCACCGAGTTCGCCCGGGTGGCGAGCGTCCTCGACTACAAGACCCCGGCGATCCCGGTGGTCTCCAACGTCACCGGCCGGGTCGCCACCGCCGCCGAGCTGTGCTCCCCCGACTACTGGGTCCGCCACGTCCGCGAGGCCGTCCGCTTCGCCGACGCCACCCACGCCCTGCGCGAGGCCGGCGTCACCACCTTCTTCGAGGTCGGCCCGGACGCGGTGCTGTCCGCGATGGCCCGCACCGCCGTCGCCGACGAGGCGGGCGCCGACGACCTGGCCTTCGTCGCCGCGCAGCGCCGCGGCCGCGACGGCCGGCGCGAGCTGCTCACCGCACTCGCACAGGTGCACACCCGGGGCGCGGCCGTCGACTTCGCCGCCCTGCACCCGGCCGACCTGCCCCGCGTCGACCTGCCCACCTACCCCTTCCAGGGCCGCCGTTACTGGCTGCAGGCCCCGGCCGCCGCGGGCGACGCCGCCGCGCACGGGCAGATCGCCCTCGACCACCCGCTGCTCGGCGCCGCCGTCGCGCTGGCCGGCACGGGCGGCGGCACCGTGCTCACCGGCCGGCTGTCGCCGCACACCCAGCCGTGGCTGGCCGACCACCGCATCTCCGGTGTGACGCTGCTGCCCGGCACCGCGTTCGTGGAACTCGCCGTACAGGCCGGCAACCAGGTCGGATGCGCGCACATCGACGAGCTGAACCTGCTGACCCCGCTGGCCCTTCCGCAGGGCGGCGGAGTGGCGGTGCAGGCCATGGTCTCGGCACCCGACGCCGACGGCCGCCGCGACCTCACCTTCCACTCGCGCGCCGAGTCCGCCCCGGACGACGCCCCCTGGACCCAGCATGCCGCCGCCGTCCTCAGTCCCGAACCGGCCCCGGCCCCCGCCCCCCTGCCGGACCAGTGGCCGCCGGCCGGGGCCCGGCCGGTCGACCTCACCGGCCTGTACGAGCGGATGGCCGAGCAGGGCTACGGTTACGGCCCCTCCTTCCAGGGCCTGCGCGCCGTGTGGCGGGCCGGCGACGAGGCGTTCGCCGAGGTGGCACTGCCTGCCGACGCGGGCGCCGATGCCGCCGCGTTCGCCCTGCACCCTGCGCTGCTCGACGCCGTCCTGCAGTCCACCGACCTGGCCGTCGACGAACCGGAGTCCACCGAGACGCGGTTGCCGTTCGCCTGGACCGGGGTGTCGCTGTACTCGACGGGCGCCTCCGTGCTGCGCGTCCGCATCGTGCCCGACGGCCCCGACGCGGCAGCGCTGGCGCTGTACGACACCAGCGGCGCCCCCGTGGCCCGCGTGGACGGCTTCCTGGTACGGCCGGTCGCCGAGGACGCCCTGCGCGCTGCCCGTGCCCACACCGAACTGCCGATGCGCCTCGACTGGTACGAGGTCCAGGCGCCCGGGACCGACGCTGAGGGCGCCGCAGGACGGCAGCCCGCCGTCCTCACGGTCACCGTCCCGGACGGCGCGGACGTGCCCGCCGCGGTGCGCGCCACCACCGGGGAGGTCCTCGGCAGGCTGGAGGAGCACCTGGCCGACGAGGACGCCGACTCCCGGCTCGTCGTGGTGACCCGGGGCGCGGCCGCCGCCGCTCTCTCCGACACCGTCGACCTGGCCCAGGCTCCGGTGTGGGGTCTGGTGCGCTCGGCGCAGGCCGAGAACCCGGGCCGGTTCGTCCTGCTGGACATCGACACCGCCGAGGCCTCCGCGCAGGACATCGCCTTCGCAGCCGCCTCCGAGGAGCCCGAACTCGCCCTCCGCGACGGCCGTTTCCTCGCCCCGCGCCTGGTCGCCGCGGACCCGGGCGAGGGTACCGAGCTGCCGTGGGACGGCACCGGATCGGTGCTGGTCACGGGCGGCACGGGCGGCCTGGGCGCGCTGGTGGCCCGGCACCTGGTGGCCGAGCACGGCGTACGGCACCTGGTGCTGACCAGCCGCCGGGGCCTGGAGGCGCCCGGTGCCGCCGAACTCCGCGAAGAGCTCGTCGAGTTGGGTGCCGAGGTCACGGTTGCCGCCTGCGACGTGTCGGACCGGCAGGCCGTGACGGACCTGATCGCCGCCGTACCCGCCGAGCACCCGCTGACCGCCGTCGTGCACACCGCCGGCGTCGTCGACGACGGACTCGTCACCTCGCTCACGGAGGCCCGGCTCGACACCGTACTGCGGCCGAAGGCCGACGCGGCCTGGCACCTGCACGAACTCACCCGGGACCTGGACCTGAAGGCCTTCGTCCTGTACTCGTCCACCGCCGGCTATCTGGACGGCGCCGGACAGGGCAACTACGCGGCCGCCAACGTCTTCCTCGACGCGCTCGCCCAGCACCGCCGAGCCCAGGGCCTGGCGGCCACATCCCTCGCCTGGGGCCTGTGGACCGGCGACCGCGGCATGGGCGCCCAGCTCGACCGGGCCGCCCTGCAGCGCATCGCCCGCCTCGGCCTCGAACCGCTCGGGCCCGACGAGAACCTCGCCCTGCTCGACGCCGCCCTGACCGTCGACCGCGCCGTGCAGATACCCGTCCGCGTGGACCGGCACGCCCTTGAGACCCGTACCGACGGCGTCCCGCCGCTGCTGTCCCGTCTGGCCCGCACCCCGGTGCGCCGCGCCGCCGCGGCCGGAGAGCAGGGCGCCCCCGTGGCCGAGGGCCTCGCCCACAGCCTCGCCGGACTGCCCGACGCCGAGCGCGCGGAGGCCCTCCTCGAACTGGTCCGCGCCCAGGTCGCCGCCGTACTCGGCCACGACAGCGCCACCGCCGTCGAACCGGGCCGGGCGTTCAGTGAGACCGGCTTCGACTCCCTGGCCGCCGTGGAACTGCGCAACCAGCTCAAGGCGGCCACCGGTCTGCGGCTGCCCGCCACCCTGATCTTCGACTACCCCAACCCGAAGGCGCTCGCCGCCCACCTCGCCTCCCGCCTGACCGGCGACGGCAGCGCCCCGGCCCGTCGGCCGGCCGCCGCGGCCACCCCGGCCCGGGACGACGAGCCGATCGCGATCGTCGCCATGAGCTGCCGCTACCCGGGCGGCGTCGAGACCCCCGAGGACCTGTGGCGGCTGGTCGCCGAGGGACGCGACGCCGTCACCCCCTGGCCCACCGACCGGGGCTGGGACCAGAGCCTGTACGACCCCGAGCCGGGCGTCTCCGGCAGGAGCTCCAGCAACGAGGGCGGTTTCCTGCACGACGCCGCCGACTTCGACCCGGAGCTTTTCGGCATCAGCCCGCGCGAGGCCCTCGGCATGGACCCGCAGCAGCGGCTGCTGCTGGAGATCACCTGGGAGGCGTTCGAACGCGCCGGGATCGACCCGCGCTCCGTGCACGGCAGCGACACCGGCGTCTTCGCCGGTGTGATGTACCACGACTGGATGACCCGCATGAGCGAGGTCCCCGAGGAGGTCGCCGGCTACATCGGCAACGGCAGCCTCGCCAGCGTCGTCTCCGGCCGTCTCTCCTACGTCTTCGGGCTCGAGGGCCCCGCCGTCACCGTCGACACGGCCTGCTCCTCCTCCCTGGTCGCCCTGCACTGGGCGATCCAGGCGCTGCGCCGCTCGGAGTGCTCCCTCGCCCTGGCGGGCGGTGTCACCGTGATGGCGACGCAGGACACGTTCGTCGACATGAGCCGCCAGCGGGGCCTCGCCTCCGACGGCCGCTGCAAGTCGTTCGCCGCCGCCGCCGACGGAACCGGCTGGGGCGAGGGCGCCGGCATGCTCCTGCTGGAGCGCCTCTCCGACGCCCGCCGCAACGGCCACCGGGTCCTCGCCGTGGTCAGGGGCACCGCCGTCAACCAGGACGGCGCCAGCAACGGCCTGACCGCGCCCAACGGCCCCTCCCAGGAACGGGTCATCGAACAGGCACTGGCCGCCGCCGGCCTGACCGCCGCCGACATCGACGCGGTCGAGGCGCACGGCACGGGCACCACCCTCGGCGACCCGATCGAGGCCCAGGCACTCCTCAACACCTACGGCAGGCAGCGCCCCGAGAACGGCGCCCCGCTGCGGCTGGGCTCCATCAAGTCCAACTTCGGGCACACCCAGGCCGCCTCGGGCGTCGCCGGCGTCATCAAGATGGTCGAGGCGATCCAGAACGGCGTCCTGCCCAAGACGCTGCACGTCGACGCGCCCAGCTCCAAGGTCGACTGGTCCGACGGCGCCGTGGAGCTGCTGACCGAGGCCCAGGAGTGGCCCGCCGCGCCGGGCCGTCCGCGCCGGGCGGGTGTCTCCTCCTTCGGCATCAGCGGCACCAACGCCCACGTCATCGTGGAGGAGGCCACCGAGGAGACGGCACCCGAGCCCGCCCGCGTCGGCGCACCCCTGACGGTCTGGCCGCTGTCCGGCAAGACCCCGCAAGCGGTGCGCGCGCAGGCGGAACGGCTGCGGTCCCACCTGGACACGCTGGCCGACGACGACCTCGGGGCCACCGGCCTCGCTCTCGCGACCTCACGCGCGGCCCTCGACCACACCGCGGTCGCGACCGGCACCGACCGCACGGATCTCGCCCACACCCTGGAATCCATCGCCGCGGGCCAGTCCATCACCGAGACGACCACCGGAAAGCTCGCCTTCCTGTTCACGGGGCAGGGGGCGCAGCGGGTCGGGATGGGGCGTGAGCTGTATGAGGCGTTCCCGGTGTTCGCGGAGGCTTTCGACGCTGTCCTGGCGGAGCTTGGTGAGCTTCCGTTGCGGGAGGTCGTCTGGGGTGAGGACGCGGAGCGGCTGAGTCGGACGGAGTTCACTCAGCCGGCTTTGTTCGCGGTTGAGGTGGCGTTGTATCGGCTGGTGGAGTCGTGGGGTGTCAGGCCCGATTTCCTGGCCGGTCACTCCATTGGTGAGTTCGCGGCTGCGCATGTGTCGGGTGTGTTGTCGTTGGCGGATGCGGCGAGGTTGGTGGCTGCGCGTGGCCGGTTGATGCAGGCCCTGCCGGAGGGCGGGGCGATGGTCGCGGTGCAGGCGACCGAGGAGGAAGTGCGTCCGCTGCTGGCCGACGGTGTGGGTATCGCCGCGGTCAACGGCCCCAACTCGGTGGTCGTTTCGGGTGTCGAGGCGGAGGCTCTGCGGATCAAGGCGCACTTCGAGGCGGAGGGTCGTAAGACGACTCGGCTGAAGGTGTCGCATGCGTTCCACTCGCCGCTGATGGAGCCGATGCTGGCCGAGTTCCGTGCCGTGGCACGGGAACTGTCGTACGGCACCCCGTCCATCCCGATCGTCTCCACGCTGACCGGCGTCGCGGTGACCGGAGGCGAGTTGGCGGATCCGGAGTACTGGGTCCGGCATGTCCGTGAGGCCGTCCGCTTCGCGGATGCCGTCGGTGTCCTGGCGGACAAGGGTGTCACCACGTACCTCGAACTCGGGCCGGACGCGGTCCTGACGGCGATGGGACAGCAGACCGCCGAGAACGCGGCCTTCGTGCCCGCCCTCCGCCGCGACCGCGACGAGACCCGCGAGGCAGTGTCCGCACTGGGCAGGCTGCACGCCCTCGGCGTCCGCGTCGACTGGGCCGCCTACTACGGTGCGCCCGAGAACGTGTCGCCGCGCACCGACCTGCCGACCTACGCCTTCCAGCGCCGACGCTACTGGCTGGACGCCACCGGCTCCGGTGCGGGCGACGTCGGTTCGGCCGGTCTGACGGCGGTCGAACACCCGGTGCTCAGCGCGCTGGTCAGCTCGCCCGAGCCCGATGGCGGTGTGGTGCTGACGGGGCGGTTGTCGGCGGCCGGTTCGTGGGTGGCGGACCACGTGGTGCTGGGCAGTGTGCTGCTGCCGGGTACGGCGTTCGTGGAGCTGGCGGTGCGGGCCGGTGACGAGGTCGGTTGCCGCCGGCTGGAGGAGTTGACGCTGGAGGCGCCGCTGGTGGTGCCCGAGCGCGGTGCGGTCCAGGTCCAGATGGTCGTCGGCGGTCCGGACGCGGCCGGAGCGCGCGGTGTGAGCGTGTACTCGCGGGAGGAGGGTTCCTCCGGGGTCTGGGTGCGGCACGCGTCGGGTTCCGTGGCGCCGGGCGATGCCCGGGCACCCGGGTTCGATCTGGTGCAGTGGCCGCCGGTGGATGCCGAGCCGCTTGCGGTGGAGGGTGCGTACGAGGCGCTGGCGGGCCGTGGTTATGGCTACGGGCCGGTGTTCCAGGGGCTGAAGGCGGCCTGGCGGCGTGGTGAGGACGTGTTCGCCGAGGTGGCCCTGCCGTCGACGGCGCACGCGGAGGCGGCCCGGTTCGGACTGCACCCCGCACTCCTCGACGCCGCCATGCACGCCGACCTGCTCGGTGAGGACGGCGCCGCCGAGGGCGACACTTTGCTGCCGTTCTCCTGGAACGGGATCACCCTGCACGCGGCCGGAGCCACCGAACTGCGCGTGCACATCCGCCGGGTGCGCGGCGACGAGCTGTCCGCGATGTGGGTCGCCGACGCCACCGGGCAGCCGGTCGCCACCGTCGAGGAGCTCGTCTCGCGCCCGGTCGCCTCCGAACAGCTCGCCGAGGCCGGCAACCGGCAAACCGAGTCTCTGTTCCGGGTCGGCTGGAAGGAGCTGCCGCTCCCCGAGGCCGCCGCCGGAACTGTCGTACGACTGTCCGGACTGCCGCAACTCGGCGAGGACGTGCCGGAGTTCGCCGACCTGGCCGCGCTCGGCGCGTGGGTCGAGCAAGGTGGAGAGGCGCCCGGCACGGTGCTCGCCCCGCTGCCGCCCGTCGAGGGCCACGACGTCCTGGCGGCCACGCGGGCCCAGTCCGCCGCCGCTCTCGACCTGGTGCGGGCGTGGCTGGCGGACGAACGGTTCTCCGGCTCCCGGCTCGTCGTCGTCACCCGGTACGCGGTCGCCGCCCGCCTCTCCGACACCGTCGACCTGGCCCAGGCGCCGGTGTGGGGTCTGGTGCGGGCCGCGGAGGCCGAGAACCCTGGGCGGTTCGCGCTCCTGGACACGGACGCGCGGGACGAGTCGCTCGCCGCCCTGGCCGCCGCCGCCACCTCCGGCGAGCCGGAACTCGCCGTCCACGGAGGACACTTCGCCGTACCGCGGCTGGTGGCCGCGAAGCCGGGTGAGCCCACGGAGCTGCCGTGGGACGGCACCGGATCGGTGCTGGTCACAGGTGGCACCGGCGGTCTGGGCGCGCTGGTGGCCCGGCACCTGGTGGCCGAGCACGGCGTACGGCACCTGGTGCTGACGAGCCGCCGGGGCCTGGAGGCGCCCGGTGCCGCCGAACTCCGGGAAGAGCTCGTCGAGTTGGGCGCCGAGGTCACGGTTGCCGCCTGCGACGTGTCGGACCGGCAGGCCGTGACGGACCTGATCGCCGCCGTACCCGCCGAGCACCCGCTGACCGGCGTCGTCCACGCGGCGGGCGTGACCGACAGCGGGCTGGTCGGCGAACTCACCGCCGAGCGGTTCGACACCGTGCTGCGGCCGAAGGCCGACGCGGCCTGGCATCTGCACGAACTCACCCGCGAGCTGGACCTGAAGGCCTTCGTGCTCTTCTCCTCGGCGGGCGGCACCGTCCTCGCAGCCGGGCAGGCCAACTACGCGGCCGCCAACGTCTTCCTCGACGCGCTCGCCCACCAGCGCCGGTCCGCCGGCCTTGCCGCCACCGCGCTCGCGTTCGGCATGTGGAACGTCGACACCGGCATGGGCGCCGTCACCGACGCCGACCTGGAGCGGATGCGCCGGCTCGGCCTGCCCGCCCTGGACGCCGCCGAGGCCCTCGCCCTGTTCGACGCCGCGCTCGCCACCGGCGCTCACCAGATCATCCCGGTGCGGGTCGACCGCGCGGCACTGGGCGCCCGGACCGACGAACCGCCCGCGCTGCTGCGTGGCCTGGTCCGCGGCAATGGCCGCCGCACCGCCCGGACGGCGCAGACCGGCAGCACGAGCGGCCTCGCCGAACGGCTGGCCGGGCTGAGCGACGCCGAGCGCGACCGCACCGTCCTCGAACTGGTACGCACCCAGGTTGCCGCCGTCCTCGGACACAGCGGCGTGGAGTCCGTCAGCCCGGAGAAGGCATTCCGCGAACTGGGCTTCGACTCCCTCGCCGCCGTCGAACTGCGCAACGCGCTCAACGCGGCCACCGGGCTGCGGCTGCCCGCCACCCTCGTCTTCGACCACCCGAACTGCCGCGCCGTCGCCACCCTCATCAAGGAGAAGTCCGGCGCCGTCGCGGGCTCCGCGCGCCCGGCTCCGGGCCGCACCGCGCCGAAGGCCCACAGCGGGGACGACCCGGTCGCGATCGTCGGCATCAGCTGCCGCTTCCCCGGCGGCGTGCGCTCCGCGGACGACCTGTGGCGGCTGCTCCTGGACGAGCGCACCGCCATCACCGAGTTCCCCACCGACCGCGGCTGGAACCCGGAGGGCATCTTCGACCCCGAGCCGGGCACCCCGGGCCGCACCTACACCGTCGAGGGCGGCTTCCTGCACGACGCGGGCGAGTTCGACCCCGAGTTCTTCGACATCATGCCGCGCGAGGCGCTGGCGATGGACCCGCAGCAGCGGCTGCTGCTGGAGGCCGCCTGGGAGGCTCTGGAGCGGACGGGCACCGACCCGACCACGCTGCGCGGCACCCGGACCGGTGTGTACGTCGGTTCGATGTACCACGAGTACGCCACCCAGGCCGGGGAGGTCTCCGACGACCTGGCCGCCTACCTCGGCAACGGCAGCGCGGGCAGTATCGCCTCCGGGCGCGTCTCCTACACGCTCGGCCTGGAGGGCCCAGCGGTCACGGTCGACACCGCCTGCTCGTCGTCCCTGGTCGCCCTGCACATGGCCTGCCAGGCACTGAGGCAGGGCGAGGTCGACATGGCGCTGGCCGGCGGTGTCACCGTGATGCCCACCCCGGACATCTTCATCGACTTCAGCCAGCAGCGCGGGCTCGCCCCCGACGCCCGCAGCAAGTCCTTCGCCGCCGCCGCCGACGGCACCGGCTGGTCCGAGGGCATCGGCCTGCTCGCGGTGGAGCGCCTCTCCGACGCCCGCGCCAACGGCCACCCCGTGCTCGCCGTGATCAAGGGATCGGCTATCAACCAGGACGGCGCAAGCAACGGTCTGACCGCGCCCAACGGCCCCTCCCAGGAGCGGGTCATCGAACAGGCACTGAAGGCAGCCGGCCTCGGCACCGGCGACGTCGACCTGATCGAGGGCCATGGCACCGGCACCCGCCTCGGCGACCCGATCGAGGCCCAGGCGCTGTTGGCCACCTACGGCCAGGACCGCCCCGAGGACCGGCCGGTCTGGCTCGGCTCCATCAAGTCGAACATCGGGCACGCCCAGGCCGCGGCCGGTGTCAGCGGCGTGATCAAGGCGGTCATGGCCCTGCGGCACGCGTACATGCCGAAGACCCTCCACGTCGACGAGCCCTCGCCCAACGTGGACTGGTCGGCCGGTGCGGTGCGGCTGTTGACCGAGGCCATGCCATGGCCGGAGCACACCGGCCCGCGCCGGGCCGCGGTCTCATCCTTCGGCCTGAGCGGCACCAACGCCCACATCATCCTCGAACAGGCCCCGGAACGGGCGAACGTTCCGGACCCGGCAACGGCCTCACCGGCGGGCCCGGTTCCGCCTGTACTGCCGCTGCTGCTCTCCGCCAAGAACGCCCAGAGCCTGCCCGCCCAGGCCGACCGGCTCCGTGCCCACCTGGAGGAGCACCCCGAGCAGAGCCTGCTCGACGTCGCCCACTCCCTGGTGACCTCGCGCGCGACCCTCGACCACCGCGTCGCCCTGACCGCCGCGGACCGCGACGAGGCCCTGCGCGCCCTCACCTCCCTGACGGAAGGCCGCCCCTGGCCCGGTGCCGCCACCGCCCGCGACCGCAGCGACGGTCTTACGGCGTTCCTGTTCACGGGGCAGGGGGCGCAGCGGGTCGGGATGGGGCGTGAGCTGTATGAGGCGTTCCCGGTGTTCGCGGAGGCTTTCGACGCTGTCCTGGCGGAGCTTGGTGAGCTTCCGTTGCGGGAGGTCGTCTGGGGTGAGGACGCGGAGCGGCTGAGTCGGACGGAGTTCACCCAGCCGGCTTTGTTCGCGGTTGAGGTGGCGTTGTATCGGCTGGTGGAGTCGTGGGGTGTCAGGCCCGACTTCCTGGCCGGTCACTCGATCGGTGAGTTTGCTGCTGCGCATGTGTCGGGTGTGTTGTCGCTGGCGGATGCGGCGAGGTTGGTGGCTGCGCGTGGCCGGTTGATGCAGGCCCTTCCCGAGGGCGGCGCGATGGTGGCCGTCCAGGCGACCGAGGAAGAGGTACGTCCGCTGCTGGCCGAGGGTGTGGGTATCGCCGCGGTCAACGGGCCCACCGCGGTGGTCGTCTCGGGCGTCGAGGCGGAGGCTCTCCGTATCAAGGCGCACTTCGAGGCCGAGGGTCGTAAGACGACTCGGCTGAAGGTGTCGCATGCGTTCCACTCGCCGCTGATGGAGCCGATGCTGGCCGAATTCCGTGCCGTTGCACGGGAACTGTCGTACGGCGAGCCCTCGATTCCGATCGTCTCCACGCTGACCGGCGTCGCGGTGACCGAAGGCGAGTTGGCGGATCCGGAGTACTGGGTCCGGCACGTCCGTGAGGCCGTCCGCTTCGCCGACGCCGTGCGCGTCCTGGAGTCGGCCGGTGTAGGCACCTTCCTGGAGCTCGGCCCCGACGCCGTACTCACCGCGATGGGCCGGCAGTCGGCCGAGAACGCGGTGTTCGTGCCCGTGCTGCGGCGCGGTCGGCCCGAGACCCGCGAGGCGGCGGCCGCGCTGGCACACCTGCACGCGCTGGGCGCGAAGCCCGAGTGGTCCGCCGTGTACCCGGGTGCCCGGCGGGTCGACCTGCCCCCCTACGCCTTCGAGAAGCGGCACTTCTGGCTCACCCCGCAGGAGCCCGAAACCGTCGGCGCGACGGATGCCGCCGGGCTCGGTCTCGTCGATGCCGGACACCCGCTGCTGGGCGCGGTCCTGTCGCTGCCCGATGGCGGTGTGGTGCTGACGGGGCGGTTGTCGGCGGCCGGTTCGTGGGTGGCGGACCACGTGGTGCTGGGCAGTGTGCTGCTGCCGGGTACGGCGTTCGTGGAGCTGGCGGTGCGGGCCGGTGACGAGGTCGGTTGCCGCCGGCTGGAGGAACTGACCATGGAGGCGCCGCTGGTGGTGCCCGAGCACGGCGCGGTCGCGCTGCAGGTGGTCGTCGGCGGCCCCGACGCGGCAGGCGTACGCGGCGTGAGCGTGTATTCCCGGGAGGAGGGTTCCTCCGGGGTCTGGGTGCGGCACGCGTCGGGTTCCGTGGCGCCGGGCGATGCCCGGGCACCCGGGTTCGATCTGGTGCAGTGGCCGCCGGTGGATGCCGAGCCGCTTGCGGTGGAGGGTGCGTACGAGGCGCTGGCGGGCCGTGGTTATGGCTACGGGCCGGTGTTCCAGGGGCTGAAGGCGGCCTGGCGGCGTGGTGAGGACGTGTTCGCCGAGGTGGCCCTGCCGTCGACGGCGCACGCGGAGGCGGCCCGGTTCGGACTGCACCCCGCACTTCTCGACGCCGCCAGCCACGTGGACCTGCTGGACGACTCCGACAGCACCGTGCTGCCGTTCGTCTGGAGCGGCATCACCCTGCACGCGGCCGGAGCCACCGACCTCCGTGTCCACCTGCGCCGGGTGGGCGGCGACGACGTCACCCGGCTGCACCTCGCCGACGCGACCGGACAGCCGGTCGCCACCGTCGAGAAGCTGATCTCCCGGCCCGCCTCCCCGCAGGCGCTGGCGAGGCCGACCGCCTCGTCCGACTCGGTGTTCCGATTCACCTGGCCGAAGGGCCCGGAGCTCACCCCGGACGGCGGCACCCTGCCCCTGTTCGACGCGGTGCGCGACACCGACGGGACCGTTCCGGCGCACGTCCTGTTCCCGGTGCCCGCCGGCACCGGCGCTGGGGGCGAGGCGGCCCGCGCGGTCGCGCTCGACACGCTGGCGGCGGCCCAGCTCTGGCTCACCGAACCGAGGTTCGCCGCCGCCACGCTCGTGGTGCGGACACGGGCGGCGGTCGCGGTCACCGACGACGAGGACCCGGACGTCGGCCAGGCCGCGGTGTGGGGGCTGATCCGCGCCGCCCAGGCGGAGAACCCGGGCCGGTTCGTCCTGCTGGACGTCGACGGCAGCGAGGCCTCCGCACGGGCCGTCGCCGCCGCGGCAGCCTCCGGCGAGAGCGAACTGGCGCTGCGCGAGGGCAGGGCCCACGTCCAGCGGCTGGCCGCCGTGGAGGCGGCCGGTGCCGCTCGGTTGCCGTGGGACGGCACCGGATCGGTGCTGGTCACGGGCGGCACGGGCGGTCTGGGCGCGCTGGTGGCCCGGCACCTGGTGGCCGAGCACGGCGTACGGCACCTGGTGCTGACCAGCCGCCGGGGCCCGGACGCGCCCGGCGCCGCCGAACTCCGCGACGAACTGGCCGCCTTGGGCGCCGACGTCACCGTCACCGCCTGCGACGTGTCGGACCGGCAGGCCGTGGCGGACCTGATCGCCGCCGTACCCGCCGAGCACCCGCTGACCGGCGTCGTCCACGCCGCCGGCGTCGTCGACGACGGACTCGTCACCTCGCTGACCGCCGACCGGGTGGACGCCGTGCTGCGGCCGAAGGCCGACGCGGCCTGGCATCTGCACGAACTCACCCGGGAACTGGACCTGAAGGCCTTCGTGCTCTTCTCCTCCACCACCGGCTTCTTCGACAACGGCGGCCAGGCCTCCTACGCCGCGGGCAACGTGTTCCTCAACGCGCTCGCCCAGCACCGCCGCGCCCAGGGCCTCGCGGCCACCGCGCTGGTCTGGCACCTGTGGGCCGGCGACGGCATGGCCGCGGCCCTGAGCGACGCCGTCGTCGAGCGCCAGAGGCGGCTCGGTATTCCGGCGATGGACCCGGCCGAGGGACTGGTACTGCTGGACGCGGCCCTGGCCGTCGGCGAGGCGCTGCTCGCACCGCTCGCACTCGACCGGGAAGCGCTCCGGGCCTCGGCGGAGCCGCCTGCCCTGCTGCGGGACGTCGCCGGCGCCGCACCCGCCGCGCCGCGTGGTGCGGCCCGCACCGCCGCCCAGGCTCCGGCGGTTCAGGAGCCGAGGTCCCTGGTCGACGAACTGGCCGGGCTCGACGAGGCGGAGCAGTTGCGTGTCGTGCTGGATCTGGTGCGCTTCCACGTCGCGCTGGTCCGGCACGACGAGCCCCATGCGATCGACGTCAAGCGTGGGTTCACCGAGCTCGGCCTCGACTCGCTGGCCGCGATCGAGCTGCGCAACGGACTGGCCGAGGCGAGCGGTATCCGGCTGCCCGCGACGCTGATGTTCGACTACCCGAACTCCGAGGCGCTGGCCCGCTTCCTGCTGGAGGAGCTGGATCCGCCGGCCGTCGCGCCGAGCCGTCCCGCCGTGCCCGCGGTGGAGGAGCCGAGGTCCCTGGTCGACGAGCTGACCGGGCTCGACGAGGCGGAGCAGTTGCGTGTCGTGCTGGATCTGGTGCGCTTCCACGTCGCGCTGGTCCGGCACGACGAGCCCCATGCGATCGACG
>NZ_JBIVBS010000019.1:0-72523 GCF_044746205.1 Streptomyces sp. NPDC086549 | reverse complement strand
CGAGCTGCGCAACGGACTGGCCGAGGCGAGCGGTATCCGGCTGCCCGCGACGCTGATGTTCGACTACCCGAACTCCGAGGCGCTGGCCCGCTTCCTGGTGGAGGAGCTGGATGCGCCGACCGTCGAGCAGGTCGCACCGACCGTGCCCGCGGGCGTGAGCGCGGCCCCGAGCGACCGGCCGGGCGTCGGCGACCTCAAGGACATGGCGGTGGAGGACCTGGTCCGGGCGGCTCTCGGAGCCGCCAAGTCCGATGGAAACGAAGGCTGAAGGCGGACACGATGGAAGTCGACCAGATAGTCGAGGCGCTGCGCAGCTCCATGATCGACAACGAGCGGCTGCGCCGGCAGAAGGAGGAGCTGGAGCGGGCCGCCACCGAGCCGCTCGCGGTCGTCGGTATGGCCTGCCGCTTCGCGGGCGGCGTCGACTCGCCCGACGACCTGTGGCAGATGCTCCTCGACGGCCGTGACGGCGTCACCGAGTTCCCCACCGACCGAGGCTGGGACGTGGAGGCGCTCTACGACCCCGACGGCGGCCCCGGCAAGACCATCACCCGCCAGGGTGCCTTCCTGCACGACGCCGCCGAGTTCGACGCCGACCTGTTCGGCATCTCGCCGCGCGAGGCGGAGGAGATGGACCCGCAGCAGCGGCTGCTGCTGGAGACCGCGTGGGAGACGCTGGAGAACGCCCGCATCGACCCGCAGTCCCTGCACGGCAGTGACACCGGCGTGTTCGCCGGGCTCATGTACCACGAGTACGAGGGCGCCAGCACCGGCGGCAGCCTGGTCAGCGGCCGGATCGCCTTCACCCTCGGCCTGGAGGGGCCCGCCGTCACCGTCGACACGGCCTGCTCGTCCTCCCTGGTCGCCGTCCACCTGGCGGCCCGGTCGCTGCGGCAGCGCGAGTGCTCGCTGGCCCTGGCCGGCGGGGTGACCGTGATGGTCGCGCCCGAGACGTTCCAGTACTTCACCAAGCAGAAGGGTCTGTCCAAGGACGGCCGGTGCCGCTCCTTCGCGGCAGCCGCCGATGGCACCGGCTGGGGCGAGGGCACCGGCATGCTGCTTCTGGAACGGCTGTCGGACGCCCGTCGCAACGGGCGCCGCATCCACGCCGTCATCCGGGCCACCGCCCTCAACCAGGACGGCGCCTCCAGCGGTATCACCGCCCCCAACGGGCCCGCCCAGCAGCGGGTGATCAAGCAGGCGCTCGCCCAGGCCGGGCTCTCCTACCAGGACGTCGATGCGGTCGACGCGCACGGCACCGCCACTCGGCTCGGTGACCCGATCGAGGCGCAGGCCCTGCTGGCGACGTACGGCAGGAGCCGCCCCGAGGACCGGCCGCTGTGGCTGGGCTCGGTCAAGTCGAACCTCGGGCACACCCAGGGCGCGGCCGGAGCGGCCTCGCTGATCAAGATGATCCTCGCCATGCGCGAGGGCGTCCTGCCCCGGACCCTGCACGTCGACGAGCCGACCCCGCACGTCGACTGGAGCGCCGGGAACGTGCGGCTGCTGACCGAGCAGCAGCCCTGGCCGGAGACCGGCCGTCCGCGCCGGGCGGGTGTGTCCTCCTTCGGTATCAGCGGCACCAACGCACACGTGATCCTCGAACAGGCGCCGCCCCCCGCGGCCGCCGAGGCCGCCGCGCCCGCCGTGGCGGCCTGACCCGGACGACGCGGACCTTCAGGAAGGACGTGGGCCTCATGGCCACCTCAGCCAGCACAGCCACCCTTGAGCACCGCGTCGACTCCGACGCCTTTCGGCGGGTGCTCTCCCAGTTCTGCAGCGGCGTCACCATCATCACCGGTCTCACCGAGGACGGCGGACGGACCGTGCCGGCCGGCCTGACCTGCCAGTCCTTCTTCTCGCTCTCCCTCGACCCCCCGCTGGTGGCCTTCTCGGTCGCCAGGACCTCCAGCACCTGGCCGCGGATCGCCCCTTCGGGCGCCTTCTGCGTCAACGTGCTCAGCGCCGCACAGCAGGCGCTGTGCGGCTCGTTCGCCGTGAGCGGGTCCGACAAGTTCGCCGGACAGGACTGGCTCCCGGCACCGGCCACCGGATCGCCCGCGCTGCCCGACTCCCTGGCCTGGATCGACTGTGCCGTCGACACGGTGCACCCCGGAGGCGACCACTGGCTGGTGGTCGGCCGGGTCCTGCACCTGGAGGCGGTCGACCACGAGGCCGATCCCCTGCTGTTCTACCGCGCCGCCTTCCGCCGCCCCGCGGCGGCCTGAGACCCGCGGCACCATCCGACCGCGCCCATCCCAAGGAGCAGACACACCATGCGATTCGGTCTCATCTACCACCACCAGCTCCCGCGGCCCTGGCAGCAGGACAGCGAGGAGAAGCTGTTCAACGAGTCCCTGGAGCAGATCGAGCTGGCCGACAAGCTCGGCCTGGACTACGCCTGGGCGACCGAGCACCACTTCCTGGAGGAGTACTCGCACTCCGGCGCCCCCGAGGTGTTCCTCGGTGCCGCTGCCGCCCGCACCCGCAACATCCGCCTCGCGCACGGCATCGTCCAGCTCCCCTCGGCCGTGAACCACCCCGTCCGCGTCGCCGAGCGCATCGCCACCCTCGACCTGATCTCCGGCGGGCGCGTGGAGTTCGGCTCCGGCGCCGGCAGCTCCCAGCTGGAGCTGGCCGCCTTCGGCGTGGACCGCGAGACGAAGAAGGAGCAGTGGGCCGAGTCCCTCAAGGTGATCACCCGGCTGCTGTCCGAGGAGCCGTTCACCGGGCACAAGGGCCGCTTCACCGATGTGCCGCCGCGCAACCTGCTGCCCAAGCCGAAGCAGACCCCGCACCCGCCGATGTGGCTCGCGTGCAGCGCCCGTACCACCATCGAGGACGCCGCCCGAAACGGCATGGGCGCGCTGTCCTTCTCCTTCGTCTCCCCCGAGGAGGCCAAGGACTGGGTGGACGCCTACTACGGCGTCATCCAGTCCGACGAGTGCAAGCCGATCGGCTTCAACGTCAACCCCAACTTCTCCGTGGTGGTGCCCTTCATGTGCCACCAGGACGAGGAGACCGCCCTCGACCGCGGCCTGGAAGGCGCGCACTTCTTCAGCTACTCGCTGATGCACTACTACATCTCCGGCGACCACAAGCCGGGCGTCACCAGCGTCTGGGACGAGTTCCAGAAGAACCGGGCGAACGTCGGCCTGGTCCGTGAGCCGGTCGCCACGGCCGGCAGCGACGAGGAGCAGTCCGAGGACGTCAAGAAGATGCTGGAGCAGATCACCGCGCTGCGCCGGGGCATCGGCACGCCCGAGCAGATCACCGACATGATCCGCCGCTACGAGGCGGCAGGCGTCGACCAGATCATCTTCTCGGTGCAGATCGGCAAGAACAAGCACGAGCACATCATGGAGTCGCTCGAACTGTTCGCCGCCGAGGTGCTGCCGGAGTTCGCCCCGCACCGTGACGCCGTGGACGAGGCCAAGCGCGACCGGCTGGAGCCCGCGATCCAGGCCGCCCTGGGCCGGGTCGACCGGGACACCGCGGACGTCAGCGACTACGTCATCGTTCCGGAGCTGAGGGCCTGACATGACGGCGGACACCACCGTGGGGACCGGTGCCTGGATCCGGCGCTTCCATCCCGGTCCCGAGGGCGCGCCCCGCCTGGTGTGCCTGCCGCACGCCGGCGGCTCGGCGTCGTACTTCTTCCCCGTGTCACGGCAACTGGCCACCGCGGCCGACGTCCTGGCGGTCCAGTACCCGGGCCGCCAGGACCGCCGGCACGAGCCGTGCATCGACAGCATCCCCGCCCTGGCGGACGCGCTCGCCGAGGAGCTGCGGCCGTACGGCGACCGACCGCTGACCCTGTTCGGCCACAGCATGGGCGCCTCCCTCGGCTTCGAGGTGGCGCTGCGCCTGGAGGCGGCCGGGGTGACGGTGCGTCATCTGTTCGCCTCCGGGCGGCGGGCACCGTCCACACCCCGGGACGAGCGGGTGCACCTGCGGGACGACGACGGCCTCATCGCCGACATCAAGCGGCTCAGCGGCACGGACGCACAGGTGCTCGGTGACGACGAGATCATGCGCATGATCCTGCCGGCGATCCGGGCCGACTACCGGGCGGCCGAGACCTACCGCTACACGCCCGGCCCGCCGCTCTCCTGCCCGGTCACCGCCCTGACCGGGGACGCCGACCCGCACGTCACCGACGAGGAGGCGCGGGCCTGGCAGCGGCACACCACCGGTCCCTTCGAGCTGAAGGTCTTCGCAGGCGGCCATTTCTACCTCAACTCCCGCGCCGCGGAGGTCATCTCGGTCATCGAGAAGGTGCTGAGGGGGTGAGGCGGGGTCCGCGACAGGGGTGGCGCCCATGCGGATAGGGGTTGCTGAGGCCATGGGAAAGCCTTGACCTTTTCATTGACATCGCTTTTCCGAACGCGACCTCCAGGAGAGCCCGTATGACCGACGGGAACAGGCGGTTCACCATGGCCCTGTGCGGCAAACGGGCCAAGTGGCTGGTGGTGATCGGCTGGCTCATCGTGGCCACTGCCCTCGGGCCACTGGCCGGAAAGCTCGACGACGTCAAGGACGAGGGGAGCACGGCGGTACTGCCCCGCAACGCGGAGTCGGTACAGGTCCTGCACGAACTGGAGAAGTTCCGTACCGACCACGACGTGATCGCCGCGGTGACGGTGTACAGCCGCACCGCCGGCATCACGGACCGGGACCGGACCAAGGCCGGCAAGGACCGGGCCGCCTTTCGCGAACACCTCGCCGAGGGCGAGAAGATGCCGGCCACCATGGCCTCGAAGGACGGCAAGGCCCTCATGGTCGTCGTCCCCCTGAACCGGGTGGACGGCGCGGCCACGGCCGACGAGATCAAGGAGATGCGCGCCACCGCCCGGTCCGGCGCGCCCGCCGGGCTCGACGTCGAGATCGGCGGCCCGGCCGGCCAGCAGAGCGACTACGTGGGTGCCTTCGAGAACCTCGACTCGAACCTGATGGCCATCACCGGAACCGTCGTGATCGTCCTGCTGCTGCTCATCTACCGCAGCCCGTTCCTGTGGCTGTTCCCCATCGTGGCGGTCGGCTTCTCCCTGGTCGCCACCCAGGGCAGCACCTATCTGCTCGCCAAACACGCCGACCTGCCCGTCGACCCGGGCAGCGCCAGCATCCTGATGGTCCTCGCCTTCGGCGTCGGCACCGACTACGCCCTGCTCCTGATCGCCCGTTACCGCGAGGAACTGCATCAGTACGAGGACCGGCACGTCGCCATGGCCGTGGCCCTGCGCAAGGCCGGACCGGCCATCGTCGCGTCCGGCGCCACCGTGGTGGCCGGGCTGCTCTGCCTCGCCTACGCGGACATCAACTCCTCGCGCAGCCTGGGCCTGGTCGGCGCGGTCGGCGTCCTGTGGTCCTTCGTGGCGATGGTGACCGTGCTGCCCGCGCTCCTCGTGATCGCCGGCCGCTGGGTCTTCCTGCCGTTCCGGCCCAAGTACGGCACCCCGCCCCGTTCCCGGCGCAGCGTCTGGGGCAGGGTCGGGGCGGCCGTGGCCCGGCGGCCGCGGCCCGCCTGGGTGCTCTCCCTCGGCGTGATCGCCGCCGCGGCGGCGACCGTCCTCGGCATCAACGTGGGCATCGGGCAGGCCGACGTCTTCCAGGACAAGCCGGAGTCCGTGGTCGCACAGGAGAAGATCGCCCAGCACTACCCGGCGGGCGCCTCCGGACCGGCCGTCATCGTCGCCCGGGCCGGCCGCGCCGACGCGGTGGCCGCGGCGGTCCGCAAGACCGACGGGGTGGCCTCGGTGCTCACTCCCACCCGTTCCCCCGACGGCTCGCTCGTCTCGATCGAGGCCGTCCTCAAGGACGCGCCCGACAGCGACGGCGCCGCCCGCACCGTCGACAGGCTGCGCGACTCCGTCCACGCGGTCGCCGGAGCCCAGGCGGTCGTCGGCGGCACGGCGGCCGAACGGTCCGACACCGAGCGGGCGGCCGACCGCGATCTGCGGACCGTCATCCCGCTCGTGCTCGGCGTCATCCTGGTCGTCCTCGTCCTCCTGCTGCGGTCCCTCGTGGCGCCGCTGCTGCTCCTGCTGACCGTGGTGGTCTCCTACCTCGCGGCCCTCGGCGCGAGCAACATCGTCTTCGAGCGGGTCCTCGGACACAGCGGTGTCGACTGGACGATCCCGCTGGTGGCCTTCGTGTTCCTGGCCGCCCTGGGCATCGACTACAACATCTTCCTGATGACCCGCGTCCGCGAGGAGACGGTGCTGCACGGCCACGACCACGGCGTGGTGCGCGCGCTGGCCGGCACCGGCGGCGTCATCTCCTCCGCGGGTGTCGTCCTCGCCGCCACCTTCGCGGTGTTCGCGGCGATGCCGGTCACCAACATGATCCAGATGGGCATCGTGGTCGCCCTCGGCATCCTCGTGGACACCTTCCTGGTCCGTACGGTCCTGGTGCCCGCGCTGGTCCTCGACGTGGGCCGGGCCACCTGGTTCCCCGGCAAGCTCTTCCGCGACCTGGGCCGGCGGTCGCGTACCGTCCCGGTGGCGGCGGGCAACCCGCGGAGCTCCCGGACCGGCGCGCCGCTCTGAGCGGACCGGGGCCCGGACCGCGCCGCCGCCCCCCTCTTCTTTAGGGGGGCGGCGGCGCTGTTTAGGGGGTCGAACGCGTGGCTCGACCGGCCCCCACTTGGTTTCAATCGGTACGTGGCCGAATCGGTGCGGACCAGGACACCGACCCATTCCACGGCCGGCCAATCCAGCTGAAGGGAATGTCCTCCATCATGTCCATCGCGTCCACAGCGCCCACCTCGACCCGCCCGGTCGGCCCCCTGTTCTCACCGGTCACGCTGGGCGGCGTACCGCTCAGGAACCGTTTCGTCATGGCGCCGATGACCCGCAACATGTCTCCGGGCGGCGTTCCGGGACCGGACGTCGCGGCGTACTACGCGCGGCGCGCGCAGCACGGCGTGGGCCTGATCGTCACCGAGGGCACCGTGGTGAACCACCCGGGCTCCACCTACAACCCGGCCGTGCCCCACATCTACGGCGAGCAGGCGCTGGCCGGCTGGGGCGAGGCGGTGCGCCAGGTGCACGCCGCCGAAGGCAAGATATTCGCCCAGCTGTGGCACGTCGGCCTCGACCCGCTCGCCGGGGAGGCGCTCGGCCCGGGTACCGAGCTGGTGGGCCCCTCCGGTCTGGTCATGCCCGGCCAGCAGGTCACCGAGCCGATGACCCAGGAGCAGATCGACGCCGTCGTCGAGGCGTTCGCGCAGGCCGCCGCCGACGCCGAGCGGCTCGGCTTCGACGGCGTCGAACTGCACGCCGGACACGGCTACCTGATCGACCAGTTCTTCTGGGCGGGCACCAACCAGCGCACCGACGGCTACGGCGGCAACGTGGTCGCCCGTACCCGGTTCGCGGTGGAGATCATCGACGCCGTACGTTCCCGGGTGAGCCCCGACTACCCGGTGGTGCTGCGCTTCTCGCAGTGGAAGACCGCCGACTTCACGGCCCGGCTGGTCGAGACCCCGCAGGAGCTGGAGGAGTTCCTCACGCCCCTCGCGGAGGCCGGCCTCACCGCCTTCCACTGCTCGACCCGGCGCTTCTGGAACCCCGAGTTCGAGGGCTCGGACCTGAACCTGGCGGGCTGGACCAAGAAGCTGACCGGCAAGCCGGTCATCACCGTCGGCTCGGTGGGCCTCGACGGCGACTTCGTCACGATGTTCGCCGAGGGCACCGGCGCGGGCACCGAGGGCATCAGCGGCGTCCTTGACCGGCTTGAGCGCGAGGAGTTCGACCTCGTCGCGGTGGGCCGGGCTCTGCTCGGCGACGCGGAGTGGGTCGCCAAGATCCGTGACGGCCGCGTCGACGAGCTGAACTCCTTCAGCCCGGCCGCCCTGGCCACCCTCGACTGACCGCGGGCACGAGGCCGGTGACGGGCGTGCACGCAGCTGCCGACGGCAGGGCCCCGAGCCTGCCGCGGACGGCCGTGGGCACGCCGGCCCACGGGTTCGTGTCCTGCCCGCCCGTACCCTCTCCGCCGCCGTCCTCGATCCCTCCCGACTGCCGGGAACCTGCCGGGACTCGGCCGTACGGGCTCCGGTCGTCCGGGCCCGGGCCGTACGCGACGTGACCGACCGGAAACGTGGCCGTACGGATCCCTGAGGTCCCGCCCCGCCCCCGACCCCCGACGCGGTACCGGCCACAGCGCCCGGCCCCGACGCGCGGCGCCCACCAGCACGCAGTGCTTTCGCTCCCAACCCTGCCCGAGAGGACACCGAACGTCATGTCCGACGTCGCCCAGGCCGAGACCAGTCAGTGCCCGGCCCACGCCACCCCTTCCGCCGGCGACGACAGCGCCGCGCTTCCCTTCCCGTTCATCCGCAAGTGCCCCCTCAGCACGCCCGACGAGTACGCCGAGCTGCGCCCGGAGAGCCCGGCGACCAAGATCCGGCTGCGGCTGTCGGGCAAGGAGGCCTGGCTGCTCACCCGGTACGAGGACGTCAAGAAGGTCCTGGGCGACCCGGCGATGAGCTCCAACGCCAAGCTGCCCGGCTACCCGCTGCAGTTCCCGGTGCCGGAGGAGGTCCTGCAGTTCATCAAGTTTCCGTTCTCCGCGCTCGACGCCCCGGAGCACACGACCCAGCGCCGCCTGGTGATCCCCGAGTTCACCGCGCGCCGCATCCAGTCCCTCAAGCCCCGCATCCAGCAGATCGTCGACGAGCGGATCGACGCCATGCTCGCCCAGGGCGGCACCGTGGACCTGGTCAAGGAGCTGGCCGCGCCGGTCCCCTCGCTGCTGTTCTGCGAGATGCTCGGCGCCGACCCGGAGGACATCGACTACTTCCGGCGGTACTCCGAGGTCACCATGAACCGGAACTCCACCCAGGAGGAGATCACCGTCCTCTACACCGAGATGGACGGGTTCCTGGGCCGGCTGATCGAGAAGAAGGAGCAGGAGCCCGGGGACGACCTGCTCAGCCGGCTCGTCGCCAAGAACCGCGAGGAGGCCAACCTCGAACTGGCCGACCTGGTCTCCATCGCACGGCTCCTGGTCGTGGCGGGCTTCGACACGACGGCCAACATGATCGGCCTGGGCACGCTGGTGCTGATGCAGAACCCGCAGGTGGCCGACGAACTGCGCGCCGACCCGTCGCTGACCCGCAAGGCCGTCGACGAGCTGCTGCGCTTCCTGTCCATAGCGGATTCCGCGACCGTCCGTGTGGCGACGGCGGACATCGAGGTGGGTGGCATCACCATCCGCGCGGGCGAGGGCGTCATCGCGAGCAACGGCGCGGCCAACTGGGACGAGTCGGTGTTCGAGAACCCGGGCACCCTCGACATCCACCGCGACTCCAAGAACCACCTGGCCTTCAGCTACGGCGCCCACCAGTGCCTCGGCGCGAACCTCGCCCGGGTCCAGCTGGAGATCGTCTTCAACACGCTGCTGGCCCGGATCCCCACCCTGCGGCCGGCCGTTGCGGTCGAGGAACTGTCGTTCATGCACGGCGGTCACATCTATGGTCTGCACGAGCTGCCCGTCACCTGGTGAGGAGGGTCGACATGCGCGTCTCCGTCAACCGCGGGCGCTGCGTGGGCTCCGGTTCCTGCGCGCTCGCCGTCCCTGAGGTCTTCGAGCAGAGCTCCAAGGACGGTCGCGTCGTCCTGGTCACCGAGACCCCGTCCGCCGAACTCCACGAGGCCACCGAGGAGGCGGCCGACTTCTGCCCGGTGTCCGCCATCACCGTCACCGGCCCCTGAACCCGGGTTCCGCCGCACACTGCCGGCCCGCACCACTCACGTCAGGAGGGTGCGGGCCGGCAGTGTGCGGCTCGGTCCGGGCGCGGAAGCCGGGGGATGCGATGCGAGTCCACCGCGGTGCGCAAAACGACGCCGGCCGCCCGCAGGGGGAGGCGGGCGGCCGGAGATCAGGGGAGGGGGAGGAGGGTCAGGCGCCCTCGACGACCTTGCCCAGGCGCTCCAGGCCCAGGACGAGGTTCGTGCTGAGGAACTTGCCGATCGCCTCGCCGACCTCGGCGCTCTGCGGACCGTCGAGGATGGCGGAGTGCGTGATTGTCACGCCGCCCTTGCCGTTGTCCACGGCGCGCAGGGTGGTGCGCAGGAACGTCTCGTCCTTCACGCCCGACTCGGAGGTGGGCGCCATGCACTCCAGCGTGAAGCCCTCGTTCTCGACGACGTCGACGAGGGTGAACGGCACCGGCTGAGGGTGGTGACCCTGCTCCGGGTCCTGCTCGATCACACCCTTGGCACCGGAGACGATCGGTCCCTCGACGCGGATCGTGCTGACGTCGTTGTACCACTCCCGCCAGGACGGCAGGTCGATGTAGCGGGCCCACACCGCCGCCGGAGTGGCTTTGGCCTCCACACTGTGTTCAAACTTCCACATAGTTACCTTCCACGTCTGACGGCCAGTGAGTACGCGGCGAACCGCAAGTCGGCCGACCGCAATTAAATGAAGTCACATCACCGGCCGCCGTATCCAGTGCTCGGACCCCCCTAAGCATCTTCGGCCACACCACTCAGCGTGAATCTAGGGGGAGATATCAGGGACTTAGGGGGTCGGCCGTATGGAGTGGCCGAGACACGGCTGGATTTAATGAATCGCCAGTGGATTCCCGTGAGGTCTCGGAGCTGAAGCGATGATTAAACTTCCGGAGCCGGACGGTACGCTCACGTCGTACCAGCCGAACCCGTCCCCGCGTGAATTCGCCGCGGTGGCCACGCCGTTCAGTAAGCGATCCATCCTTGCGACGGCACACGTCGTCGGCGATCCGCTGGCCCCCAACGAGCCGTTCGGCCCGCCCGTCGGCCCGCCGCCCGAGCAGCGCCTGGACTGGGACGCCACCCTGGCCTTCCGGCGCCACCTGTGGTCCTACGGCTACACCGTGGCCGAGGCCCTCGACACCTCCCACCGCGGCATGGGCCTGGACTGGCCGGGCGCCGCGGAGCTGATCCGCCGCTCCGGTGCGGAGGCCCGCGCGGTCGGCGGACGGCTGGCCGCCGCCATCACCACCGACCAGCTCGACCCGTTCGCCCCGCACTCCCTCAAGGAGGTCGCCGCGGCCTTCGAGCAGCAGCTGGAGGTCGTGGAGGAGGCCGGCGCGCAGGCCATCATCATGTGCAGCCCGCAGCTGGCCGCGGTCGCGCAGGGCCCGGACGACTACGCCGAGGTGTACGGCAACCTCCTGCGACAGGCCTCCAAGCCGGCTGTCATCCACTGGATCCTCCCCGAGTGGATCCCGATGCACGCCGGCTACTTCGGCCACCAGGACCTGGACGCCGCCTACGACGCCCTCATCGACCTCGTCAAGCTGCACCGGGACAAGGTCGACGGCGTCAAGCTCGCCCCGGTGACCGTGGAGCGCCAGATCGAGCTGCGCCGCAGGCTCCCCGAGGGCGTGCGCTTCTACACCAGCGACACCGACTCCTACCCCGGGCTGATCCTCGGCGACGAGCAGGGCTTCAGCGACGCGCTGTCCCCGGTGTTCGACCCGGTCGCGCCGCTGGCCGCGCAGGCGCTGCGGGCCCTGGACGACGGAGACGCGGCCACCGCCCGCGCGCTGCTCGACGAGACGCTGGAGCTGAACCGGCACGTCTTCGTCGGCCCGCTGCGCAGCACGCTCTTCTTCAAGACGGGTCTGGTCTTCCTCGGCTGGCTGGCCGGCCACGCGAACCACTTCCGGATGGTGTGGGGCGAGCAGTCGGCGCGCTCCGTGCCGCACCTGGCCACCGCCTACCGCATCGCGGACTCCCTCGGCCTGTTCCCGGACCCGGCCCTGACCGAGCGGCGCATGAAGACCTACCTCGCCACGTGCGGGATCGAGAACTGACAGCACAGCCAGGACCGACAGCACAGCCAGCACAGACAGCACCGAGGACCACCGGCAGTGCAGGAAGGAAGCGCGCAATGACCAGGGCAGTAGTGCTCGGTGGCGGAATGGCGGGGGTGCTCGCCGCGGTCGCGCTGAGCCGATTCGCCGATGCCGTCACCATCGTCGAGAGCGACCGTTACCCGGACACCCCGGCCCCTCGCCGCGGGCTGCCGCAGGGACACCACAACCACATGTTCATGCGCGGCGGCGTCGAGGCGCTGGAGTCACTGCTGCCGGGTATCACCGAGGAGCTGCACGCGGCCGGCGCCAAGCGGCGCGCACTGCCCTCGGGCAACCTGACCCGGTCCGGCGAGGGCTGGTTCCGCCGCCAGCCCAGCTCCGCGTACGTGGTGCTGTGCAGCCGCGACCTGACCGACCACGTGGTGCGTGGCAGGGCCCTCGCGGACGAGCGGATCACGGTACTGCAGGGCACCAAGGTGACCGGCCTGACCGGCGACGCCGAGCGGATCACCGGGGTACGGATCCAGCCGGAGGGCGAGGGCGAGCGGACCCTCACCGCCGACCTCGTCGTCGACGCCACCGGACGCCGTTCCAAGGCCCCCGACTGGCTCGCCGCCCTCGGCGTGCCGGCGGTGTACGAGGAGGTCGTGGACGGCGGATTCGCCTACGCCAGCCGCGTGTTCGAGGCACCGCCCGGACTGCGCGACGACTTCCCCGGGGTGCTCATCCAGGCCCAGGCCGGCACCGGCAAGCCCGGCCGTGGCGCGGCGTTGCTGCCCAACGAGGGCCGCCGCTGGATCGTCACCCTCTTCGGCACCCGGGGCGCCGTCCCGCCCACCGACGAGGACGGCTTCGTCGAGTTCGCGCGCGGCACCCGGCACCCGGTCATCGCCGAACTGATCGAGAAGGCCCGGCCGGTGTCCGAGATACGCCCCTACCGCGGCATGGCCAACCGGCGCCGCTACTACGAGAAGCTGCCCGTGCCCGAGGGCTTCGTCGCCACCGGCGACTCGCTGATGGCGCCCAACCCGAACTACGGCACCGGCATGTCGCAGGCCGCCCGCCAGGCCGTCGCCCTGCGCGAGACGCTGCGCCGCCACCGCGGCCTGCGCCCCGGGCTCGCCCGCAAGGCCCAGAAGGCCCTCGCCCGGATCGCCGTGGCGCCCTGGATGGCCGCCACCACGCAGGACCACTTCTTCCCGGACGTGCAGTCCAACGCCAAGCGCCGCCCGAGCCTGTCCCAGCAGCGCCTCAACGAGCGGATCACCAAGGTCGCGGCGGAGAACGGCCGGATCGCCGAGGCGGTGTTCAACGCCGCAGCCCTGTCCGGCTCCCCGTTGGCGATCTTCTCCCCCGCAAACCTGCTGGCCATTCTGCGCGGCCCGCGCCTGCCGGAATTGACCGCGGCTCAAGCAATAGCCCAGTTCCCCGAATTCGGCGACATACTGGACCAGGTCCAGGAAATCGATCACGTCGTTTCCGGAAACTGACTCTCCGTTTCCCGGGTGTCCCGTTCAGGGGGACACCCGGGTATTTCTCGAAATCTGGCCCCGATTCAGTAGTAGGGGTGCCGGTCACCACGTCTGGGGTTGGCCCCCCGGAGCCTGTATGAGTAGCGTCGTGGCCGTCCACTGCCACAACGGAATGCAAGCATGCGACACGCAGTCGAGGGGGTGGCCCGGGTGGGCGCTGAGGAATTCTCTGGGGTGATTCCGTGGATCGTCTCGGGGAAGAGCGCGAACGCGCTGCGGGCACAGGCCGAGAAGCTGTGGAAACACGTTACGGACCGGCCCGGTGAACGCCCGGCCGACATCGGTCTGTCGCTCGCCACGACCCGGGCCAGGCTCGGACACCGGGCGGTCGTGCTCGGCACGGACCGCGACTCCCTGCTCGACTCCCTGAACTCCTTCGCCGGGAGCGGCACCGGAGCCCCGGCCGTCTCCGGCGCGGCACCCGGCGGCGAACCGCGGACCGTCTTCGTCTTCCCCGGCCAGGGCTCGCAGTGGGACGGCATGGCCGTCGAACTGCTCGACCAGTCACCGGTGTTCGCCGCCCAGATGACCGCCTGCGGCCAAGCCCTGGCGGAGTTCGTCGACTGGGACCTCATCGGCGTCCTGCGCGGCTGGGAGGGCCAACCGAACCTCGAACCGGTGGATGTCGTCCAGCCGGTGCTGTGGGCCGTGATGGTCTCGCTCGCCGCGCTGTGGCGCTCCTACGGCGTCGAGCCCTCCGCGGTCGTCGGCCACTCCCAGGGCGAGATCGCGGCGGCCACCGTGGCCGGGGCGCTCTCCCTGCAGGACGGCGCCCGCGTGGTCGCCCTGCGCAGCCAGGTCATCAAGCACCGGCTGGCCGGCAAGGGAGGCATGATGTCCGTGCCGCTGCCCGCGGCCGAGACGTCCCCCCGCCTCGCCCGCTGGGACGGCCGGCTCCAGCTGGCCGCCGTCAACGGCACCTCCACGGCCGTCGTGTGCGGCGAGACCGACGCCCTCGACGAGCTGTTCGCCGAGCTCACCGAGGAGGGCGTCCGGGTCCGCCGGATCCCCGTGGACTACGCCTCCCACTCGCACTTCGTCGAGGAGATCCAGGACCAGCTCCTCGACGTCCTGGCACCCGTCGCGCCCCGCTCGGTCCGGCTGCCGTTCTACTCCACGGTGACCGGCGACATCCTGGACACCGCCGGGCTGAACGGCGAGTACTGGTACACCAACCTGCGCCAGACCGTCCGCTTCGACGAGGCCACCCGGGCCCTGCTGCGGGACGGCTTCACCCTGTTCGTGGAGCCGACGGCGCACCACATCCTCAAGAGCGGCGTCCAGGAGTCGGTCGACGCCGCCGAGAAGTCGGCCGGCGTGGTCGGCTCGCTGCGCCGCAACGAGGGCGGCCTGCTCAGGTTCGCCACCTCGCTCGCCGAGGCCTGGGTGCGCGGCGCCCCGGTGGACTGGGCCGCCTTCTTCGACGGCACCGACGCCCGTACGACGGACCTGCCGGGCTACGCCTTCCAGCGCAAGCGCTACTGGCGCAAGGTGCCCACCGTCGGCGGCGGTGTGCCCGACCTCGGCCAGGTCACCGTCGAACACCCGCTGCTGGCGGCGGCGGTGGAGACCGCCGAGTCCGGCGGCCACGTGTTCACCGGCCGGCTCTCGCTGAGCACCCACCCCTGGCTCGCCGACCACGAGGCCCTCGGCACCGTACTGCTGCCGGGCACCGCCTTCGTGGAGCTGGCGATCCGGGCCGGTGACCAGGCCGGCTGCGGCACCCTCGACGAACTGACCCTGCACGCGCCGCTCGTGCTTCCCGAGCGCGGGGGAGTGGCCCTGCAGGTGCTGCTCGGCGCCCCCGACGAGTCCGGGGCCCGTACCGTCGGCATCCACTCCCGCGCCGACGGCGAGGACCAGCCCTGGACCCGGCACGCCTCCGGCGTCCTGACCCCGCAGACCTCCGACGCCGGCTTCGACCTCGCCCAGTGGCCGCCCGCCGGCGCCGAGCCGATCGGCCTGGACGGCGCATACGACCGGCTCTTCGGCCGCGGTTACGCCTACGGCCCCGTCTTCCAGGGGCTGACGGCCGCCTGGAAACGCGGCGACGAGCTGTTCGCCGAGGTGACCCTGCCGGAGCAGGCGCACGCCGACGCCCAGGCGTTCGGCCTGCACCCGGCGCTGCTGGACGCCGCCCTGCACACCGAACTCGTCGGCGCCGAGGGGCAGGACGAGGGAGAAACCGTCCTGCCCTTCGCCTGGACCGGAGTCAGGCTGCACGCGGTCGGCGCGACCGCGCTCCGGGTACGTCTCGTCACCGACGCGCAGGGCAACACCCTGCTGGAGGCCGCCGACACCAGCGGCAGCCCCGTCGTCAGCGTCGAGTCCATCGTGGCCCGCGCGGTCTCCGCCGGACAGCTGGACGCCGCCGGCGGACGCCGGGAACTGCCCTACCGCCTGAACTGGACCACCGTGGCCCTGGACGGTGCCGCCCAGGACACCGACCTCGTCCACGTCACCGGCTTGGACCAGCTGGACCCCGACCAGCCGGTCCCGCCCACCGTGGTCGTCGGCTTCGACGCCCCCGGAGCCGACGGCACTCTGGAGGACGTCCGCGCCACCGCCCACCGCGCCCTGGACCTCGTACAGACCTGGCTCGGCGACGACCGGTTCGGCGAGGCGCACCTGGTCGTCGTCACCCGCGGCGCGGTCGCCGCCCCCGGCGACTTTGCGCCCTCCCTGACCCTCGCGCCCGTCTGGGGTCTGCTGCGGGCCGCGCAGGCGGAGAACCCCGGCCTGGTCACCCTGGCCGATCTGGACGACACCGACGCCTCCCGGCGCGCCCTCGCCTCAGCCCTGGCCACCGGCGAGCCGGAACTCGCCCTGCGCGAGGGCACGATGTACGCACCCCGGCTGGCCCGCACCGCCGACGCCGAGGCCCCCGCCGAGCCGGCCGCGCTCGATCCCGAGGGCACCGTCCTGATCACCGGCGGCACCAGCGGCCTGGGCGCCCTCGTCGCCCGCCACCTGGTCGCCGAGCACGGCGTACGGCACCTGCTGCTGACCAGCCGCCGCGGCGCCGACGCCCCCGGCGCCATCGCCCTGCACGACGAACTCGCCGCCTCCGGCGCCACCGTCACTCTCGCCGCCTGCGACGTCTCCGACCGAGCGGCGCTCGCCGCACTCCTCGGCACCGTCCCCGACGAGCACCCCCTCACCGCCGTGATCCACGCGGCAGGCGTCCTCGACGACGGTACGGTCGCCGCCCTCACCCCCGAGCGCCTGGACACCGTCCTCGCCCCGAAGGCCGAAGCCGCCTGGCACCTGCACGAACTCACCGCCGGCCACGACCTGGCGCTGTTCGCGCTGTTCTCCTCCGCCGCGGGCACCCTGGGCGCCGCGGGGCAGGCCAACTACGCCACCGCCAACGTCTTCCTCGACGCCCTCGCCGCCCACCGCCGCGCGGCCGGACTGCCGGCCACCTCCATGGCGTGGGGCCTGTGGGCCGAGGCCACCGGCATGACCGGAAACCTCGACGAGGCCGACACCGAACGGCTGCGCCGCCAAGGCTTCCCCGCCATGACCACGGCCGAGGGCCTCGCCCTGTTCGACCAGGCGCTCACCGCCGACGAGCCGCTCCTCCTGCTGCTCCGCCTCGACCTGGCCGCCCTGCGCGTCCAGGCCGGCGCCGGCAGCCTGCACAGCGTCCTCGGCGACCTGGTGCGCGTCCCCGTCCGCAAGACGGCCCGCACCGGCGGCGCCGCAGGCGGCTCCCTCGCCGACCGGCTGGCGCGACTGCCCGAGCCCGAACGCGACACCCTCCTGCTCGACCTCGTCCGCAGCCATGTCGCCGATGTCCTCGGCCACGACTCCGCCGACGCCGTCGAACCCGACCGGGCCTTCAAGGAACTCGGCTTCGACTCGCTGACCGCGGTCGAACTGCGCAACCGGCTCAGCGCCACGACCGGCCTGCGCCTGCCCGCCACCCTCGTCTTCGACCACCCCAGCACCCGCGCCGCGGCCCGGTTCCTCAAGGAGACGGCGCTCGGCACCTCAGCGTCCGGCGCCGCCGCGCCCGCCGTCACCGCCGTCGCGGCCGACGAGCCGATCGCCGTCGTCGCCATGGCCTGCCGCTTCCCTGGCGGCGTCGAGAGCCCCGAGGACCTGTGGCGGCTCGTCGCCGAGGGCACCGAGACGGTCTCCGCCTTCCCCACCGACCGCGGCTGGGACATCGAAGGCGTCTACCACCCCGAGCCGGGCACCCCCGGCCGCACCTACACACGCTCCGGCGGATTCCTCTACGACGCCGCCGAGTTCGACGCGGAGTTCTTCGGCATCAGCCCGAACGAGGCCCTCGGCATGGACCCGCAGCAGCGGCTGCTCCTCGAGACCTCCTGGGAGATCTTCGAACGAGCCGGACTCGACCCCGCCACCCTCCGGGGAAGCCGCACCGGCGTGTTCACCGGCGCGATGTACCACGACTACGCCAACTCCCGGGCCACCGGCTCCATCAACTCCGGCCGCCTCTCCTACACGTACGGGCTCGAAGGCCCCGCCGTCACCGTCGACACGGCCTGCTCGTCCTCCCTGGTCGCCCTGCACCTGGCGATCCAGGCGCTGCGCTCGGGTGAGTGCACCCTCGCCCTGGCCGGCGGCGTGACCGTGATGGCCACCACCGAGGTCCTCGTCGAGTTCGGCCTCCAGCAGGGGCTGTCCCCCGACGGCCGCTGCCGCTCCTTCGCCGAGGACGCCGACGGCACCGGCTTCTCCGAGGGCGTCGGCCTGCTGCTCGTCGAGCGCCTCTCCGACGCCCGCGTCAACGGTCACCCCGTGCTCGCGGTCGTCCGCGGCTCCGCCGTCAATCAGGACGGCGCCAGCAACGGCATCTCCGCTCCCAACGGCCCCGCCCAGCAGCGCGTCATCCGTCAGGCCCTCGCCAACGCCGGCCTCGGCCCGGCCGATGTCGACGTGGTCGAGGCGCACGGCACGGGCACGGTGCTCGGCGACCCGATCGAGGCGCAGGCCCTGCTGGCCACCTACGGCCAGGACCGCCCCGAGGACCGGCCGGTCTGGCTCGGCTCCATCAAGTCGAACATCGGCCACACCCAGGCGGCGGCCGGAGTCGCCGGTCTGATCAAGGTGATCGAGGCCATCCGCCACGGCGTCCTGCCCAGGACGCTGCATGCGGACGCCCCCTCCACCAAGGTGGACTGGACGGCGGGCAACCTTCGGCTCCTTACCGAGACCCAGGAATGGCCCGCCGCGCCGGACCGTCCGCGCCGGGCGGGTGTCTCCTCCTTCGGCATCAGCGGCACCAACGCCCACGTCATCGTGGAACAGGCCCCCGAGCAGTCCGCCGACCAGGCACCGGAGCAGTCCCCCGACACCGATGGCGACACTGCCGGCGTCCTGCCCTGGCTCCTGTCCGGCCGCACCCCGCAGGCCCTGCGCGCCCAGGCCGCCAGGCTCGCCGCCTGGCTCGGCACCGACCGGCAGGCCGCCGCGCCGGACATCGCCCGGGGGCTCGCCGTCGAACGCACCGCCTTCGAACACCGCGCCACCGTGCTCGCGGAGGACCGCGACCAGGCCCTGCGCGCCCTCACGGCCCTCGCCGAGGGCGACCTCCCCGCCACGACGGTGAGCGACCGGGCCCGCACCTCCGGCCGCAAGCTCGCCTTCCTGTTCACGGGGCAGGGGGCGCAGCGGGTCGGGATGGGGCGTGAGCTGTATGAGGCGTTCCCGGTGTTCGCGGAGGCTTTCGACGCTGTCCTGGCGGAGCTTGGTGAGCTTCCGTTGCGGGAGGTGGTCTGGGGTGAGGACGTTGAGCGGCTGAGTCGGACGGAGTTCACTCAGCCGGCTTTGTTTGCGGTTGAGGTGGCGTTGTATCGGCTGGTGGAGTCGTGGGGTGTCAGGCCCGATTTCCTGGCGGGTCACTCGATCGGTGAGTTCGCGGCTGCGCATGTGTCGGGTGTGTTGTCGCTGGCGGATGCGGCGAGGTTGGTGGCTGCGCGTGGCCGGTTGATGCAGGCCCTGCCGGAGGGCGGCGCGATGGTGGCCGTCCAGGCGACCGAGGAGGAAGTGCGTCCGCTGCTGGCCGACGGTGTGGGTATCGCCGCGGTCAACGGGCCCACCGCGGTGGTCGTCTCGGGTGTCGAGGCGGAGGCTCTGCGGATCAAGGCGCACTTCGAGGCCGAGGGTCGTAAGACGACCCGGCTGAAGGTGTCGCATGCGTTCCACTCGCCACTGATGGAGCCGATGCTGGCCGAGTTCCGTGCCGTGGCACAGGAACTGTCGTACGGCACCCCGTCCATCCCGATCGTCTCCACGGTCACCGGCCTCCCCGTCGGCGCCGACGAGATCGGCACCCCCGAGTACTGGGTCCGCCACGTCGGTTCGACCGTCCGTTACGCCGACGCCATGGCCCAGCTGCAGGCGCTGCAGGTCGGGACGTTCGTCGAGATCGGACCTGACGCGGCGCTGACCGCCACCGGCCCCGAGTGCCTGACCGGCGGGGACGAGGCCGACGCCGTGTTCGTGGCGGCGCTGCGCCGGGGCCGCGAGGAGCGGCGGGAGCTGGCGGCGGCCGTCGCGCTGGCCCACTGCCGGGGCGTCGCCGTCGACTGGCAGGCCTACTTCGCCGGGCACCCGGCCCGCCAGGTCGAGCTGCCGACGTACGCGTTCCAGCGTCGCCCCTACTGGCTCGCCGAGATCGGCGGCGACGGGGTCGTCGTCATCGGCGGCGCGACCGGTGCCACCGAGCAGGACGGCGCCGACACCGGGCGCTGGCGGGAAATCCTCGCCCTGCCCGACGGCGAACGGGAGCGGGCCGTACTGACCCTGGTCCGCGGCCAGGTCGCCGCGGTGCTCGGCCACGAGTCGTCGGACGCGATCGAGCCCGACCGGGCCTTCACCGAGCTCGGCTTCGACTCGGTGGCGGCGGGCGAACTGCGCAAGCGGCTCACCCGCCTCACCGGACACGGCCTTCCGGCGACCCTCGCCTTCGACCACCCCAACTCCCAGGCGGTGGCGGTCCTACTGCTCCAGGAGGGCTCGTCGGCCGAGGCAGGACCGGCCCAGTCGCTCCTCGCGGAACTCGACCGTGTCGAAGCTGTCCTGTCCGCCGCCCCCGAGCTGAACGGTGACACCACCCGGGTCACCGCCCGGCTCGAGGCCCTGCTGCGTGCCTGGCGCGACGCCCGGGGGAGGGCGGCCGAAGAGCAGCCGGACGACGACTTCACCACGGCCAGCGACGACGAGCTCTTCCAGGCACTGGACAACCTCGAGATTGGTTCATGAGCGATGGGGACTGACGACAAACTTCGTGACTACCTCAGGCGCGCCACGGCCGATCTCCAGCAGACCAGGCGCCGACTGCGCGAGACCGAGGCCAAGGACCACGAGCCGATCGCCATCGTGGCCATGAGCTGCCGGTTCCCGGGTGACGTCACCTCACCCGAGGAGCTGTGGGAGCTCGTGGACTCCGGCCGCGACGCCATCTCCTACTTCCCGGACAACCGGGGCTGGGACACGGAGGCGCTCTACGACCCCGAGCCCGCCAAGCCCGGCAAGACGTACAGCCGCCAGGGCGGGTTCCTGCACGACGCCGGCTACTTCGACGCCGACTTCTTCAAGATGAGCCCCAAGGAGGCCAAGGAGACCGACCCGCAGCAGCGACTGCTGCTGGAGACAGCCTGGGAGGCCCTGGAGCGGGCCGGCATCGACCCGGTCACGCTCAAGGAGACCAAGACGGGCGTCTTCGTCGGTGTGGTCTACCACGACTACCTCGTCGGTGGCGGCACCGGCAGCCTGGCCAGCGTCGCCTCCGGCCGCATCGCCTACACCCTCGGCCTCGAGGGCCCTGCGGTCACGGTCGACACGGCCTGCTCGTCCTCGCTGGTCGCCCTGCACCTGGCGGTCCAGGCGCTGCGTTCGGGCGACTGCACCCTGGCCTTCGCGGGCGGCGCCACCGTCATGGCCCACCCGCACTCCTTCGTCGGCTTCAGCCAGGATCGCGGTCTGTCCCCCGACGGCCGCTGCAAGTCGTTCGCCACCGCCGCCGACGGCACTGGCTGGGGCGAGGGCGTGGGCATGCTGCTCGTCGAGCGCCTCTCCGACGCCCGCGCCAACGGTCACCCCGTGCTCGCGGTCGTCCGCGGCTCCGCCGTCAATCAGGACGGCGCCAGCAACGGCATCTCCGCTCCCAACGGCCCTTCCCAGCGCAGGGTCATCCAACAGGCCCTGGCCTCGGCACAGTTGACCGCCGACCAGGTCGACGCCGTGGAGGCGCACGGCACGGGCACGGTGCTCGGCGACCCGATCGAGGCGCAGGCCCTGCTGGCCACCTACGGCCAGGACCGCCCCGAGGACCGTCCCCTCTGGCTGGGATCCCTGAAGTCGAACATCGGGCACGCCCAGGCCGCGGCCGGCGTCGGCGGCATCATCAAGGTCGTCGAGGCGATGCGGCACGGTGTGCTGCCCAGGACGCTGCACGTCGACGAGCCCACCTCCAAGGTCGAGTGGTCCGACGGAGCGGTGAGACTGCTGACCGAGGCCCGGGAGTGGTCCGTCACACCGGGCCGTCCGCGTCGGGCCGGCATTTCCTCCTTCGGCTTCAGCGGCACCAACGGCCACGTGATCATCGAGGAGGCACCGCCCGCCGAGGATTCCGAGCAGGGTGAGGCGACCGTCGGTGCCGCCGACGTCGTCCCGGTCCTCCTCTCCGGCAAGGGCACGGACGCCCTGCGCGACCAGGCACTGCGCCTGCTCGCCCGCGTCGGTGCCGACGACGAGCCCACCCTCCTCGACCTCGGCCACTCCCTGGCCACGTCCCGCACGGCCCTCCAGGACAGGGCGGCCGTCATCGCCACCAGCCGCGTCGAACTGCTCCGCAGGCTCACCGCCCTGGCCGAGGGCCGCCCGTCGCCCGGAGTCGTCCAGAGCGGCACCGTCTCCGACGGTCTTACGGCGTTCCTGTTCACGGGGCAGGGGGCGCAGCGGGTCGGGATGGGGCGTGAGTTGTATGAGGCGTTCCCGGTGTTCGCGGAGGCTTTCGACGCTGTCCTGGCGGAGCTTGGTGGGCTTCCGTTGCGGGAGGTTGTCTGGGGTGAGGACGTTGAGCGGCTGAGTCGGACGGAGTTCACTCAGCCGGCTTTGTTCGCGGTTGAGGTGGCGTTGTATCGGCTGGTGGAGTCGTGGGGTGTCAGGCCCGATTTCCTGGCCGGTCACTCGATCGGTGAGTTCGCGGCTGCGCATGTGTCGGGTGTGTTGTCGTTGGCGGATGCGGCGAGGTTGGTGGCTGCGCGTGGCCGGTTGATGCAGGCTCTGCCGGAGGGCGGGGCGATGGTCGCGGTGCAGGCGACCGAGGAAGAGGTACGTCCGCTGCTGGCCGAGGGTGTGGGTATCGCGGCGGTCAACGGGCCCACCGCTGTGGTCGTCTCGGGTGTCGAGGTGGAGGCTCTGCGGATCAAGGCGCACTTTGAGGCCGAGGGTCGTAAGACGACTCGGCTGAAGGTGTCGCATGCGTTCCACTCGCCGCTGATGGAGCCGATGCTCGACGAGTTCCGTGCCGCTGCACGGGAACTGTCGTACGGCACCCCGTCCATCCCGATCGTCTCCACGCTGACCGGCGTCGCGGTGACCGAAGGCGAGTTGGCGGATCCGGAGTACTGGGTCCGGCATGTCCGTGAGGCCGTCCGCTTCGCGGATGCCGTCGGTGTCCTGGCGGACAAGGGTGTCACCACGTACCTCGAACTCGGTCCGGACGCGGTCCTGACGGCGATGGGACAGCAGACCGCCGAGAACGCGGCCTTCGTGCCGTTGCTGCGCCGCGACCGCGAGGAGGAGACCGAGCTGGTCACCGGCGTCGCGCTGGCCCACTGCAGGGGTGTCGCCGTCGACTGGCGGGCCTTCTTCGCCGGGCGCGGAGCCGGGCTGGTCGACCTGCCGACGTACGCCTTCCAGCGCCGCTGGTTCTGGCGTGACCCGGAGGCCGCCGTCACCGCCGCGCCCGTCACCGCGGACGCCGTGGACACCGCCGTGTGGAACGTGCTGGAGCGGGCGGACGCCGGCTCCCTGGCCGACCGGATCGGCGTACCGGCGCCCGTGCTGGACGAGGTGCTGCCGGCGCTGAAGGACTGGCGCCGTCGGCAGCGCGACGAGGCCCGCACGGACTCCTGGTGCTACCGCGTCGACTGGCAGCCCGTCACGCTGCCGTCCGCCGAGCGCACCACACCGGACGGGACCTGGCTGCTCGCCGTACCCGAAGGACGTACCGACGACCCGCGTGTGCGTGCCGTCACGGAGGGGCTTGCCGCACAGGGCGTGTGGACCGTACGGCTCGAAGTCGGCGACCAGGACCGGGAGGCGCTCGCGGGACAGCTGCGCGCCTACACGAACCTGGCCGGAACGCTCTCGCTGCTCGCCCTCGACGACCGCCCCCACCCCCACCACGACTCGTTGTCACGCGGCACCGCCGCCACAGTCACCCTCGTGCAGGCCCTTGAAGACGCCGGACTCGGTGCCCCGCTGTGGTGTGTCACCGCCCAGGCAGTCGCCGCCGGCCCCGACGACGGGACGGCCGACCCCGCGCAGGCGGCCGTGTGGGGCCTGGGCTCCGCGCTCGGGCTCGACCTGCCCGGGCGCTGGGGCGGTCTGGTCGACCTGCCCGCCACGGTCGACGCCGAGACCGTGCGCCATCTGTGCCAGGTGCTCGCCGCGCCCGGCGACGAGGACCAGCTCGCCCTGCGCGGCGACCGGGTGCTCGGCCGCCGCATGGTCCGCACGCCGCTCGCCGACCGGCCCGCCACCCGTGACTGGACGCCCCGCGGCACGACTCTGATCACCGGCGGCACCGGAGGACTCGGCGCCCACGTCGCCCGGCTGTTCGCCGACCGGGGCGCCGAACACCTGCTGCTGACCAGCCGCCGTGGGCCGGACGCCGAAGGCGTCGCGGACCTGGTCGACGAACTGGCCGCACGCGGCACCCGGGTCACGGTCGAGGCGTGCGACGTCGCCGACCGCGAGGCGGTGCGCCGCCTGCTCGCGTCGATCCCCGAGGACCAGCCGCTGACCGCGGTCGTGCACGCGGCCGGCGTCATGCAGCGCATCGCCCCGCTGTCCGACCTGACCCTGGAGGAGTTCGCCGCCGTCGCCGACGCCAAGGCGGGCGGCGCCCGGCACCTCGACGAACTGCTCGGCGACCGTCCGCTGGACGCCTTCGTACTGTTCTCCTCCGGATCGGCGGTCTGGGGCAGCACGGGACAGGCCGCCTACGGCAGCGCCAACGCCTACCTCGACGCGCTCGCCCGCGCCCGCCGGGCCCGCGGTGCCACAGCGACCTCCGTCGCCTGGGGCTCGTGGGACGGCGGCATGGTCGACGCCGAACTCGGCGCCGCCCTCAGCCGGATCGGCACCCCACCGATGGACCCCGGTCTCGCCGCCGCCGCGCTGGGCCGCATCCTCGATCGCGACCTGACGCATCTCGTCGTCGCCGACATCGACTGGGCGCGTTTCGCCCCCGTCTACACCATGGCCCGCCCCCGCCCGTTGATCGACGCGGTGCCCGAGACCCGGGCCGCACTCGACCAGGGCGCGGCGCAGGGCGGCGCGGACCAGGAGGGGCCGGGCCTCGCCGCGCGGCTGAAGGAGCTGCCCCAGGCCCAGCAGGGCCGGGCGGTCCTCGATCTCGTCCGTACCCACGTGGCCGCGCTGCTCGGCTACGACGATCCCGCGGCCCTCGACCCGGCGCGGCCCTTCACCGACCTCGGCTTCGACTCGGTGGCCGCCACCGACCTCAAGCTGGCGTTGTCCGCCGCGACCGGACTCCAGTTGTCGGCCACGCTGGTCTTCGACCACGCGACCCCGGCCGCGCTCGCCGCCCACCTGCGCGACGAGCTGTGCCCGGAGACGGACGGCGGCGGGATCATGGCCGTCCTGGCGGAGCTCGACCGGCTTGAGGAAGCCTTGGCGGCCCTGCCGCCCGAGGACGTCGAGCGGCACCGCATCCCCGGCCGGTTGCAGACCCTTACGGCCCGGCTCGCCGGGACGGGCACGGACCCGTCGCAGGACGAGCAGCTCGCCGACGACGCGAGCGTCGACGACGTCCTGTCCTTCATCGACAAGGAGCTCGGCCTTGCCTGAGCTCCCCGGCACCGGCACCGGCCGAACGTGACCACCCGTACTACTCGAATCACCCGAATCACCCGAACCATTCGAACCAGCGAAACCATGCGTATCCCAAAGGATGTTGCGAGGCGGGCAGATGGCTGACGATCAGAAGCTCCTCGGGTACCTCAAGCGGGTCACGGCCGACCTGGCCCAGACCCGCCGCAGGCTCCAGGAGTACGAGGCCAGGGAGCAGGACCCGATCGCAATCGTGGCCATGAGCTGCCGTTACCCGGGCGGGGTCACCTCCCCCGAGGAGCTGTGGCGGCTGGTGGCCGACGGCGTCGACGCCGTCGGCCCCTTCCCGGCCGACCGCGGCTGGAACCTCGACTCCGTCGACGACGTCGAGTTCGCGCGTCGCGGCGGATTCATGGACGGAGCGGCGGAGTTCGACCCCGCCTTCTTCGGGATCTCGCCGCGCGAGGCCGTGGCCATGGACCCGCAGCAGCGGCTGATGCTGGAACTGTCCTGGGAGGCACTTGAGCGGGCCGGCATCCCCGCCGACAAGGTGCGCGGCGGCCAAGTGGCCGTCTTCGCCGGATCCGGTTTCCAGGACTACGGCGACCTGCTCAACGCCGCTCCCGAGGCGGCCGGCCCCTTCATGGGCACGGCCGCCGTCGCCGCCGTCATCGCCGGCCGCGTCTCCTACACCCTGGGCCTCGAAGGACCCTCGGTGACCGTGGACACCGCCTGCTCCTCCTCGCTGGTGGCCGTGCACCTCGCCGCCCAGGCGCTGCGCGAACGCGAGTGCAGCCTCGCGCTGGCCGGCGGCGTGATGGTGATGTCCACTCCAGGTCCCTTCATCGGCATGGCCCGCCAGGGCGGTCTCGCCGCCGACGGCCGCGCCAAGGCCTACGCGGACGCCGCCGACGGCACCGGCTGGGCCGAGGGCGCCGGCATCCTCGTACTCGAACGCCTCTCCGACGCCCGCGCCCACGGCCACCCCGTGCTCGCCGTGGTCAAGGGATCGGCTATCAACCAGGACGGCGCAAGCAACGGCCTCACCGCGCCCAACGGCCCCTCCCAGCAGCGGGTCATCCGCGAGGCGCTTGGTGCCGCCGGGATTTCCGCCACCCAGCTCGACCTGGTCGAGGGCCACGGCACGGGCACCACGCTGGGCGACCCGATCGAGGCGCAGGCGGTGCTGGCCACCTACGGGCAGGGCCGGCCCGAGGACCGTCCTCTCTGGTTGGGTTCCCTGAAGTCGAACATCGGGCACGCCCAGGCCGCGGCCGGCGTCGGCGGCATCATCAAGATGGTCATGGCGATGCGGCACGAGTCCATGCCGCGGACCCTGCACATCGACCGGCCCTCCACCCACGTCGACTGGAGCGCGGGCAACGTCCGGCTGCTCACCGAGGAACGCCCCTGGCCTCGCGGCGAGCACCCGCGCCGGGCCGCGGTCTCCGCGTTCGGCGTCAGCGGCACCAACGCGCACCTCATCCTGGAGGAGGCGCCCGCACCCGAGCCCGTCGATGACGGGGCCGTGGAGGCCGCACCGGCCCCGGCCGCCTGGCCGGCCGGCGCCCCGCTGCCCTGGCTCGTCTCAGCCCGCAGCGCCGACGCCCTCCGCGCCCAGGCCGAGCGGATCAGCGCATACGTCGACGAGCGCACCGACCTGAGCCCCCTCGACCTGAGCCACTCCCTCGCGACCACCCGTGCCGCGCTCGAACACCGCGCGGTCGTCCTGGCCGACGACCGAGAGTCGGCCGTCACCGCCCTCACCGCCCTCGCCCAGGGCGAGACCCGCTCCGATGCGCTGCGCGGCACCGTCTCCGACGGTCTTACGGCGTTCCTGTTCACGGGGCAGGGGGCGCAGCGGGTCGGGATGGGGCGTGAGCTGTATGAGGCGTTCCCGGTGTTCGCGGAGGCTTTCGACGCTGTCCTGGCGGAGCTTGGTGGGCTTCCGTTGCGGGAGGTGGTCTGGGGTGAGGACGCGGAGCGGCTGAGTCGGACGGAGTTCACCCAGCCGGCTTTGTTTGCGGTTGAGGTGGCGTTGTATCGGCTGGTGGAGTCGTGGGGTGTCAGGCCTGACTTCCTGGCGGGTCACTCCATTGGTGAGTTCGCGGCTGCGCATGTGTCGGGTGTGTTGTCGTTGGCGGATGCGGCGAGGTTGGTGGCTGCGCGTGGCCGGTTGATGCAGGCCCTGCCGGAGGGCGGGGCGATGGTCGCGGTGCAGGCGACCGAGGAGGAAGTGCGTCCGCTGCTGGCCGAGGGTGTCGGTATCGCGGCGGTCAACGGGCCCACCGCGGTGGTCGTCTCGGGTGTCGAGGCGGAGGCTCTCCGTATCAAGGCGCACTTTGAGGCGGAGGGTCGTAAGACGACTCGGCTGAAGGTGTCGCATGCGTTCCACTCGCCGCTGATGGAGCCGATGCTCGACGAGTTCCGTGCCGTTGCACGGGAGTTGACGTACGGCGAGCCCTCGATTCCGATCGTCTCCACGCTGACCGGCGTCGCGGTGACCGGAGGCGAGTTGGCGGATCCGGAGTACTGGGTCCGGCACGTGCGTGAGGCCGTCCGCTTCGCGGATGCGGTACGGGTGTTGGAGTCGGAGGGTGTGACCCGCTTCCTGGAGCTGGGTCCCGACGGTGTGCTGACCGCGATGGCGCAGCAGTCGGTCGAGTCGGAGTCGGTGCTGCTGACGGCCGCGCTCCGCAAGGACAGGCCGGAGGTCGCCGCCGTGCTCGCGGCCGCCGGACAGCTGCACGTGCGCGGTGCGGCCGTGGACTGGGCGGGCGTCTTCGCCGGGCGTGGCGCGGGCCGGGTCGACCTGCCGACCTATGTCTTCCAGCGCGGCCACTACTGGATCACCCCTGAGAATGGCGCCGGCGACGTCGCCTCCGCCGGTCTCGACGCGGCCGATCACCCGCTGCTCGGCGCCGCAGTGACACTGGCCGACACGGACGGGGTGGTGCTGACGGGCCGCCTGTCGACGTCCGTGCAGCCGTGGCTGGCCGACCACGTGGTCGGCGGCACCGTCCTCTTCCCCGGCACCGGCTTCGTCGAACTGGCCGTACGCGCCGGCGACCAGGTCGGCTGCGACGTCCTTGAGGAGCTGACCCTGGAGGCTCCGCTCGCCCTGCCCGAGCGCGGTGCCGTCCAGGTGCAGGTCGCCGTGGGGGCGGCCGACGGCTCCGGCACCCGTCCGCTGACCGTGCACTCCCGTCCCTCCCAGGACGCCCCCTGGACCCGGCACGCGGCCGGTGTGCTGGCGCGCGGCGCGGACCAGGGACGCTTCGACCTGACCCAGTGGCCGCCGTCCGGTGCCGAGGCCATCGACGTGGCCGGTCTGTACCCGGACCTCGCCGGCCTCGGCCTCCAGTACGGCCCGGTGTTCCAGGGGCTGAAGGCCGCCTGGCGCGACGGCGAGACGGTGTACGCGGAGGTCGCCCTCCCCGAGCAGGGGCACAAGGACGCGGAACGGCTGGGCCTGCACCCCGCCGTCCTCGACGCGGCCCTGCACGCCGTCAGCTTCACCGGCGTGACCGGTGGGCAGGCCGCGCTGCCCTTCGCCTGGTCAGGGGTCACCCTGCACGCGGCGGGAGCGGCCGCCGTACGGGTCCGGCTGACACCGACCGGTTCGGGCGTCGCCCTTGCCATCGCCGACTCCGGCGGCCGTCCGGTTGCCACGGTCGAGTCCCTGGTGCTGCGGCGCATTACGGAGGAGCAACTGGCGGCCGCCCGGACCGGTTTCCACGACTCGCTCTACCACGTCGAGTGGACCCCCCTTCCGGCGGTTCCGTCCGATACGCAGCCGTCCACCGCCGTCTTCACCAGCGCTCCCGGCTCGGACGCGGAGGCGGTACGGGCCGCCGTCCACCATGCGTTGGCCGAACTACAGTCCGCCGACGGGCGGTTGGTGTTCGTGACGCGTGGTGCGGTGGCGCTGCCGGGTGAGGATGTCACCGACCTGGCGGGTGCGGCCGTATGGGGTCTGGTGCGCTCGGCGCAAGCCGAGGACCCGGACCGTTTCGTCCTCGCCGACACCGACGACGAGGACGGCGCCGAGGCGGCCGTGTCCCTCGCCCTGGCGACCGGTGAACCGCAGGTCGTCGTACGGGGCGGAGCCGCCTACGGTGCCCGCCTGGCCCGCACGCCCGTGGCGACGGACGAGCAGGACCCGGTCTTCTCCGCGCAGGGCACGGTCCTGCTGACCGGTGCGACCGGCACGCTGGGTGGGCTGTTCGCCCGGCATCTGGTCACCGAGCATGGTGTGCGCCGGCTGCTGCTGATCAGTCGCCGGGGTGAGCAGGCGCCGGGCGTGGTGGAGTTGAGGGGGGAGCTGGCCGGGCTGGGTGCCGAGGTGACGGTGGCCGCCTGTGACGCGGCCGACCGTGAGGCGCTGGCCGCACTGATCGCGGACGTCGACCTGTCCGCCGTAGTCCATGTCGCCGGTGTCCTGGACGACGGCATCATCGCCTCCCTCACCCCGGAGCGGGTGGACAAGGTGCTGCGCCCGAAGGTGGACGCGGCCCTCAACCTGCACGAACTCACGGCGGACAAGAACCTGACTGCCTTCGTCCTCTTCTCCTCCGGATCCGGCACCCTGGGCGCCCCCGGCCAGGGCAACTACGCCGCCGCCAACGCCTTCCTGGACGGCCTCGCCGCCCACCGCAGGGCGCAGGGTCTGCCCGCCCAGTCCCTCGCCTGGGGCCTGTGGGCCGGGGGCATGGCCGACACCCTCGACGAGGCCGAGCGCGGCCGGATATCCCAGGGTGGGATCCACGCGCTCACCCCCGAGGAGGGGCTCGCGCTCTTCGACGCCGCCCAGCGCAGCACCGAAGCCACCCTCGTCCCCGTCAAGTTCGACCTGGCCGCGCTGCGTTCCCAGGGCGAGGACACGCCCGCCCTGCTGCGCACGCTCGTGCCGACCGGCACCCGGCGCCGCCGCAGCGCGGGCACCCCCAAGACCGAGACAGGCACGCTGAAGCACCGGCTCGCCGCGCTGCCGGAGGAGGAGCGGCAGCAGGCGCTGCTCGACCTGGTCCTCAACCGGGCGGCCGTCGTCCTCGGCTTCGCCGACGCACGGGCGGTCGAGCCCGAGCGCGCCTTCCGGGACCTCGGCGTCGACTCCCTGGCCGCCGTCGAACTGCGCAACGGGCTCAACGACGACACCGGCCTGCGGCTGCCCGCCACCCTCGTCTTCGACTACCCGAGCCCGGTCGACGTGGCCCGCCACATCCTGGAGGAGCTCTCCGGCCAGGACGCGGACGCGCCCGCGGCCGGACCGGCGAAGGCCGCCCCCCTCGACGGCGATCCGATTGTGATCGTGGGGATGAGCTGCCGTTATCCGGGTGGGGTGGAGACGCCGGAGGATCTGTGGCGGCTGGTGGCCGGTGGGGTGGACGCGGTGTCGGAGTTCCCGGCGAACCGTGGCTGGAACATCGACGAGCTGTACGACCCGGACTCCGAGCGTCCGAACACGAGTTACGTCAAGCACGGCGGCTTCCTGCACGACGCCGCCGACTTCGACCCGGCCTTCTTCGGCATCTCCCCGAACGAGGCCCTGGGCATGGACCCGCAGCAGCGGCTTCTGCTGGAGACGTCGTGGGAGGCGTTCGAGCGGGCGGGCATCGACCCGGCCGCGGTGAAAGGCTCGGCCACCGGCGTCTTCGCCGGGATGATGTACCACGACTACGCCGCGAACAGCGGCACCGGCGCCATCGCCTCCGGCCGTGTCTCGTACGTCTTCGGCCTCGAAGGCCCCGCCGTCACGATTGACACCGCCTGCTCGTCGTCGCTGGTGGCGCTGCATCTGGCGGCGCAGGCGCTGCGGTCGGGTGAGTGCACGCTGGCGCTGGCGGGTGGTGTCGCGGTGATGGCGACGCCGGAGGCGTTCGTGGAGTTCAGCCGGCAGCGGGGGCTGGCTCCGGACGGCCGCTGCAAGTCCTTCGCGGCTTCCACCGACGGCACGGCCTGGGGCGAGGGCGCGGGCATGCTCCTGCTGGAGCGCCTCTCCGACGCCCGCGCCAACGGCCACCCCGTCCTCGCCGTGGTCCGTGGCTCCGCCCTCAACCAGGACGGTGCGAGCAACGGTCTGACGGCTCCGAACGGTCCGTCGCAGCGCCGGGTGATCCGGCAGGCGCTGGCTTCGGCGGGCCTGACCACGAACGACGTGGACGCGGTGGAGGCGCACGGCACGGGTACCACGCTGGGTGATCCGATCGAGGCGCAGGCGTTGCTGGCGACGTATGGCAAGGATCGTGCGGAGGGCCAGCCGTTGTGGCTGGGTTCCATCAAGTCGAACATGGGTCACACCCAGGCGGCGGCGGGTGTTTCGGGCATCATCAAGATGGTTGAGGCGATCCGTCACGGTGTGCTGCCGCCGACCTTGCACGTCGACGAGCCCACCCACCAGGTCGACTGGTCCGAGGGCAACGTTCGTCTGCTGACCGAGTCCCAGCCCTGGCCGGAGACGGGCCGCCCCCGCCGGGCGGGTGTCTCCTCCTTCGGCATCAGCGGCACCAACGCCCACGTCATCATCGAACAGGCACCCGCCCTCGACACCGAACAGCCCTCGACCGGGGCCGACCTGCCCGCCGTACCGTGGCTGCTGTCGGCGAAGACGGACGAGGCGCTGCGGGGCCAGGCCGAACGCCTGCGGGCGTATGTGGAGAGCGACCCGGCGCTGCGTCCCGTAGACGTCGCCTACTCCCTCGCCACCGACCGATCCGCCATGGACCGCCGCCTCGCTGTGGTGGGTGCGGGCCGGGATGAGCTGCTGGCGGGTCTGGCCGCGTTGGTGGAGGGCCGGTCGGCTGCTGGTGTGGTGCAGGGGAGTGTGCGGGGGGCTGGTCGTACGGCGTTCCTGTTCACGGGGCAGGGGGCGCAGCGGGTCGGGATGGGGCGTGAGTTGTATGAGGCGTTCCCGGTGTTCGCGGAGGCTTTCGACGCTGTCCTGGCGGAGCTTGGTGGGCTTCCGTTGCGGGAGGTTGTCTGGGGTGAGGACGTTGAGCGGCTGAGTCGGACGGAGTTCACTCAGCCGGCTCTGTTTGCGGTTGAGGTGGCGTTGTATCGGCTGGTGGAGTCGTGGGGTGTCAGGCCCGACTTCCTGGCGGGTCACTCGATCGGTGAGTTCGCGGCTGCGCATGTGTCGGGTGTGTTGTCGCTGGCGGATGCGGCGAGGTTGGTGGCTGCGCGTGGCCGGTTGATGCAGGCCCTGCCGGAGGGCGGCGCGATGGTGGCCGTCCAGGCGACCGAGGACGAGGTACGTCCGCTGCTGGCCGACGGTGTGGGTATCGCCGCGGTCAACGGGCCCACCGCGGTGGTCGTCTCGGGCGTGGAGGCGGAGGCTCTCCGTATCAAGGCGCACTTCGAGGCGGAGGGTCGTAAGACGACTCGGCTGAAGGTGTCGCATGCGTTCCACTCGCCGCTGATGGAGCCGATGCTCGATGAATTCCGCGCGGTGGCGTCATCGCTGTCGTACGGCACCCCGTCCATCCCGATCGTCTCCACCCTCACCGGTGCCGCGGTGACCGGAGGCGAGTTGGCGGATCCGGAGTACTGGGTCCGGCACGTCCGTGAGGCCGTCCGCTTCGCGGATGCCGTACGGGTGTTGGGCTCGGAGGGTGTGACCCGCTTCCTGGAGCTGGGCCCCGACGCCGTACTCACTGCGATGGGCCAGCAGTCGGCCGAGAACGCGGCGTTCGTGCCTGCCCTCCGCCGCGACCGCGACGAGACCCGCGAGCTCGTCTCCGCGGTCGGGCGGATCGCAGTGCTGGGCGGGACCGTCGACTGGACGGCGTTCTACGCAGGCACCGGCGCCCGCCGCGTCGACCTGCCGACGTATGCCTTCCAGCGCCAGCGCTACTGGCTGGACGCGCTGGAATACTGGGCCGACGCCTGGGCGGGCGCGGACACCGGCGGCGTCACGTCCGCCGGCCTGGACCGGGCCGCGCATCCGCTGCTCGGTGCCGTGCTGGCGTCGCCGGACAGCGACGGTGTGGTGCTGACGGGCCGCCTGTCGACGTCCGCGCAGCCGTGGCTGGCCGACCACGCGGTCGGCGGCACCGTCCTCTTCCCGGGCACCGGCCTGGTGGAGCTGGCGATCCGCGCCGGCGACGAGGTCGGCTGCGCCCAGCTGGAAGAGCTGACGCTGGAGGCGCCGCTGGTGCTGCCCGAGCGCGGCGGAGTCGCCGTACAGGTGGTGGTGGGCACCGCCGCCGACGACGGCACGCGGCCGGTGCACATGTACGCGCGCCCCGACGACGAGGAGCAGTCCTGGACGCGCCACGCGACCGGTCTGCTGTCCCCCGGAGCGCCGGCGGCCGCATTCGACCTGGCACAGTGGCCGCCTCGCGGCGCTGAGCCGGTTGATCTGACCGGGATGTACGACACCCTCGCGGAGGCCGGTCTGGAGTACGGGCCGGTGTTCCAGGGCCTGACGGCCGCCTGGCGGTCCGGCGAGGACGTGTACGCCGAGGTGACCCTGCCCGAGGACACGGCTGCCGACGGGTTCGGCGTGCACCCGGCCCTGCTGGACGCGTCCCTGCACGCGACCGGGCTGCTGGCGGGCGGGGCCGAGGCCACACGCCTCCCCTTCGCGTGGACCGGCGTCTCCCTGCACGCCACCGGCGCCTCCCGGCTCCGGGTGCGGCTCTTCCGCAAGGGCGCCGAGGGCGTCGCCCTGGAGGTCGCCGACGAGCAGGGCCGTCCGGTCGCCACGGTCGGTTCCCTGGTCCTCCGGGAGGTGGCGGCGGACCAGTTGGCGGCGGCCCGGTCGGCGTTCCACGAGTCCTTGTTCCAGCTGGAATGGGTACGGCTGCCGGAGGTGCGAGCCGATGGATCGACGCCGGGTGATGTGGTGGTGCTCCGCACTGAGGCGGGTGCGGATGCGGACGCCGTGCGGACGGCGGTGCATCGGGCGCTCGCCGAGCTGCGGTCGGCTGCCGGGCGGTTGGTGTTCGTGACGCGTGGTGCGGTGGCGCTGCCGGGTGAGGATGTAACGGACCTGGCGGGTGCGGCCGTATGGGGTCTGGTGCGCTCGGCGCAGTCGGAGGACCCGGACCGCTTCGTCCTCGTCGACACCGACGAGGACGGCGACTCCGCAGTGTCCCTGGCGCTCGCGTCGGGGGAGTCCCAGGTCGTGGTCCGGGACGGTGCCGCGTACGGCGCCCGGCTCGTGCGCACTCCGGCGACACAGGACGACCGGGCAAGGCCCGCGTCGGTCTTCTCCGCGGAGGGCACGGTCCTGTTGACCGGTGCGACCGGCACGCTGGGCGGGTTGTTCGCCCGGCATCTGGTCACCGAGCATGGTGTGCGCCGGCTGCTGCTGACCAGTCGCCGGGGTGAGCAGGCGCCGGGTATGGCGGAGTTGGGGCGGGAGCTGGCCGGGCTGGGTGCCGAGGTGACGGTGGCCGCTTGTGACGCGGCCGACCGTGAGGCGCTGGCCGCACTGATCGCCGATGTGGATCTGTCTGCTGTGGTCCACGTGGCCGGTGTCCTGGACGACGGCGTGATCGCCTCGCTCACCCCGGAGCGGGTGGACAAGGTGCTGCGGCCGAAGGTGGACGCGGCCCTCAACCTGCACGAACTCACGGCGGACAAGAACCTGACCGCCTTCGTGCTGTTCTCGTCGGCCGCCGGAACGCTGGGCAACCCGGGCCAGGGCAACTACGCGGCCGCCAACACGTTCCTGGACGCCCTGGCCACGCACCGGCAGGCGCAGGGTCTGCCCGCCCAGTCCCTGGCCTGGGGCCTGTGGGGCGGAGGCATGGCCGGTGAGCTGAGCCAGGCCGACATCGACCGGATGAAGAGCACCGGCGTGCACGCGCTCACACCCGAGCAGGGCCTGGAGCTGTTCGACACGGCGGGTGCGCTCCCCTCACCCGCCCTGGTCCCCATCCGGCTGGACGTCAAGGCACTCGGCGCGGGCGACGGTGAACTGCCCGAACTCTTCCGCAGCCTGGTCCGCCGCCCGGCCCGCAGGGTCGTCAGCGGTACGACGGGTACCGCGGCCGCCTCGGCCCTGGCCCAGCGGCTCGCCGGGATGTCCCCCGAGGCGCAGGAGGCCGAGATCCTCGGCCTCGTCCGGGCCACGGCCGCGGCGACCCTCGGTCACGCGGGACCCGAGGCCATCGACCCGGAACAGGCCTTCAGCGAGCTGGGCTTCGACTCGCTGAGCGCGGTCGAGTTCCGCAACGGCCTCGGCGAGGCCGTCGGCATGCGGCTGCCGGCCACCCTCGTCTTCGACTACCCGAGCCCCGCAGTGCTCGCCCGGCACCTGGCCCAGGAGGTCACGGGCACCGGCGACGACCCCACGGGCGCGGCCGTCACCGTGGCCGTGACCGACGGCGATCCGATTGTGATCGTGGGGATGAGCTGCCGTTATCCGGGTGGGGTGGAGACGCCGGAGGATCTGTGGCGGCTGGTGGCCGGTGGGGTGGACGCGGTGTCGGAGTTCCCGGCGAACCGTGGTTGGAACATCGACGAGCTGTACGACCCGGACTCCGAGCGTCCGAACACGAGTTACGTCAAGCACGGCGGCTTCCTGCACGATGCGGGCGACTTCGACCCCGACTTCTTCGGCATCAGCCCCAACGAGGCGCTGGCCATCGACCCGCAGCAGCGGCTTCTGCTGGAGACGTCGTGGGAGGCGTTCGAGCGGGCGGGCATCGATCCGGCCGCGCTGAAGGGCTCGGCCACCGGCGTCTTCGCCGGGATGATGTACCACGACTACCAGGACAACACGAACACCGGTTCCGTCGCGTCGGGCCGGGTGTCCTACACCTTCGGCCTTGAGGGCCCCTCGGTGACCGTGGACACCGCCTGCTCGTCGTCGCTGGTGGCGCTGCATCTGGCGGCGCAGGCGCTGCGGTCGGGTGAGTGCACGCTGGCGCTGGCGGGTGGTGTCGCGGTGATGGCGACGCCGGAGGCGTTCGTGGAGTTCAGCCGGCAGCGGGGGCTGGCTCCGGACGGCCGCTGCAAGTCCTTCGCGGCTTCCACCGACGGCACGGCCTGGGGCGAGGGCGTGGGCATGCTCCTGCTGGAGCGCCTCTCCGACGCCCGCGCCAACGGCCACCCCGTCTTCGCGGTCGTCAAGGGCTCGGCGGTGAACCAGGACGGTGCGAGCAACGGTCTGACGGCTCCGAACGGTCCGTCGCAGCGCCGGGTGATCCGGCAGGCGCTGGCTTCGGCGGGCCTGACCACGAACGACGTGGACGCGGTGGAGGCGCACGGCACGGGTACCACGCTGGGTGATCCGATCGAGGCGCAGGCGTTGCTGGCGACGTATGGCAGGGACCGTGCGGAGGATCAGCCGTTGTGGCTGGGTTCCATCAAGTCGAACATGGGCCACACCCAGGCGGCGGCGGGTGTTTCGGGCATCATCAAGATGGTCGAGGCGATCCGTCACGGGGTGTTGCCGCCGACCTTGCACGTCGACGAACCGACGCCGCAGGTCGACTGGTCCGAGGGCAATGTCCGGCTGCTGACCGAGTCTCAGCCCTGGCCGGAGACGGGCCGTCCCCGGCGGGCGGGTGTCTCCTCCTTCGGCATCAGCGGCACCAACGCCCACGTCATCATCGAACAGGCACCGGCGGAGCTCAGCCCCGAGGACCAGGGCACGGCTCCCGACACGGTCGTCTGGCCGCTGTCCGGCAAGACCCCGGAGGCCCTCCGCGCCCAGGCCGAACGCCTGCGGACATACATCGACGGCGACCCTGACCTGCGCCCGCTCGACGTCGCCCACGCCCTCGCCACCCGCCGTACAGCGCTGGACTTCCGGGCTGCTGTGGTGGGTGCGGGCGGGGATGAGCTGCTGGCGGGTCTGGCCGCGTTGGTGGAGGGCCGGTCGGCTGCTGGTGTGGTGCAGGGGAGTGTGCGGGGGGCTGGTCGTACGGCGTTCCTGTTCACGGGGCAGGGGGCGCAGCGGGTCGGGATGGGGCGTGAGTTGTATGAGGCGTTCCCGGTGTTCGCGGAGGCTTTCGACGCTGTTCTGGCGGAGCTTGGTGGGCTGCCGTTGCGGGAGGTTGTCTGGGGTGAGGACGCGGAGCGGCTGAGTCGGACGGAGTTCACTCAGCCGGCTCTGTTTGCGGTTGAGGTGGCGTTGTATCGGCTGGTGGAGTCGTGGGGTGTCAGGCCCGACTTCCTGGCCGGTCACTCGATCGGTGAGTTCGCGGCTGCGCATGTGTCGGGTGTGTTGTCGTTGGCGGATGCGGCGAGGTTGGTGGCTGCGCGTGGCCGGTTGATGCAGGCCCTTCCCGAGGGCGGGGCGATGGTGGCCGTCCAGGCGACCGAGGACGAGGTGCGTCCGCTGCTGGCCGAGGGTGTGGGTATCGCGGCGGTCAACGGGCCCACCGCGGTGGTTGTCTCGGGTGTCGAGGTGGAGGCTCTGCGGATCAAGGCGCACTTTGAGGCCGAGGGTCGTAAGACGACTCGGCTGAAGGTGTCGCACGCGTTCCACTCGCCACTGATGGAGCCGATGCTCGACGAGTTCCGTGCGGTGGCGTCATCGCTGTCGTACGGCACTCCGTCCATCCCGATCGTCTCCACCCTCACCGGCGCCGCAGTGACCGAAGGCGAGTTGGCGGATCCGGAGTACTGGGTCCGGCACGTGCGTGAGGCCGTCCGCTTCGCGGATGCCGTACGGGTGTTGGAGTCGGAGGGCGTGACCCGCTTCCTGGAGCTGGGTCCCGACGGTGTGCTGACCGCGATGGCGCAGCAGTCGGTCGAGTCGGAGTCGGTGCTGCTGACGGCCGCGCTCCGCAAGGACAGGGCCGAAGTGCCCACGCTCCTGGGCACCGTGGCCCGACTGCACGTTTCCGGGGTCACGCCTGACTGGGCGGCGTTCTACGCCGGCACCGGACCCCGATCCGTCGACGGACTGCCGACGTACGCCTTCCAGCGCAGCACGTACTGGATGGACAGCGTCGTCGAGACGGGTACCGCCCTGTCCGAGATGGGCATCGGGTCCTCCGGGCACGCGCTGCTCGGCGCGGCCGTGACGCTGGCCGACAGCGACGGTGTGGTGCTGACGGGCCGCCTGTCGACGTCCGCGCAGCCGTGGCTGGCCGACCACGCGGTCGGCGGCACCGTCCTCTTCCCGGGCACCGGCCTGGTGGAGCTGGCGATCCGCGCCGGTGACGAGGTCGGCTGCGACCAGCTGGAAGAGCTGACGCTGGAGGCGCCGCTGGTGCTGCCCGAGCGTGGCGGAGTCGCCGTACAGGTGTCCGTCGGGGCACCCGGGGAGACGGGCGCCCGGCCGGTCGGCATCCACTCGCGTGCCGAAGGGGAGGACGAGCCGTGGGTGCGCCACGGAGTGGGCCTGCTCGCGCCTGCTGGTCCCCAGCCGTCGTTCGAGCTGGTGGAGTGGCCGCCGGCGGGTGCGGAGTCGGTGGATGTGGAGGGGTTGTACGAGGGGTTGGCGGAGGCTGGTCTGGAGTATGGGCCGGTGTTCCAGGGGCTGACGGCGGCCTGGCGGTCCGGTGAGGAGATCTATGCCGAGATCGCTCTGCCGGACGAGACGAGTGTCGAGGGCTTCGGGGTGCATCCGGCCCTGTTGGATGCGTGCCTGCATGCGATCGGGCTGCGTGGTGGTGATGACCGTTCCGCGAGGCTGCCGTTCGCGTGGACGGGTGTGTCCTTCCATGCCTCGGGTGCCACCCGGGTCCGGCTGAAGCTCACCTTCTCGGGAGAGGCGGTCTCGCTCGCTGTCGCCGATGGCGCGGGCCGTCCGGTGGCGAGCGTCGAGGCTCTGGCCCTGCGGGAGATTTCCGCCGACCAGTTGGCGGCCGCTCGGTCGGCGTTCCACGAGTCGCTCTTCCAGCTGGACTGGGCGGCGCTGCCCGGGGCGCAGGGCGGGCCGGTGCCGGATGACGTGGCGGTGCTGGACCAGGTTCCCGGCTCGGACGCGGAGGCGGTACGGACTTCGGTGCACCATGCGTTGGCTGAACTGCAGTCCGCCGATGGGCGGTTGGTGTTCGTGACGCGTGGTGCGGTGGCGCTGCCGGGTGAGGATGTCACCGATCTGGCGGGTGCGGCCGTATGGGGTCTGGTGCGCTCGGCGCAGTCCGAGTCGCCCGATCGCTTCGTCCTCGTGGATGTGGACGAGGAGAGCTCCGAGAACGCTGTCTCCCTCGCCCTGGCGACCGGTGAACCGCAGGTCGTCGTACGCGGCGGAACCACCTACGGGGCTCGCCTGGCCCGCACACCCGCCACCACGGAACCCGTGACCGAGCCGAGCTTCACGGCGCAGGGCACGGTCCTGTTGACCGGTGCGACCGGCACGCTGGGTGGGCTGTTCGCCCGGCATCTGGTCACCGAGCATGGTGTGCGCCGGCTGCTGCTGATCAGTCGCCGGGGTGAGCAGGCGCCGGGCGTGGTGGAGTTGAGGGGGGAGCTGGCCGGGCTGGGTGCCGAGGTGACGGTGGCCGCCTGTGACGCGGCCGACCGTGAGGCGCTGGCCGCACTGATCGCGGACGTCGACCTGTCCGCCGTAGTCCATGTCGCCGGTGTCCTGGACGACGGCATCATCGCCTCCCTCACCCCCGAACGCCTCGACACAGTCCTCCGTCCGAAGGTGGACGCGGCCCTCAACCTGCACGAACTCACGGCGGACAAGAACCTGACCGCCTTCGTCCTGTTCTCCTCCGCGGCCGGTGTCTTCGGCAACCCGGGTCAAGGCAACTACGCGGCCGCCAATGCCTTCCTCGACGCCCTGGCCACGCACCGCGGGGCGCAGGGTCTGCCCGCCCAGTCCCTGGCCTGGGGCCTGTGGGGCGATGATGCCGAGGGCATGGCCGGTGAGCTGAGCCAGGCGGACCTGGACCGCATGCAGCGCACCGGCGTTCAGGCGATCTCGGCCCGTGAGGGCCTGGAGCTGTTCGACACGGTGGGGACGGTGCCCGCGCCCGCCCTGGTCCCCATCCGCCTCGACCTGAAGGCCCTGCGCTCGGCGGGCGAGGAACTGCCCGCCCTGTTCAAGGGCCTGGTCCGCACTCCCGCCCGGCGCACCGCGGCGGCGGGCGATGGCCAGGCCTCTGCGACCGCGCTCAAGCAGCAGCTCACCGGCCTCTCCGCGGAGGACCAGGAAGCCCTGCTGCTGGACACCGTCCGTACGAACGCGGCGACGATCCTCGGCCACGCGGGCGCCGACGCCATCGACCCGGACCGGGCATTCAGCGAGCTGGGCTTCGACTCGCTCAGCGCGGTGGAGTTCCGCAACGTGCTCAACGGCCTCAGCGGCCTGCGGCTGCCGCCGACGCTCGTCTTCGACTACCCCAACGCCAGGGCGCTGGCCGACCACATACGAGCGGAGCTCGTCCCGGACTCGGGCGGCGACGGCAAGGCTGGGGGGTCGGGCGACGCCGAGATCCGCGCGGTCCTGCAGACCATTCCGATCAGCAGGCTGCGGGACGCGGGTCTGCTGGACGCCCTGCTCGAACTCGGTGGCGTCAGCGACGTACGCACCGAACCGGACGAGGCCGAAGAGGCCTGGGAGGGCTCGATCGACGACATGGACGCCGAAAGCCTCATCAGCCTGGCGCTCAGCAGCGGGGAAACGGGAGATGTGTAATGGCCGGCTCTGACCAGAACAAGCTCGTCGACGCGCTGCGGTCGGCGCTGAAGGAGACCGAGCGGCTGCGCGCACAGAACAAGAAGCTCACCGCGACGCTCCGCGAACCCATCGCCATCATCGGTATGAGCTGCCGTTATCCGGGTGGGGTGGAGACGCCGGAGGACCTGTGGCGGTTGGTCGCAGACGGCGTGGACGCGGTCACCCAGTTCCCGGCCGACCGGGGCTGGGACGCCGACCAGCTCTTCGACCCCGAGGCACAGCGCCCCAACACGACGTACGTCCGCGAGGGCGGCTTCCTGCACGACGCCGCCCACTTCGACCCGTCCCTCTTCGGCATTGCGCCGAACGAGGCGCTGATCATGGACCCGCAGCAGCGGCTTCTGCTGGAGACCGCCTGGGAGGCGATCGAGCGGGCGGGCATCGACCCGACCACGCTGAAGGGCTCGGCCACCGGCGTCTTCGCCGGGATGATGTACCACGACTACGCCGCCAACGCGAACACCGGCTCCATCGCCTCCGGCCGCGTCTCCTACGCCCTCGGCCTCGAAGGCCCGTCGGTGACCATGGACACGGCCTGCTCCTCGTCCCTCGTCGCGCTCAACTCCGCCGTACACGCGCTGCGTTCGGGCGACTGCACGCTGGCCCTGGTCGGCGGCGTCTGCGTGATGGCGACGCCGGAGACCTTCGTCGAGTTCAGCCGTCAGAGGGGCCTGTCCCGCAGCGGCCGCTGCAAGTCCTTCGCCGCCGCGGCGGACGGTACGGCCTGGGGCGAAGGCGCGGGCATGGTGCTCGTCGAGCGCCTCTCCGACGCCCGCGCCAACGGCCACCCGGTCCTCGCCGTGGTCCGCGGTATCGCCGTCAACCAGGACGGCGCCAGCAACGGACTCACCGCCCCCAACGGCCCCTCCCAGGTCCGCGTCATCCGCCAAGCCCTCGCCAACGCCCAGCTCGCCCCCGACCACATCGACGCGGTGGAGGCGCACGGCACGGGTACCACGCTGGGTGATCCGATCGAGGCGCAGGCGTTGCTGGCGACGTATGGCAAGGACCGTGCGGAGGACCAGCCGTTGTGGCTGGGTTCCATCAAGTCGAACATGGGCCACACCCAGGCGGCGGCGGGTGTTTCGGGCATCATCAAGATGGTCGAGGCGATCCGTCACGGGGTGTTGCCGCCGACCTTGCACGTCGACGAACCGACGCCGCAGGTCGACTGGTCCGAGGGCAACGTTCGTCTGCTGACCGAGTCCCGGCCCTGGCCGGAGACGGGTCGTCCCCGGCGGGCGGGTGTCTCCTCCTTCGGTATCAGCGGCACCAACGCCCACGTCATCATCGAACAGGCACCGGACCCCGAACCCGTCGAGGACACGACCGAACACGTCGCCCTCCCTGTCGTCCCCCTCCTCGTCTCCGGCAAGACGGAAGAGGCATTGCACGGCCAGGCCCAGCGCCTGAAATCCCACCTCGAATCCCACCCTGACCTGCGCCCGCTCGACGTCGCCCACTCCCTGACCAGCACCCGTACAGCGCTGGACTTCCGGGCTGCTGTGGTGGGTGCGGGCCGGGATGAGCTGCTGGCGGGTCTGGCCGCGTTGGTGGAGGGCCGGTCGGCTGCTGGTGTGGTGCAGGGGAGTGTGCGGGGGGCTGGTCGTACGGCGTTCCTGTTCACGGGGCAGGGGGCGCAGCGGGTCGGGATGGGGCGTGAGCTGTATGAGGCGTTCCCGGTGTTCGCGGAGGCTTTCGACGCTGTCCTGGCGGAGCTTGGTGAGCTGCCCCTGCGGGAGGTCGTCTGGGGTGAGGACGCGGAGCGGCTGAGTCGGACGGAGTTCACTCAGCCGGCCTTGTTTGCGGTTGAGGTGGCGTTGTATCGGCTGGTGGAGTCGTGGGGTGTCAGGCCCGATTTCCTGGCTGGTCACTCCATTGGTGAGTTCGCTGCTGCGCATGTGTCGGGTGTGTTGTCGCTGACGGACTCGGCGAAGCTGGTCGCTGCGCGTGGCCGGTTGATGCAGGCCCTGCCGGAGGGCGGCGCGATGGTGGCCGTCCAGGCGACCGAGGACGAGGTACGTCCGCTGCTGGCCGACGGCGTGGGTATCGCCGCCGTTAACGGGCCCACCGCGGTGGTCGTCTCGGGTGTGGAGGCGGAGGCTCTCCGTATCAAGGCGCACTTCGAGGCGGAGGGTCGTAAGACGACTCGGCTGAAGGTGTCGCATGCGTTCCACTCACCGCTGATGGAGCCGATGCTGGCCGAGTTCCGTGCCGTGGCACAGGAACTGTCGTACGGCACTCCGTCCATCCCGATCGTCTCCACGCTGACCGGCGTCGCGGTGACCGAAGGCGAGTTGGCGGATCCGGAGTACTGGGTCCGGCATGTCCGTGAGGCCGTCCGCTTCGCGGATGCCGTCGGTGTCCTGGCGGACAAGGGTGTCACCACGTACCTCGAACTGGGCCCGGACGCGGTCCTGACGGCGATGGGACAGCAGACCGCCGAGAACGCGGCCTTCGTGCCCGCCCTCCGCCGCGACCGCGACGAGACCCGCGAGCTCGTCTCCGCGGTCGGGCGGATCGCAGTGCTGGGCGGGACCGTCGACTGGACGGCGTTCTACGCAGGCACCGGCGCCCGCCGCGTCGACCTGCCGACGTATGCCTTCCAGCGCCAGCGCTACTGGTTCCACACCCTGGACTACCTGGCCGAATCCTGGGTCGCCGCCGAACTCGGCGGAGTGTCCGAGGCCGGTCTGGAACCCGCGGGACACCCACTGCTCGGCGCCGCGGTGACGCTGGCCGACACTGACAGCGTGGTGCTGACGGGCCGTTTGTCGTTGGCGTCCCAGCCATGGCTGGCCGACCATGCCGTCGGCGGCACCGTCCTTCTGCCTGGCACGGGACTGGTGGAACTGGCGATCGCAGCCGGCGACCGGGTCGGTCACGGTCGGCTGGAGGAGCTCACGCTCCAGGCGCCGCTGGTGCTGCCGGAGAGCGGCAACGTCGTCGTCCACGTCGTCGTGGACGAGCCGGACGACTCCGGCGTGCGCCGGTCGGTGCGCCTATACACCCGTACGGATGACACGGGCGACGTCCAGTGGACCCTGCACGCCACCGGGACCCTGTCCACCGCTGCACCCGAGGCCACCTTCGAGCTGGTGGAGTGGCCGCCAGCGGGTGCGGAGTCGGTGGATGTGGAGGGGTTGTACGAGGGGTTGGCGGAGGCTGGTCTGGAGTACGGGCCGGTGTTCCAGGGGCTGACGGCGGCCTGGCGGTCCGGTGAGGAGATCTATGCCGAGATCGCTCTGCCGGACGAGACGAGTGTCGAGGGCTTCGGGGTGCATCCGGCCCTGTTGGATGCGTGCCTGCATGCGATCGGGCTGCGTGGTGGTGATGACCGTTCCGCGAGGCTGCCGTTCGCGTGGACGGGTGTGTCCTTCCATGCCTCGGGTGCCACCCGGGTCCGGCTGAAGCTCACCTTCTCGGGAGAGGCGGTCTCGCTCGCTGTCGCCGATGGCGCGGGCCGTCCGGTGGCGAGCGTCGAGGCACTCGCCCTGCGGGAGATTTCCGCCGACCAGTTGGCGGCCGCTCGGTCGGCGTTCCACGAGTCGCTCTTCCAGCTGGACTGGGCGGCGCTGCCGGCCGCACAGAACGGGCCGGTCCCCGGTGATGTGACCGTCCTGCACCCCACTTCCGGCACGGACGCCGAGGCGGTACGGGCCGCCGTCCACCATGCGTTGGCCGAACTGCAGTCCGCCGATGGGCGGTTGGTGTTCGTGACGCGTGGTGCGGTGGCGCTGCCGGGTGAGGATGTCACCGATCTGGCGGGTGCGGCCGTATGGGGTCTGGTGCGCTCGGCGCAGTCCGAGTCGCCCGATCGCTTCGTCCTCGTGGATGTGGACGAGGAGAGCTCCGAGAACGCTGTCTCCCTCGCCCTGGCGACCGGTGAACCGCAGGTCGTCGTACGCGGCGGAACCACCTACGGGGCTCGCCTGGCCCGCACACCCGCCACCACGGAACCCGTGACCGAGCCGAGCTTCACGGCGCAGGGCACGGTCCTGTTGACCGGTGCGACCGGCACGCTGGGCGGGCTGTTCGCCCGGCATCTGGTCACCGAGCGTGGTGTGCGCCGGCTGCTGCTGACCAGTCGCCGGGGTGAGCAGGCGCCGGGCATGGCGGAGTTGACGCAGGAGCTGGCCGGGCTGGGTGCCGAGGTGACGGTGGCCGCCTGTGACGCGGCCGACCGTGAGGCGCTGGCCGCACTGATCGCGGACGTCGACCTGTCCGCCGTGGTCCACGTGGCCGGTGTCCTGGACGACGGCATCATCGCCTCCCTCACCCCCGAACGCCTCGACACAGTCCTCCGTCCGAAGGTGGACGCGGCCCTCAACCTGCACGAACTCACGGCGGACAAGAACCTGACCGCCTTCGTCCTGTTCTCCTCCGCGGCCGGTGTCTTCGGCAACCCCGGCCAGGGCAACTACGCCGCCGCCAATGCCTTCCTCGACGCCCTGGCCACGCACCGCAGGGCCCAGGGCCTGCCCGCCCAGTCCCTCGCCTGGGGCCTGTGGGGCGGAGGCATGGCCGGTGAGCTGAGCCAGGCCGACATCGACCGGATGAACAGCACCGGCGTGCACGCGCTCACACCCGAGCAGGGCCTGGAGCTGTTCGACACGGCGGGTGCGCTCCCCGCACCCGCCCTGGTCCCCATCCGCCTCGACCTGAAGGCCCTGCGCTCGGCGGGCGAGGAACTGCCCGCCCTGCTCAGGGGCCTGATCCGGGTCACCAGGCGCCGTACCACCCGTGCCAAGGCGGACCCGTCCGTCCTGCGCGGACAGCTCGTCGCGCTCGAGCCGGCCGAGCGGGAAACCGCCCTGCTGACGTTGGTGCTGGAGCACACGGCCAGGGTCCTCGGACACAGCTCCCCGGACGCCGTCGTCGCCGAGCGGGACTTCCTGGAGGCGGGTGTCGACTCGCTGAGCGCCATGGAGCTGCGCGGCGCGCTCAACAGCGTCCTCGGCCTCGACCTGCCGCCGATGGCCGTCTTCGACAGCAAGAGCCCCGTGGGACTGGCCCGTGAACTGGCCGAGGCTGTGGACCGGTTCGACGACGCGTCGGCCTCTCCGGGCGCCTCGGGCGGCGGCCGGGCGGCGCAGGACGACGAGGACACCGTGACCGGTCTGTTCCGCCGGACCGTCCTCGCCGGTGAGACCACCAAGGCGTTCGGTCTGCTGCGCGCGGTCGCCGATCTGCGTCCGACGTTCGAATCGCACGAGGACCTGGCCGTCCCGCTGCGCCCGGTGCGGCTGGCGGACGGTCCCGCCCGGCCGCGGCTGATCTGCCTCGGTACACCCATGGCCACCGGCGGCACGCACCAGCACGCCCGGCTGGCCTCGCACTTCCGTGACGTGCGCTACCTGGCCACCCTGCCGTCGCCCGGCTTCGGTCGCGGCGAGAACCTGCCCGCCTCCGTCGACGCGCTCACCTCGGCGCTGGCGCACGCCGTGCTCGACGCGGCCGAGGGCGAGCCCTTCGTCCTGCTCGGCTACTCCTCCGGCGGGCTGCTCGCCTACGGCACCGCGGCCCGACTGGAGCGGGACCTGGGCACGCCCGCGGTCGGCGTGGTCCTCGTGGACACCTACGTGGTGACGCAGGAGACGGGTGGCGGCATGCAGGCCCAGGTGTTCGAGCAGATGTCCGCCGCGCTGGTCGAACGGGACTCCCAGTACGGCCTGTTCGACGCGGCCGGGTTGTCCGCCATGCGCGCCTACTTCGACCTGCTGCCGCTGTTCCCGCTCGACGGCATCGAGACCCCGGTGCTGTTCGTCGGCGCCGAACACAGCTTCCTGTCCGACGCCTCCGACGCCTCCGACGCCTCCGACGGCGCCGACGACTCCTGGAAGGCCCGGCCCTGGAACCCTGGGCACACCTACCGCTCCGTGCCCGCCGACCACTTCACGATCGTGGAGGAAGAGGCGCAGCGGACGGCCAGGACCGTGGAGGAGTGGCTCTCAGGGGTGCTCTAGGGGCGGTGCCGGCCGGGAGGGCCCGCCTAGGGTCGCCAACAGCCCTCAGACCAGCCCAGACAGGTGAAGAAGGTGAGGAACATGACGCCGCCCCCGAGCGCCAAGGGAACCGTTCCGTTCGGCGAGTACAAGACCTGGTACCGGGTCACCGGAGACCTCGGCTCGGGACTCGCGCCGGTCGTCGTGGTGCACGGCGGCCCGGGCTCCACGCACGACTACCTGCTGCCGCTCGCCCGGCTCGCCGAGGAGGGCCGCCCGGTCGTGCACTACGACCAGATCGGCAACGGCGGCTCCAGCCATCTGCCCGGCCGTGGCGCGGACTTCTGGACCGTGGAGCTGTTCCTCGCCGAGCTCGACAACCTGCTCACATCCCTCGGCATCGCCGACGACTACGTACTGTTCGGGCAGTCCTGGGGCGGCCTGCTGGTGGCCAAGCACGCCGCCGCCCGCCCCGCGGGGCTGCGCGGACTCGTCATCGCCAACTCGCCCGCCTCGTACCCGCTGTGGCTGGAGGAGATGGCGGTGCTGCGCGCCCAGCTGCCGCCCGGCGTCAACGAGACGCTGCTGCGCCACGAGGCCGCCGGGACGACGGACACCGAGGAGTACTACGAGGCGATGACGCCCTTCTACGAGAAGCACGTCTGCCGCCTCGAGCCGTGGCCGCGCGAGTACCGGGCCTCGTTCTACGAGGTCTACAACGACCCGACCGTGTACTACGCGATGAACGGCCCCAGCGAGTTCCACGTCATCGGCACGCTGAAGGACTGGGGCGTCGAGGACTGCCTGCCGGACATCGCCGTGCCGACGCTGGTGCTCTCCGGCCGCCATGACGAGGCCACGCCGAAGACCGTGCGGCCCTACGACGAGCTGATCCCCGACGCGCGCTGGGTGATCTTCGAGAACTCCAGCCACCTGCCGCACCTGGAGGAGCCGGAGTCCTTCCACGAGGTCATGACGGAGTACCTCAAGAGCCTCTGACGGGGACCGCTCGATCCGTTCGCAATGGCAGGGTAAGTTCTGCTGGAGATTCGCTCGAATTTCACTTGAGTGGAGCTCGAATTTCGCTGGACAATTTCCTGATCCGGATGTGGCGTGAAGCTGTCCGTCGGTGTATGTGCTGAGCGCGTCCCGCAGGTGATGACCTGCCTCGATGTGCCCGTAGGCCGGATCGGCGGACCTTCTCCAGGACTCGTGAACGGTCCTTTCTGGCCACCTGGAAAGCGCTTCGATCGGAGCGTGTCTGGAGTTCCGCTTGAGCGGCGGAATTGCCCTCATCCGGCCAGTACGCCACGCGGCTATGGTTTCGGATAAGGCCCTGCGCCCATGTCCGGCGGAGGGTCTGGTAGGGGAAGGGCTAGCCGCGAAAAACGCCGCAGAGGACGGTATGGGACTGACCACCTCTCGCCCCCTGATGGCCTATCAGAAAACGTTGTGATGCCGACAACTACGCATCTCTCCCGATCCGATTGACCCTCCCCCCACGTTCTGCGTATGGTCTACACAGTACCGCGTGCGCCGCACGCAGTAAAAAGCTCGATCCGATCACGGGAGGCATCGAACATGCCTGAAGTCACTCGCAAGGCCGGCCGGAAGGAGTGGACCGCACTAGGTGTGCTCATGCTGGCCCTGCTGCTCGTGTCGATGGACATGTCGGTGGTGTACTTCGCCGTTCCCAACATCACTGAACAGCTTGAGCCCAGCGCCACCCAGCAGTTGTGGATGTTCGACGCCTACAGCTTCGTGCTGGCGAGCCTCTACATCACGATGGGCGCCGTCGGTGACCGGATCGGCCGCCGCAAGCTGTTGATGCTGGGTGCGCTCATCTTCGGCATCGGTTCGGTCCTCGCGGCCTACAGCCAGAGCTCGGAGATGCTCATCTTCGCCCGCATCTTCCAGGCCGTCGGCGGTGCGACTCTTGAGCCCACGGCCATGGCGCTGCTGCGGGTGATGTTCCACGACCCGAAGGAGCGCACCAAGGCCGTCGCCATCTTCGTCGGCACGCTCGGCATGGGTGTGACCGCCGGTCCGGTGCTCAGCGGTCTGCTGCTCGCGCACTTCTGGTGGGGTTCGATCTTCCTGATCAACGTGCCGTTCATGTTGATGCTGCTGGCCACCGCCCCGATGCTCCTGCCGGAGTCCAAGATCCCACGGGCCGGCAAGTTCGACCTGCTGGGATCGCTGCTCACCATCGTCGGTCTGTTCCCGCTCATCTACGGCATCAAGGAGATCGCGGCCAACGGGACCGACTCGCTGCGCCTGGCCTGCATCGGCGTCGGCGTGGCCAGTCTGATCGCCTTCGCCATCCGGCAGCGCGCCTCCGATCACCCCATGCTGGACATGGCGCTGCTGCGCCGCCGGGCCGTCAGCGGTGCGGTGATCACTAAGCTCATCGGCTCCTTCGCCCTGATCGGCTTCACCGTCTTCACCGCGCAGTACCTGCAGTCGGTCCAGGACCGCACCCCGCTGAACGCGGCGCTGTGGAGCCTGGTGCCCTCGGTGGGTGTCGCCATCGTCCAGCCGGCCACCGTCGGGTTCCTGGAGAAGGGCGTGCGGCGGTCCTCCATCACCGCGGGCTGCTTCGCGATGGCGCTGGGCGGCTTCGCGATCATGACGCAGCTCGACGCCGGCTCGCCGCTGTGGCTGATGCTGGTGGCGATGAGCCTGCAGGCCGGCGGTCTGGTCTCGGTCCTGGGTCAGTGCACGGACATGCTGGTCGCCAACGTCAGTGAGGAGGAGGCCGGTTCGGGCACCTCGGTGCTGGAGACGGGCTCGCTGCTCGGCGGTTCGCTCGGTATGGCCCTGCTCGGCAGCGTCGGCGCCTACGTCTACGGCAACGACGTCAAGGACAAGCTGCCCAGCGGTCTGCCCAAGGAGGCCTACAACGCGGCTCCCGACACCCTGGGCGGAGCGATCGTCGCGGCGCAGAAGATGCCCGGCGAGACCGGTCACACGGTCCTCAAGGTGGCCCGCGACGCCTTCACCCACGGCCTCAACCTGGCGGCCGTCGTCGCCGGTGGCGTGGTCATCCTGGGCATGGTCTTCGTGACCATCGTCCTGCGGAAGGTGCCCAACGCCCCGCTGGCCGACCAGGAGTCCGAGTCCATCGTCGTCGCCCAGCAGACGCCGGCGTCCTGGCAGGCCGGGGCCGACAGCCCCGCGCAGGCCGCGATGTGGTCGGACCAGAGCCAGCCGCAGAGGTACTGACACCGGTTCCCCATCAGCAGGTATCAGCAGGCACGGGTCTCCGCGAGGCCCGTGCCTGTTCCTTTGGTGCCGGGTCCGGTTGACGGAGACCCTTGTACTGCGTACGCTATAAACATGAAAGCGTGCGACGCACGCAATGGTGGGCGCCTCGGATGTCCGCCTTTGGACCACGGTTCCGTCGATCGCTCGTGTTCCCCCGTCCGACGATCGGCACGAGGGCTTGACCCCCGCTTCCTGGCGGGGGTCAAGCCCTCGGTCGTACACCGTGGCCGCTGGGCTAAATTGTGATGACGATTTGTCGGCACAGCCGGAGAAACAGAGCCGGGAGAAGGCGGGCGCATATGGGTAACGACAGTGTCATCGGCCTGCCGGCGAGCATCGAAGTGGCCTGGGGACTTCGGGAACCCTCCCAGAAGGGGCCCAAGCGCGTTCTGAGTCTGGGCCGCATCGTGGACACCGCCGTACAGATCGCGGAATCCGAGGGGATCGGCTCCATTTCCATGAGCCGCATCGCCAAGGAGCTGAATTCCTCGACGATGTCCCTCTACCGCTACGTGTCCGCCAAGGACGAGCTGCTGCCCCTGATGGTGGACGCCGCCTTCGGTCCGCCCGTGCCCCACCCGAACCCGAAGCCGCACTGGCGGGCGGGGCTTGAACACTGGAGCCGCTCCTACCTGGCCGTACTGCGCCGGCACTCCTGGGTGGTGCGCATCCCCATCAGCGGCCCGCCCTCGACGCCCCACCAGATCGCGTGGGCCGAACAGGGGCTGTGCTTCCTGCAGCGCAGCGGCCTCACCGAGGCCCAGAAGATGTCCACGATCCTGCTTCTGGCCGGCCTGGTCCGAAACGAGGCACAACTCGCCGAAACCTACGAGGCCTTCTCGAAGGCCGGTGCCGACGGCGCCGAATCGATGCTGGACTACCGCCGGCTCATCGAGAAACTGGCGGACGCGGACCGTTTTCCCGCCATCAACGCGGTGATGGAAGCGGGTGTCTTCGACAACTCCGACGGCGAGGACGCGGAGTTCGACTTCTCCCTGAACTGCGCCCTGGACGGAATCGAGGCGCTGATACGGCGCCAGCGGCGGGAAGTCCGGCAGGCGAAACGGAGCGAGTGACCCGGTAGGCCCCTCATTCCCCGGGGTGCCACTCCTCGCTCGCCGCCAGGAGGTCTGCGGCCCAGTCGGCGAGCAGCGCCCGCCCGGTGCCGGCGGCCGCCCCCGTCGGATCGCCGAGCACCCCGTTGGCGGTGACCGCCCGCAGTCCGCCACGCCGCAGTTCGGGCAGTACGGCCGACAGCGGCCGGGTGTCGCCCGGCACGGACCGCTCCCGGCGCACCGTGGCGGGCCGCAGCGCCAGCATCGCCGACGTCTCGTCCCGCCCGGCATGACTGTCGGAGGGATCCCCGGCCGGCTCCCAGAAGTGCGCCCGGCGTCCCTCACCGCGCAGCCGGGCCACCGCACGCCGTACCGGTACCGCGTTTCCGCCGTGCGCGGAGACGAACGCCACCGCGGCGAACGCGTCGGCGGAGCGGCCCAGTTCGGTCAGCAGCAGCTCACAGGCCGTCCGGCCGATCGACAGGGTGCCGGGGAAACCGGCGTGCTCGCCGCTGGAGCCGTAGTGCACCGGCGGCGCGAGCACCACCCATTCCCGCACCGCCGCCAGCCTTTCCGCGAGCGCGAGCGCGATGTCCGTGTCCACGGTGAACGGCAGATGCGGCCCGTGCTGCTCGGTCGACCCCACCGGCACCACCAGCACACTGCGCCCGGCCACGTCGGCCACCTCGGGCCAGGTCAGCTCGGCGAGCCTGCGCGGTCCCTTCCTGTCCACCGCCCTCACAGCCGCCGTACCCCGTCCCGCCCCGGCCAGGGCGAGGTGTCTGGGCGCAGGGGTGCCAGGGTGCGGTGGCGCAGAGCGCCCCACCAGACGCCGGCACCGTAGGCGAGGTCGTCGGCGATGCGGGCGGTGAGCCACTGGGGGAGGGGCAGCGGGGGGCGCAGTTTGCGCCAGTCGGTGATGTGCCGGGACCACGCGGCGGCCAGGAGCAGCCTCCCGTTGCGGGAGGCGGCGAGGGCGGGCACCGCCACCGGCCACCACGACCGGGTGACCGCGTCGGCGAACAGCCGGCCCGCTCCCCAGTGACCGCGCAGGGCCAGGGCGACGGACTCCTCGGCCGGCACCCCCACGCCGTGCAGCTTGCGCGGCAGCAGCGACGCCGTGATCAGGGCGGTCCCGGCGGCCGCGGCCGGCCGCCCGGCGGCGACCGCAGCCCAGCACGCCAGCGTCCACGGCGACACACGCAGCGGCGTCGCCGCACCGCCGTGGCGCAGTGCCAGCGGCGCGGCCGAGGTGCCGTAGTCGAAGCGCTGACGCGCCCACGCCGACCAGCGGGAGCGGGGCGCGTGCCGCACCTCGGACGCCGGTTCGTAGCGCACCAGCTGCCCCCGGTCGGCCAGCCGCCACACCAGGTCGACGTCCTCGCCGAAACGCATCGACTCGTCGAAACCGCCCAGTGCGCGCAGGGCGGAGAGCCGTACGACGAGGGCGGCCGTGGGGACGTAGCCGACCCGGCTGCCGGGACGGACCACGGCGGGCAGCGGGCCCAGGTCGAGGGGGGAGCGCTCCTGTTCGTACCGCTCCAGCGCGGTGCCGCCCGGCCGGCTGCGCACGCGTGGCGCCACCGCGGCCACGCGCGGGTCCGCGAAGTGCGGCAACAGCGCGTCCAGCCAGCCCGGTTCGGGCACCACGTCCGCGTCCAGGAACGCCACCAGCTCCGTACCGGCCCGTTGCCAGCCGCTGTTGCGCGCGGCGGCGGGGCCGCGCGAGGCGGGGTGCCGCACGGTGGCGCCCGGCAGCGGCACGGCGGAACCGTCGTCCACGACCACGGCACCGGCGAGGCCCGCCAGTGCCCCGAGGGTCGCGGTCACCTCGGGGCGGTCACGGACCGGGACCACCGCGGTGACGTCGGCCGCGGTGAACGGGCCCGCCTCGTACCGCGGATGGACCAGTCCGGCGGAGACCAGCTGGCCGGCCAGCCGCCGCTGCCCCGGCCGGTCGGCCACCGCCGCCCCGTCCAGCCAGCCCTCCACCAGCCGCGCCCCGGCCTCGGTCAGCCGCAGCACCCGGTAGGGCGAGCCGCCGAGCAGGGTACGGCCGCCGGACAGGCGGCTGAGGGACGGGTCCGGGGTCAGGCGCAGCCGCGGGAAATCCTCGGTGCCTTCGGGAGTCACGGTGCTCATGGCATGAAACCTCCGTCCGCGTGGACGACCGTGCCGGTGATGGCGGACGCCTCCGGGCCGCACAGCCAGCACACCGCTGCCGCCACCTCCTCCGGCTCCAGCAGTCGGTCGAGCAGCTGGTGCCGGGCGAACTCGGCGGTGTCCTCAAGCCCGTAGAGACCGGCGCTGGCCCGCAGCATCGCGGTGCGGGTGGAACCGGGGGAGACAGCGGTGGCGGTGATCCCGGTGCCGCGCAGGTCGGCGGCCAGCCCCCGGATCAGGCCCACCACCGCGTGCTTGGCCGCGTTGTACCCGGCCAGGTGCCACAGCCCGTGGTGGGCGGCCGCCGAGGCGAGGGCGACGAACCGGCCGGAGCGCGGCTCGGGCTGGGCCAGGAGCCGGGGTACGGCGGCGCGCGCGAGGTTGGCCACCCCGCGCACCCCGATCTCGAACAGGGCGTCCCACTCGCCGTCGGTGGTCTCCCACAGCGGCCGCCCGCCGACCATCACGGCCGCCGCGGCCACGGCGGCGTGCAGTTCCCCGGAGTGCCGGCGGGCCAGTTCGACCGCGGCCTCCAGCGCCGCCTGATCGCGGACGTCGGCCACCATCGGCAGCACCGCGTCCGGCCAGCGGTCCGCGAGGGCGTCGAGTTCCTTCTCGGTGCCCAGCGGGTAACCGACGCCGGGCAGGTCGCGGCACACGTCCACGGCTACCACCAGCCAGCCGTCCGCGGCCAGCCGCTCCACCACGGCCGCGCCGATGCCGCGCGCGGCCCCGGTGACGACGGCCGTGCGCCGCCCGGATGCGGTACGGCGCGGGGCGGCTGGGGATGCGGGATCCATGCTCCAAGTCCTTTCTCGGCTACGCCTCCATCCTTTCCGGCTACGCCTCCGCGCCGTGCTCCCGCAGATGCGCGAGCAGCAACTCGGCCGCCTCCTCGGGGGAGTCGGGGGTCACCACACGGGGCGGGGTGCGCGGCGGGGCGAGGGCGCCGGTGAGGGCGAGCAGCCGCTGCCGGGTGCCGCCCTCGGGGCCGGGCAGCACCTTGGCACGCGGCCGGTAGGGGCGCACCCGGCCCGCCCGCACGGCAGCTCCCTCCGGGGCGGTCACCCGCACCACGGGGATCTCGGCCCGGCGCGCCGCGAGGGCCGTGGCGAGGGGCGCCCGGCGCGGCCGTACCGTCCCCGGCTCGACCGAGCACACCGCGGGCAGCGGCACCTGAAGCTCCTCGGCCCGTCCACCGTCCAGCCGCCGTACGGCCCTCAGCCGCGCCCCCTCCGGCACGACGTCACCGACCGACAACTCCACCAGCCCCAGCGCTTGCGCCCATCCCAGCCGAGCGGCCAGGTGGGCCGGTGTGGCGCCGGTGCCCCGGTCCACGGAGCGGTCGCCGCACACCACCACGTCAGGTGTCCGGCCCCGGGAGGCGAGGCCGGTCAGCAGACTGTGGGCGGTGGCCGCCTCGTCGCCGTCGGGGCCCTCGACACGCAGCGCCTCGTCGGCGCCGGCGGCCAGCGCCTCGCGCAGCATCTCCTCGGCCCCGGCGGGACCCACGGTCACCGCCAGACAGCGCCCGCCGAGCCGTTCGGCCAGCCGCAGCGCGTGCTCCAGGGCGCACCGGTCCGCCGGGCCCGCCCCGGCCGCGTACGGCGCGGTGGGGGCCGTGCCGGTCAGGGGGTGCGCGGTGACGCGCGGGTCCGCCCAGCGCAGCGCGACGGCCACCAGCACGGCGCTCACCCCTGCCGGAAGGCGACGCCGTGGCCGCCCTCGGGGTAGGTCCAGGAGATGGCGCCGGGGGCGTCGCAGACCTGGTAGCAGGTGCCGCACTCGAAGCACTGCTCGTAGTTGAAGAGGATCCCGCCGTCGCCGGTGGGCACGAACAGGTCGGCGGGGCAGGAGTGCACGCAGGCGCGGACCTCGCAGGAGCGGCACACGTCGGTGTCGACCGTGATGTGCGCCTTCTCGGCGACGCGGAAGTCCACGGTGGCCATGCGGTCCTCGAAGGAGACGCCGGGGCGGGCGTCGCCGGTGGGTGTCTGGGTCATCCGAAGGACCTCGTTCCGGTGAACGCGTCGGACAGCAGGTGGCGCAGCCGCACGCCGCGCCGGCGGGCCGCGCCCGTCAGGAGCCGGCGCAGGCCCGGCTTGGGACGCGGGTTGTCGACCGTGAAGAACCCCTGGGCCACGTCGCACAGCAGCCCCGGGTACGACTGCTGCACCCGGTCGGAGAAGACCAGTCCCGGCACCCGGCGCAGCCTGCGATGGTCGGCCAGGACGAAGGACTCCTCCAGCAGCCTGCGGTAACCGGCCAGCCCCGCACGGGAGGTGTCCCCGGCGGTGACCGCCGCGGCGGCGGCCCGGCCGGCGTACATGCCCGCGCCCAGCGCGTAGTTGACGCCCTCCAGCCAGACACCGGCGGCCAGGCACATGGCGGCCGCGTCGCCGGCCACCAGGATGCCGTCGCCGGTGAGCTCGGGCATGGTGTCGTAGCCGCCCTCGGGGATCAGGTGGGCGGAGTACTCCTTGAGTTCGGCGCCGCGCAGCAGCGGGGCGATCGCCGGGTGCTCCTTCATCCCGGCCAGCACCGCCTCGGGGCGGGTGCCGGACGCGGCGAGCCCGGTGAGCGACAGCACCACGCCGACGCTGACGGACTCCAGGTTGGTGTAGAGGAACCCGCCGCCGGGGATGCCGCCGGTGCAGCCGAGGACCTCGATGTCCTGGCCGTGCCGCCCGCTCAGCCCGAACCGCTCCTCGACCACCTCGCGGGGCAGGGCGAGGGTCTCCTTCACACCCAGCGAGGTGTGCTCGGCCTGCTTGCCCGGCACCTTCGCGAACAGCCCCGCCTCCTTGGCGAGGAAGGAGTTGACGCCGTCGCAGGCGATGACGATCCGGGCGGTCAGGTCGCCGTCGGGCCGGTCGGTGCGCACCCCGGTGACCCGGCCGGCCCCGTCGCGCAGCAGGCCGGTGGCGGTGGTCGCGGGCACCAGGACGGCACCGGCGTCCTGGGCGAGGGAGGCGAGCCAGCCGTCCAGCTCGGAACGGAAGGCGGTGGCGCCGTTGTACGGGGGGCGGCCCCAGTCCTCGGTGCGGAAGTCGACGGTGAGGGCCTGGTGTCCGGTGAGCATCATGGTGGAGCGCCGGGTCACCCAGCGCTGCACGGGCATGTGCTCCCACCAGTTGGGTACGAGCTCGTCCAGGATCCGCCCGTACACGACACCGCCGTACACGTTCTTGGCACCCGGATACGGTCCGCGCTCCAGCAGCGCCACCGACATCCCGGCCCGGGCCGCCTCCAGCGCGGCGGCCGAACCGGCCGGGCCCGCGCCGACGACGACCACGTCGAAGGCGGGCGCGCCGTTCGTCTCAGGCGGCATCGCGCGCCTCCCCGCCGTCGGCGCCGGCGGCGCCGGCGGTGAGCAGCCGTACCAGGGCGGCGAGCACGGCGGGCGCGTCGGCCACGATGCCCAGGTCGGCCATCGCGGTCATGGGGCAGTACGGGTCCGTGTTCACGCTCACCACATGGCGCGGCGAGCCGAGTCCGCCGGTGTGGTGCGGGGCGCCCGAGACGCCGAAGGCGACGTACAGGTCGGGGTCGACCGTGACGCCGGTGGTGCCGATCTGCCGGGCGTACTCCAGCCAGCCCGCGTCGGTGACCACCCGGGTGGCACCCACCGCCATGCCCAGGGCGGCGCCGGCCTCGGTGAGCAGGGCCACCGCCTGCGGCCCGCCGAGCCCGCCGCCCGCGCCGAGCAGCCGCCGGGAGCCGGCCAGGTCACCGGCGTCGGCCGACGCGTCGAGGGCGGCGACGTGCACCGCGTCCGGTACGCCGCCGGTGTCGTACGGCAGGGTCAGCCCGGTCGTCTCCGGTGGCCCGGGCACCGGTGCCGCACCGCGCACCCCGGGCTCCAGCGTGGCCACGAACGGCCCGTCCACGGTGAGTTCGACCAGTCCGCTCCCGCCCAGGCGCAGCACGTCGGCCCCGTGCGGCAGGACTTCGAGGGCGCCCGCCAGCAGCGGCCGCCCCAGCTCTACGGCCAGCCGGGGCGCCAGGTCGCGCCCGTCGGGAGAGTTGGGCAGCACCACGGTGTGCACCGGCGCGAGCACCGGCGCGAGCGCGACGGCCAGGGCCGCGGGCGCGGTGCCGCTCTCAGCCAGCCACACCCGCCGGGCGGCGACCAGCCCGCCGGCCGCCGCACCGACGTCCGAACCGGCCACCACCACGGCCCCGTCGGCCTCGGCGACGGCCTCGTCGGCGCCGAGCGGCAACACCCCGTCCCGCACGACCAGCACGGCGACCCGCGACGCAAGCACGGCGTTCACAGCGCCGCCCCCGCCCGGTGGCCCTCGACGACCGCGGCGTGGGCGCGGCGCGGGGCGAGGCAGTCGCCCGCGCGGTGCACGGGGAACGGCGCGTCCCTCAGCGCGTGCCAGAGGGCGTCCTCCGGCGTCTGCTGCAGCGCGCAGACCACCCAGTCGTAGTGCTCCTGCGCCATGGTCCCCGTGGTGTGCGTGAGGATGTCCAGCTCCACGGCCCCGTCCCCCTCCCCGCTCGGCCGGGCCCCCATCACCACCTGGTCGGTGGCGTGTCCGATGCCTTTGGCGTGGGCGCGCACGGTGTACGTCTCCAGGTCGAGCGTGATGCCCAGGTCCTGCCCGACCACCATCCCGGGCGTGCTGATCCGCACCCGGCAGCCCCGGTCGGCCAGCACTTCGGCCACCGAGGTGGCCTGGTGGAAGCCGAGTTCGTCGACGACGAGGACCCGCTGCCCGGCCACCGGCGCGGCGCGGCCCTCCAGGACGTCCCGGACGTCCACGATCCGCTTCAGCTCCCCCGCCCAGTGGGGCGGTTGGGGCCGGGCCCCGGTGGCGAGCACGACGGCGTCGGGCGACTCGGCGCGCAGCGACTCGGCGGTGGCCTCGACGCCGGTGCGGATCTCCACCCCGTGGCGCAGGCACTCGGCCAGCAGATTGCGTACGACGTCGAGGAACTCGGCGCGGGTGGGCGCCGTGGCGGCCGTCGCCACCTGGCCCCCGGTGGCCGCCGAGCGCTCGTACAGCGTCACCTCGTGCCCGCGCCGCGCCGCCGTCGCCGCCGCCTGCAGCCCGGCCGGGCCGCCGCCGACGACCAGAACGCGGCGCGGCCGCGGGCCCGGGGCGGGCAGCGGCACCGCCTCGCGCCCCGCGCGCGGGTTCTCGATGCAGCCGAGCCAGCGGTTGAGGCCCATGCGGCCCACGCACTCCTGGTTGCAGGACAGACAGGTGCGGATGTGCGGGGTGTGCCCGGCGCGGGCCTTGGCGGCGAAGTCGGGGTCGGCGATCTGTCCGCGCACCACGCCGACCAGGTCGCAGTGCCCCTCGGCCAGGGCCCGTTCGGCCTGCACCGGGTCCTTGATGCGGCCGACGCCGATGACCGGCAGCCGTACCGCCTTGCGGATGGCGTTGGAGACGAACAGGGCGTAGCCGGGCGGCACCGACATCGACGCCTCGATCATGTAGAGGGTCGAGGTGGCCACGCCGATCGAGGTGTTGATGTAGTCGACCTTGCCGGTGGCCTCCACCAGCCGGGCCGTCTCGACGGCCTCCTCGATGGTGGTGCCGCCGTCGAGGAGCTCGTCGCCGCATATCCGCACGCCCAGCACCCGCTCGGGGCCGATGGCCTCGCGCACCGCGTCGACGATCTCCAGCAGGATCCGCGCGCGGTGCTCCAGCGGGCCGCCGTAGGCGTCGGTGCGCAGGTTGGTGGCGGGGGACAGGAAGCCGCGCACGATCGAGGAGTGCGAGCACTGGAGTTCGACCCCGTCGAAGCCGCCGTCCGCGCAGTGTCCGGCCACCGTGCCGTACCCGGCGACGATCTCGGCGATCTCCGCGGTGGTGACCGCCTTGGGCACCTCCCGGAACAGCGGGTCGGGCACCGGCGAGGGCGCCCACACCGGCAGCCGGGAGTACATCGAGGAGGCCTGGCCGCCGTTGTGGTTGAGCTGGGCGAGGATCGGGGTGCCGTGCGCGTGCACCGCCTCGGTGACACGCCGGTAGCCGGCCACGACCTCCGGCCTGAAGCCGTGGATCAGCTTCTCGTACGGCCAGTCGGTCGCGTGGGTGGAGTGCTCCTCGGTGATGATCAGCCCGGCGCCGCCGGCCGCCCGCGCCGAGTAGTACGCCGCGTGCTGCTCACTGGGCAGGCCGTCCTCGGCGTAGTTGGTCAGGTGCGCGGAGAACACGATCCGGTTGGCCAGCGTGAGCGGGCCGAGCCGGAGTGGTGAGAACAGCAGCCTGAGCCGGCTCATCGGGCCGCGCCCCCTTCCGCGCCGCACAGCGCGAGGGCCGCGCGCCGGCCCTCCAGGAGTGCCTCGTGCACGGTGCGCGGCGCCACGCAGTCGCCCGCGCGGACGGCACCGTCCGGGGCGTCCAGGGAGGTGTCGGGCAGCCGGTGCCCGCAGTGCACCACGGCCGCGCACTCCACCTTGTGCTGCTCGCCGGTGATGACGTCCTCCACCAGGGCGGAGTCCGCGAGCACGGCGCGCAGCACGGTGCGGCGCAGCAGGCTCACCCCGGCGCGCCGCAACCGCGCGTGGGCGTCGGCGAGGTCGCCGGTGAGCGCCAGCTGGGTGCCGGCCACCTGGTCCTGGGTGACGATCGTGACGGCCCGGCCCCCGTCGGCCAGCCGCTCGGCGAGGGCGACGCCGGTCGCGTCCCCGACCGGGTCGTCGACCAGCACGGGGCCGTCGGGCAGTTCGGCGCCGGCCGCCAGCAGTTCGGCGGCCTCCAGGACCGTACCGCCGTCGACGTCGTACCGGCGCGGGCCGGGGCGCGATCCGGTGGCCAGTACGACCCGGCGGCCGGCCAGGTCCTCGCGGCCGGCGGCGGCGCCGGTGCGTACGACGACGCCCAGCCGCCGTACCTCCGACTCCAGCCAGTCCAGCAGCGGTGTCCAGCGCTCGCCCGCGATCCGCAGCAGGCCGCCGAGCCGCTCCGCGCGTTCCACCAGTTCGACGCGGTGTCCGTGCCCGGCCAGTACCCGCGCGGCCTCCAGCCCCGCGGGCCCGCCGCCCACGACCAGGACGGCGTCCCGCCGTGTGCCGGACGTCCCGGGAGGCACGCCTTCGGGCCTCCCGGGAGCATCCGCCTCCCGCTCCGCAGCGGCCTCGGTCACCGGCTCCCGCCCGCGGGGGAATTCGGGCGGGTCCTCGGTCTCGTGGCCGCTGCGGGGGTCCACGGCGCACGAGACCACCGGGTTGCGGTTGTCCCGTACGCGGCACTTCTGGTTGCACAGCACACACGGCCGCACCCGCTCCGGGTGGCCGGAGCGCACCAGCGCGACCAGCTCGGGATCGGCGATCTGGGCGCGGGTCATCTCCACCAGGTCGGCGACCGAGTCGTCCAGCGCGCGCTGGGCGTGCGCGGGGTCGGTCACCGAGCCCTGCAGCACGACGGGCACCGCCCCGGCCACCGCGGTGCGCACGGCGGCGCACAGGTCGGTGTTGAAGCCGGGCGGGGTGTGGAAGTCGGGCCGGGTGGCGGAGGTGGACATGGCCGAACCGCGCACCACCACCAGGTAGTCGAGCAGCGGGGCCAGCTCGCGGGCGAAGTCCTCGGCATGCTGCGGGGTGATGCCGGCCCACGGCGCGAGCTCGTCGCAGGACAGACGCAGTCCCAGCAGCCGGCCGTCGCCCACCGCCTCGCGCACCGTGTGCAGCACCTCCCGCACCAGCCGGAGCCGGTCGGTGCCGTAGGCGTCCTGGCGCTGGTTGGTCAGCCCGGACAGGAACTGGCGCAGCAGGCTGTACTGCCCGGCCTCGATCTCCACCCCGTCCAGCCCGGAGCCGGCCGCGAGCCGGGCGGCCGCCCCGAACCCCTCGCGCAGCGCGGCGAGTTCGGTCTCCTCCAGCTCCATCGGCAGCTCCCGGCTCACCACGTCGGCGACCCGGGACGGCGCCCACAGCGCCGACTGGTGGTACGCGGAGGAGCCCTGCGATCCGGCGTGCCCTAGGGAGGCCACCACCAGCGTCCCGTACGGCGCGCAGGCCGCCTTGGCGGCCGCCCAGCCGGGGCCGCAGTCCGCGGCCAGCGGGGCGCGCTCGTAGGGCCAGTCGGAGGGGTGCACGCTCGCCGTCTCGGTGACGATCAGTCCGGCGCCGCCGGCCGCGCGCCGCGCGTAGTAGGCGACGTGCCGGTCCGACAGTTCCCGGCGGCGGGCCAGGTTGGTCTCGTGCGGCCCGAACACCACCCGGCTGGGGGCGGTGCGCGGGCCCAGTGCGACGGGCTCGGTCAGACGCATGGTCACGCCGCCCCCGGGCGGCCGGGCGCGAACCCGGCCAGCGGGTCGGTGTCACAGGCCCGGTCGGGCACGGCGCCGGGCGGCCGGCGGCCGATGACCACCGGTACCGGTCCGGAGCGCGTGCGGTGCGAATGGTCGGCACCGGGCCGCGGGGCCGTGCCCGCGCCGACCGCGGCCAGCGCCCGCTCCCCGTTGCCCTTCACGCACTCGGGGTCCGGTCCGTCCAGCGGCAGGCCGGTGAAGAACTTCGCCGCCATGCAGCCGCCGCGGCAGGCGTCGTACGCCGAGCAGGCGGTGCAGGCGCCGCCGGTCTGCGGGGAGCGCAGCTCGGCGAACAGTGCCGACTCGCGCCACACGGCGGTGAAGCCGCCCGGCGAGCGCACGTTGCCGGCGAGGAAGGTGTCGTGGATGGCGAACGGGCAGGCGTAGACGTCGCCGACCGGGTCGATCAGGCACACCACCCGGCCCGCCCCGCACAGGTTCAGGCCCGGCAGCGTGGCCGGGCCGAGGGCGTTGAGGTGGAAGAAGGAGTCGCCGGTCAGCACGTGCTCGCCGTGCGCCAGCAGCCACTCGTACAGCGTGCGCTGCTGCTCGGCGGTGGGGTGCAGCTCGTCCCACACGTCGGCGCCGCGCCCGGAGGGCCGCAGCCGGGTGATGCGCAGCTGGGCGCCGTGGGCGTCGGCGATGGCCTTGAAGTCGTCGAGCTGGCCGGCGTTGTGCCGGGTCACCACCACGCTGAGCTTGAAGTCGCGCATGCCCGCGTCGGCGAGGTTGCGGATCGCGGCCATCGCGGTGTCGTACGAACCCGGACCGCGCACCGCGTCGTTGACCTCGGCGGTCGCCCCGTCCAGGGAGATCTGCACGTCGACGTAGTCGCTCGCGGCCAGCCATTTCGCCCGCTCGGGCGTGATGCGCACGCCGTTGGTGGAGAACTTCACGCCGACGTGGTGGGCGGTGGCGTACTCGACGAGCTCCCAGAAGTCGGGGCGCACGGTGGGCTCGCCGCCGCCGATGTTGACGTAGAAGACCTGCATGCGCTCCAGCTCGTCGATCACGGCCTTGCACTCGGCCGTGGTCAGCTCCCTCGGGTCGCGCCGGCCCGAGGAGGACAGGCAGTGCACGCACGCCAGGTTGCAGGCGTAGGTCAGCTCCCAGGTGAGGCAGATGGGGGCGTCGAGTCCGCTCTCGAAGTGGTCGACGAGCTTCACGCTGCTTCCTCCAGGCGGTCGGCGGCCGGCTCCCCGGGACGGGGTTCGATCAGGCCGCCCGCGGCCAGACCGGCGAGGGCGCCGAGGTAGGCGGTGCGCTGCCCGGCCGGCAGCCCGGCCGCCTCCAGCGCCGCGTGCACGTCCGGGTGGTCGGCCAGCGACCGTACGACCGCGACGAGTTCGGGGGTCTTCAGGAAGCACAGCCGGCGGGTGCCGAAGTGGTAGGCGAGGGCTCCGAAGGGCTCCGGGCGCAGCGCCACGCTGGGGGAGCACCGGTAGGGGCGCTCGGGGGTGAACACGACGGCCTCCGGTCAGTAGACGCCGCACATACCGTCGATCGACACCTCTTCGACGAGCAGCTCCTCGGTGTACTCGGCCTCCGCCGTCGTCTCCTCGACGTCCATGGCAGATCCTCCCTCCGCTGCGTGTGGCACGGTCCTGGAAGGAAATGGTGCGCGAGCCCACCGAAAACGAACACCCCTAGAAAAATAGGGGTGGTGCAGCGCCGAGTGCCTGGAATTCACGCGGCCCGGCCGGATTTCCGATCCGTTTGAGTCGCGGCGTCCACCGCGTCCCATTCCGCGCGCGGATCACCGGTGATCGCGCGCAGCGCCAGGGAAAGCTCACCGCCGGTCGGGGCGGATTCCGGGTCGATCAGCCACTGGGCCATGACCCCGGTGATCAGCGCCTGGTGGAAGGAGCCGACCGCGCTGGCCGTATGCCCGTCCCGCTTTTCTCCCGTTGCGTCCGGCAGGATTTCGCCCAGGCCGACCCGTGCCTCCGTCATCCCTTTCACCAGCGCCGCGCGCACCTCGGGAGAATGCCCAGCCTGGGTGATCGCCTCGAAATTCGCCGCCCACAGTCCGCGGTGCCGGTCGAACAGCTCCGTCACCTTGGTCCACAGGGCCTCGACACGCTCGTGGGACGTGCCCCCGCCGCGCGTGCCGCGGACGAGCGCCGCCTTCAGCGCCGCACCCCACTCGACGTTGGACTGGATCAGCGCCTCGTTGAGCAGGGCCTCCTTGGAGCCGTAGTGGTAGCCGATGGAGGCGAGGTTCGTGCCCGACGCCGCGACGATGTCGCGGGCCGTCGTGCGCGCGTATCCCTTTTCGGCCAGGCACTGCTTCGCGCCCTGGAGTAAAGCCTCGCGATGTCCCACCCCAGGCAGGGTCCGCTCTTCGGCGCTCCCTGAAAACCCCCTAAAGCACTGGTGCGGGAAGGCTAGGGGGTCCGGCGGGGCCGCCCGGCCGGTGCGGGGCGGGACCTGTGGATCCAGGGCGGGCCTGCCGAAGCTAAGGGGCAACTAGGGGTTAAGAGCCCGACGGCCGGACACCACACTGGCCCCCATGAAGAATGAGAACCGGACGAAAAGCGCCCTGGTATTTCCGGGGATGGGGCCCTCCCCCTTCGCTGAAGTCGGCAAGTTCATGCTTGTCAACCCCTTCGCCCGGGAACTCGTCGCGGAAGCCGACGACACCCTCGGCTATTCACTCTTCGACCGTTTCCGGGAAGCGGAGGGCGACTACTCGGTCCACGCCCAGGTCGCCTTCTTCGTGAACTGCCTGGCCCTCGCCCGGTGGGCCGAGGCCGAGTTCGGCGTCGAACCCGCCTTCGTCACGGGACCGAGCTTCGGCGGCAAGGCCACCGCCGTGCGCTCCGGCGCCCTTTCCTTCGCCGACGGGGTCCGCCTCACCGAACGGTTCGCGCACTGCCTCGACGCGTTCTTCGCCGAGGAGTACCCCGAGGACGTCGCCACCCAGTCCTTCACCCGCACCTCCGGCACCGCCCTCGACGAGATCCTTGCCGAACTGGCCAACGAGGACGAGTGGTACGACGTCACCTGTGTGGTCGACGAGGACTTCCGCATGCTCACACTGCGCGCCTCCCGGCTCGACTGGCTCCAGCAGCGGCTCCGCGCGGCCGGCGGACTGCCGCTGTACGTCATGCGGCCGCCCATGCACTCCGCGGCGTTCGCCGCGCTGCGCGCCCGGGCGGCCGTCGAGGTGATGGACGGCCTGGAGTTCCGGGACCCGACCCTGGCGGTCGTCTCGGACCAGGACGGCACCCTGCTGACCACCGGCGAGGAGATCAGGGACCTGCTGCTCGACTGCTGCGTCCGCGCGGTCGACTGGCCGACCGCTCTCGGCTCCCTGCGTGACCGGGGCGTCGGCACCCTCTACGTCGCCGGGCAGGACGCCCTCTTCGGCCGGGTCGGCGTCGCCACGAAGAACTTCAAGGTCGTCCCCGCCAGCCCCCGCCTGGCCCTGCGCCCGAAGCGCCGCCCGACGGCAGTGGCGGCCTGACGGGGTTTGCCGGAACCCGCGCCACCCCCGACGGGAACGCACCCCGTCCCGCACCGCCCCGCACCGCGCCCCGCGCGTGCCGAGTCCCTCGGCCGCGTCCCTTCCGGAGGAACCATGACCCAGCAGCACCCCGGCGGCCTGCACGAACGCTTCCTGCGCGGACTGGCCCTCTCCGCCGCCCGCCCGGCCCTGCGCATCGGCTCCGAGACGATCACCTACCGGGACCTGCACCGGCAGGCACTCACCTGGGCGGGCTCCCTCTGCGGCTCGAAGGCCGTCGGCATCCTGGCGGGCAAGACCGTGACGGCGTACGCGGGCATCCTCGGCGCCCTGTACGCGGGCGCCACCGTCGTCCCGCTGCACCCCGACTTCCCGGCGGCCCGCACCCGGCACATGCTCGAACTGTCCGGCGCCACCGCGGTGGTCGCCGACGAGCGGGGCCGGGCCGTCCTGGCCGGCCTGGGCGACGACGTGCCCGCGCTGGAGGTCGTCGACCCCACCCCGGACCGCGCCCTGGCCGCGCCGCGCACGGGCACCTCGCCCGGCGACACCGCGTACATGCTGTTCACCTCCGGCTCCACGGGCCGTCCCAAGGGCGTGCCGATCAGCCACGGCAGCACCCGGCACTACTTCGAACTCCTCGACGCCCGCTACGACTTCACCCCCGACGACGTCTTCTCGCAGACCTTCGACCTGAACTTCGACTGCGCGATGTTCGACCTGTTCTGCGCCTGGGGCTCCGGGGCTACCGTCGACGTCACCCCGCAGACCGCCTACCTCGATCTGCCGGCCTACCTCGACGGGCACGGCATCACCGTGTGGTTCGCCACGCCCAGCGCCATCTCCCTCGTCCGCCGCATGGGCGGCCTGACCCCGGACGCACTGCCCGGCCTGCGCTGGAGCTTCTTCGCCGGCGAGGCCCTGCGCGCGCACGACGCCGTCGACTGGCAGGCCGCCGCGCCCGCCTCCACCCTGGAGAACATCTACGGGCCGACCGAGCTGACCGTCACCATCACCGGCCACCGCTGGGACCCCGCGACCTCGCCGGAGCGCAGCGTCAACGGACTGGTCCCCATCGGCGCCGTGCACCAGGGCCACGACCACGTCCTGGTCGACGAGGACGACCGGGAGACCCCCGTCGAGGGCGAACTGCTCATCACCGGCCCGCAGATGTCGGCCGGCTACCTCGACCCCGCCGACGACGCGGGCCGCTTCGTGGAGCGCGACGGCCGCCGCTGGTACCGCACCGGCGACCGGGTGCGCCGGCTGGCCGACGGCGAGCTGGTCTACCTCGGGCGCCTCGACTCCCAGGTGCAGGTCCAGGGCTGGCGCGTGGAACTCGCCGAGGTCGAGCACGAGCTGCGCTCCTGCGAAGGCGTGCAGGACGCGGTCGCCGTGGGCGCCACCACCCCGTCGGGCACCGAACTCGTCGTCTACTACACCGGCGATCCCCGACCCGCCGCACGACTCGCCCGCGCCCTGCGCGAACTGCTGCCCAAGGGCATGCTGCCCCGCCGCTTCGAGCACGTGCCGGAGTTCCCGCTGAACTCCAACCGCAAGGTGGACCGCAAGGAGCTCACCCAGCGGGCCACCGCCCTCCTGGCCCAGCCGACCCGCCCGGCCGCCTGACCGGCATCCCGCTCCGCCGCGCCCCGGCAGCGGCGGTGAGCCCGCGGTGAGCGTGCGGTGAGCGCCGCTCGCCAGGGTGATGTCCACACCGGCTCCACCGGGGAGACGGGCGGACATGACAGGAGCGGGACCATGGGCGAACTGACCGGCAGGACGGCACTGGTGACCGGCGCGTCCCGGGGCATCGGCCGGGCCGTAGCACTGCGGCTGGCGGCCGAGGGCGCGTGTGTCGCCGTGCACTACGGCACCGACGCGCACGCGGCCGAGCAGACGGTGGCGCGGATCGAGAAGGAGGGCGGCAGGGCCTTCGCGGTACGGGCCCGGTTCGGCGCCCAGGACGCGGTGGACCGGCTGTTCGAGCAGCTGACCTCGGGCCTGGCGGAACGCGGACTGAACGGGCTGGACATCCTCGTCAACAACGCGGGCATCAGCTCCGGGCACCCGATCGCCCACGTCACCCCCGAGGAACTGCGGCAGCTCTTCGAGGTCAACGTCAGCGCCCCGTTCTTCGTCACCCAGCGCGCGCTGCCGCTGCTGAAGGACGGCGGCCGCGTCATCAACATGGGCTCGACGGCCAGCCGCTTCGCCGTCTCCGTCCAGATCGGCTACACCCTCACCAAGGCGGCCCTGGAGGCCCTGGCCCCGACGCTCGCCAACGAACTCGGCCGACGCGGCATCACCGTCAACACCGTGGCCCCGGGCGCCATCCGCACCGAGCTGACCGCCGGCTACCTGGACGTCCCCGAAGTGGCCGCCGAGCTGGAGGCCATGACGGCCCTGGGCCGCCTCGGAGACCCGCAGGACGTCGCCGACGTAGTCGGCTTCCTCGCCGGCCCCCGCGGCCGCTACGTCACCGGCCAGACCATCGACGTCTCCGGCGGCACCTACCTGGGTCCGATCATGCCCGCGTGAGCCGACGCCCGACCCGCCCCCGATGAATAATCACCGGCATGCGGTTTTCCATCCTCGGCGAGACCCGGGCCCGGCACGACGACGGAACGGAACTCCCGCTGGGCGGACCGGCCCGCCGGGCGCTGCTCGCGCTGCTGCTCGTCAGCGCAGGCGAGACGGTGCCGGCCGACCGCCTGGCCGAGGAGGCCAACCCCGCCGGCCCCCAGTCCGCACACGCCCTGCAGTCCCAGGTGTCCCGGCTGCGCTCGGTCCTCGGTCCCGCCGCGCCCATCGAACGGTCCGGCGGGGGCTACCGGATCGTCGTGCCGTACGACGCCGTGGACGCGGGCCGGTTCGAGCGGCTGGCCCGGGGCGGCCGCGACGCCCTGGGCACGGGCGACCCCGGTCGGGCCACGGCCCTGCTGCGCGAGGCACTCGGGCTGTGGCAGGGCCCGGCGCTGGCGGACCTCCCCGAGTCGCAGACGGCGCGGGCCGCCGCCGTACGCCTGGAAGAGCTGCGGCTCGCCGCACTTGAGGACCGCCTGGAAGCCGACCTGCGGCTCGGTGAACACCGCACGGCGATACCGGAGTTGCGGGAGCTGACCAGACGCCACCCGCTGCGGGAGCGGCCGGCCGCCCTGCTGATGAGGGCGCTGTCCGCCGAGGGCGGCCAAGCCGCGGCGCTGGTGGTGTACGAGGCGACCCGACAGCACCTGGCCGAGGAATTGGGCGCCGACCCCTCCCCCGAACTCGCCGCCCTGCACCAGGAGTTGCTCCGCTCCGACCCGGCGCCGAGCCCCGCCCGGCCCCCCTCCCAGCTGACCGCGCTCGTCGGGCGCGACACCGAGGTCGACGCACTCGGCGCACTGCTGCACCGGGCCCGCCTGGTCACGCTGACCGGACCGGGCGGTGTCGGCAAGACCCGGCTGGCCGTCGAGGCCGCCGCCGGCACGCCCGGCGAGGTGTGCTTCGTCCAGCTGGCATCGCTGCGCGACGACACGGCCGTACCGCAGGCCCTGCTCGGCGCGCTCGGCCTGCCCGGAAACGGCCTCCACCTCGGCGCGGACGGTCCCTCACCGGCCGACCGCCTGGCCACCGCGCTGTCCGACCGGCCGTTGCTGCTGGTCCTGGACAACTGCGAGCACCTCCTGGAGGCCACCGCCACACTGACCGCCCGGCTGCTGGCCGCGTGCCCGCGCCTGCGCGTCCTCGCCACGAGCCGCGAGCCGCTGGGCATCATCGGCGAACACCTGCACCCGGTACGGCCGCTCGACCCCGACGCGGCCGTCCGCCTCTTCACCGACCGGGCCGCGGCCGTCCGCCCTGGCGTCGCCGCGGCCCCGGACACCGTACGGCGCCTGTGCGACGCCCTCGACAACCTGCCGCTGGCCATCGAACTGGCGGCGGCGCGCCTGCGCACCCTGGCCCTCGACGACCTCGCCCGGCGGCTGGACGACCGGCTCGGGATGGCCGCCCGCGGCGGCCGCACCGCCGACGGACGGCACCGGACCCTGCGCTCGGTGGTCGCCTGGAGCTGGGAGCTGCTGCCCGAACCCGAACGCCGGGCCGCCCGCCGCTTCGCCGTCTTCACCTCGGGCGCGACCGCGTCCACCGCACTGCGGGTGTGCGGCACCGACCCGGACATGCTGGAATCCCTGGCCGACAAGTCCCTCCTGGAGACCGCCGACGGCCGCTACCGCATGCTGGAGACCGTCCGCGCCTACGCCGCCGAGCAACTCGACGCGGCCGACGAACCCGGCACCGTCCGCCGCGCCCACGCCGAGCACCTCCTGGACCTGGCCCGCACCGCCGACCCGCACCTGCGCGGCTCCGCCCAGCTCGACTGGCTGGCCCGGCTCACCGCCGAGCACGACGACCTCCTGGCCGCCGTCCGCTGGGCGGTCGGAGCCCCCGAACCGGCCACGGCCCTGACCCTGCTCGCCGCCGGCGCGCACGCCCTGTGGATCCGCGGCATCCCCGCCTGCGTCGCCCCGTACGCCGCCGCCCTCCTGGAGACTCTGGACGGCGAACCCCCCGCCGGACACGACGAGGAGTTCGCGATCTGCGTCCTGCTGGCGGCCTCCGGCACGGACGGCCGCCAGGTCTGGCACCGGCATCGGGCCCGCGCCGAGGCGGCCCTCGAAGCCGTCTGGTCGGGCACCGGGCAGGGCCGCCATCCGGCCGCGCTGCTGCTGTGGATGCTGCGCAATGCCGCCGACGGCGACGCGCACCGCGCCCACGCGCTCGTCTCCGCCCGGCGCGACGACCCGGACCCCTGGGTGCGGGCCGTCGCCCAGTACGTCACCGCCTTCGGCGCCCTCGGCGAGGACGATCCCGCGCGTGCCGAACACGCCCTCCACACCGCTGCCGAGACCTTCCGCGCTTTCGGCGACCGCTGGGGCACGGCCCTGACCCTGGACGCCCTGGCCGCACTGGCCGGCGGCCGCGGCGACCACCCGGAAGCGGTCGCCCGCACCGACGAGGCACTCGCCCTCACCGAGCGGCTCGGTGCCCCGGCGGACACCGCCGACCTCCTGGTCACCCGGGGCGACCACCTGGCCGAGGCCGACCTCGCCGCGGCCCGCGCCGACTACACCCGGGCCGCGGCCCTGGCCCGCCGCGTAGGCAGCCCGGCCTGCCTTGCGGCGGCCCTGCGCGGACTCGGCGACCTGGCGCTGCTGGAAGGGGACCCGGCCACGGCGGAGCGCCTGTACCGGGAGGCGCTCGAACGGCTGGACGCGCGCTGGGTCAGGAGCATCGGCGACCGGGTACGCACCCTTGCCGGACTCGCCCGCGTCGCAGAGGCCCACGGTGACGGGCCCACGGCCCGGTTGCGCTACCGGCAGGCCGCCGAAGCGGTGACCGTGCCCGGTACCACCGCCCCGGTCGTCCTGCGGCTGCTGGGCCTGCCGGAGACGGTCCACGAGGCCGTCCGCCGGGGCTGACCCGGCACCCGCACCACCGCTGTGCTCGGTCTGTGCCCCGTCCGCAGGGTGGTGCCGGCACCACCCCCGGCCGGAGCCCAGACCCATGGCCGCTCGTGGCCCGGTGGAGCGATGCTCGATGCACCGGCCGGAACACCGGGCCGGAGCACCGAGCGGGACCCCGTCGAGAGGAGAAGACCATGCGTGTCGTGCCGGGTGAGGGAGTGACCAGCACCGCTCTGGCGAACGGTCAGATCGCCCTGCGGGCGAAGGGCCGCACGGAAGGATTCCGCTGCACGCCCCTCGCCGCCACGATGTGGTTCGCGCTGCGCCACAGCGACGGCTTCGTGGACCTCGCCGTCGACTCGCTGGCGCACCTGTGGGACACCGACCGGGACAAGGTCCGTACGGTGATGGACGCCTGGTCCCGCGAACTGATCACCGAGGGCTGGCTGCAGCCGGCCCTCTAGACAGGGCTGAGCTGCGGGCGCACCCGGTCCAGGAGCAGGGCGAGGAACCGGTCGGGATGTGTGTACGCCGCGAAGTGCGCGGCGTCCTCGACCAGTTCGAAGTGCTTGACGGGCGCCTCGACGTCGTCGAAGAAGCGACGGGCCCGACCGGGCGGAGTGACCAGGTCGTGCGCCCCCTGGAAGACGAAGAACGGCACCTCGAAACGCGTTCCGTCCGCCCAGTCGTCGAAGGTGGCGGTGTCCGGGAAGATCCGCGCCGACAGCTTCATGCCCTGGAAGAACGCGGACAGGTCGGGCAGCGAGTGCAGCGGCGAGAACCACAGCGACGGCAGCACCGCCGACTTCAGGGCGGCGAAGCTCTCGGGGTTGCCGGCCATCACATAGCGGTGGTAGAGGGCGTGTTGCTCCGCCGTCCAGACGCGCTGATCGGGCCCCATGGCCTCCACTTCGGCGACCTGCTTGTCCCGGCCCGCCGCACGCAGCCGCTCCAGCAGTTCCTTGTACGCGGATCCGTCACGGCCCCCGTCGTAGATGTTCTGGTCGATCCCCACGTACGCGGAGAAACGCTCGGGGTGGTCGCGGATCAGCCGCACACCGAAACCCGTGCCGAGCGAGTGTCCCACCAGCACCACGCGCTCGACCCCGAGCCGGGCGCGGACGTGGTCGACGACCTCCAGCGCGTCCTGGTACAGCCGCTGGTAGGTGAGCTCACCCTGCCCCTGTGCCCCGCCGCGCCGCAGGGTCTTTCCGGCGCCGCGCATGTCCCAGCGCACCAGCGTGAAGTGTTCCTCCCACGCCCGGGTCCGGGCGGTGAATATCGAGGTGACCGAGCCGGGCCCGCCGTGCACTTCCACCAGCACCGGGTTGGACACGTCGTCGCCGCGGACCGAGAGCCACTGCTCGATCCCGCCGATCCTCGTGAAGTACTGCTCGTCGACGCCACGGTCGCCGTCGACGCGTAACAGCCGGGCGTCCCGCCCCCGCACCAGGGACCGATGGACGAGGACCCCCGCCGCCGAAGCGGCCACCCCCACACCGGCCACCTTGGTCACAATCCGTCCGAACACGAACCCACCCACTCACTGTGTGTCAGAGAACGTCAAGGTGATCGCTATCCAAGTCGTGTCGCAGCCGTACGACAACCCACCGTTGAGCCGCCTACGACGACACAAGCGCCCCTCTAACGAGCCTGACTAGCCTCTGGCCAGGTGTACGACCGACCCGGCATCGCCAAGGGGCTGCCGCCCCGTAACGACAGGAGCCGACACACGTATGACTGTGGAAACCACCGCGCCCCCCATGACGGGGAGTTCACCCGCCAAGGAGATCCGCCGCGTCGACCGGGTGATCATCCGGTTCGCGGGGGACTCGGGTGACGGTATGCAGCTCACCGGTGACCGGTTCACGTCGGAGACGGCGTCCTTCGGCAAC
>NZ_JBIVBS010000018.1:0-209666 GCF_044746205.1 Streptomyces sp. NPDC086549 | reverse complement strand
GAGTGGGGCGGCCCGAAGGACGGCGAGACCGTCGAGAAGCGGCAGGTCCGCTACCGCACCGTCGGCGACATGTCCTGCACCGGCGCCGTCGACTCCGACGCCGACACCATCGACAAGGTGATCGCCGAGATCGCCGCCTCCCGGCTCACCGAGCGCGGCGCCACCCGCGCCGACGACAAGCTCTCCGAGGCCGCGATGGAAGACCGCAAGCGCGAGGGGTACTTCTAAGCATGAGCACGACCATCGACACCCTGCGGTTCGCCACCGCGGGCTCCGTCGACGACGGCAAGTCCACCCTCGTCGGCCGGCTGCTGCACGACTCCAAGTCGGTCCTCACCGACCAGCTGGAAGCCGTGGCGCGCGCCTCGGCGAGCCGGGGGCAGGACGGTCCCGACCTCGCGCTCCTCACCGACGGCCTGCGCGCCGAGCGCGAGCAGGGCATCACCATCGACGTGGCCTACCGCTACTTCGCCACGCCCCGCCGCCGCTTCATCCTCGCCGACACCCCCGGCCACGTGCAGTACACCCGCAACATGGTGACGGGTGCCTCCACCGCCGAGCTCACGGTGGTCCTCGTCGACGCCCGCAACGGCGTCGTCGAGCAGACCCGCCGGCACGCCGCCATCGCCGCCCTCCTCCGCGTCCCGCACGTGGTCCTCGCGGTCAACAAGATGGACCTGGTCGGCTACGAGCGGGCGGAGTTCGAGCGCATCGTCGACGACTTCGCCGCCCACGCGGCCGAGTTGGGGCTGCCGGGCTTCACCCCGATCCCGGTCTCCGCGCTCGTCGGCGACAACGTCGTCGACCGCTCGGCGCACATGGACTGGTACACCGGCCCGGCCCTGCTGGAGTTCCTGGAGAGTGTCCCGGTCTCCGCCGACCCGGCCGGGGCGCCGACCCGCCTCCCCGTCCAGTACGTGATCCGGCACGGCGAAATCCGGTACTACGCCGGGCAGTTGGTGTCCGGCTCGCTGCGGGTGGGCGACCGGGTGACCGTCCATCCGTCCGGCGAGACCTCCGTGATCACCGCGATCGACGTACTGGGCAGCGAGGCCGACGCGGCCCACGCGCCGCAGTCGATCGCCGTGCGCCTGGCCGACCAGCGGGACGTCTCGCGCGGCGACATGATCACCACGGGGGCGGACGCGCCCGTACTCACCCGGGACGTCCCGGCGGCCGCGTGCCACCTGGCCGACCGGCCGCTGCGGGTCGGCGACCGCGTGCTGCTCAAGCACACCACCCGGACCGTGCAGGCGATCGTGCGGGATCTCGCCGGTGCCACCGGGATGACGGCGAACGACCTGGGCCGGATCACCCTGCGCACCGCCGAACCGCTGCCGCTCGACGACTACGCGGTCTCCCGCCGCACGGGCGCGTTCATCCTGATCGACCCGGCGGACGGCGCGACGCTGACCGCGGGCATGGTGACGCTCGCCTGACCTCCGGACGCCGTCAAGTACCCAGCGAGAGCCGGGGCTTGGGGGCGTCGGTGCGTCCGGTCTGCGGACGCCGGCTGCCCGCGCGGTACGGGTCGGGCCAGACGACGCCCGGCCCCTCGTACCCCTGCTCGGCGGCGGCGTGCAGCGTCCAGTGCGGGTCGTAGAGGTGCGGGCGGGCCAGCGCGCACAGGTCGGTACGCCCGGCCAGGATCAGGGAGTTGACGTCGTCCCAGGAGGAGATCGCGCCGACCGCGATGACCGGGATGCCGGCCTCGTGCCGGATCCGGTCGGCGAACGGCGTCTGGTACGACCGCCCGTACTCCGGCTGCTCCTCGGCCACCACCTGCCCGGTCGAGACGTCGATCGCGTCGGCGCCGTGCGCGGCGAAGGCACGGGCGATCTCCACGGCGTCCTCGGCCGTGGTGCCGCCCTCGGCCCAGTCGGTGGCCGAGATGCGCACGGTCATGGGCCGCTCTTCCGGCCACACCCCGCGTACGGCGTCGAAGACCTCCAGCGGGAAGCGCAGCCGTTTGGCGAGCGAGCCGCCATAGGCGTCGGTGCGCCGGTTGGTCAGCGGGGAGAGGAAGCCCGAGAGCAGATAGCCGTGGGCGCAGTGCAGTTCGAGCAGGTCGAAGCCCGCGCGGGCGGCACGCCAGGCGGCGGCCGTGAACTGTTCGCGGATGTCGGTGAGCTGGGCGCGAGAGAGCTGGCGCGGGGTCTGGCTCTCCGGCTTGTACGGGATCGGGGAGGCGGCCACGAGCGGCCAGTTGGCGTCGGGCAACGGCTCGTCCATGCCCTCCCACATCAGCTTGGTCGAGCCCTTGCGGCCGCTGTGGCCGAGCTGCACGCCGATCGCGGTGCCCGGTGACTGGGCGTGCACGAACCCGGTGATCCGCCGCCAGGCCTCGCCCTGTCTGCCGGTGTAGAGGCCGGTGCAGCCCGGGGTGATCCGCCCCTCCTCGCTGACGCACACCATCTCGGTCATCACCAGACCGGCGCCGCCGAGGGCCCGCGAGCCCAGGTGGACGAGGTGGAAGTCACCGGGGACACCCTGCACGGCCGAGTACATGTCCATGGGCGAGACGACGACCCGGTTGCGCAGCGTCAGGCCGCGCAGCCGGAACGGGGTGAACATCGGGGGCGTGCCGGGCGGGCAGCCGAACTCGCGCTCCACGGCCTCGGTGAAGCGGGCGTCGCGCAGCCGGAGGTTGTCGTGCGTGACGCGGCGGCTGCGGGTGAGCAGGTTGAAGGCGAACTGGCGGGGCGGCCGGCCGAGGTACCGGCCGATGTCCTCGAACCACTCCAGGCTGGCGCGGGCGGCGCGCTGGGTGGAGGCGACGACGGGCTTGCGCTCCTCCTCGTAGGCGGTCAACGCCTGGGCCAGGGTGGGCTGTTCCTCCAGGCAGGCGGCCAGTGCGAGGGCGTCCTCGACGGCGAGCTTGGTGCCGGAGCCGATGGAGAAGTGGGCGGTGTGGGCGGCATCGCCGAGGAGGACGACGTTGCCGCAGGACCAGTGTTCGTTGACGACCGTGCGGAAGGTGGTCCAGGCGGACTTGTTGGAGCGCAGCGGCCGCCCGCCGAGCGCGTCCGCGAAGATCTTGGCGCAGCGCTCGACCGACCCCTGCTCGTCGAGTTCCTCGAAGCCCGCGGCACGCCACACCTCCTCGCGCATCTCGACGATGACGGTGGAGGCGCCGAATTGATTCTGCGGCCCGGAGGGCCTCGTTGAGGGGTGGTGGTCGGGAGACGGGCGGGCGTAGGGGTAGCCGTGCAGTTGCATCACGCCGTGCTCGGTCTCGGCGATCTCGAAGCGGAAGGCGTCGAAGGCGAAGTCCGCGGCGAGCCAGATGTAGCGGCAGCGGTGAGTGTCCACATGGGGCCGGAACACATGGGCGTAGGCCTCGCGGGTTGCGCTGTTCACGCCGTCGGCGGCGATGACGAGGTCGTAGGCCTCGGAGAGCCAGGCCGGGTACGGTGCCTCGCTGCGGAAGCGCAGCTCCACGCCGAGGTTGCGGCAGCGCTCGTGCAGGATTTCCAGGAGGCGTTTCCTGCCCAGGGCCGCGAAGCCGTGTCCTCCGGAGGTTTGGCGGGTGTTCCGGTGGACGATGTCGATGTCGTCCCAGCGGACGAAGTCCTTCTGGAGGGCCTCGTAGACCACGGGGTCTGCGTGTTCGATGCCACCCAGGGTCTCGTCCGAGAGGACTACTCCGAAGCCGAAGGTGTCGTCGGGGGCGTTGCGTTCCCAGATGGTGATTTCTCGGGTCGGGTCTAGGCGTTTCAGCAACGCTGCCGCGTACAGGCCGCCGGGGCCGCCGCCAATGATCGCGACGCGTAGGGGGTGGCTTGTCATGTCGTGCGACTGCGGGTCGCGTGTGGCTTGTCGCGCAGTTCCCCGCGCCCCTTTGGTTGGCATGGTCACCGCCCCTGCCATTTCGGCGGGCGCTTCTCCGTGAACGCCGCGTGGAACTCGGCATAGTCCTCGCCGTTCATCAGCAGCGCCTGTGTCGAGGCGTCCAGCTCCACCGCCGCCGCCAGCGGCATGTCCAGTTCGGCGGTCAGGAGCGCCTTGGTCTGGGCGTACGCGAGGGCCGGGCCGTCGGCCAGGCGGCGGGCCAGGGACCGCGCGGCCTCGTCGGCGTGGCCCTCCTCGGCCAGCTCGCTGATCAGGCCGATCCGCTCGGCCTCCGCCGCCCGCACCGGCTCGCCGAGCATCAGGAGCCGGGTGGCGTGGCCGAGGCCGACCACCCGGGGCAGTAGATAGGCCGCGCCCATGTCGCCGCCGGACAGGCCGACGCGGGTGAAGAGGAAGGCGAAGCGGGCCGAGGGGTCCGCGACCCGGAAGTCGGCCGCGAGAGCCAGTACCGCTCCCGCTCCGGCCGCCACCCCGTGCACCGCGGCGATCACCGGGAACGGGCACTCCCGTACGGCCCGCACGACCTGCCCGGTCATCCGGTTGAAGTCGAGGAGTCGCGCGGTATCCATGGAGAGCGTCGCGCCGATGATCTCGTCGACATCGCCGCCCGAGCAGAAGCCGCGGCCCTCGCCGGTCAGCACCAGGGCCCGGACGGACCTCTCCCGGGACAGCTCGGCGAGCAGGTCGCGCAGGTCGGCGTAGGCGCCGAAGGTGAGGGCGTTGAGTTTGTCGGGGCGCGCGAGGGTGACGGTGGCGACCCCGTCGGCGAGCTCGACCCGCAGGTGCTCCCAGTCGGAGGTGCGGGCGGCGGAGCCGGTGAAGGGACTCATGCGGCCTCCTTGGGCGGCGGTGCCTCACATAGCTCTACCCCATGAAGCTATCACCCATTTGTGACTGTCGTCACGAGTACGCGACAGGGGTCCCGCGGATGGCCGAGTCCCGTCACGCCCGTCACGGGTCGGCGACAGGGCGGTAACAACGGGAGGGGACGTGGGAGGCGGGCCGTCGGGCCGGGTAAGCCGCCCGGTACCGGGGCCGAAGGTCCCTTACGGTGCCCCTTGAGGGACGCTGAAGTCGGGCGCCGTACCATCTCTTGGGTTGAAAGCAGGACAGCCTGCTCCATGAACGGACTCGCCTTGTACGAACCCCCCTCCGCCCCAGCCTCGTGGCGCGTCGCGCTGCCGCACACCGCCGCCGCGGTGCCCGCGGCGCGTGCGCTGGTCCGCACGGCGCTGGCAGACATGGAGCACGCGGCCGACAGCGACACCGCTGAGCTGCTCACGGCGGAGCTGGTGGCCAACGCGGTGGAGCACACCGCGGGGAAAGGTCCGATAGAGCTGGTGGTGGAGATGCTGCCGACCAGCTGCCAGGTCGAGGTGCACGACCCGGACCCGGTGCCGCCCGGTCACCTCACCCGGCCCTCCCTCGAAGCCCCCGACCCGTGGCAGGAGCACGGGCGAGGTCTCCTGCTGATCCGCGCCCTGAGCTCGTCGTGCGGCCACCGCCCGACCGAGTCGGGCAAGGCGGTGTGGTTCAGGCTGCCTGTGGTACCGCGTCAGCGGCGTCCCACGTGACCTCGGCGGCGGGCCGCCTACCAGGACATGACCTGGTGAGGCCGGTCAGGCACGGTTGAGTGACGGGGCTCGGGCGAGGGTGGCCACGAGGACGGCCTTGATGGTGTGCATCCGGTTCTCCGCCTCGTCGAAGACGACGGAGTGCTCGGACTCGAACACCTCGTCGGTGACCTCCAGCTCGGTCAGTCCGTGCCGCTCGTGGATCTCGCGGCCGACGGCGGTGCCGAGGTCGTGGAAGGCCGGCAGGCAGTGCAGGAACTTCACGTCGTCGTTGCCGGTGGCGCGCAGCACGTCCATCGTCACGGCGTACGGGCCGAGCAGCGCTATGCGCTCGTCCCAGACCTCCTTGGGCTCGCCCATCGACACCCATACGTCGGTGGCGATGAAGTCGGCGCCGCGTACGCCCTCCTTCACGTCGTCGGTGAGCGTGATCCGGGCGCCGGACGCACCGGCGAGCTGCTGGGCCACCTCGACGATCGTCTCGTCGGGCCACAGGAGCCGGGGCGCGACGATACGGACGTCCATGCCGAGCAGGGCGCCGGTGACGAGGTAGGAGTTGCCCATGTTGTAGCGGGCGTCGCCGAGGTAGGCGAAGGCGATGCCGGTCAGCGGCTTGTCGCTGTGCTCGGCCATGGTGAGCACGTCGGCGAGCATCTGGGTGGGGTGCCACTCGTCGGTGAGGCCGTTGTAGACGGGGACCCCGGCGTATGCGGCCAGTTCCTCGACGACGCCCTGGCCGTGTCCGCGGTACTCGATGGCGTCGAACATCCGGCCGAGGACGCGGGCGGTGTCCTTGACCGACTCCTTGTGTCCCATCTGTGAGCCGGAGGGGTCCAGATAGGTCGTCGAGGCGCCCTGATCGGCGGCGGCGACCTCGAACGCGCAGCGGGTGCGCGTCGAGGTCTTCTCGAAGACCAGCGCGATGCTCCTGCCCCGCAGGTACTGCGTCTCGGTCCCCGCCTTCTTGGCGGCCTTCAGCTCGGCGGCCAGCTCGACCAGGCCGCGGAGCTCCTCCCCGGTGAAGTCCAGCTCCTTGAGGAAGTGGCGGCCGGCGAGGGCGGTCGGGACTGTCGCCATGGGGGGCGCTCCAGGGGTACGAGAACACAGGACTGAACACAGGACTGATGGAAGTCTATACGATCGACCACATTTCTATACAGCACCCCGTTCCACCGGACAGCTCATGCAGCGCGGACCGCCCCTCCCCCGCCCCAGCTCGCTGCCCGGGATCTCGATGACCTCGATGCCCTGCTTGCGCAGATGGGTGTTGGTGGTGGAGTTGCGCTCGTAGGCGACGACGACTCCGGGCTCGACGGCGAGGACGTTGCAGCCGTCGTCCCACTGCTCGCGCTCGGCCGCGTGCACGTCCTGGGTGGCGGTCAGGACGCGGATCTCGCTCAGCCCGAGGGCGGCGGCGATCGCGCGGTGCATGTGCTCGGGCGGATGGTCGGTGACCTTCAGCTCCTTCTCGCCCGCGCCCGGCTCGATGGTGTACGAGCGGAGCATGCCGAGACCCGCGTACTGGGTGAAGGTGTCGCCGTCGACCATCGTCATCACGGTGTCGAGGTGCATGAAGGCGCGCCGCTTGGGCATGTCCAGCGCGACGATGGTCCGGGCCGACCCCGCCGCGAACAGCTTGTGGGCGAGCATCTCCACGGCCTGCGGGGTGGTGCGCTCGCTCATGCCGATGAGGACGGCGCCGTTGCCGATCACCAGGACGTCGCCGCCCTCGATGGTGGACGGATAGTCGGCCTGCCCCTCGGACCAGACCCGGAACCTCTCGTCACGGAACAGCGGGTGATACCGGTAGATCGCCTCGAAGTGCACGGCCTCGCGCTGCCGGGCGGGCAGTCGCATGGCATTGACGGCGACCCCGTCGTAGATCCAGGCGGAGGTGTCCCTGGTGAAGAGGTGGTTCGGGAGCGGACCGAGGAGGAAGTCGTCGAGGTCCATCACATGGAAGCGGACGGAGATCGGCTCCTCGTGCGCGTCCAGGAACTCCCGCTTGGTCATCCCGCCGACCAGTGCCCCGGTCAGCTCGTGCGCGGGCAGGGACTCGAAGGCCGCCCGGAGGTGGTCGGTGGCCAGGGGGCCGTACTCCTTCTCGTCGAAGACCCGGTCCAGGACGAGGGTCCTGGCCTCCGGGATCTCCAGGGCCTCGGCGAGCAGGTCACCGAAGAGGTGGACGGTGACCCCGCGGTCGCGCAGCACGTCGGCGAACCCGTCGTGCTCGGCGCGCGCCCGGCGCACCCACAGCACGTCGTCGAAGAGGAGGGCGTCCTTGTTGCTGGGGGTGAGCCTTTTGAGCTCGAGATCGGGCCGGTGCAGGATGACGCGGCGCAGCCGCCCGGCTTCGGAGTCGACGTGGAATCCCATGCATCCATCCTGACCACCGGGGACCGCCTTCACCCTCTGCTCGACCGTTTCCGCACCTTCTTGTTTTCGTCCTATTGACGACAAGCGGCATCGCCGCTTATCGTCCACATGACGAAAATCAGCGAGGGGGCTCCATGGCCGACATCACCCGGCGCCTGGGCTGGCGCCATCTGCGCGGCGCTCCGACGGCGCACATCAGACACCACCGCTCGGGACAGCTCGCGCACGACGGCCCGGGGCTCAGCTTCTGGTTCCGCTCGCTGACCGCCGCCCTGTCCGAGGTACCGGTCGACGACCGGGAGCTGGCGATGACCTTCCACGCCCGCACCTCCGACTTCCAGGACGTGGCCGTGCAGGCGACGGTCACCTACCGGATCAGCGACCCGGCCGTCGCCGCCGCCCGGCTGGACTTCTCGATCGACCCCGACACCGGCGTGTGGCGGGGTGCGCCCCTCGAGCAGCTGGGCACACTGCTCACGGAGTCGGCCCAGCAGCACGCACTGGCCGTCCTCGCCCGTACGCCGCTGTCGTCGGCACTGGTCGACGGGGTGAGCGCGGTGCGCGAGCGGATCGCCGAGGGGCTGGGCGCGGAGCCCCGCCTCCCGGCCACCGGCATCGAGGTGGTCGCCGTCCGCGTGGTGGCGCTGCGGCCCGAGCCCGAGGTGGAGCGGGCGCTGCGCACTCCGGCCCGCGAGCAGATCCAGCAGGAGGCCGACCGGGCCACCTACGAGCGGCGGGCCGTGGCCGTCGAGCGGGAGCGGACGATCGCCGAGAACGAGCTGGCCAGCCAGATCGAACTCGCCCGCCGCGAGGAGCAGTTGGTCGAGCAGCGCGGCACGAACACGCGCCGCGAGGCGGAGGAGCAGGCGGCGGCGGACGCGGTGCGCGCCCAGGCGGAGGCGGCACGGACGGTCAGGCTCGCGGAGGCCGAGGCAGCCCGCTCGGTGAAGCTGGCCGAGGCAGAGGCGGACCGGTCGGTGAAGCTCGCGGAGGCCGAGGCCAACCGGTCGCTGCGGCTGGCCGACGCCGAGGCGCGGCGCACCGCGCTGCTGACCGACGCGGAGGCCGGCCGGACGGCCCGGCTGGCGGAGGCGGAGGCGGCCCGTTCGGTACGACTGGCCCGCGCGGAGGCCGAGGGCGCACGCGAGGTGGGTGAGGCGCGGGCGCAGGCCCAGGCCGCGTGGCTGCGGGTGCACGCGGACGCCGGAGTCGACGGCGTGGCGACGCTGCACGCCCTGACGGCGACCCGGCTGGCGGAGAACCTTCCCCGGGTCGACAGCGTGACCGTGTCCCCGGACGTGCTCACCGGGCTGCTGGCGAAGCTCGGCGGCCCGGGGGCGCGGGAGTGAGTCTCGCCCCGCGGGCCGTGCTGGTCCACCGCACCACGGAGTACGAGGAGCTGGTGGCCCGGCACGGCACGCACGGCCAGGCCGCCTTCTTCCTCGCCTCCCGCGGCCGCGACATCGACGAGGTCGCCGAACGCCACCACCGCACCCGCCGGGCGCTGGCCGAGGTCGCCTCGGCGGTGCCCCTGACCTGGCGGCAGAGCCGGGTGGAGCGGGCCGACCTGGACCGGTTCCTGTTCGCGCCCGAGGACGTGGTCGTCGTGGTCGGCCAGGACGGGCTGGTGGCGAACGCGGCGAAGTACCTCATCGGCCAGCCGGTCCTCGGCATCGACTCCGACCCCGGCCGCAACCCCGGCGTGCTCGTCCGGCACCGGCCGGCGGACGCGGCGACCCTGCTGCCGGCCGCCCTGGCCCGGGGCACCGGCGTCGACGAGCTCACCATGGTCGAGGCCGTCGCGGACGACACACAGCGCCTGGTTGCGCTCAACGAGATCTATCTGGGGGCGGCCGGACACCAGACGGCCCGTTACCGCCTGGGCCTCGACGGCGACGGGGGTGTCGTCGAGGCCCAGGCCTCGTCCGGGGTGCTGGTCGGGACCGGGACCGGGGCCACCGGGTGGCTCCGGTCGGTGTGGCAGGAGCGGGCCAGCGGGCTGCCGCTCCCCTCCCCCACCGAGGACCGGCTGCTGTGGTTCGTGCGGGAGGCCTGGCCGTCACCGGCCACCGGAACGTCGCTGGTGGCGGGCGAACTCGCGGCCACGGCGGCCCTGTCGGTCACCGTCGAGTCCGACCGGCTCATCGCCTTCGGCGACGGGATCGAGAGCGACGCGCTGGAGCTCACCTGGGGGCAGACGGTCCGGGTTCGGGTGTGCGGGGAGCGGCTGCGGCTGATCGGCTGACGCCCGGCGTCCACAGGGTCGTCGCCGCCAGCAGCGCGACCGCGGCCGACCCCAGGAGGACGGGTACGTTACCGAACCCGGCGGCCAGCGCGCCGCCCGCGAGCGCTCCGACCGGCACCGTGGCGAGCAGCGCGGCCTGCACGAACCCGGCGACGCGGCCCTGCATGCCGTCCGGCGTGGCCAGTTGCTGCAAGGTGGTCATGGAGATCGCCCACACGGTGACGGCGAGCCCGTAGCAGGCCTGGTAGGCGAGCAGCAGGGGGAACGCGTGGCCCAGCGCGGCCGCCGGGATCAGGAAGACCGCGCCGCCCGCCAGCAGTGCGCAGATCCTCGTGGCCGACCACAGCCCCGTCGTCCGGGCGAAACGGCCGGCGACCAGCACGCCCGCCAGCGTGGCCGCGCTGTGCACGGCGTACGAGGTGCCCAACTGCCAGGCGGGCAGGGCGAGATCGCGGGTCGCGTAGTACACGAACAGTGCGCCCGCCGCTCCGCTGCCGAGGTTGAGTCCGGCGCCCGCGAGGACCATCCGGCGCAGCCGCCGTTCGGCCCGGACCACTTCGAGTCCCGCGCGCAGGAGGGCTGTCGGCGGCTCCTTGCCCTTCGGCTCGGCCCGGTCGTTCAGCGCCGCGGGCAGGGCGAGCAGGAGCAGCGCCTCGACGGCGTAGGCCGCGCTGCCCGCCAGCAGGGCCGGGGCGGGGCCGAGGACACCGACCAGCACACCGCCCAGTGCGGGTCCGCCGATCTGTCCGGCCGTACGGGCCCCGGTGAGCGCGGAGTTGGCGGCCAGCAGCCGCTCCGGTCCGACGACCCGGGGCAGGGCCGCCTGCAGGGCGACCGAGAGCGTGAAGGTCAGGGCTCCCGAGACGACGGCCACCCCGTACAGCTGCGGGCGGCCGACTCCTCCCAGGGCGTACGCGAGCGGGACCGAACCGACGACCAGGGCCTGGGCGGCGGTGACCGCGACGAGCAGCCGGCGCAGCCGCACCCGGTCGACAAGCAATCCGGCGAACGGGCTCAGCAGGGCCCCGGGCAGGTAGGTCAGCGCGAGCACCGCCGCCGCCCCGAACGGTCCCGCGTCCAGCCCGGTCACCGCGAGCAGCGCCACGGCCAGGGCGGTGACCTGCCGTCCTACGGAACCGGCGATCTGCTCCCCGCAGAGCAGGACGAAGGCCCGCTGCCGCCGCAGCGGAAACGGCCGGGCCTCGACAGGTGCCGTGCCCAACCCTCAGATCCCCGTGCTGGGCACGGGCCAGCGCCTGATGCGCGGCGGCAGGGCCACCGCCCACCCGTCGGTGACCAGGGCCAGCCGCTCGGCGGCCAGCAGGTCGGCGGCCTCCCGCCGGCCGGAGCTCAGGCCGTCGAGCGCAGTGGGCTCCAGAAGCGTGTGGAAGGCGGAGAGCAACTCGGGGTGGTCGAGGGTGAACCGGGCCGCCGAGCCGGGTTCCCTGCGGTCCATGACGGTGACGAAGCCCGGACCACGACGGTGATAGAGCATCCCGTACGAGTACCCCGCCCGCCAGCGGTCCAACTCATCTGGTTCGTCGACCGGTTGGGAGGGCGGCGGCAGATGGCGGAGGAGCCCGATGTCGTACGGGGTCTCCGCGCCGTCCGCCTCCCAGCCGACCTGGAGCCCCAGGCTCTGGCACTCGCGCAGGAACTGGACCGCCACCGCGGTCCGCCGTCCGCCCGCGCCCAGGCCGAGCGGCTCGGTCACCTCGACCCGGCGGCCCAGGACGCGGTGCGCGACGGCAGCGGGCAGCCCGGTCATCCGGCCACCCCCGCTCCGTCGGGCAGGCGGACCGGCTCGTCCCAGGTGGGCAGGGCGACGTACGTCCGGCCGTCACGGAACAACAGACCCAGGGAAAACGCCTGTTGAACCCATCGGCTCAACTCCTCCGCGCAGACGTCGTGGCCCTGTGCCGTCAGCAGCCGGTGCAGCGCCGACTCGGTGCGTCCGTCCTCCAGGCGGCGCAGGGCTGCCGCAGCCCAGCCGGTGAAGCGATGGGTGGTCCGGGGCCTGCCGTGCCGCCGGTCGTGCACGAGCAGGGCGGCCCCGCCCTCCCCCTCTTCCCCTTCTTCTTCGTGCTCCTCGAACAGCAGCCGCGAGTGGTGGTGTCCGGCCCGCCACTCGGCCACGGCCGCCTTGAGCCGCTCCTCGGCCTCGCCCGTGATGCCCGCGTCCTCCGTGTCGAACAGGTAGACCAGGTCGGCGAGTTCGCCCTCGGGCAGGTCGTAGACGTGCTGGTACATCTCGGCCGGCCGCCGCTTGCCGAAGCCCAGGCCGGGGTCGGTGAAGTGCGGGCTGAACCGCTCCAGCTGGATGCGGTGGGCGCCGCTGGGCGGCTGGAGGTGGACCAGTGCCGGAAGCTGGTCCACGACGGACGCGTAGTCCTCGGCGGTCTCGCCGGGGAAGCCGTAGAGGAGGTTCCAGGAGCAGGTGAGCGAATGGTTCTCGCACTCGCGGAGCGTACGGACGTTGCGGGCGCCGGTGACACCCTTGTCCATGAGGTCGAGCACCCGGCTGCCCAGGCTCTCGATGCCCGGCTGGATGTGCACGGTGCCGGACCGGCCGAGGAGCCCGAGCTGGTCGGGGGTCAGGTTGGACTTGACCTCGTAGTGCAGCCGCAGGTCCCAGCCGCTGTCGACGACACGCGGGAGGAAGTCCCGGAAGTACGCCATGTCGATGATGTTGTCGACGGTGACGACGTCCAGGATGCGGTGCCGCCGTACGAGGCGGTCGATCTCGTCCCACAGCCGCTCCCCCGGCTTGGCGCGGAAGGCCATGGCCGAGCCGTTGAGCCCGCAGAAGGTGCAGTGGTGCTTCTCGCCCCACCAGCAGCCCCGAGCCCCCTCGACGACCAGCTTCGGGTGGACGTACTCCAGCACCGGGGACGCCTCCAGGGCGGCCTGCCACTGGTCGTAGTCGGGCGAGGGGATGTCGGCGGGCGCCACGGTCCGCCGGGTCTCGGCGTTGGCCCGGGACACCTCGCCGTCCCACCAGCACAGGCCGGGGACATCGGCCGGCGGGGTGCCGTCGTCCAGGTGGCGCAACAGGGCGGGGAAGGCGTACTCCCCCTCGCCGCGCACCACGTGGTCGACGAACCGGTGGGTGCGATGCAGGGCGTGGCCCATGGGGCCGTCGCAGTTGCCGCCGCCGAAGACGACGGTGAGCCCGGGGCGGCGGCGCTTGAGCTCCCGGGCGAGGGCCAGGGAGGCCACGTTCTGCATGAACGTGGTGGTGAACCCGACGAGGTCGGGCTCCGCCGCGAGCACCTCGGTCGCGGCCTCGGCGATGAACCCGGCCGCGTACGGCCGCATCCCGACGGCGGTGTCGGTGAACACGTCCCGGCCGGCCGCGTAGTCCCGCAGCCGTGCAGCGCCCCAGCCGGGGTCGTCGTACAGGACGCCCGAGAAGACCCAGTCGCCGAGGCCGTGGAAGATCGAGTCGCTGCCGACCGTCACGTAGTCACCCGGACGGAGCCGTCCTCCGGAGTGTTCGAGGAGGAACTCCGCCCAGCGCAGCGAACCGTGGAACTCGGTCACCTCGTCGGACGGGCGGGCCTGCCGCACCAGACGGTGCAGCAGGCCCACTTGTAGCGAGGGGAGGTCGATCGGATGCCAGGGCATCGTCACCAGGTGAACGCGCATACCACCCCTTCGGTCAGCGAGTCGGCCGTCAGCGGATCAGCCGTCAGCGGGACGGCCGCTTCTCCACGATCGCCGGCCGGCGGCTGGTGCTCTGGTCCTCGCGGACCACTACCTTCTTGATCTCCACGTGCCTCACTCCCTCCGGTGTTCCGAACACACGTACGCCGCAAGGTGTTTCACCATATGAACAGATATATGTGAGGCACAAGGGTGCCCGTGGGACGCCTCACAGACGCGGGTCCACCGGCTCCGACTCCAGCGCCAGCACCCCGAACACCGCCTCGTGCACCCGCCACAGCGGCTCACCCTCGGCCAGCCGGTCCAGGGCCTCCAGGCCGAGGGCGTACTCGCGGATCGCCAGCGACCGCTTGTGGTTCAGGAATCGCTTGCGCAGCCGGTCGAGGTTGTCCGGCCGGGTGTACTCGGGACCGTAGATGATCCGCAGGTACTCGCGGCCCCGGCACTTGATGCCCGGCTGGACCAGCCGGCCGTGCTCCTCGTCGCGCACCACCGCGCCGACCGGCTTGACGACCATGCCCTCGCCGCCCCGGCCGGTCATCTCCAGCCACCAGTCGACACCCGCCCGCACCGACTCCGGGTCGCCGGTGTCGACGTACAGCCGCCGCGTGGTCTGCAGCAGTCCCGTCCCGTCGTGCTCGACGAGCCGGTCGATCAGCGCGAGCTGCTGGTCGTGCGGCACGGCGGCCAGGCTGCGTCCCTGCACGGCCAGGATCTGGAACGGGGCGAGCCGCACCCCGTCCAGCCCGTCCGTGGTCCAGCAGTAGCGCCGGTACGCGTCCGTGAACGCGGCCGCGTCGGCGGCCCGCTCACGCTGCCGGGAGAGCAGCCCGGCCACGTCCACGCCCCGCGCCGCCGCACCCTCCAGGGCCGACAGCGCACCCGGGAACACCGCGCCGGAGGCGGCACCGACGGCCGCGTACTGGGAGCGCAGCAGGCCGGACGCCTTCAGCGACCACGGCATCAGCTCCGCGTCGAGCAGCAGCCAGTCCCCCGCGCCGGAGGCGCTGTCGGATGCAGCGAGCTCGTCCCACAGGCCCGCCTCCCCGATCGCCGACCGGACGCGCCCGAGGATCTCCTCGGTCACGGCGTCGTCGTCGAAGAACGGCCGTCCGGTGCGGGTGTACAGCGACCCGGTGGGCCCGTCCACGCCGAACCGCTTCCGGGCGGCCTCCGCGTCCCGGCACACCAGGGCCACCGCCCGCGAGCCCATGTGCTTCTCCTCGCACACGACCCGGGCGACGCCGTCCCGCGCGTACTGCGCGAACGCCTCGGCCGGGTGCTCCAGGTAGCCCTCCATATGACTCGTGGCCGTAGGTGCCATGGTCGGCGGCAGGTACGGCAGCAGCCGCGGGTCGACGGCGAAGCGGCTCATGACCTCCAGGGCCGCCGCCGCGTTCTCCTCACGGACCGCGACCCGGCCCGCGTGCCGTGTCTCCACGGCCCGGCGTCCGTACACGTCCGCCAGGTCCAGCGGCCGCCCGTCGTGCCCGCCGGGCGCCTCGCTGCGCAGCGGCTTCGCCGGCTCGTACCAGACCCGCTCGGCCGGTACGTCGACCAGCTCCCGCTCCGGCCAGCGCAGCGCGGTCAGCTTGCCGCCGAAGACGGCGCCGGTGTCCAGGCAGATGGTGTTGTTGAGCCAGGTGGCCTCCGGCACCGGGGTGTGGCCGTAGACAACGGCGGCCCGGCCTCGGTAGTCCTCCGCCCACGGGTAGCGCACCGGCAGCCCGAACTCGTCGGTCTCCCCCGTCGTCTCGCCGTACAACGCGTGCGAGCGCACCCGGCCGGAGGTGCGGCCGTGGTACTTCTCGGGCAGACCGGCGTGGCAGACGACCAGCTTGCCGCCGTCGAGGACGTAGTGGCTGACCAGCCCGTCCAGGAAGCGGCGCACCTCCGCCTTGAACTCCTCGCTCTCGCCCTCCATCTGCTCGACGGTCTCGGCGAGCCCGTGGGTGTGCTGGACCTTGCGGCCCTTGAGGTAACGCCCGTACTTGTTCTCGTGGTTGCCCGGCACGCACAGCGCGTTGCCCGACGCCACCATGGACATCACCCGGCGCAGCACGCCCGGGGTGTCCGGGCCCCGGTCGACCAGGTCGCCGACGAAGACGGCCGTACGGCCCTGCGGGTGCACGCCGTCGGTGTAGCCCAACTTGGCGAGCAGGGAGTTGAGTTCGGAGGCGCAGCCGTGGATGTCGCCGATGATGTCGAAGGGCCCGGTGAGGTGGGTCAGGTCGTTGAAGCGCCTCTCGGTGACGACCGTGGCGCTGTCGGCCTCCTCCACTCCGCGCAGGACGTGCACCTTGCGGAAGCCCTCGCGCTCCAAGTGCCGTACGGAACGGCGGAGTTCCCGGATGTGCCGCTGGATCACCCGGCGCGGCATGTCGGCGCGGTCGGTGCGGGTCGCGTTGCGCTCGGCGCACACCTCCTCGGGCACGTCGAGCACGATGGCGATGGGGAGCACGTCGTACTTCCTCGCCAGCTCGATGAGCTGGCGCCTGCTGTCCTGCTGCACGCTGGTGGCGTCGACGACGGTACGCCGGCCGGCGGCCAGCCGCTTGCCCGCGATGTAGTGCAGCACGTCGAAGGCGTCACTCGTCGCGCTCTGGTCGTTCTCGTCGTCGGAGACCAGACCCCGGCAGAAGTCCGAGGAGATGACCTCGGTGGGCTTGAAGTGCCTTCGGGCGAAGGTGGACTTGCCCGAGCCGGAGGCGCCGACGAGCACCACGAGGGAGAGGTCGGTGACGGGGAGGACCCGTCCCTTGTCCTGCGTCTCGGTCATGCTGCCTTCGCCTCCTTCTTGATCTCGTTCCGGTTCTCGTTCCGGTTCTCGTTGCGGTGGAACGCGGCCATCTGGGTGGGCGGCCCGACTTCCGGGTCGTCCGGTCCGACGGCCGTGAACTCCACCTCGTAGCCGTGCCGTTCGGCCACGGCCGCCGCCCAGGTGCGGAACTCCTCGCGGGTCCACTCGAAGCGGTGGTCGCCGTGCCGGACGTGTCCGGCGGGCAGGGTCTCCCAGCGGACGTTGTACTCGACGTTCGGGGTGGTCACCAGGACCGTGCGTGGGCGCGCGTGCCCGAACACGGCGTACTCCAGGGCGGGCAGCCGGGGCAGGTCGAGGTGCTCGATCACCTCGCTGAGCACGGCCGCGTCATAGCCCTTGAGCCGGTTGTCCGTGTAGGCGAGCGAGCCCTGGAAGAGCTGCACGCGGGCCGCCTGCCGCTCCCCCATGCGGTCCAGCTTCAACCGGCGCGAGGCGATGGTGAGGGCCCGCACGGAGACGTCGACGCCGACGACCTCGGTGAACCGCACGTCCCTGAGCAGCTCCTGCACCAGCTGGCCCTGCCCGCAGCCGAGGTCGAGGACCCGGGCGGCACCGGCCTCGCGCAGGGCGGCGACGATCGCCTCCCGGCGCTGTACGGCGAGCGGTGTCGGCTTCTCCTCCGCCTCCGTCTCCTCCTCGACCGCGTTGTCGATCGCCTCGACCTCGCTGTCGTCGGCCTCGGCGAGGCGCACCAGCTCCAGCCGCTCCATCGCCTGCCGGGTCAGCGACCAGCGGCGGGACAGATAGCGGCTGGTGATCAGCTTCTGCTCCGGGTGCGTGGGCAGCCAGCCCTCGCCGGCGCGCAGCAGCTTGTCGACCTCGTCGGAGGCGACCCAGTAGTGCTTGGCGTCGTCGAGGACGGGCAGCAGGACGTACAGGTGACGCAGCGCCTCGGCAAGGGTCAGCGACTCCGACTCCAGGACGAGGCGGACGTACCGCGAGTCGCCCCACTCCGGGAACTCGGAGTCGAGGGTGACGGGTTCGGCGGTCACGGCCCAGCCGAGCGGCTCGAAGAGTCGTCGTACGAGCTCCGGGCCGCCGCGGGCGGGCAGTGCGGGTACCTCGATGCGCAGCGGCAGGGGTGCGGCGGCCCGCTCCGGGCGGGCGTTGCACACGCCCCGCAGGGCGCTGGAGAACACTCCGCTCAGCGCGACCGCGAGCAGCGAGGAGGCCGCGTAGGGGCGGTCGTTGACGTACTGCGCGAGTGCCGCGTCGGGAGCTCCACCGCGGCCCTTGCCCTTGCCCCGGCGGACCAGCGCGACCGTATCGACCTCCAGCAGGAGCGCGGCCGTGCAGCGCTCGGTATCCGCCTCTGGGTAGAAGACCTGCGCGGTGCCGTAGGAGGTGGAGAAGGTCTGTGCCTTCTCGGGGTGCTTGTGCAGCAGGAACCCGAGGTCGGTGGCCGGGAGGGCGGCGGTGCCGCTAGTGGAGATCGTCAGGAACACACGTCCGAGTCTCTCGTGTGCGGCACCGTTCTGACCACCGGTTTTACCGAAGCGGCCGGCTGTCGGGCCCGTGGCCGGCGTCGGACCGCAGCTCTGCTCATGACTCTTTCTCGATAATGGTCCGGGAGTTCTCGACCGCCCGCTCGTTCGCGGCGCGCAGGGCGTCCAGATCCTTCTTGCGCTTGCTGACGGCCGTCTTCTGGGCGCGGGCCTCGACGGCGTGGACGGTGTCGATGTAGCCGGTGTCGAGCTTGCACCGGGCATCGGCAGCCGCTGTCTTCTTCTCCCTGCTCGACGGCTTCTCCGTCCGGTACCAGGCGGTGTCGACCGATACCTCGTCCGGATCGGGGTAGTGGAAGCCCTTCTTCTTCATGCAGGCCGACCAGGCGCGGTCGGCCTTCTTCCAGGCCGGGTCCTTCCGCGCCTCCTTGTGGGACTCGTACCACAGTTCGAGGCCGAGGGAGTAATAGCCGGTGACCTTGAGGCCGTTGACCTTCGTCGTTTTGGGCGGAGCGCCGTAGATCTTCTGCATCGCCTGTCCCAGACAACCCCCCTGGGGGATGGGGTGCCCGTGGGCGCGGCGGCTGTCGCCGGAGTCGAACGTGCCGGTGAGGGCGACGTACTGGTCGGCCACCCACTCCTGGGGCTGGGAGGACTCCGTCTGCTTCCGGTTGTGGTATCCGTGCTCGATGGCCTCGTCGGGATCGTCGACCCCGTAGGGGCGGTCGTCACCGGTCGTGCTGCTGAGCGCGAGGGTTCCCCGCCGGACCGGATACGTCGACTCGACGGTCTTGGTGTTGAGCATCGTGAAGCCGGCGAAGCCGAGCCGGACCATGCACTTCTTCGCGAGGATCCACTGCGCCGAGCCGATGGCCTTTCCCGCGTCCGACGACGGGTCCGGCAGGTAGGCGTGCAGCGGGAACGACTCCATGGTGTTGAGGCGGCCGGCCTCGTCGGCCGGATCGTCATGGCCGGCGAACTGACAGGCCGACAGCGCAAACAGGCCGGTGACTGCGACAGCGAGAGGGAGCACTTTACGCACCCGGTCATCCGATCAGGCCTGGATCATGCGCGCCGTGATGGAGCCCACAGTTCCGGCACAGAGAGTCCACACGGCGAGCACATCGCCTTGGTTCCTGTGATCTCCGCCATGGCTCTCCCGGCCGGGACCTGATGGAGTGACTGATCGTCAACTGACCACTGACAGAACGGGAATTGGCATGACCATCAGCACAGGCACACACGTGGGGAGACGGGCCGCTGTCGCGGCGACGGCCGCCGCCGTCCTGTCCACGGGGGTTCTCGCGGCCGCTCCCGCCCAGGCGGCTCCGTCGGCACCGCAGGCTCCGTCGGCGCCTTCCGTGTCGGCGCAGGGCGCGTACGCGATGAACGCCGCCACCGGCAGGACGCTGTTCGGGAAGGGGGCGGACACACAGCTGAGGACCGGTTCCACGACGAAGATCATGACGGCGCTCGTGGTGCTGTCGCAGCAGCACCTGAACCTCGACCGCAAGGTGAAGATCAAGAAGGAGTACACGGACTACGTCATCGACCCGGTCACCCACACCCAGCGGTACTCCAGCGCCAATCTGATCCTCGGCGACTCGATGAAGGTGAAGGACCTGCTGTACGGGCTCCTGCTGCCGTCCGGGTGCGATGCGGCGTACGCGCTGGCGGACACCTACGGATCGGGGTCGACGACGGCCCAGCGGACGAAGTCGTTCATCGCGAAGATGAACAGCAAGGCGCGCGAGCTGGGGATGACGAACACCCACTTCGACTCGTTCGACGGGGTGTCCAACGGCCGGAACCTCGCGTCTTCCCGTGATCTGGCCAAGCTGGCCGTTGTCGCGCTGAAGAACAAGACGTTCAAGAAGGTCGTCGGCACCAAGGAGTACGACGACATGCAGTCGTACCAGCCCGGTGGCGGAACGCACGCCATGGCCCCCTGGAAGAACTCGAACAAGCTGCTCTCTTCCTACCGGGGTGCGATCGGCGTGAAGACCGGATCGGGGCCGGAGGCGAAGTTCTGCCTGGTGTTCGCGGCGACCCGCGGCAACAGGACGGTGGTGGGAACCATCCTCGCGGACACGTCGGCGGACGAGCGGTTCAAGGACGCGAAGAAGATCCTCGACTACGGCTTCGCACAGCACGGCTGAGAACGGCCGAGGACGGCCGAGTACGACGGCTGGTGCGGGGCGGGCATGTTCGTGCCCGCCCCGCACCGGCGTCACGACAGCTGCGACTGGACCTGGGAGGAGATCAGCTCCAGGTGGTCCAGGTCGGTGAGGTCGAGGACCTGGAGGTAGATGCGCCGCGAGCCGGCCTCGGCGTACCGGCCGATCTTGTCGACGACCTCGGCCGGGGAGCCGGCCAGACCGTTGGTCTTCAGCTCGTCGACCTCGCGGCCGATCGCGGCGGCCCGGCGGGCGACCTCCCGGTCGTCCCTGCCGGCGCAGACGACGAGGAGGTTGGAGCAGGTCAGGTCGTCGGCGTCGCGGCCCTCCGCCTCGGCCGCGGCGCGCACCCGGCCGAACTGCCGCTCGCTGTCCTCGGGCGAGGCGAACGGCATGTTGAACTCGTTCGCGTACTGCGCGGCCAGCCGCGGGGTGCGGGTGGCGCCGTGGCCGCCGATCACGACCGGGACCTTGGCCTGCGCGGGCTTGGGCAGCGCGGGCGAGTCGGTGAGGTCGTAGTACGTGCCGTGGAAGTCGAAGGTCTTGCCGACCTCGGTCGCCCACAGGCCGGTGACGATCGCCAGCTGCTCCTCCAGGCGGGCGAACTTCTCCTTCGGGAACGGGATGCCGTACGCCTTGTGCTCATCCTCGAACCAGCCCGCGCCCAGGCCGAGTTCGACCCGGCCGCCGGACATCTGGTCGACCTGGGCGACCTGGATGGCGAGCACGCCCGGCAGCCGGAAGGTGGCGGCGGTCATCAGGGTGCCGAGGCGGATGCGCTTGGTCTCGCGGGCCAGACCGGCGAGCGTGATCCAGGCGTCGGTGGGGCCGGGCAGGCCGTCCACGTCGCCCATGTGCAGATAGTGGTCCGAGCGGAAGAAGGCGTCGAACCCGAGGTCTTCGGTGGCCTTCGCCACGGCGAGCAAGGTGTCGTAGGTCGCCCCTTGCTGGGGCTCGGTGAAGATTCGAAGATCCATACCTCCATCCTGCACGCCAGGGACACGTCAGGCACGTCAACCCCACCGGCACCTCCTGCCCCAGCCGCCCCCGGTCGGGTGAAATCGCGTCAACCGGGCGCACGGGGCCCGCCGAGGTGGGGGAACCCGCCTACCCCGCCTCCTTCTCCGGCAGCGCCGCCTCCCGCGCCGCCAGCTTGCGCAGCATCTCCCGTACGCGGTCCCGGGACTCGTCCGCCGCGTCGATCGCCTCCATGCACTGCCAGTACGTCGCCTGGTCGTCGGCGGAGCTGGCCATGCCGACCAGGGCGATGCCGACCTCGCCGAGGAGGCCGCCGAGGCAGAGGAGGGTCCCGCGGGCGTCGTCCAGTTCGGTGAGCTGGGCGGCGCGCAGGTCGCCGGGGTCGAGGACCGGGGCGTCCAGGACGCCGCAGCCGCGGCCGGCCAGTTCGGTCAGGCCCAGCGCCTCGCCCCGCAGTTCCGGCGGCCCGGAGACCGCCAGCCGGCTGCCGATCGCCTGGGCCAGGGCCTGGGCCTGCCACACCTCTGCCAGGATCTCCGGCGCGTCGCCGCTTTCCGCCAATGCGCTCCTGCTGGTCACGATGAGCCGCATCGCATCCATGGGCCGTCCCCGTCCGCCCGACGTGCTGGTCGCACGCTCTCCACCCGAACACCCTTGTTCACTACCCAGAGTGAGGGGGGATGAGACAGAAAGCCAGAGGAAGACGGAAATCTGCGGACAACAATTCGGATTCGGGCAGCAATTCAACTTCGGAGAGTGATAGTGGAATCCGGGGCTCCCTAGTGGTTCCCCTCGTGGTTCCCCTCGTCCTTGTCCGCTCCGTCGCCCACTCGCCCGCCCTCTTCCTCGCTCTCCCCGCCCTCTTCCTCACTCTCCCCTTCGCCCTCTCGCCCGCCCTCCCCCGGCACCGGAAACCTCTGCTCGTTCCGGTCGATCTTGGCGTCCAGGGCGGCGAGCGGGTCGATGCCGAGGACCTCGCACAGTTGCAGCAGATAGGCGAGCACGTCCGCGACTTCGTCCGTGACGCGGTGCGCGGTGTCGGGGTCGTCCATGACGCGGGCCGACTCCTCCGGCGTCAACCACTGGAAGATCTCGACCAGTTCGGAGGCCTCCACACTGAGGGCGGCCGCGAGGTTCTTGGGGGTGTGGTACGGCTGCCAGTTCCGGGCGGCCGCGAACTCGGCCAGCCGGCGCTGCAGTTTCGCCACGTCCAGGTGTTCCGTCACGGCTCCAGGTGTACCACCGTGACTCCGTCGGTCCCGGCGGCCCACGTCGCGTCGCTCACCGCCCCGACGAAGCGGATGTGCCCGAGTCCGCACATCCGGGTGGCGAGCCGCAGCAGTTCGGTCCGCTGCCGGCCGTCCAGCGCGTGGTCGAGGCCGTCGGCGAGGACGGTGAGCGTCCGCATGGCGTCGGGCACCTCGTGGGGCGCGTCGACGTCCAGGACTCCCGGGCCGGTGAGCAGCACCAGGGCCAGCGCGAGGTATCTCAGCTCGCCGTCGCCGAGCCGGCCGAGTCCGGTCCGGATGCCGTCGCCCCGGTCGAGCAGCGCCCGGACGGTCCCGTCGCCCAGCGGCTCGGCGGCCAGGTCGGCCACGGGTCCGGCGCATCCGGCGCGCACCGCCGCGACGAGCTGCGCGTGCCGGCGGCCGCATTCCGCACGGGTGCGCCACAGGACCTCGGCGAGGTTGTCGCAGCCCGGCAGGAGCCGTCCGGGGCCCAGGGGGACGGCCTCGCGCATCCGGTCGGGGCGCGGCTCGCAGGCGAAGACGGAGCGCAGCGCGACCACGGTCTGTTCGGCCGCGGCGAGCACCTGACGCTGCCCGTCCGTCTTGCCTGCCACGCGCAGCGGGAGGAGCGCGGTGCCGAGGCGGTCGTCGGGGAGCGGGGCGCGCGTCACCGGTGACGATCCCGCGGTGTGCCAGGCGGCCTGGACGGAGGGTCGCCTCGGGTCGCGCAGGGCCGTCTCCAGCAGGACGAGCCCGCCCGCGGTCAGCCGCTCGCCGACGATGCGAAGTTCGGGCTCGGCCTGCACGGCGACATCGAGCCGGACCGGGCCTTCGGGGCCGTCCGTCGTACAGCCGATGCGGAAGCCGCGCCGGTGCTGGGCGTCGGGCCGGGCACGCTCCGGCACACAGGCCACCGGGTCCGGGAACACCGCGGCGAGCGGTGCCCCGCCGCCGAGCCGGGCGAGCGCCTCGTACGCCCGCAGCGCCGTCGACTTGCCGCACCCGCTGGGCCCGGCGAAGAGGGTGAAGGCGCCGAGCGGAAACCCGGCCCGCCGATGCCCCGCGAACGCGGAGAGCCGCAACTCGGTGACCCGCGGCCGGGCCCACCGTTCCGGGCCGGCCGGATCCGCGGGCGGGGGCACCGTGGGAGAAGTACCGGGCTCAGGTGCTGGACCCGGTGGAACGGACATGGGGGACGTGGGGCATGTGGGGGGCACGGCCATGACCGGACCGTAGGGCTCCCCTGTCGCGGCGAACCGTTCCGGCGTCGCCACCTTCCTACGAACGAGGGACCGCGCTCACCCGCGAGGAGATCCCGGCCCCTCCGCTCACCCGCCGGAAAGCCCGGCCCCCTGCATGAGCCCGCTGACCTCGGTGCCGGGCGGGGTGAGCAGGAACACGTTCCGGTCGACGCGGTGCATCCCGCTGCCCAGGCCGAAGACGACGCCGGTGCTGAAGTCGAGGACGCGCTTGGCGACCTCGGTCTCCGCACTGGAGAGGTCGAGAAGGACCGGCACGCCCGCCATGAGCGTCTCGGCCACTTCACGGGCGTCCGCGAACACATTGACCCGCAGGACGACGAACCGCCGCCGGGTCTCGGTCTCCGCGTCCGGGAGGGAGCGGTGGCTCACCGCGGACGGCCAGGCGTCCCGCCCTCGCAGCGGCACGACCTCGGCGAGCCCCTCCCACTGTTCGTCGGTGACGTCGTAACGGCTCACCGGATCCCCCCGAACTGACTCGCATTCCATGCCTGCACCAGCCAATTCTTACGCCAAGTCACCCGTTCGGCCCAACAGCGACACGAAGCGCGACGGTCACGGCGGCCCCTTTTCTCGCCCCCCGTGTGACACATGTACGAAAAAACCCATTTCTTACCGCCCTCACACCGGACTCTTCACCTCCTGCGACGCGCCGCTCACCGGTCGCGATTACGGTCCGATGTCGTGCACTTGGCAGAAACACAGCTGGTGACACCCGGCCGGCGGACGCAGTCGGCGGTGTCCGCCGCCCCGGGGTCCCCGGCACAGTGGCACCGCGTCCTGACCCTCCTCGCCGACGTGAGCCTGTTCATCGGGACCCGGGCGGTATGGACACAGGCGGCCTCCCACCGCCTCCTCCTCGCGGCGGTCATCTCCGTCTGTTACGCCTCGATCCTGGTGACCGGGGTGCTCGCCCTGACGGTCCGTCGTGCCCGCTCGCTGGCGCACCTGGACCTGGTGGTGCTGGTGACCGCGGTGGCACTGACCCTGTGCAGCTGGGCGCTGAACCACAGCGGCGGCGACGAGGCGGTGCTCACCACTCAGGCCGCCAAGGAGCTGGTCGCCGGGCACACGGTCTACGGGCAGCCCTGGCCCTGGCTCTTCACCGGCAAGGGCGTCGCCATCACGCCGACGATAAGCGGCGGGTACGACTTCACGTACGGCTATCCCCCGCTGGCACCGCTGCTGACCGCCCCCATGCTGTGGCTGGGGCGCGGTGGCGCCCCAGCGACGGCGGCGGCCACCGGCGCGCTGATCGTCGGCGCGGTCGTGATGTGGCGGATGCTGCCCGTTCCGTGGCGGTCGGCGGCCACGATGGCCTGCCTGGGCTTCGGATTCCTGCCGTCGTACGCCCGGCTCGGCTACCCGGCGATCCTCGGCATGGTCCTGCTGGTGCCGGTGGTGGTGCGCTGGCCGCGGACCGGGCGGGGCGGGCGGCTCGGCGCCGCCGGGATCGCGCGGGCGGCGTGTCTGGGGGCCGCGTGCGCGGCGCAGCAACTCCCCTGGTTCGTCGCCCCGTTCCTGCTGGCCGGGATCTACGCGGTGCGCCGAGGCGAGCTGGGCGGGCGCGCGGCGGGGCTGGTGATACTGCGGATCGTGGGGGTCGCCACCACGGCGTGGCTGCTGATCAACACGTACTTCATCGTGTCCGAGCCCGGCCCGTGGCTGAAGGGGATCGCCCTGCCGCTGACGCAGGGCGCGGTGCTGCACGGCCAGGGCCTGGTGGGCATCTCGCTGTACTTCACGAACGGCAGCGACCGGCTCGACTGGTACTCGCACGCGAGCATGCTCCTCGCGGCCGCCCTGCTCGCGCTGTTCGTGCTGTTCGTACGGCGGCTGGGCCCGGCGGCGACCGTGCTGCCCTGGCTGGCCTTCTACCTGGCGACCCGTTCCCAGGACGGCTACTACCTGATGATGACCCCGCTGTGGCTGGCGGCGGCGGTCACCACGCCCCTGTCGGAGTTCGAGCACGCCTGGCAGCCGCGCCCCCGGCCGCTGACCGGGACCCGCCGCCGCCCTGCCCTGGCCGCGGCGATCGTGCTGCTGATCACCCCGGCGCTGGTGAGCGCGGCCCTGGCGGTGTCGGGCAGGCCGCCGCTGAGGATACAGGTCACCTCGGTGCGGCGGACCTCGGAGAGCGTGGTCTCGGCGCTGATCCTGAAGGTGGTCAACACGGAGGACTCCGCGCTCACCCCGCACTACACGCTCACCACGGGCCAGGGCATGAACAAGTACTGGTCGGTCGTGCGGGGCCCGGCCACGATTCCCGCTCACAGCACGGTGAGCGTCGAACTCCGGCCGCCCGAGGGAAGGTTCCCCCTCCCCAGGCCGAGCGTCCGCATCCGGCTGCGCGCCTTCACGGCGACCCCGCAGACGCTGTCCAGTCAGGACATAAAGCTGAGGAAGTCCACGGGCGGGGCGGGCTGACCCGCCGGCTCAGGCCGCCGCGCGCGTGAACCGCAGCGTGGCGGCCACCGTGGTCAGCCCGCGGAGCATGCCCATCTGGTTCCAGCCCATGCCGAACTGGTCGCGGTCCACGGTGAACTCCGCCTCCAGCGTGAGCGCCTCGGCGTCGGCCGCGGCCAGACGTGCGGTGACGGACTGGGGCCTGCTGATGCCGCGCACGGTCAGCTGACCGGCGATGTGCGCCGTGTCGCCGCCGCGGAGCTCGGCGCCGCGGACGGCGAAGGTGATCTCCGGGTGGTTCTCGGCGTCGAAGAAGTCGGCCGAGCGCAGGTGGGTGTCGCGCTTGGCGTTCTTGGTGTCCAGCGAGGCGACGTCCAGTGTCACGGTGCCGGTGGCGGACCCGTCGGCCCCTACCTCGCCCTGGCCGCCGACGGCGGCGAAGGTGCCCTTGACGGTGACCAGGCCCCAGAAGGTCTTGTGGCTCAGGGCCACGGTGGAGGCGGTCGGGTCGAGCTGCCAGAGGCCCGTTTCCACGGCGACGGTCATGGTCGTACTCCCGGATTGGTGGTTCAAATTTGGATGACCTCACGCTAACCCATCATCCAAATTTGAACAACAGGTAGACTCGAAGCCATGGCCGCCCCCGACGAACACCCCGCCGACCAGCCTGGATGTCCCTCCCTGGAGGGCAGCGGGCTGCTCCCCAGGGAGCTGCGAGCCTGGATGCTCCTGCTGGCGGCGACCGGCGCGGTGGAGCAGCGGCTGCGCTCCGTGGTGAAAGAGAACCTCGACGTCTCCCACGACGAGTTCCTCATCCTGTGTCTGCTGGCCGAGCACCCGCGGGACGGTCTGCGCATGACCCGGATCGCCGACCTCCTGGGCCGCCCCAAGACCCGGCTCACCTACCAGATCGCCTGCCTCCAGCACGCCGGGCTGGCCACCCGCCAGACGGTCTGCGGCGACAAGCGGGGCGTGCAGGTCACCCTCACCGAGAAGGCCCGGCGACTGCTGAAGGAGACCTCCGGACTGCTCGCCGCGGCGGTCAAGGAGGCGCTCGCCGAGTTCGTCGGACCGGAGCAGCGCGAAGCGGTGAACGGGCTGCTGCCGGGGCTCGCCGACGGAACCTGCTGACGGCCGTTCCGACGCCCCCTGCCGACGGTACAAAAGGGGGCGTACGGAACCCGGGAGGCGCAGGTCACAACCGCGAGGAGGGCAACGTCACAGCCCCCGCTCTGCTATCACTTGAGCGCCCTGCCCTAGCATCCGAGCCATGACGGTCCTGCCTGACGACGGGCTCTCACTGGCCGCCGAGTTCCCTGACGCGACACACGAGCAGTGGCAACACCTGGTCGAGGGTGTACTGCGCAAGTCGGGCAAGGAAGTCTCGGGCGCGGCAGCTGAGGACACCCTGTCCACGACGCTCGAGGACGGCCTGCGCACCCGGCCCCTCTACACCGCGCGCGACACCGCGCCCGACCCCGGCCTGCCCGGCTTCGCCCCGTTCGTGCGTGGCAGCCGCGCCGAAGGCAACACCACGGGCGGCTGGGACGTGCGGCAGCGGCACGCGGCGGCCGAGGACGGCGCGATCCTGACCGACCTGGAGAACGGCGTCGCCTCGCTCTGGCTGCTCGTGGGCCAGGGCGGCATCCCGGTCTCCGGGCTCGCACGCGCCCTCGACGGTGTGTACCTCGACCTGGCCCCGGTGGTGCTCGATGCCGGCCGAGACGTCGAGGCCGCCGCGGCGGAGCTGCTGCGGCTGTACGAGGAGCGGGGCGTCGACCCGAAGGCGGTGCGCGGCAACCTCGGCGCGGACCCGCTGGGTCACGAGGCCCGTACCGGCACCGCCCAGGACTTCGCGCCGGTCGCCGCCCTTGCTGCCCGGTGCGCCGAGGCGTACCCCGGGCTGCGCGCGCTGACCGTGGACGCGCTGCCGTACCACGAGGCCGGCGGCTCGGCCGCGCAGGAGCTGGGCGCCTCCCTCGCGACCGGTGTGGCCTACCTGCGTGAGCTGACCGAGGTGGGCCTCACGGTCGAGCAGGCCTGCGGTCAGCTGGAGTTCCGCTACGCGGCCACCGCCGACCAGTTCCTGACCATCGCCAAGCTGCGCGCGGCGCGCCGGCTGTGGGCGCGGGTCGCCGAGGTGTGCGGGGCGCCCGGCGCGGGCGTGCAGGTGCAGCACGCGGTGACCTCGCCGGTGATGATGACCCGCCGCGACCCGTGGGTGAACATGCTCCGCACGACGGTCGCGACACTCGCGGCCGGGGTCGGCGGCGCCGACTCCGTCACCGTGCTGCCGTTCGACCATGCGCTCGGCCTGCCGGACGCGTTCGCCCGCCGTATCGCGCGCAACACGTCGACGATCCTGGTCGAGGAGTCCCACCTGGCCCGGGTCATCGACCCGGCCGGCGGCTCCTGGTACGTGGAGTCGCTCACCGACGAGCTCGCCCGCGCGGGCTGGGAGTTCTTCCGGACGATCGAGCGCGACGGCGGCCAGGCGGCCGTCCTGCGCTCCGGCCGGATCCGTACGGACCTGGCCACGACCTGGGCGGAGCGCTCCAAGAAGCTCGCCAAGCGGCGCGAACCCATCACCGGCGTCAGCGAGTTCCCGTACCTGGCCGAGAAGCCCGTGCAGCGCGAACCCGCTCCCGAGCCGGCGTCGGGAGGTCTTCCGCGCGTGCGCCGGGACGAGGCGTACGAGGAATTGCGCGCCCGCTCCGACGCCCACCTCGCGGCGACCGGCTCCCGCCCCCGGATCTTCCTCTCCACGATCGGATCGGCCGCCGCGTACACCGCGCGCTCGACGTTCGCCGCCAACCTCTTCCAGGCCGGCGGCATCGAGCCGGTCACCGAGGGAAGCTTCGAGGACAGCGGCGCCACCGAGGCCGTGGTGTGCTCCAGCGACGCGCTGTACGAGGAGCAGGCCGAGCAGACGGCGCAGTTCCTGAAGGCGTCGGGCGCCCGGCACGTGGTCCTCGCGGGCCGCCCCGCCGAACCCTCGGGGTATCCCGGCGTCGACTCGTACGTCTTCGCGGGCTGCGACGCCGTCGACGTGCTGTCCGCGACCCTCGACCGCATGGGAGTGTCCTGATGGGAATCCCCGACTTCTCCGGCATCGAGCTGGGGGCCCCGGTGGCCGACGGCGGTGCCGAGGAGTGGCATACGGCCGTCAAGCAGGCGACCGGCGCCGAGGAGCGGCTCTGGGAGACCCCGGAGGGCATCGGGGTCAAGCCGCTCTACACCGGCCGTGACCTGGAGGGCCTGGACTTCCTGGGCACCTACCCGGGCATCGCGCCGTACCTGCGCGGCCCCTACCCGACGATGTACGTCAACCAGCCCTGGACGATCCGCCAGTACGCGGGCTTCTCGACCGCCGAGGAGTCGAACGCGTTCTACCGGCGCAACCTGGCGGCCGGTCAGAAGGGCCTGTCGGTCGCCTTCGACCTGCCCACGCACCGTGGCTACGACAGCGACCACCCGCGCGTGACGGGTGACGTCGGCATGGCCGGCGTGGCGATCGACTCGATCTACGACATGCGGCAGCTGTTCGACGGGATTCCGCTGGACAGGATGACCGTGTCGATGACGATGAACGGTGCCGTGCTGCCGGTGCTCGCGCTCTACATCGTGGCGGCGGAGGAACAGGGCGTACCGCCCGAGAAGCTGGCCGGGACCATTCAGAACGACATTCTGAAGGAGTTCATGGTCCGCAACACCTACATCTATCCGCCGAAGCCGTCGATGCGGATCATCTCCGACATCTTTGCCTACACCTCGCAGCGGATGCCCCGCTACAACTCCATCTCCATCTCCGGGTACCACATCCAGGAGGCCGGAGCCACGGCCGACCTGGAGCTGGCGTACACCCTCGCGGACGGTGTCGAGTACATCCGCGCCGGGCGGGAAGCCGGCCTGGACGTCGACGCGTTCGCGCCGCGGCTGTCGTTCTTCTGGGCGATCGGCATGAACTTCTTCATGGAGATCGCCAAGCTGCGGGCCGCGCGCCTGCTGTGGGCCAAGCTGGTCAGTCAGTTCGACCCGAAGAACACCAAGTCGCTGTCCCTGCGCACGCATTCGCAGACGTCCGGCTGGTCGCTGACCGCGCAGGACGTGTTCAACAACGTCACGCGTACGGCCGTGGAGGCGATGGCGGCGACCCAGGGCCACACCCAGTCGCTGCACACCAACGCCCTGGACGAGGCGCTGGCGCTGCCGACCGACTTCTCGGCGCGCATCGCCCGCAACACCCAGCTGCTCATCCAGCAGGAGTCCGGCACCACCCGGGTCATCGACCCGTGGGGCGGCAGCGCCTACGTCGAGAAGCTGACGTACGACCTCGCCCGGAAGGCCTGGGCGCACATCCAGGAGGTCGAGCAGGCCGGCGGTATGGCGCAGGCCATCGACGCCGGTATTCCGAAGCTCCGCGTGGAGGAGGCGGCCGCGCGCACGCAGGCCCGCATCGACTCCGGTCGCCAGCCGGTGATCGGTGTCAACAAGTACCGGGTGGAGAACGACGAGGCGATCGAGGTCCTCAAGGTCGACAACTCCTCCGTGCGCGCCCAGCAGATCGAGAAGCTGCGGCGGCTGCGCGCGGAGCGTGACGAGACCGCCTGCCGGGACGCCCTCGACGCGCTCACCCGGGCCGCCGACGGCGAGGGCAACCTGCTGGAGCTGGCCGTGCGCGCGGCCCGCGCCAAGGCCACCGTCGGCGAGATCTCCGACGCCCTGGAGAAGGTGTACGGCCGCCACGCCAGCCAGATCCGTACGATCTCCGGCGTGTACCGCAACGAGACAGGGGAGTCCCCGTCCGTGGACCGTACCCGCGCCCTGGTGGACGCCTTCGACGAGGCCGAGGGACGCCGGCCGCGCATCCTGGTCGCCAAGATGGGCCAGGACGGACACGACCGCGGCCAGAAGGTGATCGCCACCGGCTTCGCCGACCTCGGCTTCGACGTCGACGTCGGCCCGCTGTTCCAGACCCCGGAGGAGGTCGCCCGCCAGGCGGTCGAGGCGGACGTCCACGTGGTCGGCGTGTCCTCGCTGGCCGCCGGTCACCTCACCCTCGTACCGGCGCTGCGCGAGGCACTCGCCGAGGAGGGCCGGGAGGACATCATGATCGTGGTCGGCGGGGTGATCCCGCCGCAGGACGTGCCGACCCTGCTGGAGATGGGCGCCACGGCCGTGTTCCCGCCCGGGACGGTGATCCCGGACGCGGCGTACGACCTGGTGAAGCGGCTGTCGGCCGATCTCGGCCACGACCTGTAGTCCCCCATGGCAGCGATCGATCTCGACACATATGTGAAGGGTGTGCTCGACGGGAAGCGGGCGATCGTGGCCCGCGCCATCACGCTCGTCGAGTCCACCCGGCCGCAGCACCGGACGCTGGCGCAGGAGTTGCTCACCGAGCTGCTCCCGCACAGCGGCCGGGCGCGGCGCATCGGCATCAGCGGGGTGCCGGGCGTGGGCAAGTCGACGTTCATCGACGCCTTCGGCACGCTGCTGACCTCGCTGGGGCACCGGGTGGCGGTGCTCGCCGTGGACCCGTCCTCCACCCGCACCGGAGGCTCCATCCTGGGCGACAAGACCCGGATGGAGCGCCTCGCGGTGGACCCGGCGGCCTTCGTCCGTCCCTCCCCCAGCGCGGGCACGCTGGGCGGGGTCGCCAAGGCCACCCGTGAGTCCATGGTCGTGATGGAGGCCGCGGGCTACGACGTGATCCTGGTGGAGACCGTCGGCGTCGGCCAGTCCGAGACGGCGGTCGCCGACATGGTCGACTCGTTCCTGCTGCTCACGCTGGCCCGCACCGGAGACCAGCTGCAGGGCATCAAGAAGGGAGTCCTGGAGCTGGCCGACGTGATCGCGGTCAACAAGGCGGACGGCCCGCACGAGCGCGACGCCCGCGGCGCCGCACGGGAGTTGGCGGGCGCGCTGCGGCTGATGCACGGCAAGGACGCGTTCTGGTCCCCGCCGGTGCTGAGCTGCAGTGCCCGCGAGTCGACCGGCCTGGAGATCGTCTGGGAACGGCTGGAGCAGCACCGCGCGCTGCTCGACTCCGCCGGGCGGCTCACCGCCAAGCGGCGGGAGCAGCAGGTCGGCTGGACCTGGGCGATGGTCCGCGACGAACTGCTCGGCCGGCTGCACGCCGACCCCGCGGTACGCGACGCCGCCCCCGGCCTCGAACAGCAGGTCAGGGAAGGCTCGTTGACGGCGACGCTGGCCGCCGAACGCATCCTGGAAGCGTTCCGGGGCTCTGCCGGCTGACGTCCGGGGCCGCACCGACGCCCAACTGGCCGTGAAAGCATGGGAACTGACGGAGCATGAGTCAGAAAAGGACCTCGTTCCCATGACCAAGCAGCGCGCGTGGAGGTCCCCGCGACGACCGCCGTGCATCTGACCTCGGGCGTCGGCGACATCATGGTCCACCGCCTGTCGGGCACCACGTACGCCAAGTCCGGGACCGGCTCGGTCGACATCGGTGATTCCTCCGCCAAGTCCGTGACCGCGGCCGACGTCGCCGGCGCCGGCGCCGGCGACGGCGACGTCACGGTCTCCTTCAAGAGCGTGCCCGACAAGGCCGACGCCGGCACGGAAGGGGGTGACGCCACCGTCCGTCTGCCGCAGGGCGCCTACGACTGGACGCCACCACGGAGGGCGGTCACCGGTCGGTGGACGTGAAGACCGACTCCGGCTCACCGCACAAGGTCAGGGCACACACGGAGGGCGGCGACGTCACCGTGGAGTCCACGGGCTGACGTCACCGTGGAGTCCACGGGCTGACGTCACCGTGGAGTCCACAGGCTGACGTACGGTGGGCACATGGCCCCGCCCCTGCCCGGCCCGCTGGCCCACCTGGCCCCGCTGCTCGGCCACTACGGCTACTGGGCCGTCGGCGCCGTGGTCCTCGTGGAGGACTTCGGCGTTCCCGCCCCTGGCGAGACGATCCTGATCGCCGCCGGGACCTACGCCGGGGCCGGGAGGCTGAACATCGTGGCCGTCGCGGCTCTCGCGTTCGCCGCGGCCGTCGCCGGGGACAACATCGGCTATCTCATCGGCCGGTCCGGCGGCCGCGCCTTCGTCCAGCGCTGGGGTCGTTATGTGTTCCTGACTCCGGAACGCTTCCGTACGGCCGAGGAGTTCTTCACCCGCCACGGCGGCAAGATCGTCACCGTCGCCCGCTTCGTCGAAGGACTGCGCCAGGCCAACGGCATCATCGCCGGCACCAGTGGCATGCCCTGGCGCCGCTTCCTCGCTTTCAACGCGCTCGGAGCCGCGCTGTGGGTGGGCCTGTGGGCGACTCTGGCCTACGAAGCCGGCACCCACATCACCGCCCTCTACGACGAGATCACCCGCTACCAGCTCTACGCGCTCATCGCCCTCGGCGTGCTGGCCGCCGCGCTCGTCGGCCGGCATCTGCTGCGGCGCAGACACCGGAGCTGACGCAGCACCTGCGTGCGCTCACCCTTCCGTTCCGGGCGGGGGTGCCACCGGCGCCGGACGCCGGTGGACGAACGCGAGCACCGCGCCCGTCCCGATCAGCGCGGCGAGCGCCCCGAAGCCGTAGGTGAGCGTGGTGAGTGAGGCGACGGCGGCGACGAGGAGGGGCCCGCCCGCGTCACCGAGTTCCCGGCCGAGTTCGGCGGCTCCCATGGTCTGGCCGAGGCGCTCCGTGGGGGTGCTCGCGGCCAGCGCCGCGAAGCCGAGCGGGGTGATCAGACCCGTACCGACGCCGGTGAGGGCGGCTCCGACGAGGATGCCGGTCAGGCCCGGCAGCATCGCGCAGGCCAGACCCGCCGCGGTGACCGACAGCCCCGCGGCCACCCCGGAACGGGTGGTGAGGCGCCCGTCGTCCAGAGCGCGCCCCGCTCGCGGCTGGACGACCGCGGCGCAGCCTGCGAGCACCGACACCGCCGCGCCGGTCGCGACCGTGCCCAGCCCGGCGGCGCGGCCGGAGACCGGAAGGAAACCGACCCCGACCGACAGGGCCGCGGTCGCCGCCGTGAGCGCGGCCGTCGGTGCGAGGAAGGCCGGATCGGCCAGTCGCCGGGCCAGGTCCAGCACCGTCTGCCGGGCCTTGGGCAGCGGTGGTACGACGGGGACGGCGAGCGCGGCCCAGGCGGCGACCGCCGCGCCGAGCACCGCGAGGACGACGAACAGCAGCCGCAGGCCCCCGGCCCACACCAGCACTCCGCCCAGCAGCGGGCCGAGCGTGTAGCCGACGGACTTGTAGAAGCCGTAGCTGCCGAAGGCCCGCCCGTGTTTCGCCGCCGGGTTGAGCCGGGCGACCAGCGTGGCGGCCGAGGGGGAGAACGCGGAGGCCGCGGCACCCTGGCCGAGGCGGGCGGCCCACAGCCAGCCGGGGCTGTCCGCGACGACGTACAGCGCGGACGCGACGGCGAAGGCGGCGAGCCCGCCGAGCAGCACGGGGCGGGCGCCGACGCGGTCGGCGAGGGTGCCGAAGAGCGGTTTGAGGAGCACCTCGGCGCCGTCGTAGAGGGCGAGCAGCCCACCGAGCACCAGCAGGGAGGTGACCGCGCCCTCCGTGTGACCGCCGAGGTTGGCGGCGATGCCGTGCGCTCCGAAGGCGGTGGTGAACCCGGCCGCGTACAGCGGCCACATCTGCCGTGCCGGGGCCGCCCGCGCGGTCACCGCTCGTCCTCGGGTGTCCGGTGCAGAGCGGAGAAGACACGCTCGGCGTAGTCCTCGCAGGCCGCGGCGCACCGCTTGAGCCGCCGCCCGGCCTCGGTCGCCTCCGGAGCACCGAACACATCGCGCGCGGTCAGATCGCGATGCCGGCGCCGCAGCCGCTCCAGGGGCCGGCACGTCCGGCACGGCCCAGATCCCCTGGCCGAGGGAGAGCGCGCCTGCACGAAACCGAATGTAGCAAGCGTTGCATCCACTGTCGTACCGGCTGTGCACGTCCTCCGCCCGCGGTGGAGGACCACCGTCAGTGGTGGTGCTCGCCGTGCGCGCCGCCCTGCGCATGGTCATGTCGCGCGTGCTGGTCGTGGCCGTGGTCCGCGTCCGGTGCCCCGCCCATCATGCGGAGCATGGACCGCCCGCCGGTACGGAAGAACCGCACGAGCAGGATCGCGGCCAGGGCCAGGAAGGCGATGTTGAGCCAGGTGGTGTAGTTCCAGGAGACGCCTTCCATGGGGATCTTCGCGTGGCCGCGGTCGGGAACGAGGCCGAGACCGCCGAAGACGAATTCCACGACGTATCCGGCGACGACCATGGCCAGGTAGAAGGTGCCCAGGAGGAAGGCGGCCATCCTGGCGCCGTAGTACTTCCGGTAGATGTTGAGGATCGGCAGGATCAGCAGGTCGGCGAAGATGAACGCCACGACACCTCCGAAGCTGATGCCGCCCTGCCACAGCACCACCGCCAGCGGCACGTTGCCGATGGAGCACACGAACGACGCCATCGCCACCAGCGGGCCGATGACGGGACCCCACAGCTTGGCCGCGAGTGGGTGGCCGTCGAAGAAGAAGGCGTGCCAGAACGAGTCGGGCACCCAGGCGGCGATGGCACCGGCGATGAACAGGCCCAGTACCAGGTCGCGCAGGATCGCCGCCCACTCCATGACGAAGACGTGCGCGGTGGCGGTGAAGCCCGCCGGGGAGAACAGCCGTCGGGTGAAGGAGCCCTCTGCGTGGACGGACATGTCCATCGCCGCATGGCCCTCCATCGACCCGGCCAGCCCCCTCTCGGCCTGCGCGCGGGCTCGGCGCAGCAGCGTGTCCCGCAGGAACAGGCGGAACAGGACGGCCAGCAGAAGGATCATGATCGGGCCGCCGACGAATTCGGCGGCGGTGAACTGCCAGCCCATCAGCAGCGCCAGGATCACACCGAGTTCGACGACGAGGTTGGTCGAGGCGATCTCGAAGCCCATCGCGGCGGTGAAGTTCGCGCCCTTGCGGAACAGCGAGCGCGCCAGCGCGACCGCGGCGTAGGAACACGAGGAGGAGGCTGCGCCCAGGCCGGCGGCGGTGGCGAGGGTGCGGGGCCGGTCGTCGCCGAGGAGGGAGACGATCGTGGACTTGCGGACCACGGCCTGGACGACGGCCGACAGGGCGAAGCCCAGGATCAGGGCCCAGGTGATCTCCCAGGTCATGGATCCGGTGATGGACAGTGCGTGCAGTACGGCGTGCATCTGTAGAGCCTTCCCCGCCCTTGCGGGCGTCAGCCGGCCCACGGAGTCAGGGCCGCCGTGTGGAGGTTGCCGTGCGGAGGTTGCCGCAGTTCAGGCGCTGCGGGTGAGGTCGTCGATGGCGAGCGCCGCGCGCAGGGTGGTCAGGTCGCCGACGCTGGTGAGGGAGACGCCGAGCAGGCTCTCGATGCGCTTGACGCGCAGGCCGACGGTGTTGGGGTGGACGAAGAGAGCCCTGGCGGCGGCACCGGTGTTGAGATCATGGTCGAGATAGGTGCGCAGGGTGGCGACGAGATCGGTGGCGCGACGCCGGTCGTAGTCGCGCAGGGGACCGATCCAGCGTTCCGCGAGGACGCCCATGCGGTGGGGGTCGACGTCCGCGAGGAGCATGCCGATCATGCCCGCCGACGTGACCGTGAGGATGTCCTCGCCGGGGGCGTACGGGATGAGCCGCAGCAGACCGAGGACCAGACGGAAGGCGCCGGACAGCCGGTCGGGCGTCGGGCACGTCTCGCTGACGGCGACGCGTACGCCGCCCTCCATCGTCCGGGCCGCGACCGTACGGACGTGCCGGGCGAGTTCCACCACGCCTTCCGCGTCGGCCGCCGGCGCGACGACCGCGACGGCGCCGTCGCGGAGGGCGAGCAGGGGTCTGGGCCGGGGGCGGGCGAGGACGAGGGACTGGACCAGCCGCAGGAGCTGCGCGGTGCCGGATTCGGGTACGGGCTCCGCATGGCGCACGGCCAGGACGCGCTGGGGCAGCCGCAGGTCACTGCCGAGCCGGTCGGCGCGCGCGATCAAGCACCCGGCGGCCAAGGCGTACGCCGTCTACGCGATGATCGACGAGGCGTACGCCGTCAACGCCTCCCTGCCCGAGCACGAACGCTCGGCACCCCGGCTGCTGGCCATGCAGATCGCCTGCGAGACGTACTGGGTCGGCGGCGGACTGATCGGCGTCGCCCTGGGCGCGGCCCTGCCCGCGCCGGTCAAGGGCCTGGAGTTCGCCCTGTGCGCCCTGTTCACCGTGCTCACCCTGGACGCGTTCCGCTCCCGGGCGGAGCTGCCGTCCCTGCTGCTCGCCGGCGCGAGCGTCACCGTAGCGCTGGTCCTCACCCCGGGCATGGCCATGTTCACCGCGTTGCTGCTCTTCGTCGGCCTGCTCCTGGTCCGCCACGCCGTCACCGCCCGCCGCACCGCCCGGGAGCCCGCGCATGCCTAGCACCCCGTACCTGATCTCCGTCCTGGCGATCGTCTTCACCATCACCTTCGCCCTGCGTGCCGTCCCCTTCGCCGTGCTCGGCCGGCTGCGCGGCTCGGCGGTCGTGCGACGGCTGGCGGTGTGGATGCCGGTCGGCATCCTCGCCGTCCTCGCGGTGACCGCACTGCACGGCACGATGACGAAGGACCCGCACGGCACCTGGTACGCGCTGCTCGCCGTCGCCGTCACGGTCGCCGTCCACCTGGCCTTCGGCCGCCGCACCATCCTCAGTGTCGGTGCCGGTACCGCCGTGTACGTCGTCCTGCTCAACGCCTGCGCCTGACACCCAAGGAGAATCGGCCGTTGTCCCTCTCGACCGCGCCCCGGGGCAGTTACTTCGAGCCCATCGACGACCACCGCTACAAGCCGACACCGCACGCGAGCGGGGCCTGGGCCCCGGACGAGCAGCACTTCAGTCCGCTGGGCGGGCTCGTCGCCCACGCCCTCGACCGCCACCGGGCGGCCGGTCCGGACAAGGGGCTGTCCCTTTCCCGGATCAGCTACGACATCCTCGGGCGCCTCGCCCTCGACGAGTGCGAGATCGAGGTGGAGACCGTCCGCCCCGGCCGGACCATCGAGCTCCTGGAGGCGGTCGTACGGATCGCCGGCCGCCCGGTCGTCCGGGCCCGTGCCTGGTATCTGGCCGACCTCGACACCAACGCCGTCGCGGGCGGCCCCGACGACCGGCTCACCCCGCCGGATTCGCTCGCCTCGTGGCCGATCGCCGAGGTCTGGCCCGGCGGCTACATCCATTCCCTGGACGTCCGCCCGGTCGCACCGCCCCGGCCGGGCCGTACGGCCGCCTGGGTCTCCACGCCACTGGACCTGGTCGCCGGAGTTCCGGTCGGCCCGCTCGCGTCGTATCTCGCCCTCGTCGACACCGCCAACGGCATCGCCGTGCGCCGGCCGCCCACCGAGTGGATGTTCCCCAACGTCGACCTGACCGTCCACCTCCACCGCCGGCCACGGGGCATCTGGACGGGACTGGACACCAAGGTCACCTTCGGCCCCTCCGGCCAGGGCCTCACCAGCACGGTCCTGCACGACGTCGACGGCCCGGTCGGACATGCCTCGCAGATCCTCACGGTCCGTCCGCTGCCGGGGGCTTAGGCGGCCCCGCGACGAGGACCCGCCCCCGTCCCCCGGTGTCCTCGGGGTCCGCGGCACGCAGCGCCTCCGGGCGGGGCGGTGTGCGTTCAGCTCGCCGCCCGCACCCGGGCAGCCGTCTGATGGACATGCCGGAGCTGTACACGCGGCTGCTGACGAAGTGACCTCACTCGGCTTCCCGTATTCCCTCGTCCTCACCGGTGGGTAGGCCGTCAAGGCCCGGCGGCTCGTCAACCGCCGGTCGAGAAGCCTCGGCGCCGTCCCACGTCTCTCAGTGAGCCGCCGTCCGCAGATCCGAGAGCAGAGCATCGAGGATCGACTCCTCTTCGACACGTACTCCGTGCTCGGTCATCGCGGCGGCCAAGCGCGGATCCCACGGCGTCGCGGCGGCCGTGCCTGTCAGGTACTGCGGCTCGCTCACCCCGGCCACGGCCGCCTGGTAGTCGGCGGCTTCGAACCGCCAGGGGCGCCACGGGGCCACTCTCCCGAGTGCGGTGGCGATGCGCACCCCGCCCCAGTCGAAGTCCGCGTGGTGGAGGAGCACCGCTCCGCGTGCGGACAGGCCGCGCAGCAGGGCGAGCGCGGCCGCCGAGGGCTGCCCCTGGAGGCACACCATGGGCGGGCAGGCCGGGCCGAGGGCGTCGGCGGCGGCCGACAGGACGGCCGGGTTCTCGCACACGTGGACGTCTCCAGTCGCCGTCGTGATCCCGTTCGCGGTCCGGCGGGTGAGGGAACGCAGCGTCAGGGCCGTGGGTTCACCCTCGTCGGCCATCCAGTCGAGGGCGGGTGTGCCGCGCAGGTTGAGGGTGAGGACGGTGGATGACACGTCGTCCTTGAGCAGTCCGGCCGAAGCCCAGGCCTCGCGTCGCCACTCGGCACCGGCTCCGTCGGGGAAGCCGGTGAGCGCACGGATCCCCGAGAGCACGAGCGTGGCGAGCGGGGTTCCTTCGTCCAGGGCGTGGGCGCCGGTCAGCCGCAGTGCCGCGAACGCCGCCCGTGACGTCGGAGGGTCGGCCGGCAGTGCGTGGAGTGCGCGCACGGCGGCGGTGACGAGGGGGCCCGCGGCCTCGGGGGTGCGGGCGAGTCGCCGTACGAGGCCGTCCTCGCGGATCCGACCGGCCCAGTCGGCCAGTTCGGCGTTCACGCCGGCGAGGGGGGCCAGTGCCTCCTCCCACGCCTCGGCGAGCCTGTCCCGTGCCTCCGCGCGCGGTACGACCGGCCCGGTGAGGGCGACCACGGCGGTCTCCAGGCCGTCTGGGCTGACGCCGGAGCGGCGCAGGACCTCGTCCACTGTGTCGAGGCGTACGGTCAGGGACCGTCCGGCGCTCGGGGGGCGTCCCAGCAACCGCTCGGCGGCCCGGCGCTGGAGGTCGTCGGGGCGTGCCAGGGTGACCGTCCCGGTGAGCGGCCGTCCGGCCGCCATCCGCTGCCTGACGCGCTCCAGGAGCCAGGCCAGCCCCGGGTCCCCGAGCAGCCGCCCGAGCCGGTCACCGTCGACCTTCGCCTCGGTCGCCGACGGGTTCACGTCCACGGGGTCCCCGGTTCCACCGTGGCGCGGAAGGCGTCGAGCGCGCCGACTTCATGGGCGGGACCGGGGAATGGTGCAGGAACCGGTACCGGGCCCGCGGTGGTGCCGGGCTCGGGACCGCGTCTCCGTTCGCCGCCGTCCCATTCCCATCGGGTCACCAGCACGGCGTCGATGTCGTCGACCCGGGACAGCTGAGCGATGGCGATGCCGGGGACCTGCGGGTAGCAGGCCCACTCGCGTTCGCTGGTCATGACGACGTCGAGGTCGAAGGCGCGCAACAGGCCCAGGCACTTGGCGCGGGAGTCGTCGTCGACTCCCGCGAACGCCTCGTCGAGGGTGACGAGGCGCGGCGCGTGGGCGCCGCCCGCGCTCGCGTAGTGGGAGGAGGCGGCGGCGAACAGGGGGACGGACGCGGCGAGGACGCGTTCGCCGCCGGAGGCGGGGCCGGTGGCCGGTACCCATCTGCCGTGCTGGTGGCGCTCGACGCCGAACTCGTGCCAGGCGCGGTAGTCGAGGGCGGCGGTGAGGTCCTCCTGCCAGCTGCCGGTACGGTCGTCGGCCTGTCGGCGGGCGATCTGCTCCTGGAGGAAGGCGCCGACGGCGGCCCGGTCCTCGGGGGACCAGGCGTCGGCGGACTGGCGCAGCCGGTCCCTGGCCTGGGCCAGCCCCTGCGGGGCGCGGCGGGAGGCGCGCCAGACCAGGCGCAGCTTCATGCCCGTGGACGTCGGGCGCTCCTCCAACTCCCGGTTCATGGCCTGCACTTGGCGTTCGGCCGAGCCGATCAGTTCCTGAAGGGTGCCGGCGACCTCGGTGATGAGGTGGGTCTGCAGGATCTCGCGTTCGTGCGCGGACAGGATGCGGGTCAGTTCGGCGACCTCGGTGGCGAGGGCTTCGGCGAGCTCGGGGACGCCGCGTTCGCGGCCCTGGTAGACGATGTCGACGCGCATGCCGTCCTCGCCGGGGCGGGCCGTGGCGGTGTGGCCGTGCCGGGACAACGCGTCCTGGAGCCGTCCGAGTTCCTCGCTGAGATATCGCTGGATGCGTTCCCAGGCCGCGTCGGAGTCCTCGGTCGTGGCAAGACGGGACTCGATGGCGCGGGCGAGGGTCACGGCGGGGGTGGCCGCCCAGGGCCCGCCGTCCTCGTCCGGTACGGGCAGGTCGGGGAGGGCCACGGCGAGCAGTCCGGTCGCCGTGAACCGCTGGAGCGCGGCGACGGCCCGTTCGCGTGCGGCGGTGGCGTCGGTGACGTCCTCGGCGAGCCGCTCGATGCGCCCCTCGGCATGGCCGGCCCGCCGGTCGGCGGCCTGGATGTCCTCCTGGGCGCGCTGCTGTTCGCGCTCGCAGGCGCGTGCGGCTTCCCCTGTCTCCTCCAGCAGCCGCTGGAGTTCGGCGACGGCCGCTCCGACGGTCGAGCGGAGGGTGCGCAGGTGTTCGTCGGCGGCCGCGGCGAGGCGGGCCGCCTCCGTTGCCCGTGCGGAGAGCTCGGCGGCCAGTTGTTCGGCGCGGCCGGTCTCGGTGCGTTCCCCGTCGACCGCCTGCTCGGCGTCCGCACGCTCGCGCGAGGCGGGCCAGAGCGCGGCGAGGTGCACCGCGTGGTCGGCGAGCGCATGCCGTACGGCGGCCAGACCGTCCCGTCCGGCGGGGAGGTTCAGGTCGGTTGCCGTGCCGTCGAGTTCGTTCGCCGCACGATCGGCCTCGGTCACCGCGCCGGCCAGTTCGGCGGCCCGCTCCCGCTGCCGGGTACGGGCCCGGTGGACGGCTTCGGCCGCCGCGCCGAGCTGGGCGTGGGCGCGACGCAGGTCGTCCTCGCCGGGCACGGCGGCGAGTTCGGCGTCGAGGACGGTGCGCCGTTCGGACACCGCCCGTCGCTCCTCGGCGAGTTGCTCCCGCTCGGCCTCCAAGGCCGTCTGTTCGATGTGCAGTTCGGCGATCCGGTTCCGGCGGTCCTGTTCCCGTGCCTTCTCCCCCACGTACTGGGCGCTGTCCTTGGCCCAGCCGCCGGTGAGCGCGCCGACCCGGAAGCGGCCGTCGGCACAGACCCAGGTACGGCTGTCACCGTCCTGGTCCGCGTCCACCAGCGTGATAGCGGCCAGCAGGCGCTGGACGGTCTGCTCGCCGACGGCCGCGGCACCGGCGTCGGTGTGGTCGACGGCCGGGCACAGCGCGCGGTCGAGTCCGTTGCCGGTGGGCAGGTCGAGGGGGTCGAGAAGGACGTCGTGGCCGTGCGCCGATACCGCCGTGCCGTCCGGCCGCACCCAGGCGTCGAGGAGCCCGGAGGCCTCCAACGCGGCTTCCAGTCCTGCCTGTTGCGCCTGCGTCACGTGCGGACGGAAGTCGACGAGCCGCCACAGCGGGGCGCCGAGGGCGCGGGTGCGGACGTCGGCGGTGCGGGTGTGGGGGGCGGTGGGTCCGCGCTGACCGCCGGTTTCGAGAGCGGCCAGTTCCTCGGTGCCCCGGCGCAGGCGTTCGGCCGTCGCCTTCTCCGACTGGGCCAACGCGGCGGCCCGGTCGGCCAGTCGGGCGCCGAGGACGCGGTGTGCGGCGGTGGCGGCGAGTCGGGCCGGGTGAGGTCCGTCCAGGGTGCCCGTCCAGCCCTGTACGGCGTCGAGCACCCCCGGCAGCCCGTCGACGCGCAGTTCCACGAACCCCGACAGCTTCTCCCGGACGGCCGCGACCAGGGCGTGTCCGGCCTCCGCAACCGCCTCTTCCGCCTCCGCCAGCTGTACCGCGCTGCGCCCGGCCTCCTCGTCGGCCTCGTCGGCGCGCAGCCGGGCGGCCCTGCGGCCCTCCTCCGCGCGTTCGGCCGCCGTCACCAGGGTCTCCACATGGTCCACGGCCCGCCGTCTGCTCGCCATGGCCTCGTCGGCGGCCCGCCGCAGGGCCGGGGCGGGGGCTCCGGAGGTCCGGGGTACGTCGATGCGGGCCGCCGCCGCGCTGTCGGCGACCCTGCCTTCGATGTCGTCCAGGGCTTCCTGGGCGGCGGTCAGCCGGTTCGTGGCGGTGGCGAGCCGCCCGAGGGCCCGAGTGTGCGCTGCGGCGGCCTGCTGCCGGTCCGCCTCGAAGCGGACGGCGTCCCCGGCGGTGCGGGAGGCGTCGACCGCCGCCTGGTCGAGGGCGCGGGCGTCGCGCATCTCGGGCCCGGACCGCAGTGCCGCGTCCTGGGCACTGAGCCGGGCCGCCCGCTCGGCGAGCGCCGCCGCGCGGTCCTGCGCCTCGGTACGGTCGGTCACGGCCCGGTCGTGGTCGGCCTGTGCCCTGACGAGTTCCCGCTGGAGGTGTTCGTAACGGGCGTGTTCGGCGCGGGGCAAGCGAGCCCGGCGGCGGGCGGCGATGCGGGCGTAGCGCCGATAGTGGTCGAGGAACGCCGACGACGCCTGCTGGGCCTCCCGGGCCGCCCGCAGTTCCTCCTTCTCCTCGTCCAGTGACCGGAACGCCTCCGCCGCGTCGGCGACGACCGCCTGGTCCATCGGCGCCAGCGCCTCCGTCAACGCCCGTGACAGCGCTGCCTCGTTGGGCCGCTTGGACAGCTGGGGCTGGCGCAGCTGGATGAGCAGGTCGACGAGCGCGCCGTAGCGGCGCTCCCCCAGCCCGAACAGGGCCTCGTCGACCGCGCGGCGGTACGCCTTGGCGGTGTCGTAGACCATGCCGTGGCCGCCGATGGCCTCGGCGAGCCGGTCCCGGGACAGGGCGGTTCCGGTGGCGTCGAGCAGGTCGAGTCCCGCGGCGATGCGCTGGGTGGTGACGGCGAACCAGTGGCGGGCGATGCCACGTCCGGCGACGGCCTTCAGGCCGCACAGCAGGGTGCGGAAGTGGGCCTCGCCGGTGGTGTCGTCGAGCCGACCGAACTCGATCCAGGTGTAGCCGAGACGTTCCGGGTGGGGGTGTTCGCCGCCCAGGAGCAGGTTCCACTCCATGCGTTTGCCGGGGTCGCCGTCGGGCTCGACACGGCGCGCGGAGAGGTCGCCGTCGAGCAGGAACGGCAGCGTGAGAGCGAGCACCTTCGACTTGCCGGTGCCGTTGTTGCCGCGCAGCAGCAGCCGGCCGTCGCGGAACCAGAACTCCTCGACGTCGTAGTGGAACAGGTCGACGAGCCCGATCCGCAGGGGCCGCCACCGGCCGGGCGACGGGGCGGGCAGCACGAACGCCGGGGGCTCGGTGCGTACGGTCTGCGCGGGCGGGGCGGTCACGGCGCGGGTCACCTTTCGTCGCCGGTGGTTCTGATGACGGCGTCACCGACCGCGTACCGCGCGAGGGCGGGGCGGGGCACGACGCCTCGCGGGGTGTCCTCGGCGAGTCCGAGGGCCTGGAGCTTGGTCAGGGCCTGGGCCACGAGTGCGGGTTCGGCCCCCGGCTCGCGGGCCGTCTTCGACCAGAAGTTGCCGTGCTCCACGGCGAGTTCGCGCACGTGCGCGGCAAGCTCGGCGACCGTGACGGGCCGGTCGGCCTGGGCCAGGTGCTGGGCGAGGAGCAGGGTGATGTGGCCGTGGGTGCCCTGTTCCGGCATGCGTACGTCGGTCAGGTCGTCCAGCGGATCGACCATGGCGATGCCTTCGGCCCGCACCTCCGCGACCAGGCCTGTCAGTTCGGTGATCCGGGCCGTGATGAAGCCGCGTTGCCTGGTGAGATAGGCGAGTTCGTCGTCGGCTAGGTCGTCGTAGTAGAGCACGGGGTCGTCGAGGAGGCGGCGGGTCAGCGTCCAGCGGATGGTGCGGAAGCGCAGTTCGTCGCTGTCGAGGGCGGTCCGCGCCGTCATCTCCGTCAGGCGTCCCGCGAAGTCCTCGGCCTCGACCAGGGAGGGGCCGCGCAGGGCGGCGGGCATCCCCGCGAGGACGCGTCGGCGTACGTCGTACAGCACGTCACCGGAGCCGCTGACGTACGCCTCCTCGTCGCCTGCGACCCGCCGCAGCACACCGAGCCGGAGCAGCAGGCGTACGACGGCGGCGAGGTCGAGGCGTTCGTCGCGCCGCTCCAGGGTGAACTCGATTCCGGCGGAGAGGAGTTCGGGGTCGGCGGCGGCCAGGACGACCTGTTCGGCAAGGCGGCCGAGGGCGACCTGGGCCTCACCGCGCTCCAGGGCGGCGAGGGTCAGGCAGAGCAGGACGTAGCGGCGGCGGGTGAAGGGCAGGGCGGTGCGGGCCGCCTCGCGGGCGGGGTGGGTGGCGTCGGCGAGGGTGCCGGGTGTCTTGCGCAGCCGGGCGGCGTCGGCGTCGGTGCGCAGCGTCCAGCCGACGTTGCGTTCGAACCAGTCGCGCAGCGCGGTGGCGTGCCGGCGCACCAGCCGGAACTCGTCGGCGTACGGCCCGTCGGCGGTCAGCAGCGGCTCCTTCAGCAACGCGCGTGCGGCGCGCTGGAGTTCGGCCTCACGCTGGCCTTCGAGGACCTCCGTCAGGGGGCCAGAGGGGCCAGAAGGGCCGGTCATCGGTTCTCCCCCGTCCCGGTCGCGGTGAGGTCGACGATGTCGATCAGGTGGTCGGGACCGCTGAACACCCCGTCGGGGGTGTGCACTTCGGCCGTGGCGCCGTCGTCGAGCGCGGTCAGCCGTATCTCCATCGACCCGTCCGAGCTGGTCGCCGTGGTGGTGGTCATGCCGGGCCGCCAGGTGGCGAGGGCGTCGCCGAGCAGGCGCAGGAACAGCTGGAAGGCGAGGGGGTCGAGTTCGCCGAGCCGGGACAGCCGTACCGGCCCGTCCGTCGCGAGCCGGTCGCGGGCCCGTCCGGCCTCCGCCGTCTGCCGGGCGGCGAGTTCGGCGAGCCGCCGTTTCGCCTCGCCCCGGTCGGCGACCCGGCGCGGCTTGCCCCGGCGTTCGTAGCTTCCGGTACGGCGTAGCTGGGGGCTGATCCGCAGGGGACGCGACTTGGCCCAGGGCGTCGAGGCGGGCTCCGGGGCGGCGGCACGTTCGGCGAGGGTGTCGGCGTCGACGGTGAGATGCCGGGACGAGTGCAGTCCGAAGGCCACCCGCCACAGCCGGTGCCGCGTCTCGTCGTCCGGTGCCTGGGCGAACCAGCGGGCCAGCGTGCGGAAGTCGGCGGAGCGGTCCGAACGCCCGGCCCGTCGCTCGTTCAACTGCCGGACGACGGCGAGAAGTTGCGGAATGGCACCGAGGGCTCGACCGCGCAGCAGCCGGGCCTGCGACTCCCGGTCCTCCTCCGACACGAACCACTGGGCGAGCCCGGACCAGCGCGCCGCCCACCTCTCGTACGCCGCCGCTTCCGCCCGCTCGGCCTCCTCGGGAGCGGCGTCTGCGGCCTCCCGCCCGGCGGCGAGGGCCAGCAGCGGCTCCACCCTCCCCTGTTCCTCCAGCTCGCCGATGAGCAGGGCGATCCGCCCGCCGAGCGTGATCAGATCCTGGATGAACCGCTCCAGGTACTGGATCAGCCGGTCCTTGTAGGCGAGGAACGCCTCGACCTCGATGTCGTGCAGGTCGATGGTGCGCTGCAACGACCCCATGAAGGCACGCGCGTTGTCCGCGAGGTCGGTGAAGCGTGTCGTGAGGACGGACAGCGCGATGGACACCTTGGCCGGGTCGGGCTCGTCCTCCTGGGCGATCACCAGCAGCGCCCGCAGTTGCGTGACGATGTCGTGCAGCGCGACCGCCTGGAGTTCCCCGCGCCGTCCGAGCGTCGCGTCGTACGTTCCGAGCGCCGCCTCGGCCGCCTCACCGGCCCGGGTGAGCTGGTAGATGAACCGCCTGCGGTAGAAGTCCTCGACCGCCGTCACCCGGGCGTGGTCGGGATCGGCCCGTAGGTTTCCCCATCCCACGAGCCTGTCCAGCGCCGTCACCACCGACTCGACGTCACCGGGCCGCGCGTCCGCGTCCAGCGCCGCGAACACGTCCTCCGGCCGCAGATGCACCGCGAACCGCTCCTTGGCGGCGAGGAACGCCCCCATCACCTGGCGGTAGAGGGCGGAGTTGGGCGTGGTGAGGTGCGCGAACGGGCTGTAGTCCTGCGAGGTCATCGTGGAGCCATTGTCCCTGATGGCCGCCCCTGCCCGGGCGCGATGTCCGGTTTTCGTCTCACACCAGGGGCGTGGCCGCCGCACACTCCGCCCACACCGTCTTGCCCGGCCCGCCGGACCGCGCGTGCCGGCCCCAGCGGGACGCGAGCCCTGCGACGATGACCAGCCCACGGGCCTCGGGGTCCGCGGCGCGCAGCGCCTCCGGGCGGGGCGGTGTGCGTTCGGCGCGGGTGTCGGTGACCTCGATCCGGACCACCGCAGCGGCGGGTCCGGTCACGTACAGGCGCAGGTGGAAGTCCCGGCCGGACACGTGCCCGTGCCGCACCGCGTTGGCGGTCAGCTCGCCGACGACCAGCGCGACCGCCTCGTGCGGGCCGCCGCCGTACGGGATCCCCCAGGTGTCCAGCCGGTGGGCGGCCGGCCTGCGGGCGAGACGGGCGCCGCGCGGGGTGGAGGTGAAGCACATCTCGAAGGCGCGGCCCGGCGCGACAACGGCGGTCAAGTCGTCCGGTGGGCAGGCGGGTTTGTTCGTCATGCCGACAACGGTGTCTTCGGTCGCGTAGCGTGACCAGTGGTGACGCACTGACGCGGGCCGGTTGTACGCGCGGTGGCGGTACGAGTACGAGCGGCGCGGCGTGACGCCGCCCCGGACGCGGGCGTTGGGGCAGGGAGGTGGTAGGGGTGACGGAGGCTACGGAAGAAGAGAGCACCGCGGGCCAGGCGGCGGACGCCTCGGGCCGGGGCGTGGTCGTCGCGTTCGGCCAGACCATGTTCAGCGGCGCTGAGGGCGGACAGTGCGTCGAAGTCGCGACCGCGGGAGTCGTGTGCACATCCGTGACTCCAAGGCCGTAGCCGCACCCGTCATCCGTGTGTCGCGTGCAGCGTGGGCGGAGTTCGTCGGGGAAGCCTGACGGTCGCGGTGATCTGAAAGGCGAGGGGTCCAACGGCCCGCAGGTCAGGAGCCCTTCGCCACCGGCTCCAGAATCGCGACGCACTCCACGTGATGCGTCATCGGAAACAGATCGAACGCCCGCAGCGTCCGCACCCGGTACCCGCCCTCGCGGAAGTACCCGAGGTCCCGGGCCAGCGCCGCCGGGTCACAGGCGACGTAGGCGATGCGGCGGGCGCCCAAGGACGTCAGGTGAGCGACCGTCTGCCGGCCGGCGCCTGCCCGCGGGGGATCGAGGACGATCAGGTCCACCTCGGTGATGCCGGTGCGGGGGAGGACGGACTCGACCTTGCCCTGCTCGATGCGAACACGGGGGAAACCGGCCAGGTTGTGGCGGGCGTCCTCGACGGCGCGCTTGCCGGACTCGATGCCGAGCACCGCGCCCTTCTCGCCGAGGCGGTCCGCGAGCGCGCCGGCGAAGAGGCCGACGCCGCAGTAGAGGTCGAGGGCCATCTCGCCCTTGCGCGGGAGCAGGCCCTGCATGACGGCCTTGACCAGGGTGTCGGCGGCCTTCGGGTGGACCTGCCAGAAGCCTCCGCTGCCGACGCGGTACGTACGGTCGTCGGCGCGCTCACGCACGAACGCACGGCCGTGGACGCGGTGGATGCCGCCGTCCTTCTCGTCGACGCGCATGACGGAGACGGGCTTGTCGAGCTCGACGAGGGGCAGCCGGGCGCCGGGGCGGGGCTCCAGGATCACCATGCGGTCCTGGGAGCCCGTGGCGGCGATCGCGTCGACGGACGCCATACCCGACCAGTCCCGCTCCTCGATGCCGAGTTCGGTGACACCGGGCGCGGCGATCATGCAGTGCTCGATCGGCTCGACCTCGTGCGAGCGGTGGCGGCGCAGTCCGGCGTTGCCGTCGGCGTCCACCGCGTACTGCACGCGGGTGCGCCACTGGGGCACCTCGCCCGTGGGGAGCTTGTCGCCCTCGGCGGGCATGACGGTGCCGTCCCAGCCCGCCTCCTCGGGCGTGAGGCCCGCCAGCCGCTGGAGCTGCTCGGCGATGACCTCGCCCTTGAGGCGGCGCTGGGCGCCGGGCTTGGCGTGCTGCCAGTCACAGCCGCCGCAGCGGCCGGGGCCGGCGTACGGGCAGGGCGCCTCGACACGGTCCTTGGAGGCCTCCAGTACCTGGACCGCGTCGGCACGCAGGTACCGCGCGCCCTCCTCGCCCTCCGTCACCCGGGCCACGACCCGCTCGCCCGGCAGCGCGTGCCGGACGAACAGCACCTGGCCCTCGGACGTACGGGCGACGCAGTGACCGCCGTGGGCGACGGGGCCGACCTCGACCTCGTACTCCGCCCCCACCAGCGACTCCACCTGCGACTTCTTCGGTTCTGCCTGCATGGTGGGGTGACTCCAGATCGAGGGGCGTACAACAGCCCACCAGTCTACGTCGTCACCCGCACCCCTCAGTCCCGGCCGCTGGGCTCCTTCGCCCGCTGCTGCTCGGCCGGACCGCGGCGCACCGCACCCGGCGCGCTCCACTCCTGCCGCTTGCGGGCGCGGAGCTTGGCCGCCTCGGAGGACTCCAGCTGGTACGGCACCGAGGTGACCATGACGCCCGCTGTGAACAGCAGACGGCCCTTGAGCCGCAGGGCGCTCTGGTTGTGCAGCAGGTGCTCGTACCAGTGGCCGACCACGTACTCGGGGATGATCACCGAGACCGCGTCACGCGGGGACTCGGCGCGCAGGCCCTTGACGTACTCGATGATCGGCCGCGTGATCTCGCGGTACGGCGAGTCCAGCACCTTCAGCGGTACGTCGATGCCGCGCCGCTCCCACTCCTCGCGCAGCGCCTTCGTCTCCGCCGGGTCGACGTTGACGGTGAGCGCCTCCAGGGTGTCCGAGCGCATCAGCTTGGCGTAGGCCAGAGCGCGCAGGGTGGGGCGGTGGATCTTGGAGATGAGGACGACGGAGTGGACGCGGGACGGCCGCACACTGTCGTCGCTCGGGCCCTCGGGGGCGGCGATCTCCTCGGACACGCGGTCGTAGTGGCGGCGGATCGCGGTCATCGTCGCGTAGAAGATGACCATGCCGAGCAGGGCCACCCAGGCGCCGTGCGTGAACTTGGTGACGAGGACGACAACCAGCACCAGGCCGGTGAAGAAGGCGCCGAAGGCGTTGATCGCGCGGGAGCGGACCATGTGGCGGCGCTTCGCCTGGTCCTGCTCGACGGCGAGGTGGCGGTTCCAGTGCCGCACCATGCCGGTCTGGCTGAGCGTGAAGGACACGAACACGCCGACGATGTACAGCTGGATCAGCCGGGTCGAGTCGGCGCCGTAGATGACGGTCAGCAGGGCCGCCGTGCCCGCGAGCAGCACGATGCCGTTGGAGAAGGCGAGGCGGTCGCCGCGGGTGTGCAGCTGGCGCGGGAGGTAGCGGTCCTGGGCGAGGATCGAGCCGAGCAGCGGGAAGCCGTTGTACGCCGTGTTCGCCGCGAGGAACAGGACCAGGGCGGTGGCGGCGGCGAGCACGATGAACAGGAAGCTGCCCTTGCCGAACACGGCCTCGGCGACCTGGGAGATCACCGGGTTCTGGACGTAGCCGGAGCCGATCGGGACACCGTTGTGGATCAGGTCGGTGGCCGGGTTCTCGGCCATGCGGACCTTGGTCGCCATGGCCAGGGCGATGATGCCGCAGAACATGGTCACGGCCAGCAGGCCCATCATCGCGAGCGTGGTCGCCGCGTTCTTGGACTTGGGCTTGCGGAAGGCGGGCACGCCGTTGGAGATCGCCTCGACGCCGGTGAGCGCGGCACAGCCGGAGGAGAAGGCGCGCAGCAGCAGGAAGACGAGGGCGAAGCCCGCCAGGCCCTGATGCTCGGCCTTGATGTGGTAGTCGGCGGTCGGTGCGTGCATGGTGTCGCCGAGGACCAGGCCGCGGAACGCACCCCACGCGATCATGATGAAGACGCCGCCGACGAACACGTACGTCGGGATCGCGAAGAGCTTGCCCGACTCCTTCACGCCCCGCAGGTTCATCAGCGTCAGCAGCACGATCACCACGGTCGCGCAGAGCACCTTGTGCTCCACGACGAAGGGGACCGCGGAGCCGAGGTTCTCGATGCCGGAGGCGATGGAGACGGCGACGGTGAGGACGTAGTCGACCAGCAGCGCGCTGGCGACGGTGAGTCCGGCCCTGGGGCCGAGGTTGGTGGTGGCCACCTCGTAGTCGCCGCCGCCGCTCGGATAGGCGTGGACGTTCTGCCGGTAGGAGGCGACGACGGTGAACATCAGCACCACGACCGCGACCGCGATCCAGGGGCTGAAGTGGTACGCCGACACGCCCGCGATGGACAGGACCAGCAGCACCTCTCCCGGGGCGTAGGCCACGGAGGACAGCGGGTCGGAGGCGAAGACGGGGAGTGCGATGCGCTTCGGCAGGAGGGTTTCCCCCAACCGGTCACTGCGCAGAGCGCGCCCGATCAGGATCCGTTTGGGCACGTCGGTCAGTTTGGACACGACTGAGCATGGTAGGCCTTCGAACTGGCTGTCGCCCACCCGAGTCTCACGATCTGCCTCAAGAGTGAAATCGAACCCGACTGGAACTGCGGATTCCGTGGTCGGCGCGCTCACCGTGCCTAGATGGCAAGCCCCGCCTGTCGCCGCCCCTCGGAGGTTCCATGCCCGCGACCGCAGAGCTCATCGGCGCAGCGGCCGCCCTCGTCGGCCTCGGAATCCTGACCTTGATGAGCGTGCGCAGCATCACTCGGGGCGCCGACCTATCCGGTGCTGCCCCGGGCACGTCGCGGGCTGTGGGTCCCGGTCCGCGGCGCGCCCGGGGGCGGACGGCGCCGCCGAGCCGTCCGCGGGGCCCTCACCCGCGCGGTGCAGGCTCCCCGGAGGCCCGAGCCGGGCTGTCGGTCCCTGCGGTTACGGTGGACTTGGGCACACACGGGTGGCGATCCGTACCCGCGGGGGATCACACGGGGGATTCCCCGGCATGATGTTGCCTGGTGGACCGCGAAACAGGTCCCCCGACCCGTTGCCCCGGCGAGCCGAGAGAAGGATATGAGCACTGCGTTCACGCAAGTCAGCGGCCTAGCGAGGAGTGCGGGGTAAGACCGTGCACATCGTCATCATGGGCTGCGGAAGAGTGGGCTCCGCTCTTGCCCAGACCCTGGAACAACAGGGCCACACGGTCGCCGTGATCGACCAGGACCCCACGGCCTTCCGCCGGCTGGGCCCGGGATTCGGCGGCCGCCGGGTCACCGGCATCGGCTTCGACCAGGACACGCTGCGCGAGGCGGGCATCGAGGAGGCCGGCGCCTTCGCCGCGGTCTCCAGCGGTGACAACTCGAACATCATCTCCGCGCGCGTGGCCCGCGAGATGTTCGGCGTGGAGAACGTCGCGGCCCGTATCTACGACCCCCGCCGCGCGGAGGTCTACCAGCGCCTGGGCATCCCCACCGTGGCGACGGTCCGCTGGACCGCCGACCAGATGCTGCGCCGCCTGCTGCCCTCCGGCGCGGAGCCGCTGTGGCGCGACCCCACCGGCGGCGTCCAGCTCGCCGAGGTGCACGCCTCGCCCAAGTGGGTGGGCCACAAGATCAGCAAGCTGCAGGAGGAGACGGGCGTCCGTGTGGCGTTCCTCACCCGCCTCGGCGAGGCGATCCTGCCCACCTCGCAGACGGTGCTGCAGGAGGGCGACCTCGTGCACGTGATGATGCGGCCGGACGACGTCGAGAAGGTCGAGGCGGCGTTCGCCGGGGGCCCCGAAGAGGAGGGCGGTCACTGATGAGGGTCGCCATTGCCGGTGCCGGTGCGGTCGGCCGTTCGATCGCCGGCGAACTGCTGGAGAACGGCCACGAGGTCCTGCTGATCGACAAGGCGCCGACCGCCATCTCGGTCGAGCGCGTTCCGCAGGCCGAGTGGCTGCTGGCCGATGCCTGTGAGATCACGTCCCTGGACGAGGCGGCGCTCCAGCGCTGCAACGTGGTGATCGCCGCCACGGGCGACGACAAGGTCAACCTGGTCGTCTCGCTGCTCGCCAAGACGGAGTACGGCGTCCCGCGCGTCGTGGCCCGGGTGAACAACCCCAAGAACGAGTGGCTGTTCACCGAGGCCTGGGGCGTCGACGTGGCCGTCTCCACGCCGCGTCTGATGTCCGCCCTGGTCGAGGAGGCGGTGAGCGTCGGCGACCTGGTCCGCCTGCTCCGCTTCAGCCACGGCGACGCCAACCTCGTCGAGCTGACCCTCCCGGAGGAGTCGGCCCTGGCCGGCACCCAGGTCGGCGAGGTCGAGTGGCCCGAGGACACCTCTCTGGTCACGATCATCCGCGGCACCCGAGTCCTGACCCCCACCAAGGACGACTCCCTGGAGGCGGGCGACGAGCTCCTGTTCGTGGCCGCTCAGGCCCGGGAGGAGCAGTTGGAGGACCTGCTGTCGGTGCGGCGCGAAGAGAGCTGACCGTTTCGACGGGTACGACGGTGAAGGGCGCCCTGGCTTCCAGGGCGCCCTTCTTCATCAGCCCGTCCGGCGCTTGAGGACGAGGCCGCCAGGCCGACGGGGGGCCCGGGGGCGCAGCCCCCGCGGACGTGGACACCAGTGCCGGATCACGTCTCGCGCCGGTGACGTCCACTCGTCGTCTCGCCCTGCACCGCCGCCAGTGCCGCCTTGCGCTCCTCCTCGGCCTTCTCCTCCGCCTCCATCTCCGCGAAGACGTCGATCGGCGCGGGCGCCTTGGCGAGGAACACCCAGGTCAGCCAGACCGCGAGCAGGAAGGGCGGGATCTTCAGGGCGATCAGGACCCAGCCGAGCTGAGCCGTGTTCGCCCACCAGTAGAGCGGGAAGAGGATCGCGCACTTGGCGAGGAGGATCAGGCCCCAGGCCCAACTGGCCTTGGCGTATGCCTTCTTGCGGCCGGGGTTGCGGGTGCGCCAGGAGAGGTTCTCCTTGAACACCGGGCCGAGGATGAGGCCGATCAGGGGAACGCCGGCGAGGGTCGTGATGATGTACGCCAGGGCCAGGCCCAGCGTGTACAGCATGCCGGGGAGGTAGAAGTCCTTGGCATTGCCGGTGAACATGGCGAAGACCACACCGAAGGCGACGCCGAAGACACCGCTGAAGGCGTGCTTGACGGTGTCCTTCATCGCCAGCCGGACCACGACCAGGACGAGCGACACGGCCAGCGCGGCGATCGCGGACCAGTGCAGGTCCTTGTTGATCGTGAAGATGGTGACGAAGAGCAGTCCGGGCAGGACCGTCTCGACCATGCCCCGGACACCGCCGAACGCCTCGAACAGCGCGGCCTCGGTCACCGCCCTGGCGTCGTCCTGCTGAGTGGTGTCTTCGGTCGGCTTGTCGAGTGACGTCACGGGCTACTCCCGTCCGAGGGGTCTCAGTTCGTACTTGGGATTGAACAACACACGGCGGCCCCGGCTCATGGAGATCCGGCCCGACGCGATCAGCCTGCGCCCCGGTTCTATCCCCACGATGGAACGCCTGCCGAGCCACACCACGTCCAGGGCGGCGGAGCCGTCGAACAGCTCGGCCTCCAGGGCCGGGACTCCGGCACGCGGCCGCAGGGTGACCGTGCGCAAGGTACCAGTAACCGTGACGATCTGCCGGTCGTGGCAGTCACCGATCCGGACACAGCCCGCTATGTCGGCGTCCTCCCGCAGCTCCTCGGACTCCAGGTCCTCCTGGGACGAGGAAAGCCGGTCGAGCATGCGCCGGAAACGGCCCACCGGCTTTTCGGAACGAGGAACAGCACTCATATCTGAAGCGTACCGGGGAGCACTGACGGCAACGTACCCACGGCCCTACCACTCGAATCCGTATCCGTATCCGTGTCCGCCCCCGCAGCTCACCTGTCGAACCGGTACCCCATCCCCGGCTCCGTGATGAAGTGCTTGGGGTGCGACGGGTCCGCCTCCAGCTTGCGGCGCAGTTGGGCCATGTACACGCGCAGGTAGTTCGTCTCCGTCCCGTACGACGGCCCCCACACCTCCTGCAGCAGCTGCTTCTGGCTGACCAGGCGGCCGGTGTTGCGCACCAGCACCTCCAGCAGGTGCCACTCGGTCGGGGTCAGCCGTACGTCCTTCCCGGCCCGGTTGACCTTCTTCGCGGCGAGGTCCACGGTGAACCCCCCGGTCTCCACCAGGACGTCGTCCTCGCCGCCTGCGGCGACGGGCTCGGCCCGGCGCACGGCGGCCCGCAGCCGGGCCAGCAGCTCGTCCATGCCGAAGGGCTTGGTCACGTAGTCGTCGGCACCCGCGTCGAGCGCCTCGACCTTCTCGTCCGAGGTGTGCCGGGCCGAGAGCACCAGGATCGGCACCCGTGTCCAGCCGCGCAGGCCCCTGATCACCTCGACGCCGTCCATGTCGGGCAGGCCCAGGTCCAGAACCACCACATCGGGGTGACGGGAGGCGGCCAGTTCGAGGGCGGTGCGACCGTCGGCGGCCGCGTCGACCTCGTACTTGCGCGCCTTGAGGTTGATCACGAGGGCGCGCACGATCTGCGGCTCGTCGTCGACCACGAGCACCCTCGTGGGGGTCTGGGGGGAACCCCCGGTCGGGCTCAGCATGTGGGCTGCCTTTCCGGTTGTACGGGTGTGAGCTGTCCGGTACGCGATCCTGCCGCGCGGAGGCTCAGGACCATCGTGAGACCGCCGCCGGGCGTGTCCTCGGCGTCGAGGGTGCCGCCCATGGCCTCGGCGAAGCCGCGCGCGACCGCCAGGCCGAGGCCGACCCCGGCCCCGCGAGGGGCGTCGCCGTAGCGCTGGAAGGGTTCAAAGATGCGTTCCTTGGCCTCGTCCGGGACGCCCGGCCCCCGGTCCACGATCCGCACCTCGGCCCGGTCGGCGATGGCGCTGGCGGAGACGAGCACGGGCTCGCCCGGCGGGCTGTACTTGACCGCGTTCTCCACCAGGTTGGCCACCGCGCGTTCGAGGAGTCCGGCGTCGACGGCGACCATCGGCAGGCTCTCGGGGACGTCCAGGTCCACGCTGCCCTCGGGTACGCCGCCCAGCGCCATCGGGACCACCTCGTCGAGGTCGATCTCGCGGACGATCGGGGTGACCGTGCCGGTCTGCAGACGGGACATGTCGAGCAGGTTGCCCACCAGGTGGTCGAGCCGGTCGGCGCCCTTCTCGATACCCTCCAGGAACTCCGCCTGGTCCTCCTCGGACCACGCCACGTCGTCGGACCGCAGCGAGGAGACCGCCGCCTTGATGCCGGCCAGGGGCGTACGGAGGTCGTGGCTGACGGCGGCCAGCAGCGCGGTGCGGATGCGGTTGCCCTCGGCCAGCGCGCGGGCCCGGTCGGCCTCCTCCTGGAGGCGCCTGCGGTCCAGCACGACGGCCGCCTGCGCGGCGAAGGCGGCCAGCACCCGGCGGTCCTCGGCGGGCAGCACCCGGCCCGTCAGCGCGAGTGCCAGGTGGTCGCCGACCGGCACGTCGACGTCGGCGTCCTCCGGCCGCTCCAGCGCGGGCCCGAGTCCGGCACGGCCGACGCAGGTCCACGGCTCGACCTCGCCCGCCCGCTCCAGCAGGGCCGCCGACTCCATCCCGAAGGTCTCCCTGACCCGCTCCAGGACCTCCTCCAGGCTGGTCTCGCCGCGCAGCACGTTGCCGGCCAGGAAGGAGAGGATCTCCGACTCGGCGCGCAGCCGGGCCGCCTGGTGGGTGCGCCGGGCCGCGAGGTCCACCACCGAGGCCACGGACACCGCGACCCCGAAGAAGATCACGATGGCGACGATGTTCTTCGGGTCGGCGATCGTCAGCCGGTGCAGCGGGGGTGTGTAGAAGTAGTTCAGCAACAGCGAGCCGAAGGCCGCCGAGGCCAGAGCCGGGAGGAGCCCGCCGAGCAGGGCCGCCGCGACCGTCAGGGTCAGGAACAGCAGCATGTCGTTGGCGAGGCCCAGGTTCACGGTGTCCAGCAGCACCGCCATGACGGCGGGGCCGGCCAGTCCGACGGCCCAGCCCCAGATGATCCGGGCCCGGCCGAGCCGTGCGCCCCGTGCCACGGGGAGTCCGCGCCCCTTGGCCACCTCTCCGTGGGTGACGATGTGCACATCGAGGTCGGGCCCCGATTCCCGGGCGACGGTGGCGCCGACACCGGGCCCGAAGACGTACTGCCACGCCTTGCGCCGTGAGGAGCCGAGGACGATCTGGGTGGCGTTGACCCCGCGCGCGAAGTCGAGCAGGGCGGTGGGTATGTCGTCGCCGACGACGTGGTGGAAGGTGCCGCCGAGGTCCTCCACGAGGGTGCGCTGGACGGCGAGTTCCTTCGGGGACGCGGCGGTCAGGCCGTCGCTGCGGGAGATGTAGAGGGCGAGCACCTCACCGCCGGCGCCCTTCTCCGCCAGGCGCGCGGCCCGCCGGATCAGCGTCCGTCCCTCGGGCCCTCCGGTCAGGCCCACCACGATCCGCTCCCGCGAACCCCAGATCGCCGAGACCTGGTGCTCGCTGCGGTACTGCTTGAGGTACTCGTCGACCCGGTCGGCGACCCACAGCAGGGCCAGCTCCCGCAGGGCGGTGAGGTTGCCCGGCCGGAAGTAGTTCGAGAGCGCCGCGTCGACCTTGTCGGACTTGTAGATGTTGCCGTGCGCCATGCGGCGCCGCAGCGCCTGCGGCGACATGTCGACCAGCTCTATCTGGTCCGCCCGCCGGACCACCTCGTCCGGCACGGACTCCCGCTGCCGTACGCCGGTGATCGACTCCACGACGTCGCCGAGCGACTCCAGATGCTGGATGTTCACCGTCGAGACCACGTCGATCCCGGCGGCCAGCAGCTCCTCCACGTCCTGCCAGCGCTTGGCGTTGCGCGAGCCCGGAATGTTGGTGTGGGCGAGTTCGTCCACCAGGGCGACGGCGGGCGCGCGACGGAGGACGGCGTCGATGTCCATCTCGGCGAAGACGGCGTCCCGGTACTCCAGTTCCCTGAGCGGGACCTGCTCCAGGCCGTGCAGCATCACCTCGGTGCGCGGCCGGCCGTAGTGCTCCACGAAGGCCACCACGCAGTCGGTGCCCCGCTCGACACGCCGGTGCGCCTCGGACAGCATCGCGTAGGTCTTGCCGACGCCCGGTGCCGCACCGAGGTAGATCCGAAGCTTGCCGCGTGCCATGGCCCCATTGTCTTCCGGTTACTGCTCCCTACGCAGCGTCGACCTTACGGCCAACAATCCCGGCGAATGGGGCAGGGGGTCGAGGAGCAGGCATCTTTGACGCAACCCTGATGTGCGGCGATGTGCCGCGCCGTGCCGCACGGCTCAGTGCTCGACGATCTCCCCGTCGCCCAGTTCCAGCACCCGGTCGGCCAGGTCGAGCAGCGTGGCGTCGTGCGTGGCGACCAGCGCGGTGACCTGCTCGCTGTGGACGACGGCCCGCAGCAGCTCCATCACGGCGTGACCGGTCTCGGCGTCCAGCTGGCCCGTCGGCTCGTCGGCGACGAGCAGTGCGGGGCGGTTGGCGAGGGCGCGGGCGATGGCGACGCGCTGCTGCTGGCCGCCGGAGAGTTCGCCGGGCCGCTGGGCGGCGTGGTCGGCCAGGCCGACGAGGGAGAGCAGCAGCTCGACGCGCTCCTCGCGCTCGCGGGGGTCGGCCCGGCGCAGCCGCAGCGGCACGCCGACGTTCTCGGCGGCCGTGAGGATGGGGATGAGCCCGAAGGACTGGAAGACGAAGCCGATCCGGTCCCGGCGCAGCTCCAGCAGGCCGCTCTCGCCGAGCTCCGCCAGGTCGCGCCCGTCGACCGCGACCCGCCCCTGGTCGGGGGTGTCGAGCCCGCCGACGATGTTCAGGAGCGTGGTCTTGCCGGATCCCGAGCGCCCCTTGAGGGCGACGAGCTCGCCGCGCGGGACCTCGAAGGAGACGCCGCGCAGGGCGTGCACGGCGGCGGCACCGTGACCGTACGACTTGTGGACGTTCTCGACGCGCACCATGGTCTCGGTGACCACTCGGCTCATGTCGCCTCCCCCGTGGGCCGGACGCCAGTATCGCCGTCGGACGCCCGGCCGTTCAATGGTTTCGGATCAGCCGGCGTTGTCGCCGTGGGTGAGGGTCTCCCAGGCGACGAAGAGGTTGTTGCTGCCCGCCGGGCGGTTGTCCACGGTCAGGGTCTGAGTGTTGGTCATGGCGATGCCGAGACGGTTGTGCAGCGCGTTGTAGCCGACCTCGGTGACCGGCCCGAGTCCCAGGGTGAGGGAGCCGCCGCACAGCCAGCTCGGGACGGCCGCGCCGAGCTGGTACTTGGCCTGGAAGCCGAGCGCCTGCCGCAGCCGCTCGCCGACGTCGGTGCCGTACAGGTCCTGGCCCTGGATCCGGCTGGTCTCGGCGACGTGCGAGATCGCGGAGATGCCGTACCCGGTGTGGACGAAGTCCCGGCAGGTCTCCTGGGTGAGCCCGGTGACGAAGGTCGACTGACCCTGCCAGTAGGCGACGATCTTGGCGGTGGTGTCGAGGTTCTGGCTGGGCACGGTCTTCGGCACGGAGCCGTCGGAGGACAGGTAGACGTATGCGGCCGTGCGCGTGCGGAACTTGGCCATGGCCGTGTCGTACGACGTCTTGTCGTCCAGGAAGACGGAGATGCCGACGGCGGCCTCCATCATCGACAGCTCCCAGTTCCCGTTGGAGTTGGAGCCCTTGATGACGACCGGGAGGTAGACGTTGCGGAGCATGGTCGCGAAGCGGCCGGAGTTGGCCCAGCCGCCCGTGTACGTGTACTTGATGATCTCGGCGGCCTTGGGCCAGGAGGAGCCCGCCCAGCCGGTCTGCAGGGGCGCGTTGCTGTTGGTGTGACCGGTGATCGTGGCCGACCAGGCGTCCATGATCTGGATGGCCTTCTGGGCGTAGCGGGCGTCCCGGCTGATGTACCAGGCGAGGGCGTCGGTGTAGGCGGCGATCGCGTCCTCGCGCTCGTCGGTGCAGCCGTAGTTCGGATTGGAGTACGGGCCGCACTCGACGGTGGCGCGGGGCTTCGGGGTGCGGTTCAGGTCGGCGTACTTGCTCGCCAGCATCTGGTCGTAGGCGCCCTTCCAGGGCTGGGCGCCGGCCAGGACCTTGGTGCGGGCGAAGTCCAGCTGGCCCTGGGAGACGGTGACGCCGGGGTGGGCGAAGGCGGTGGGGGCGGAGTGGGCGGCGGGGGCCGCTAAGGCGCCCAGTAGCAGGGAGGCCACAACTGCTGGCAGTGCGGTTCGGCGCACGGTGACTCCGTTCTCGTACATGAACACGGAGCGCCTTTGTGAACACAGGCGTTGGCCGGAGACCATAGGTACGGACCAATCACCCGTCAAGGGGTCACGCATGCGAAAGGGCCGCACCCCGTGTCCGGGGTGCGGCCCTTGAACCGCTCGGCCGAGCGTGGCGCCTAGCGGACCTCGGTGATCTCCGGTCCGCGCTGCAGCTGGCCCATGCCACCGGAGAAGCGCGACGACTCCTCCTGCTGGACGCCTTCGGGGACCATCTGGGCGTCGTTCGGCAGCTTGAGGACGATCGGGTCGCGGGGGGCCATCGGGCCCTCGCCACGGACCACGACCGTGTCCCGGAAGATCTGCTCCAGCAGACCGGCCGCCTGCGGCTGCACCGCGCCCTGGCCCGAGATCACACCGCGCAGGAACCAGCGCGGGCCGTCCACACCGACGAACCGCACGACCTGGAAGCCGCCCGTGCCGTCCGGGAGCTGCACCGGCACCTGGGCCCGCAGCTCCCAGCCCAGCGGGCCCTCGACCTCGTCGACGATGCCGCCCTGCTGGGTGATGCCGGTGCCGATCTCCTCGCGCACCTCACCCCAGATGCCCTCGCGCTTGGGCGCGGCGAAGGCCTGCAGCTGGATGGCGCTGTCGCGCAGCACGACGGTCGCCGCGACGATCGCGTCGCCCGCGACCTCCACCCGCAGCTCCATGCCGTCCACGCCGGGCACGAACAGACCACCGAGGTCCACGCGGCCCTCCCCGGGCTCGCGCACCTCGGAGTCGTCCCAGGGCCCGTCGGGCCGGGGCTCCGGCTCGAGGCGAACGCGCTCGCGCTCGCCCTCTTCCTCGTCCGCCTCGGTGTCGACGCTGTCGACGACCTGCTCGGCCTCGCCGGCCGCGTCCTCGGCGGCACCCTTCTTCTTGCGACGTCCGAACACGTCACTGTCCTTCCCGGTCGGATACGACCGAAGCGTATCGATTCCCACCCGTCCGACCGCCTTCGGCGGCCTGACCGCTTGTGCCGCTCACGTCGCCCACCGCGGCGTGACCGCCGGTGGACCCGAAGCCCCCCTCGGCCCGCGCCGAGTCGGGAAGTTCCGCGACCTCCTGGAAGCGGACCCTCTCGACCTGCTGGACGACCAGTTGGGCAATCCGGTCGAAGCGCTCGAACCGCACAGCCTCGCGCGGGTCGAGATTCACCACGATCACCTTGATCTCCCCACGGTACCCGGCATCGACCGTCCCCGGGGCATTCACGAGGGCGACACCGCAGCGGGCGGCGAGACCCGACCGGGGGTGCACGAAGGCCGCGTACCCCTCCGGGAGGGCGATCGACACTCCCGTGGGCAGCACGGCCCGCTCCCCCGGCTTCAGCTCGCACGCCTGCGTCGTCCGCAGATCGGCTCCCGCGTCACCGGGGTGCTCGTATGCCGGAAGCGGTACGTCGGGGTCGACGCGGCGGATCAGTACGTTCAGGGGACTCACTGGACTCACTGGACTCACGGCACTCACAGGACTCACGGGGCCCACGGGGCTCACGGGTTCACCTCGAAGGCGCGGGCGCGCCGGATCTGGTCCGGCTCGCTCATGGCCGCCCGGATCTCCTCCTTGCGGCCGTTGTTGACGAAGTGCTCGACCGCGACCTCGACGAAGAGGGCGTCGGCACGGACGGCGACGGGCCCGTCGGAACCGTCGATCCGCCCGGTGGCGGTGGAGTAGATCTTCCGCCCGGCGACGGCGGTCACCTCGGCCTCCAGGTACAGCGTCGTCCCCACGGGCACCGGCCGCACGAAATCCGTCTCCAGCCGCCCGGTGACGGCGATGGTCCGCAGCAGCCAGTTGAGCGAACCGAGGGTCTCGTCGAGGGCGGTGGCCAGCACGCCGCCGTGCGCGAGGCCCGGGGCGCCCTGGTGGGCGGGCTGCACGGTGAACTCGGCCGTGAGGGAGACGCCCTCACCGGCCCGTGCCTCCAGATGCAACCCGTGCGACTGCTCGTGGCCGCATCCGAAACAGTGTTCGTAGTGAGCACCGAGAAGCTCACCGGGCGCGGGAGCATCAGGGTGCCGCACCGGTTTCACGGCATCGGCGGGAGGCTTGAGACCTGCGGAACTACCACTCACAGCCGCAGACCTTACCCGCGCGTCGGCGGGATCCGGACACCGTGCCAAGCTTGGCTCCATGCAGCTCTCCGCCACCCCCTACGAAGAACGCCTCACCGCCCCCCGCTCCTGGTGGCTGATCAGCTTCCTGGTCGGGGTCTCGTTCGCCCTGATCCTGCTCCCGTTCGGCCCCCTTCCGCTGCTGGGCGGCCTGGTGGGCGGCACGGCGGCCGCCGCGGTGGTCGCCAGCGCGTACGGCTCGGTCCGCATCCGCGTCGTGGGGGACTCCCTGATCGCGGGCGAGGCCAAGATCCCGGTGTCGGCCCTGGGCGAATCGGAGATCCTGGACCCGGAGGAGGCCCGCGCCTGGCGCACCTTCAAGGCCGACACCCGCGCCTTCCTCCTCCTGCGCGCCTACATCCCCATGGCCCTGCGCGTCGAGGTCACCGACCCGGACGACCCGACGCCGTACCTGTACCTGTCGACGAGGGAGCCGGAGAGGCTGGCCGCGGCGATCAAGGCGGCCCGGGAAGCGACCGCGGCCTAGGGCGGGCCCCTGGGCCGGCCCGGGGCCCGCCAAGGGCTTGTCCGGCGGACCAGGCCGCGGGGAATGCGAGGGCGCCGCATCAAACCAGGCGGGCGGGGCCATGGGGTTCCCTGCCGCAGCGCGGTCGAGAGCTTGGGGGAGGGCGTGCCGGACCGGCGTCTGCGGCATGGTTCCGATCCACCGGACAGACCCTGGGCTCTGGGCCCTGCCCCGGGGCCGGTCGGCCCGGTCCGAGAGGGGCGAGCGACCGTCGGCGACGCGTGGCGGCGCGGCGGAGTCGGGTTCGGCATCTCGGTCGGGCCCACTGTGCCCGCTGTGATGGGCGGCCGGGCACGGCGGGCGGCGCGTGTGGGTGGTGCGCGTGTGGGTGGTGCCGGGTCGAAGGCGGAGCGTCAGTGGCCGAGTTCCTTGGTGATCTCCCCCATCGTCAGCGGTTCCGCCGGAGGCTCCAGCGGCGGCAGTGGGGGCAGGGCGTCCCACGGAACCTGGATCTTGCGGAGGTCCGAGCGGACGTGTGCCGCGAGCTTCCTGGTGTCCCGGCGGTTCATGACCGCCCCGACCGCCGCGCCGACCATGAACGGCATCAGGTTGGGCAGATCGCGCACCATCCGCTTCATGATCTGCTGGCGCAGCTCGCGCTTCATCTGGCTGCCGAGGGCGCGGTCGTACGTCGACGGCTTCGTCACGTCGATCCCGCGCTCCCCCGACCAGGAGGCCAGATACGCGGCACTGCGGTCCTTGAGGCCGCCTGGCGGCCGTACGCCGTAGACCTCGTGCAGTTCGGCGATCAGTTTCAGCTCGATCGCCGCCACGCCGGTGATCTCCGCGGCCATCTCGGTCGGCATGGCCGGCGGTATCGGCAGCATCGCGGCGGCGCCGACACCGGCCCCGACCGTCGAGGTCCCGTTGGCCGCGCCCGCCACGAGCTTGTCCGCGAGCTCCTCGGGCCCAAGACCCGGGAACTGTCTGCGCAGCGCGCCGAGGTCCCGTACGGGGATCCGAGGCGCTATCTCGATGATCCGGTCCGCCAGGTACCCCAGGCCCGCCCGGGCGCGGCTGCCGCCCTTACGGACGCCTTCCCGGGCCATGTCCCGCGCCTTGTCCCGGACGACGGAGGCCCTCCCCCGAGCTCTCGGCTCCGCTCGAGCGGGGGGCGCCTCCGTCCCTGCGACGGGCGCGACCGGCGGGGCCGATGCCGGGAGGTCACCCCGGTCGGCCGCCGGTTCGAGCGAGGCTCCCGTACCGGATGAGCCCCGCTCGTCGTCACGTGCGCGCGTGGGACCGTCGGACGGCCCCTGGTCCGCTCCCGGAAGACGGAAGCGGCGCTTCCGAGGAGGGGTCGAGCCAGTCACGGCCGACCCGTCCTCAGTCGCAGTCGCGGCAGATCGGCTGACCGTTCTTCTCGCGGGCCAGCTGGCTGCGGTGGTGCACCAGGAAGCAGCTCATGCAGGTGAACTCATCCTGCTGCTTCGGCAGCACACGGACGGCCAGCTCCTCGTTCGAAAGGTCGGCGCCGGGCAGTTCAAGACCTTCGGCGGCCTCGAACTCGTCGACGTCCACCGCGGAGGTCGACTTGTCGTTCCTCCTGGCCTTCAGCTCTTCGAGACTGTCCGAGTCGACGTCGTCGTCGGTCTTGCGTGGAGTGTCGTAATCGGTTGCCATGTCGCTCTCCCCCTCTGGGTGTCTGCGGTGTCTCCAGCGCACGTAACGCGTGAGAGGCCGGACTTGTGCCCGACCCGAGGCGGAGATTTTGCCTCACATCAAGGTCTGTTACTCAATCGACACCCAACCGGACTCCTCAAGAGTGATCGGCTTGGATGGCGATGGGGACCGTACACGGTCCGAATGCCGCACCTCAAAGGCGTCTCACCGTGTACTTCCCGTGATCAAGACCCCCGAAAACCCGGATTTTCCCGGCTTTCCGCCTACAGTCATGATCACGGAGAGTAGATGGCCTGAAATCCGCCCATGTGATCGATCACACACGGGGAACCCCGTCGGGCTGCCCGAAAATTCCGCGCAAAGCGAACATCCCCGTGTGTGTCGGCGACACGATCAGTTGTGATCAGTTTTGCACCACTCTCGGCACCGCACTGGGCATCACGCTGCGCATCACAACGGCAGGGTGACCCGCATCACGAGCCCACCGCCCTCGCGCGGCCGTGCCACGATATGGCCGCCGTGTGCGCGCGCCACGGACCGCGCGATCGACAGGCCGAGGCCCACACCCTTGTCGCTGCCCGTTCGCTCCGTACGGAGCCGTCTGAAGGGCTCGAAGAGGTTGTCGATCTCGTACGCCGGCACGACCGGTCCGGTGTTCGCGACGGTCAGCACCGCCTGCCCGTGCTCGATCTCGGTGGCGACCTCGACCCAGCCGTTCTCGGGGACGTTGTAGCGCACCGCGTTCTGCACCAGGTTCAGGGCGATCCGCTCCAGCAGGACGCCATTGCCCTGGACGACCGCCGGCTTGCGCTCGCCCTCGATCCGCACGCCCTTGGCCTCCGCCTCGGCGTGCACCTGGTCGACGGCCTGCGAGGCGACCTCGGCGAGGTCGACAGGCTTGCGCTCGACGATCTGGTTGTCGCTGCGGGCGAGCAGCAGCAGGCCCTCGACGAGCTGTTCGCTGCGCTCGTTGGTCGCCAGCAGCGTCTTGCCGAGCTGCTTCAGCTCCGCGGGCGCGTTCGGATCGGACAGGTGCACTTCGAGGAGCGTGCGGTTGATCGCGAGCGGGGTCCGCAGCTCGTGCGAGGCGTTCCCGACGAAGCGCTGCTGCGCGGTGAAGGCACGCTGCAGCCGCTCCAGCATGTCGTCGAAGGTGTCCGCCAGCTCCTTCAGCTCGTCGTCCGGACCGTCCAGCTCGATACGGCGGGACAGGTCCGAGCCGGCCACCGCGCGCGCGGTGCGGGTGATCCGGCCGAGCGGGGAGAGCACGCGGCCCGCCATCGCGTAGCCGAACGCGAACGCGATGATCGCGAGACCGAGCAAGGCCAGCAGGGAGCGGCTGAGCAGGTCGTCCAGGGCCACCTGGCGCTGGTGGTCGATGCACCGGCTGATCGCGTCGTTGAAGTCGGGCAGAAGCAGGCTCCCGTTGATCGCGGGGCACTCGACGCTGGAGACCTTGAGCTGGTCAAAACTCACGATCTTGAACGGCGGCTGGTTCCCCGTGTTGATCGCCTGCGCGGCCAGCAGATAGATGATCGACAGCAGCAGGATGCCGGCAATCAGGAACATGCCGCCGTACAGCAGCGTGAGCCGTATCCGGATGGTCGGGCGCAGCCAGGGGAACGGGGGCTCCGGCCTACGGGGGTCCCAGGTGGGCTTCGGCGGCGCCTGCGCGGGCGCGGGTGTCGGTGTCGCGGCCACGGCCATCAGATCCGGTAGCCCGAGCCGGGAACGGTGACGATGACGGGCGGCTCGCCCAGCTTGCGGCGCAGGGTCATGACCGTCACGCGCACGACGTTGGTGAACGGGTCCGTGTTCTCGTCCCAGGCCTTCTCCAGAAGCTGCTCCGCGGAGACGACCGCGCCCTCGCTGCGCATCAGCACCTCCAGGACGGCGAACTCCTTGGGCGCGAGCTGGACCTCCTTGCCGTCACGGAAGACCTCGCGACGGTTGGGGTCGAGCTTGATGCCGGCACGCTCCAGGACGGGCGGCAGCGGGACGCTGGTGCGCCGGCCGAGGGCGCGCACGCGCGCGATGAGCTCGCTGAACGCGAACGGCTTGGGGAGATAGTCGTCGGCGCCGATCTCCAGACCCTCGACGCGGTCACTGACGTCGCCGGAGGCGGTGAGCATCAGCACGCGCGTGGGCATGCCGAGCTCGACGATCTTTCGGCAGACGTCGTCGCCGTGCACGAGCGGGAGGTCGCGGTCGAGGACGACCACGTCGTAGTCGTTGACGCCGATGCGCTCCAGGGCGGCCGCACCGTCGTACACGACGTCGACGGCCATGGCCTCCCGGCGCAGTCCGGTGGCCACCGCATCGGCGAGCAGTTGCTCGTCCTCGACGACGAGTACGCGCACGTCGCTTGTCCTTCCTGTGTCCACCCGCGTAGCGCACCGTGGGCGCGCGCGGGCAGGGGTCTTCGTAGGGTGTGACCTCCATCCTGCCCTTTTCGGCCATAAGTCGGCGGTAAGACGGGTACCGACCGGACGGATCGAGCGTGCAGGGCCGGGAATGCGAGATTTTCTCTTCCGGTTGAGGTTTCCACGGAAGGGAGCGGGGGGAGGACGGCTTTACACCCCGCGATCACGCTCTGCATGTGCCGCAACACCATGCGGTACGTCGCGATCCGCTTTTCCGCAGAGCGGGCTTGGGTGTCCGGCACCGTCGCCGCCCAGCAGGGGCAGCGCTGGGCACCCGCAGGAGACGTGATCGCCCCTTCCGAACGGCACACCCCCGTGCCACCGACCCACGACCCAGGACGAGGGGGCGCAGCATGGACGCATTCACCACAGGACTTCTGCAGCGCATAAAGGCGACCGAGTCCGACCTGACGCGGGCTCGTGACGAGGGCGACGACTTCCTCGTCGAGGTGGAGCAGGGAGAACTCGACGACCTGCGCCGCCTCGCCGCCGAACACGGTGTGGAGGTCACCGCGTCACGCGTCTGATCGACCCGCAGTACGCCAGTGGGGCCCCGGCGAATCCAGCGCCGGGGCCCCCCTTTTTTTTTGGCTCGTTCGCCTACGGGGTGCCCAAGCCGGTGTCGAGACGGTGGGCGTTGGTGGGCCCTGGCTGTTGGCCGGGGTGATCGCCGTTGGCCGGGGTGAGCGCTGTTGGACGGGGTGCGGCTGAGCCGGACGGTGGGCGTTCTCGATCGTTGCGTGGGTGGTGTCAGTCGTGCCAGGCGCCGAAGTCCTCCAGGAGCCGCTGGAGGGGCTCGAAGACGCCCGGGGTGCCCGCGACCGTCAGATCGCGTGCGGGGCGTTCTCCGGGGCGTCCGCCGGTCAGCGCGCCCGCCTCTCGGGCGATCAGGTCGCCTGCCGCGACGTCCCAGGCGTTCAGTCCCCGCTCGTAGTACCCGTCAAGCCGGCCGCAGGCCACGTCGCACAGGTCGACCGCGGCCGAGCCGCTGCGCCGGATGTCGCGCAGCAGCGGGATCAGCTTCGCGGCGACCTCGGCCTGGTGGGCGCGGACCTCGGAGACGTAGTTGAAACCGGTGGAGACCAGGGCCTGGTCCAGGGGCGGGGCGGGGCGGCACGCCAGCCTGCGCTCACCCTCCCAGGCGCCGGTGGCCCAAGCGCCGTCGCCGCGTACCGCGTGGTACGTCTCGCCGCGCATCGGGGCCGCGACGACCCCTACGACGGTCTCCCCGTCCTGCTCGGCGGCGATCGACACCGCCCAGGTGGGCAGCCCGTACAGGTAGTTGACCGTGCCGTCCAGCGGGTCGATGACCCAGCGGATGCCGCTCGTGCCCTCGATGGAGGCGCCCTCCTCGCCGAGGAAGCCGTCGTCGGGGCGGTGCCCGGCGATCAGGTCGGTGATCAGCTTCTCCGCCGCGATGTCCATCTCGGTGACGACGTCGATCGGACTGGACTTGGTGGCGGCGACCGTCAGGTCGGCCGGGCGGCCGTCCCGCAGCAGCTCGCCGGCGCGGCGGGCGGCCTCCTGGGCCAGCCGCAGAAGGTCGGAATGCGGGGCGTCGGTCACGGGGCTCCTCACGCGTAGGGGCTGTCGGTGCCCGCGGCGGCGGGGCGGGGGGCGCGGGCGGGGCAGCAGCCGACCGGGCAGAGGTTGTGGCTCGCACCGAGCGTGCCCAGGGCGCACGGCGTGACCTCCCGGCCGCTCTCGGCCCCGGCGCGCTCCAGGATCAGGTCGCGGACCGCGGCGGCGAACCGCGGGTCGGCGCCCACGGTGGCCGAACGGCGCACCGGCAGGCCCAGCTCCTCGGCCTTGGCCTCGGCCTCGGTGTCGAGGTCGTACAGGACCTCCATGTGGTCGGAGACGAAGCCGATGGGGGCCATGACGACAGCCGGGGCGCCCGCCTCGTGCAGCGCCTCCAGGTGGTCGCAGATGTCGGGCTCCAGCCACGGGATGTGTGGGGCGCCGGAGCGGGACTGGTAGACGAGCCGCCAGGGGTGGCCGACGCCGGTGCGCTCGCGGACCGCGTCGGCGATCAGCTGCGCGACGTCCAGGTGCTGCTCGACGTACGCGCCGCCCTCGCCGTGGTCCTCGACCGGGCCGGAGGTGTCGGCGGCGGAGGTCGGGATGGAGTGGGTGGTGAAGGCGATGTGGGCGCCGTCGCGGACGTCCTCGGGGAGGTCGGCGAGGGAGCGCAGGACTCCGTCGATCATGGGCTCGACGAAGCCGGGGTGGTTGAAGTAGTGCCGCAGCTTGTCGATCTTCGGCAGCTCCAGGCCCTCGGCCTCCAGCGCGGCCAGCGAGTCCGCGAGGTTCTCGCGGTACTGGCGGCAGCCCGAGTAGGAGGCGTAGGCGCTGGTGGCCAGGACCAGGATGCGGCGGTGGCCGTCGGCCACCATCTCGCGCAGGGTGTCGGTCAGGTAGGGCGCCCAGTTGCGGTTGCCCCAGTAGACGGGCAGGTCCAGGCCGTGCTCGGCGAAGTCCTTGCGGAGGGCGTCCAGCAGGGCGCGGTTCTGGGCGTTGATGGGGCTGACCCCGCCGAACCGGAAGTAGTGCTGCCCGACTTCCTTGAGGCGTTCCTTGGGGATGCCGCGCCCGCGCGTCACGTTCTCCAGGAACGGGACCACGTCGTCCGGGCCTTCCGGGCCGCCGAAGGAGAGCAGGAGCAGGGCGTCGTAGGGGGTGGCATCGAGCGCGTCTGGCATGGGTCCGATCCTGCCACCCGGCACTGACGGCCGGGAAACAGCAGGGTGACGAGTCCGGTTCGGGGCAGTGCGTTAGGGTTACCTAACCCGTAAGCTGTAACGACTCTCTTCACACCTTACGGAGACCCGCGTGCCCAGCCCCTACCGCGCCCTGTTCGACGCTCCAGGCACCAAGGCGTTCTCCGCCGCGGGCTTCCTCGGCCGGATGCCGTTGTCGATGATGGGCATCGGCGTGGTCACGATGATCTCCCAGCTCACCGGGCGGTACGGGCTCGCCGGCGCGCTGTCGGCGACCATCGCGCTCGCCGCCGCGGCGATCGGGCCGCAGATATCCCGGCTGGTGGACCGGCACGGGCAGCGCCGGGTGCTGCGTCCCGCGACGCTGGTCGCGCTCGCCGCGGCGGCCGGACTGCTGCTCGCCGCGTACTACGGGTGGCCGGACTGGGTGCTGTTCGTCTGCGCCGCCGGAATCGGCTCCGTGCCGAGCCTGGGCGCGATGATCCGGGCCCGCTGGGCGGCTCTGTACCGGGGCACGCCGAAACTGCACACTGCGTACTCGTTCGAGTCCGTGGTGGACGAGGTGTGTTTCATCTTCGGACCGATCATCTCCATCGGACTGTCCACTGCCTGGTTCCCGGAGGCGGGGCCGCTGCTGGCAGGTTGTTTCCTGGCCGCCGGTGTGTTCTGGCTGACGGCCCAGCACGCGACCGAGCCGGAGCCGCACCCGCGGGAGCACCACGGCGCCGGATCGGCGCTGCGTTCCCCCGGACTCCAGGTCCTGGTGGCCACCTTCGTGGCCACGGGGGCGATCTTCGGAGCGGTCGACGTGGTCACCGTGGCCTTCGCCGACGAGCACGGCCACAAGAGCGCGGCGAGCGTCGTCCTGGCGCTGTACGCGGCGGGTTCCTGCCTGGCCGGGGTCGTCTTCGGGCTGCTGCGCTTCGCGGGGGCGCCCGAACGCCGGTGGCTGCTGGGCATATGCGCGATGGCCGTGAGTATGATCCCCCTCCTACTGGTCGGAAACTTGCCGCTTCTGGCCGTGGCGCTGTTCGTTGCGGGCCTGTCCATCGCGCCGACGATGATCACGACGATGTCCCTCATCGAAGAGCACGTACCTCGCGCCAAACTCACCGAGGGGATGACCTGGGTGAGCACCGGCCTCGCGGTCGGGGTCGCCGTCGGCTCCTCCGTGGCCGGATGGGTGATCGACGCGGCCGGCGCGCGCGCCGGGTACGGGGTTCCGGTCGTGTCCGGGACCGTCGCGGTCGCGGTCGGTTTCCTCGGGTACCGCCGGCTCAGCAGGCCGGCCACGGGTCGGGGAGGCACCGTTGAGCAGCACAGCGAGCGGGAAGAACGGCACGTGGCGTAACTGGGGAGGCAACGTCGTCGCCCGTCCCGCCCGGGAGGTGACGCCCGCTTCCGTGGAGGAGCTGGCGGCGGCCGTGCGCCGGGCCGCCGAGGACGGCCTGACGGTGAAGGCCGTCGGCACCGGGCACTCCTTCACGTCCATCGCCGCCACCGACGGCGTGTCGATCCGCCCTCAACTGTTGACCGGCATCCGCAACATCGACCGCACGGCCATGACCGTCACGGTGGAGGCCGGCACCCCGCTCAAGAGACTCAACATGGCCCTGGCGCGCGAGGGTCTGTCGCTCACCAACATGGGCGACATCATGGAGCAGACGGTCTCCGGGGCCACCAGCACCGGCACCCACGGCACCGGCCGCGACTCCGCCTCCATCGCCGCCCAGATCAGGGGTCTGGAGCTGGTCACGGCCGACGGCTCGGTGCTCACCTGTTCCGAGAAGGAGAATCCGGAGGTCTTCGCGGCCGCCCGAATAGGCCTGGGCGCGCTGGGGATCGTCACCGCGATCACCTTCGCCGTGGAGCCCGTCTTCCTGCTCACGGCCCGCGAGGAGCCGATGCCCTTCGACCGGGTGCTCGCCGAGTTCGACGAACTCTGGGCCGAGAACGAGCACTTCGAGTTCTACTGGTTCCCGCACACCGGGAGCACCAACACCAAGCGGAACAACCGCAGCGCGGGCCCGGAGCAGCCGGTGGGGCAGCTGGCCGGCTGGTTCGAGGACGAGTTCCTCTCCAACGGCGTCTTCCAGGTGGCCCAGTGGGTCGGCCGGACGGTGCCCGCGACGGTCCCTACGATCGCCCAGGTCTCCAGCCGGGCGCTGTCCGCCCGGACGTACACGGACATCCCCTACAAGGTCTTCACGTCGCCGCGACGGGTGCGGTTCGTGGAGATGGAGTACGCCGTCCCGCGCGAGGCGCTGGTGGACACGCTGCGGGAACTCAAGTCGATGGTGGACCGTTCGCCCCTCAGGGTCAGCTTCCCGGTGGAGGTCCGCACCGCCCCGGCCGACGACATCACCCTGTCCACCGCGTCCGGCCGGGACAGCGCGTACGTCGCCGTCCATATGTTCAAGGGCACGCCGTATCAGGCGTACTTCACCGCCGCCGAGCGCATCTTCACCGCGCACGAAGGGCGGCCGCACTGGGGCAAGGTGCACACCCGGGACGCGGAGTACTTCGCCGAGGTCTACCCGCGCTTCGGCGAGTTCACCACCCTGAGGGACCGCCTCGACCCTGACCGGCGGTTCCAGAACGACTACTTGCGGAGGGTTCTGGGGGCGTGAACAGGGGTCGAACAGGGGCGGCAATAGGGGCCTAAAAGGGGACCTGCACCCGGAAGTGCCGGTTCCACTTCTGGCGATTGCGTGAAGAACGCCACGTTCACGATCACGGAAATCCGCTTGCGGACGGCCAAGTCCCGTCCCTTGCCAGAAGTTGGGCGGCGCGCCAATCCGCGCACGTGGCCCAAATGGAGTACTGTTGCGAGCCTTGGGCCGGGCCTCCCGTCAGGGTGTCCACGGCCCTGCAGGACCGCCGGGAGGGGGCTAGTTGCACAGGGTGACAGCTTTGGTCACTTAGCGTTGCGAATAGGTAACCGTGCCATAACGGCGGCCCTGGGCCCACGCCCGACACGCCGGGCAACTCGGCAAGGTTGTGGCAGGCTGCACCCGGGCAGGCCACACTCGACTAGCGGAAGCAGCGACGCACGTGACGTCGGCAGGCACCACCCGGGAGGTCCCCATGCCCGAACTGCGTGTCGTGGCCGTCTCGAATGACGGCACACGGTTGGTGCTGAAGGCTGCCGACTCCACGGAGTACACGCTTCCGATCGACGAACGGCTGCGTGCCGCCGTACGCGGTGACCGGCCCCGCCTCGGCCAGATCGAGATCGAGGTCGAGAGCCATCTGCGCCCCCGCGACATCCAGGCGCGGATACGTGCGGGTGCGACCGCGGAAGAGGTCGCCCAGCTCGCCGGCATCCCCGTCGACCGCGTGCGGCGCTTCGAGGGCCCTGTGCTCGCCGAGCGCGCCTTCATGGCGGAGCGGGCCCGCAAGACCCCGGTCCGCAGACCCGGCGAGAACTCCGGTCCGCTGCTGGGCGAGGCCGTCCAGGAGCGGTTGGTGCTGCGCGGCGCGGAGAAGGACACCGTGCAGTGGGACTCGTGGCGCCGCGACGACGGCACCTGGGAGGTCCTGCTGGTCTACCGGGTCGCGGGCGAACCGCACTCGGCGAGCTGGACGTACGACCCGCCGCGGCGGCTCGTCCAGGCCGTCGACGGCGAGGCGCGCTCGCTGATCGGCGAGTCCGACGACCTCGCCGCACCGGAGCCGAGCTTTCCGTTCGTGCCGCGCATCGCCCGGCTGCCCCGTGACCGTCCGCTGGACCGTTCCCTCGACCGCGAGCGGCCGAGTCTGCCGGCGCAGGCGTCCGAGCCCGTCGAGGAGAGCACGAGCGAACGGGATTCGCTGACCAGCCTGTTGGAGGCGGTGCCGAGCTTCCGGGGCGACCTGGTGGTCCCGGAGCGCCCGGCGGAGGCCCCGGAGGAGCCGGTCGACGAACCCGAGGCGGAGGAACCTCCCGCCCCTGCGGCCTCGGCCGGTTCCGCCTACGCGGACGTCCTCATGCCGCGCTCCGTCGGCAGCCACCGCGACCGGCTCATCGGCGCGACCGACCGCCAGGCAGAGGCCGATGGCGTCCGCCCCGGCCGCCGGGCGGCCGTCCCGAGCTGGGACGAGATCGTGTTCGGGACGCGCCGCAAGAAGCAGGAGTAGCAAGGCAGTCGGTCATACGACGGCACGGAAGAGGGGCGCGGCTCGCGAGCCGGGCCCCTCTTCCAGCCTTTCCGGCCTTTCCGGCCTTTCTGACTTTTTTGGCTTGTCCGGGATCTGCTACCGGGGGTCGGGGCCCACGGCCACCGGTCGCGACGGGTCGGAGGACCACTCCGACCAGGAACCCACGTACAGCGCCGCCGGAATGCCCGCGACCGCGAGCGCCAGGACCTCGTGGGCCGCCGAGACGCCCGAGCCGCAGTACACGCCGACCTCAGCGTCCTCGGACGCGCCAAGGGACTTGAAGCGCGTCCGCAGCTCCTCGGCGGGCAGGAACCGCCCGTCCGCCCCCACGTTCTCCGTCGTCGGCGCGGACACGGCCCCCGGAATGTGCCCGCCGACCCGGTCGATCGGCTCCACGTCGCCCCGGTAGCGCTCCCCCGCCCGCGCGTCGAGCAGCACGCCGGAACGGGCCAGCGCGGCGGCGGCGTCCGCGTCCAGGAGCCGCACGGCACCCGGCGCCGGCACGAAGTCGCCCTCGGCGGGCGTGGGCACCTCCGTCGACAGCTGCCCCTCCCAGGCGGGCAACCCGCCGTCCAGGACCCGCACGTCCGGGTGACCCGTCCAGCGCAGCATCCACCAGGCGCGGGCCGCCGCCCAGCCCTGCCCGCCGTCGTACACAACGACCGGTCGGCCGGAGGACACGCCCGCACGGCGCATCGCGGCGCCGAACTCGGCCGTGTCCGGCAGCGGATGTCGGCCGTGCTCCCCCGGGGCCGCGGCCAGTTCGGCGTCCAGGTCGACGAAGACCGCGCCGGGAATGTGCCCGGCCGCGTACTCGGCCCGTCCGTCGAAGGCCGGCGCTCCGGCCGCCTTGGCCAGGCTGAGCTGCCAGCGGACGTCGAGGAGCAACGGCGGGTTGTCCCCGGTCAAGTCGTGCACAAGTCGGGTTGCGGTGATGATGGCTTTCATGGCCCCCATCCTTACGTCAGGGGTGGCCGCATCGTCCAGGTACGACTACTCTGCTCGGCCGGACAGGCTCGATCACGAGGCGTACGGGATCGGGCACATGCTGTGCAGCCGATGGACACCCGGCGGCAATCACCTGGAAACAGGAGAGAAAAGGCACTGCAGGCATCCTCGCGGCAGCGCCGCGCGACGGCGACGCCCGTCGTGGCGCGCGACGTCACGGAGGGTGCGACCATCGGCACGGGGCGTGCGCGCGGCTGCGGCACACCGATCCAGAGAGCGGAAGCGACACGGCCACCGCGAGGGGCCGGGGAGAGAGTGACGATGACCGAGGCACGGGGGTCGGCCGGCCAGAACGGCACGCACACTCGGCGCGAGCCCGGCACACCCTGCTGGGTGACCCTGATGGCACACGGACTGGCCGCGACCGAGGAGTTCTACGGCGCGCTGTTCGGCTGGGAGTTCCAGCCCGGCCCCCAGCAGCTGGGCCCCTATGTGCGGGCGCTCCTCGACGGGCAGGAGGTGGCCGGCATCGGCCAGCTGCCACCGGACCACCATCTGCCGATCGCGTGGACGCCCTACCTCTCCTCGGACGACGTGGACCAGATGGCCGAGACGGTGCGGCTGTGCGGCGGCACCGTGGGCGTGGGCCCCCTGGACACGGCCGAGGCCGGACGGCTCGCGATCGCCTCCGACCCCTCGGGCGCGGTGTTCGGCATCTGGCAGGCGACGGAGCACCACGGCATGGCCGTCACCGGCATGCCCGGCACGCCCGCCTGGAACGAGCTGCTCACCTTCGAGACGGCCAGTGTCGCCAAGTTCTACAAGACGGTGTTCGGCTTCGAGGAGGAGCCGGTGGTCTCCGCCGACATCGACTACCTGACGCTGCGTGTGGGCGGCCGCCCGGTCGCCGGCATCCACGGCATGGGCCACGCGCTGCGGCGCGACCGGGGCCCGCACTGGCTGACGTACTTCGAGGTCGCCGACACCGACGAGACACTGCACCGGGTCGCCGGACTGGGCGGCCAGGTCCTGAGGCCGGCGCACGACAGCGAGCACGGCCGGGTGGCGACGGTGGCCGATCCGGAGGGGGCGGTCTTCTCCGTGGTCCAGAGCCCGCGCTGAGCCTCGGCCCGCCGAAACGTCTCGGTCCGCGGAAACGTGCCTGTCCGCCAAGGCATCTCAGTCGACCGCGACGGCTCAGTCGGCAGAGGTCGGCAGGACGGCCCGCGTGCGCTCCTCAAGCGCCTTGTTGTACACGGGGCGGACACGGCCGAACGTACGGCACAGCTCCGCCGCCTGCTCGTCCGTGGGGTAAAAGCGGTACTTGAACGCCCGCTTGACCTGCCGCGTCATACGGGCCCAGGGTGAACGCCTTGATGCCGGCGTCGAACTCGGGGGCGATCAGGGACATCCCGGTGGCGCCGGTGGCGCTCATCGCGTACGGGCGGTTCGCAGCCTCCCAGCCCTTCTTGCGGGCGTCGGCCCCCTGGACGTAGGCGACGGCGCTCGCCCGGTCGGCGCGCAGGGCGTCGTCCAGGGGGCTCGGATCGATGTTGCCCTTGCCCAGCAGGGCGGCGGCGAGATCGGCGTCGGTGCCGTTCAGGGCCTTCGTCGCGGCGGCCTTGACCGCGGCGCCGCCGATGTGGAGGGCATGGCCGACCTCACAGCGGTCGGCGCGCGGGCCCTGGCCGAAGGCGATGCGGGCCCCGGCGCCGTTGTCCGGGAGCGGGTCGGCCGCCTGGGCGGGCAGGGCGTACGCCAGGCCGGTGAGCAGGGACACGGCGGTGGTCAGCGCCGTACCTGCGAGTCCTCGTCTTAACCGTCTTGACCGACTTGACCGTCTTGACCGTCGATGTCTGAGCACGTGGCTCCCCCTCACGTCGTACGGGCGACCGGGAGGAAGCGGGCACACGTGACGTCATGACGGGCCGCCAGAAAGCCGACGGCGGGCATGACAGCGCCACACGGCGCGTGAGGAATCTCAATGAATCAGGCGCGGCCGTCGCAGTGGTCAGGAGTGGACGGCCGCCCTCTTCCCCCGTTGAACGCACAAGATCGTGACACATCGAACGGGCTTGCGAAAGGGCTTTCCCGAATACGGCAGGATGGATGATCGCGTCCCCCTGGGGGCGCGCCGGCGCATCCCGGAATCGAGCGGGTGACCGGGTGATGACATGTCACATCAGCTGCGTTCTAGGCGAGTTGACGGGAGATGACCCGCGCTGACCCATGAACTCACCGCGTACATCACGGTGTCGGCCGACACCCGACTACAGTTCGGAATGACTCCGTAGGCGCGGTCGAACACAGTGGCTGTGCAAACGACAAGTGTCGTCACCGGACGGGATACCCCGCGCAGGCGGAGACCGAGAGGCTCTGCAGACCACGGCCACAGTGAACCGCGCCCTACAGGGCCGACCACCCTCAGTCGGAGGCCACCGGCAGGACGTCCGGCGAGAGCGCGCCGGCATGTGCGGAGATGCTTGTCATCCGGCGGCGGTGGTGACGTCGGCACAGCACCTCGTAGCCGACCTCCGCGGCGGGGCCGTTCACGTCACCGACAACGACCTGCTCACCCTCCACCACCATCTCGCCACCCACCGTGCGGGCGTTGTGCGTGGCACGCGCTCCGCACCAGCACATCGCCTCGACCTGAAGCGTCTCGATCCGGTCCGCCAGCTCGATCAGCCGCTGCGAGCCAGGGAACAGCTTCGTGCGGAAGTCGGTGGTGATACCGAAGGCGAAGACGTCCAGACCCAGGTCGTCCACGACGCGCGCCAGCTGGTCGATCTGCTCCGAGGCGAGGAACTGCGCCTCGTCCACGATCACGTAGTCCACCCTGCCGCCCTTGGACAGCTGGTCCACCAGGTAGGCGTGCAGATCCATGCCCGGCGCCGCCTCGACCGCATCCGTCACCAGGCCCAGCCGCGAGGAAAGCTTCCCTTCCCCCGCACGGTCGTCCCGCGTGAAGATCACACCTTGTAGTCCCCTTGCCGACCGATTGTGACCAATCTGGAGAGCCAGCGTCGACTTCCCGCAGTCCATCGTTCCGGAGAAGAACACCAGCTCGGGCATGGGGGGTTGAGCACCTTTCGGCGAGGCGGGAAAAGGGAACGGTTCTTCAGGAGCGTACTTCGAGCAGCGGGACCAGCTGCTCCGCAGGGGTCATCGAACCGTGGTTGCCGACCAGCGCCGACTCCTTCGGTTCCCGCTCGGAGGCGATGATCAGGACGTCGTCGTGCGCGGCCGCGACCACGTCGCCGATACGCGCGTACACACGGTCGTCGACCCGGGGGCCGAACCACCCCGCCGCGATCGCCTCGTCCCGCGAGGCCACCCAGAACTGCTCGCCGAGCACCTCGCGCCAGCAGGTCAGGACGTCGTTCTCGGCGCCCGGCACCGCGTAGACATGGCGGGCGCGGCCCTCGCCGCCCAGCAGCGCGACGCCGGCGCGCAGCTCCCAGTCCTCGTCGAAGTCGAAACGGTGCTGCTCGCCGAAGGGCACGTCGACCATGCCATGGTCGGCGGTGACGTACAGCGCGGTGCGCGGCGGAAGCTGCTCGGCCAGGCGCTGGACGAGCCGGTCGACGTACATGAGCTGGCCGCGCCAGGTGTCGGAGGCGACGCCGTAGCGGTGGCCGGCGCCGTCCAGCTCGGCGTAGTACGTGTACACCAGGGAGCGGTCGGCGGCGGCCAGTTGCCCGGCCGCGATGTCCATGCGGTCCTCGCCGGTCAGTCGCCCGTGGAACGTTCCGCCACTGAGCGCGATCTTGGTCAGCGGGGTGTTCTGGAAGGCGGGGGACGACACCTGGGCGGCGTGCACACCCGCCTCGTGGGCCAGCTGGAAGACGGTGGGGTACGGCTGCCAGAGGCGCGGGGAGGTCCAGGGGTGCCAGCGGAGCTGGTTCATGAGCTCACCGGTCTCCGGATTCCGGGCCGTGTAGCCCGGCAGGCCGTGCGCGCCCGGCGGGAGGCCGGTGCCGACGGAGGCGAGGGAAGTCGCGGTGGTCGCCGGGAAGCCGGCGGTGAGCGGGCGTCCCGTGCCCCCGCGGGAGCTCGCGAGCAGCGAGGTCAGGAAGGGGGCCTCGTCCGGGTGCGCCCGGAGCTGCTCCCAGCCCAGGCCGTCGATCAGGAAGACGCAGTTCCGGTCGGCCGCGGTCAGCTCCGGGATCGCGGCGGTCATGCCCGGTACGGCCATACCGGCGGCCAGGGTGGGCAGGAGGTCGGCGAGCGAGCCGCTGCCGTACTCGGGGAGCGGGGCGGTGCCGAGGGCGAGCGGTTCCGGGTGGTCCCAGGAGGCGGGGTACGCCATCAGCGCGTGACGTCCGCTGTCGCCTCGGAGACGGCCTGCGCGAAGGCGAGCGCCTGGCGCACCGTCTCCGGGCCGTCCCCGGCCTCGCTGACGCGCAGGCTCAGGTCGTCCGCCGTCGAATTGCCCGTGTAGCCGTGGTCGGCCTCGCAGTTGGGGTCGCCGCAGGCGGCGGGCTCCAGGTCGATGCGGGAGACGGCACCCCAGCCGATGGTCAGCACGACTTCGCGGGGCAGCGTGCCCGGCGCGTACTGCTCGGGGTTGGCGACCACACGGCTCACCACGACGGACGAGATCCGGCCGAGCTTCACGGACTCCGTGGACGTCGTGGCGTACGGCGTCGGGGAGGTGCTGTCGGCGGCCTGCTCGTCGGTGTGGCTGACGATGAAGCGGTTGCCGGTGAGGACGAGCACGGTCACGTGCCGCCGCACCTCGTTCTGGTCGAACGTCGTCTCCTGGTGGACCAGGTACGACCGGATGGGCTCGCCGCCCACAGCGGCCTCCACCGCCTCGGCCACGAGGGCCGGGTAGTAGCCGCTGCGCTCGATCGCCGCGCGCAGCCCCTGGGTCGTCGTACTGGTCTTGGCCATGACGTCCATCCTAATCCGTGGGCAAGGGGGGTCCGGGCCAGTCGTGGGCGGCCGGTGCGGTCTCCTTACCCGGGCGCGGGTGCCGGGGCACGAACCCGGACAGGATGTCCAGCCGTTCCGCAGCAACCAGACAGGAGACGGGTTCCCGGCCGCCGGCGTCCGCTTCGAACGCGACCACGAAGGGCGGTGTTTCGCCGAGCGCCTCCGTGAGACGTGCCGTCTCCTCGGCCGTGGGCGGGCGGAAGACGGGGTCCTGGAAGCCTGGCGGACAGGACACGAAGGTCGGGGCGACGAAGACCAGCTCCAGACCGTGGTGGTGGGTGAGGTCGTACCCGGCCGCCAGGCGGAGCCGCCCCGCGTCCCAGGCGATCACTTCCCAGTCCCACCAGCTGCCGTCGGGCAGCTCCCGTCCGGCGATCTCCATGCGGCCGCCTCCCCCGTTCAGTAGGCCGGCAGCGTGCGCGGGCCGAGGTCGTCCCTGGCGGGCGGGGGCGCGAGCCGCACGGTGGCGCCGAGGACACTCAGGCCCTGGGGGGCCACGACGACCGGTTCCAGGGTGACCGCGACGACCTCGGGGTGGTCGTCGACCAGCCGGGACACCCGCAGCAGCAGCTCTTCGAGGGCGGGCGTGTCGACGGGGGTGGACCCGCGCCAGCCGAACAGTAGCGGTGCGGTCCGGATCGACCGCACCAGCGAAGTCGCCTCCCGGTCGGTGACCGGCACCAGCCGGTGCGCCATGTCACCCAGCAGCTGCGAGGCGGCTCCCGCGAGCCCGAAGGACAGCACGGCCCCGGCCGCCGGATCGATCACGGCCCGCACGATGGTGTCGACGCCCCGGGGCGCCATCGCCTGCACCACCGGCCGCAGCTCCTCCGGCTTCCCGAACAGGTCGGTCAACTCGGCGTATGCCCGGCGCAGTTGTTCCTCGTCCGCCAGGTCCAGCCGGACCCCGCCCAGGTCGGCGCGGTGCCGCAGATGGGGGGCGGTGGCCTTGAGGGCGACCGGGTAGCCGAGGGCACGGGCGGCTTCCGCGGCGGCGTCGGAGGTCGCGGCGGGCAGTGCGCGGCGGACGGGGACGCCGTATTTCCCCAGCAGCTCGCAGGTCTCCTCCGTCCCGAGGGTGAGCCCCTGGCCGCGCGCGAGCAGCCCGCCGATCAGCTCGGCAGCGCCCTTCTCGTCGATGTCGTCGTACTCGGGCACCTTCCCCGGGTCGGCGGCCTCCCGCCGCCACTGCGCGTACTTCACGGCTTCGCCGAGGGCACGGACGGCCCGCTCGGCGGCAGGGTAAGCAGGGATGAGGCGCGAGCAGCTCTGGGACGAGTCCTCCTGGACCGGTACCGTGCCGGGCGACACCTGTGCCGCCCCGGCGGCGGGCGGTCGTTCCGCGAGGCGGGCCGGTGCGGTGCTTGCCGCGGCCGACAGCGCCCCCGCGAGCCCGCCGAGCTCCACGTGCACGACGAGCACCGGCTTCGAGGGAGCGGCGGCGGCAGCGGACCGCAGTGCCTCGGCCAGTTCGGCGTCGTCGGGTGACCCCTCCCCGATGGCCGGTATGGCCGTCACGACCACCGCGTCGCACGAATCGTCGGCCAGCGCCCGCGACAGCGCCTGCCGGAAGTCCTCCGCGGTGGCCCCGGTGGTCAGATCGAGCGGACGCGACGGCCGCAGCCCCTCGGACAGACACACGTCGTACGTCAGCAGGCCCAGGGACTCCGAGTTCCCCAGGATCGCCACCCGCGGCCCGGAGGGCAGCGGCTGCCGTGCCAGCAGCAGGCCCGCGTCCACCAGCTCGGTGATCGTGTCGACCCGGATCACGCCCGCCTGCCGGAGCAGCGCGGACACGGTCGCGTGCGGCAGGCGCGTGGCCCGTACCGCGTGCCCCTGCGGAGCGGATCCCGCCCCCTGGACCACGACCAGCGGTTTCGCCGCCGCCGTCCGCCGGGCGAGGCGGGTGAACTTGCGCGGATTGCCGATGGACTCCAGGTACATGAGGACGACGTCGGTGTCGGGGTCGTCGTACCAGTACTGGATGACGTCGTTGCCGGACACGTCCGCACGGTTGCCGGACGACACGAAGGTGGACACGCCCGTGACCCCGGTCACCCCACCCCCGCGCCGGTGGAGCCGGGACAGCAGCGCGATGCCGATGGCTCCGGACTGGGCGAAGAGCCCGATCCGGCCGGGGCGGGGCAGCTCCGGTGCCAGGGATGCGTTGAGCCGCACCTCCTCGGAGGTGTTGACGATCCCGAAGGCGTTCGGCCCGATGATCCGCATGCCGTACGTGCGCGCGTGCCGTACGAGTTCGCGCTGCCGCTCGCGGCCCTCGGGCCCGCTCTCCGCGTACCCGGCGGAGAGTACGACGAGTCCCTGCACGCCGTGTTCCCCGCACTCGGTGACCACTTCGGGGACGCGTTCGGCCGGTACGGCGACGACCACGAGGTCGACCGGGCCTTCGATGTCCCGCACCGAGCGGTGGGCGGGCACGCCGTCGATCTCCTTCAGTTCCTCCGGGAAGGCCTTGTTCACGGCGTGCAGGCGGCCGGTGAACCCCGCGTCCCGGAGGTTGCCGAGGACGCCGCGGCCCACCCCGCCGGGCGTGCGGCCGACTCCGACGACCGCGACGGAACCGGGCGCGAGGAGCCGTCGTACGGACCGTGCCTCCGCGCGTTGCTCCCGCGCGCGCTGCACGGCGAGCGAGCGGTCGGTGGGTTCGAGGTCGAACTCCAGGCGTACGACGCCGTCCTCGAAGCTGCGTTTCTGGGTGTACCCGGCGTCCGTGAACACCTTGATCATCTTGCTGTTGGCGGGCAGCACCTCGGCGGCGAAGCGACGGATGTCACGCTCGCGCGCGACGGCCGCGATGTGTTCGAGGAGGGCCGAGGCGACCCCGCGGCCCTGGTGCGCGTCCTGCACCAGGAAGGCGACCTCTGCCTCGTCGGCGGGCGCGGAGGCGGGCAGGCCGTCGGCACCAATGCGGTCATAGCGTACGGTTGCGATGAACTCGCCGCCGATCGTGGCGGCGAGTCCCACCCTGTCCACAAAGTCGTGGTGCGTGAAGCGGTGGACGTCCTTGGCGGACAGTCGTGGGTACGGCGCGAAGAAGCGGTAGTACTTCGACTCGTCCGAGACCTGCTCGTAGAAACTGACCAGGCGGTCGGCGTCATCAACGGTGATGGGCCGGATGCGCGCGGTACCCCCGTCGCGCAGCACCACGTCCGCCTCCCAGTGGGCGGGGTACTCGTGCCGGTCCTGCCGGCCCGCCGAGGTCTGCATGGGCCCCAGAGTACGGCTCGCGTCGGACAACGGCGCGAGGCAGTCTGTGGAGGACGGAAGTCGGATCGAGGCCGAGGTCCGACGCCACCTCCGGAGCGGGACACAGGACCGCTCCGGACATGCTTCACGATGTGGGAAACTGGTCTAGACAACCCTGAAAAGTGAAGGGCAGCATCACATGGCTGAGCGCCGCGTCAACGTCGGCTGGGCCGAGGGCCTCCACGCCCGCCCCGCCTCCATCTTCGTCCGGGCCGCCACGGCCTCCGGCATCCCCGTGACGATCGCCAAGGCCGACGGCAACCCCGTCAACGCGGCCTCCATGCTCGCCGTTCTGGGCCTGGGCGCCCAGGGCGGCGAGGAGATCGTCCTCGCCTCCGACGCCGAGGGTGCGGACATCGCCCTGGACCGTCTCGCGAAGCTGGTCGCCGAGGGTCTCGAGGAACTGCCCGAGACCGTCTGAGCCACCGCACCGAACGCCGGAGCCGCGTCAGCCCTTTCGGACGGCGCGGCTCCGCCGTATTCTCGCAGAAATTCCAGGCATGCAAGAATTAGGGCAACAGAAATACGCGTCCGCCGAATAACACCTCTTTGTATACGGCGTCCGTGTTAATGCCGCGGACCCGAGATGTTTACGGCATGTTGCGAAGTCCTCACACGTTCCAGCCGGTCGCCACCGCCGGGAAAACGGAGCCGGTGCGCGGATGTCGCGCGCTCGGCGTGCAGCGCCGTGATCGCCCGCGCGCGCTCCCCGTCGCCGCGCGCCACCGCGTCCACGACGGCACCGTGCTCCGCCCAGGACTCCACCGGGTTGGCGGGCGCCTCCACCGCGTACATCCAGGCGATCTTGTGCCGCAACTGGGTCAGCATCGAGGTCAGGGCGTGGCTGCCGGAGGCCTGGGCGAGCGTCTCGTGGAACCAGCCGCCCAGCGAGCGCAGATCCTCGCTGCTGCCGCTCCTGGCCCGCTCCTGGCCCAGCCTGACAAGGCCGCGCAGCACCTTGAGATGGGCCTCGGTGCGCCGCTGCGCGGCCCGGGCGGCGCCGAGCGGCTCCAGGAGCATGCGCATCTCCAGCAGGTCGGCGGCCTCCTGCTCGGTCGGTTCGGCGACGCACGCGCCCGCGTGCCGCCGGGTCACCACGAAGCCCTCGGCTTCCAGCGTGCGCAGGGCCTCACGGACGGGGACGCGTGAGACGCCGTAGCGGCGGGCCAGGAGTTCCTCGGTGAGCCGGCTGCCGCGCTCGTAGACACCCGCGACGATGTCGTCCCGGATCGCCGTGCATACCGAGTGCGCCGGAATACGCATGACCGACCTCCGCCTTAATCCCCGTGAAACGTCGCCGCTTGACGTGTGTTCCGTGACTCTATTGCAATGAGCGGGAATTTCCGACGGCGAGCCGGAATCCATGGATATTTTTTGGACAGCGGCGCGTTCGAAACGACGAAAGCCCCGGCTCGGGGAGCCGGGGCTTCGGAAAGCGGTGCGCCGTGTCCTCAGACGTTCACGCCGTGCTTGCGGAGGTAGGCGACGGGGTCGACGTCCGAGCCGTACTCCGGGGTCGTCCGGGCCTCGAAGTGGAGGTGCGGTCCGGTGACGTTGCCGGTCGCGCCGGAGAGGCCGATCTGCTGGCCGGGGACGACCTTCTGCCCCACGGAGACGCCGATGGACGACAGATGGCCGTACTGGGTGTACATGCCGTCGGCCATCCGGATCACGATCTGGTTCCCGTACGCCCCGCCCCAGCCGGTCGACACGACCGTGCCGGAGCCGACCGCGTGCACCGCGGTGCCGCTCGCGGCGTGGAAGTCGATGCCGGTGTGGGAGCCGGAGGACCACAGGGAACTGCTGGCCTGGTAGCCGGTGGAGACGTACGAGTTCGCGATCGGCGCCACGAACGCGTTGAGGCGCTCGCGCTCGGCCTCGCGGGCGGCGCGCACCTTGGCCTCGCGCTCCTTCTCGGCCAGCGCGGCGGCCTTCTTGCGGGCGGCCTCCTCTGCGGCCTTCTTGCTCGCGGCGTCCTCGGCCGCCTTCTCCTCGGCGGCCTGCGTCTGGGCGGCGGCCTGGGCGTCGATCTGCTCGGCGACCGAGTCGCCGATGGTGATGACGGGGGTGAGGCCGGTGTCCTCGACGGACGGCTCGGCGGCGAGCGCCGGGGCGGCCAGGGTGCCGATGGCGCCGGTGGTGGCGAGGGCAGCGACGCTCGCCGCGCCGACGGTGGTGCGGTGCATGCGGCTGGGACGGCGGTGCTTCCCGGTGGCCCGCGTGAACGCCATGTAGTGGCTGGTCCTTTCCTTCCCTCTCGCCTACCGGGTTAGCTGACGGGTTCGGAACAGGAAGGTCTCCTACGGACCCCCTCGCGGCGCGCGGGCGTCCGATTCACCCCAGGGGACTGCTGTGGGTCCCCGGCTCCCCTGGCTCGCGCCGTACGGGGACTCGGCGATGACTGTCCGGTGCCGCGGGTGCGGCGCACTGCCCGACGAACAGCCTGGACGACGCTATGCGGGCGGTCTTTCAATCCCCAAACCGATCCCGGCTTTTGTAGCGCATCCCACAGGGCAGACAGGCAACCTCCGCCTCAATTCGGACATCTTGGGGGAACACGCGTGGGCCCTGACGACCCGTCGGTCATCAGGGCCCACGCGCGCGTGCCCCTACTCGGCGGAAACGACGGTGACTTCTCCGATGCCGAGGGCCTCGACCGGCTCCTTGATCTGGGCGGCGTCACCCACGAGTACCGTCACCAGACGGTCCACCGGGAAGGCGTTCACCACCGCGGCGGTGGCCTCCACGGTGCCGGTGGCGGCGAGCTGCTGGTACAACGCAGCCTGGTAGTCGTCGGGCAGGTACTGCTCGACCTGGTCGGCCAGCGTGCTCGCCACGGCCGCCGCGGTCTCGTACTTCAGCGGCGCGACCCCCACGAGGTTCTGCACGGCGACGTCGCGCTCGGGGTCGGTGAGGCCCTCCTCGGCGAGCTTGCGCAGCACCGCCCACAGGTCCTCCAGCGCGGGACCGGTGTTCGGGGTGTCCACGGAGCCGCTGATGGCGAGCATCGAGGCACCCGTGCCGTCCGGGGCGGACCTCAGGACCTGCCCGAACGAACGCACACCGTAGGTGTAGCCCTTCTCCTCGCGCAGGACGCGGTCCAGGCGGGAGGTCAGGGTGCCGCCGAGGCAGTACGTGCCGAGCACCTGGGCGGCCCACACGCGGTCGTGCCGGTCCGCGCCGACACGGCCGATGAGCAGCTGCGTCTGGACGGCCCCCGGACGGTCCACGATGACGACCCGGCCGGTGTCGTCGGCGGTCACCGGCGGCACCGGCCGCGGCTGCGCCGTGGAGCCGGTCCAGCCGCCCAGGGTGTCGCCGAGCAGTTCGTCGAGATCGATGCCGGTGAGGTCGCCGACGATCACGGCGGTGGCCGTGGCGGGCCGGACGTGCCGCTCGTAGAAGGCGCGTACGGCCGCCGCGTCGAGCTTCTCGACCGTCTCCTCTGTGCCCTGGCGCGGGCGCGACATGCGCGAGGTCGGCGGGAACAGCTCCTTGGAGAGTTCCTTGGCCGCGCGGCGGGAGGGGTTCGCCAGCTCGTGCGGGATCTCGTCGAGGCGGTTGCGGACCAGCCGCTCGACCTCGCTGTCGGCGAACGCGGGCGTCCTGAGGGCGTCGGCGAGCAGGCCGAGCGCCTTGCCGAGGCGGGAGGCCGGGACCTCCAGGCTCAGGCGGACGCCCGGGTGGTCGGCGTGCGCGTCCAGGGTGGCGCCGCAGCGCTCCAGCTCGGCGGCGAACTCCTCGGCGGAGTGTTTGTCGGTGCCCTCGGAGAAGGCCCGCGCCATGATCGTGGCGACGCCGTCGAAACCGGCCGGCTCGGCGTCCAGCGGTGCGTCCAGGAGCACCTCGACGGCGATGACCTGCTGGCCGGGGCGGTGGCAGCGCAGAACGGTCAGGCCGTTCTCCAGCGTGCCGCGCTCGGGGGCCGGGAAGGCCCACGGCTTCGCCTCGCCCGCGTGGGGCTGGGGGTGGAATTCCATCGCGGCGAGCTCGGTCACTTGGCCGCCTCCTCGTGGTCGTCGCCGGCTTCGACGGTGGCTTCGGACTCCGGGTCCTCGGGAAAGTCCTCGTCCTCGGTGTGCTGCGCGGACTCGGCGGAGAGGGGCTCGTAGACGAGCACCGCGCGGTTGTCCGGGCGAAGGCGGGCCTGGGCGACCTCCCGGACCTCCTCCGGGGTCACCGCCAGGACGCGCTGGACAGCGGTGAGGGCGAGCTGCGGGTCGCCGAACAGGACCGCGTAGCGGCACAGCTCGTCGGCGCGGCCCGCGACCGTGCCGAGCCGGTCCAGCCACTCGCGCTCCAGTTGCGCCTGGGCGCGCTCCATCTCCTCGGACGTGGGGCCCTCCTCCGCGAAGCGGGCGAGCTCCTCGTCGATGGCGGCCTCGATGACCGGCACCTCGACATCACCGGAGGTCTTCACGTCCAGCCAGCCCAGGGAGGGCGCCCCGGCCAGCCGCAGCAGGCCGAACCCGGCCGCGACGGCCGTACGGTCACGCCGTACGAGCCGGTTGTAGAGGCGGGAGGACTCGCCGCCGCCGATGATGGTGAGCGCCACGTCGGCCGCGTCCGCCGCGCGCGTGCCGTCCTGCGGGAGCCGGTAGGCGGCCATCAGAGCCCGCGCCGGAACCTCCTCCACGACGACCTCGCGCAGCTGCCCGCCGATGACGTCCGGCAGCGAGCCGTCGCGGGGCTCGGGCTTGCCGTCGTGGCCGGGGATCGAGCCGAAGTACTTCTCGATCCAGGCGAGGGTCTGCTCCGGGTCGATGTCGCCGACCACCGAGAGCACGGCGTTGTTCGGCGCGTAGTACGTCCGGAAGAACCGGCGCGCGTCCTCCAGAGTGGCCGCGTCCAGATCGGCCATCGAGCCGATCGGCGTGTGGTGGTACGGGTGGCCCTCCGGGTAGGCGAGGGCGGTCAGCCGCTCGAAGGCGGTGCCATAGGGAACGTTGTCGTAGCGCTGCCGGCGCTCGTTCTTGACGACGTCCCGCTGGTTCTCCATGGACTCGTCGTCGAGGGCGGCGAGCAGCGAGCCCATGCGGTCGGCCTCCAGCCAGAGGGCGAGCTCCAGCTGGTGGGCGGGCATGGTCTCGAAGTAGTTGGTGCGCTCGAAGCTGGTGGTGCCGTTGAGCGAGCCGCCGGCGCCCTGCACGAGCTCGAAGTGGCCGTTGCCCTTCACCTGTGCGGAGCCCTGGAACATCAGGTGCTCGAAAAGGTGAGCCAGGCCGGTACGTCCCTTGACTTCGTGACGGGAGCCGACGTCGTACCAGAGGCACACCGCCGCGACCGGGGTCAGGTGGTCCTCGGAGAGCACCACGCGCAGACCATTGGCCAGGCGGTGCTCGGTCGCTGTCAGGCCCCCGGAGCCTGCCTCGGCTTCGGTCGTGTGACCCATGGGCATGTACGTCCCTTCGATCGCGGAAGCGGTCGTGAAACCGCGGTCTTCCTGCCAGTCCTGCCACTGTATGCAAGCGGCCGGAGCCTCGGTGAAGTTCCCGCCGGACGTACGCCCACAGCGGATCGCGTAGCCTGCGGGAGTCGTGCCGCGGGGCGGCTCCTCCGGCGCCTGCCGGAACCGGGAAGGACCGTCTGCACCGGGTCCTGGCCCGGCTTGTCAGTACCGCGGTCCACAATGGTCCGATCAGTTCCCGTTCACGCTTCGAGCGACCAGATACAGAGGAGCCGGCAGCGATGGCCCGCCGCAGCACGAAGACCCCGCCGCCAGACGACTCGTACGAGGAGAAGATCCTCGACATCGACGTCGTGGACGAGATGCAGGGCTCCTACCTCGAATACGCGTATTCGGTCATCTACTCCCGTGCCCTGCCCGACGCCCGCGACGGGCTCAAGCCGGTGCACCGGCGCATCGTCTACCAGATGAACGAGATGGGCCTGCGTCCCGACCGCGGTTACGTGAAGTGCGCGCGTGTCGTCGGTGACGTGATGGGCAAGCTCCACCCGCACGGAGACGCGTCGATCTACGACGCCCTGGTGCGTATGGCCCAGCCGTTCTCGATGCGCGTCCCGCTCGTCGACGGCCACGGCAACTTCGGCTCGCTGGGCAACGACGACCCGCCGGCCGCCATGCGGTACACCGAGTGCCGGATGGCCGAGGCCACGAGCCTGATGACCGAGTCGATCGACGAGGACACGGTCGACTTCGCCCCCAACTACGACGGCCAGGAGCGGGAGCCGGTGGCCCTGCCCGCCGCCTTCCCGAACCTGCTGGTGAACGGCACGTCGGGCATCGCGGTCGGCATGGCCACGAACATGCCGCCGCACAACCTCGCCGAGGTCGTGGCGGCCGCCCGTCACCTGATCCGCTACCCGAACGCGGACCTGGACACGCTGATGAAGTACGTCCCGGGCCCCGACCTGCCCACCGGCGGCCGTATCGTCGGCCTCTCCGGGGTCCGGGACGCGTACGAGACGGGCCGCGGCACCTTCAAGATCCGCGCCACGGTCTCCGTGGAGAGCGTGACGGCGCGCCGCATGGGCCTCGTCGTCACCGAGCTGCCCTTCACGGTCGGCCCGGAGAAGGTCATCACCAAGATCAAGGACCTGGTCAACGCCAAGAAGCTCCAGGGCATCGCCGACGTCAAGGACCTCACGGACCGCGCGCACGGCCTGCGTCTGGTCATCGAGATCAAGAACGGCTTCGTGCCGGAGGCGGTCCTGGAGCAGCTCTACAAGCTGACGCCGATGGAGGAGTCCTTCGGCATCAACAACGTGGCCCTGGTGGACGGCCAGCCGCTCACCCTGGGCCTCAAGGAGCTCCTGGAGGTCTACCTCGACCACCGCTTCAACGTCGTGCGCCGCCGCTCGGAGTTCCGCCGCGGCAAGCGCCGCGACCGGCTGCACCTGGTGGAGGGCCTGCTCACCGCCCTCGTCGACATCGACGAGGTCATCCGTCTGATCCGCTCCAGCGAGAACTCCGCGCAGGCGAAGGAGCGCCTGATGGAGCGCTTCTCGCTGTCGGACATCCAGACGCAGTACATCCTCGACACGCCGCTGCGCCGCCTCACCAAGTTCGACCGCATCGAACTGGAGGCGGAGAAGGACCGGCTCAACTCGGAGATCGCCGAGCTGACCCGGATCCTGGAGTCGGACACCGAGCTGCGCAAGCTGGTCTCCGCCGAACTGGCCGCGGTGTCGAAGAAGTTCGGGACCGAGCGGCGTACGGTCCTGCTGGAGTCGTCGGGCGCCCCGGCGGCGGCCGTGCCGCTGCAGGTGGCGGACGACCCGTGCCGGGTGCTCCTGTCGTCGACGGGGCTGCTGGCCCGTACGGCGAACGGCGAGCCCTTCGCGGTGGACGAGGAGGGCAAGCGCGCCAAGCACGACCTGATCGTCTCCGCGGTGCCGGCCACGGCACGCGGCGAGGTGGGCGTGGTGACCTCGGCGGGCCGCCTGCTGCGGGTGAACGTGGTCGACCTCCCGCAGCTGCCGGAGACGGCGGCGGCGCCGAACCTCTCCGGTGGAGCGCCGATCACGGAGTTCGTCTCCCTGGAGGACGACGAGACGGTGATCTGCCTGACCACGCTCGACGAGTCGTCCCCGGGCCTCGCTCTGGGCACGGAACAGGGTGTCGTCAAGCGTGTGGTGCCCGACTACCCGTCCAACAAGGACGAGTTGGAGGTCATCACGCTCAAGGAGGGCGACCGGATCGTCGGCGCGGTGGAACTGCGCACCGGCGAGGAGGACCTGGTGTTCATCAGCGACGACGCGCAGCTGCTGCGCTACCAGGCGTCCCAGGTCCGCCCCCAGGGCCGGCCGGCCGGCGGCATGGCGGGCATCAAGCTCACCGAGGGCGCCAAGGTCATCTCCTTCACCGCCATCGACCCGGCCGCGGACGCGGTGGTCTTCACTGTGGCGGGCTCGCGCGGCACGCTCGACGACTCGGTCCAGACGACCGCCAAGTTGACCCCGTTCGACCAGTACCCGCGCAAGGGCCGCGCCACGGGCGGTGTGCGCTGCCAGCGGTTCCTGAAGGGCGAGGACTGCCTGTCCCTGGCCTGGGCGGGCACGGTCCCGGCGCGGGCGGCGCAGAAGAACGGCACCCCGGCCGACCTCCCGGAGATCGACCCGCGCCGGGACGGCTCGGGCACGTCGCTGCCGAAGATCGTGTCGGTGGTGGCGGGACCGGTGTTCTAGACCGACGGGTCTCCGGGGTCCGGTTCATCGGGATCTCGTACGTAGCGCAGGACGCCCCACATGCCGTGCTCGTCGGCGTGTGGGGCGTCGTTCCTGCACGCCTCCAGTTCCTTGGCGAGGGTGGCGGCGTCGATGCCGGAACCGATCAGGACGAGCTGGGTGAGGCGTGCCTGGGCGGGCGCCCAGGGTTCGGGGTAGAAGCGCAGGAACCGCCCGACGGCGTGGACGCCGTACCGGTTCCGGGCGTCGTGGGGCCCGAAGTCGACATACCCCTTGATGCGGTAGAGCCCCTCGGGCCGGCTGTCGAGGAACTCCATCAGCCTGCGGGGATCCAGGGGGACTTCGGAGGTGAAGGACAGGCTGTCGTAGGCGGCGTGCAGATGTCCGGCGTGGTCGTCGGCGCTGTCGTGGTCGTACAGGTCGTCGAAGGACAACTGCCCGACGCGCTCCTCGCTCGGCCGGCAGTCGAAGAGGAACTCGGGGTCGACGCGCCCGTAGGTGGCGGGGACGACGGCGGCGCCGTCGGTGAGTGAGCCGACGAGGCCGAGGACGCGTTCGGCGTCGGCCGCCCGGTCGAGCTTGTTGACGACGACCAGGTCGGCCAGGGCGAGGTGCCGGTCGATCTCGGGGTGCTGTGCCCGGGTGGTGTCGAACTCGGCCGCGTCGACGACCTCGACGAGTCCGCCGTACACGATTCCGGGGTGCTCGCTGGCGAGCACCATCCGCACGAGTTCCTGGGGTTCGGCAAGGCCGCTGGCTTCGATGACGATGACGTCGATGCCGGCGGAGGGATGCGCGAGCCGCTCCAGGTACAGGTCGAGTTCGCTCGCGTCGACGGCGCAGCACAGACACCCGTTGCCCAGCGAGACCGTCGAGTCGCCGAGCGCGCCGGCCACGGCCATCGCGTCGATCTCGATGGCGCCGAAGTCGTTGACGATCGCCCCGATACGGCTGCCTCCGCCGCGGTGGAGGAGGTGGTTGAGGAGTGTGGTCTTCCCGGAGCCCAGGAATCCGGCGAGTACGACGACCGGGATCTGCTGCGGACTGCGGCTGTGCCCCACTCTGCGACCTCTCTCACGCGGACGCGTGCACCGGCTCTCTGCCTGGCGCACGCGCGAGAATTGAATGCCGACTCAGGATACGAGTGGGAAGAAACGCCACGAAGTGAACGATTGTTAGCAGCCCTTGCGGGGCAGACGTTGGGCAAGGCGCCGGAGCGTGCGACCCTCGCTTCCCTCCGTGCGCCGCCTCTCCGCCTCCCCGCCGATCAGAGCCGCTCGGCACACTCTGGGAGACGGCAAGCGCCGCCCACCGCTCGCCGGTCCCCTCCAGTCGACCCGCACCGACGACCGGCGGACGGCCGCCTGAATCGGGGGTTGACATGGCCACACAGAAGTCCGGGATACGGGGGTGCGGTTCCGCCATAGTGGTGGGACTCGCCGCTGTCGCCGCCGCAGCAGTCATCGCCCAGCAACGGCAGCAAAAGCAGCGCGACCGCGAACTGCTCGACGCTCAGCAGCACGTGAACCTGGCCAACCAGCAGCGCCTCCACTGGGAACTGCTGAGCAAGGCCATGGAGGATCCGGCGCTGGCCGCGGTACTCGACACGCACGGCGGCGCCATCGCACCGGATAAGTACCGGCAGTTCCTGTTCGCCAACGCCGTGTACACCAACGCCCTGCTGGCCTACCGCATCGGCAACGTCAATCGGGTGGAGCTCTTCGGACATCTGCGCGGCACTGTGCAGAACCCGATCTTCAGGGAGTACTGGGAAGCGACCCGCGCCGCCCGCGCGAGCCTTGAACAGAACTCCGTGGAGGCACAGGTGGGGCGCATGCTGGACGGCCTCATCCACGACCTGGACGAGGCGGACACCGACGAGTGGTGGGTCGTGGGTGAACCGCCCGAGTGAGTGCGCCGGTCTTCAAGCCGACGACCACCCCGGCACGGCCCGCCGATTGCAGGGGCGGGCATGTCCAGGCCGCTACCCTCCTGTGGCCACACCACGTCCCTGACCGCTTAGGACGGGAATACTTTGAAGATCATTCGCCGCATCGGCCCCTCCCCCGAGCAGCGCGGGAGCATGACCGGCGAGACATGCCCCGACATCTTCGAACTCAGCGACGGCCGTTTCGCCGTGATCGGGACCGACGCCACCGCGGAGCTCGAGCACGAACTACCCGCCGACGCCGCACGAGCCGCGGACGAACGCATCGTGGTCATCACCCGGGAGACGCTGGTCCGCGCCAAGGCCGACATCCCGCCCGAATAGCACCGACAGCACACGGATTCGGGCACCACTGGCCGGTTTTCACTCGGTTCACTTCCGCACAGTGGCCCCTGGATCGCCCACGCCGCACCTAAACACTCGCGCCAAATAATGGCGAGATCTCGCCTCTGGCGTTTCGCGAGTCTTGCCCGTTAGTAACCGATTGGAGATCGCTAGCGTACGCTCCGTGACCTCACCACACATCATCCGCCGCATCGGCGCATCCCCTCGTCAGCGCGGCAGCCTCGACGGCAACACCTGTCCAGACATTTTTGAGCTGAGCGACGGCACTTTCGCCGTCATCGGGGCAGACAGAACCGAGGCGCTGGAGGGCAAACTCCCCTCCGACGCGGGCCGGTCTAGCGACGAGCGGATCGTGGTCATCACTCGCGAGACGCTACTTCAGGCCAAGATCGACATCCCGGACGCCTGAACTCCGGTCGCAAACAGCAGGACCACCAGTTGACGAGGCCTGGTCGCGCATGGGCGGCCAGGCCCTTTCTCTGCCGCCGCGCCCGTCAGGCCACGACAGGAACGGCCGCCGGCGCCACCGGCCCCACATACCGCGCCACCGGTCGGATGATCTTCGAGTCCGCCGCCTGTTCCAGGATGTTGGCGCTCCAGCCGATCACCCGGGCCGCCGCGAACGTCGGTGTGAACATCTCGCGCGGCACGCCGCACAGTTCCATGACCACGCCGGCGTAGAACTCGACGTTGATGTGGAGCTCACGGCCCGGCTTCAGTTCGGCGAGGATCGCCTCGACATGGCGTTCGACCTCGACGGCGAACTCCACGCGCGGGCCGCCGAAGCTCTGCGCGACTTCACGCAGCATCCGGGAGCGCGGATCCTCCGTCCGATAGACCGCGTGACCGAAGCCCATGATCCGCTCGCCGGCGAGGACCCGCTCGCGGATCCACGAGTCGATGCGGTCGGGAGTGCCGATCGCGTCCAGGGTGTCCAGCGCGCGACTGGGAGCGCCGCCGTGGAGCGGACCGGAGAGCGCCCCCACCGCCCCCACGAGGCATGCCGCCACGTCCGCCCCGGTCGACGCGATGACGCGTGCCGTGAAGGTTGACGCATTGAATCCATGGTCAATGGTGGAGATCAGATACTGCTCGACCGCCCGGGCATGCCGCGGATCGGGCTCCGAACCCGTCAGCATGTAGAGGTAGTTCGCCGCACAGGAAAGATCGATGCGCGGCTCCACCGGGTCGAGCCCCCGGCCCAGCCGATGCAGTGCCGTGAGCAGCGTGGGTACGGCCGCGGCGGCCACGAGGGTGTCCTGCCGCCGCTGGTCGGCGTCGATGTCGTACACCGGCCGGAATCCCTTCGCCGCGCCCAGCAGCGACAGCGCCGTGCGCATCCCGGCCAGCGGGCCGGAGGTGCGGCTCGCCGCGGCGATGGCGGGCAGGGCGGCCCGGACCTCGTCGGGCAGCCGCCGCAGCGACGCGGTCTCGGCGGCGAAGGCCGTGCGCCGCTCGGCATCGGGCAGTTCGCCGTGGACCAGGAGATGCCAGACGTCCTCGAAGCCGCGGGTGCGCGCGAGTTCCACGGCCGAGTACTGGCGGTAGTGGTAGAAGCCCTCAAGCCCCCGGACATCACCGATCTCGGTGTCGGTGACGACGACGCCCGCGAGTCCGCGCGGGACGTCGACAAGGGTGGCCGCAGCCCTGTTGATGGACATGGGTCTCCTCTCTGAACTTGATTAAACTGTCAATGCTTGACCATCTCTCTGTCAACATTGATCCAGTCAATGTATCTGGGGCGGCTACGGTGACACCCATGCGCGATCAACAACCCGCTCCCGGCCGTCCCGGGCGGAGGCTGAGCACCAAGGAGACCGCCGAAGTGCTCGGCGTGAAGCCGGAGACCGTGTACGCGTACGTGAGCCGCGGTCAGCTCAGCAGCACGCGCGAGCCCGGCGGCCGCGGCAGCACCTTCGACGCCAAGGAGGTGGAGGCCCTCGCCCGGCGCAACCGGCGTGAGACCAGCATGAGTTCGGGGTCCGGCGGCGAACTGTCCGTGCGCACCCGCATCACGTTGATCGACAAGGACCGGTACTACTTCCGGGGTGTCGACGCCACCGAGCTCGCCGCGCACCACTCCTACGAGGAGGTCGCCGAGTGGCTGTGGACGGGGCGGATGCGCCCGGGGGTCACCTTCACCGCGCCCGAGGCCGCCGTCGCCGTGGCCCGCCGTGCCGTGGACGCCCTGCCCGAACACACCGCTCCCATCGACCGGCTACGGGTCGGGGCGATCGCCGCGGCGGCCGAGGACCCGCTGCGCTTCGACCTGTCCGAGGAGGCCGTGCTCGGCACCGCGCGCGTCCTCATCCCCACACTCGTCGCCGCCCTGCCGCCCCAGCCCTACGCCCACCACCACGACGAGGGTCCGCTGGCCCGCCGCCTGTGGGGCCGGCTGACCGGACACGAGGCCGACGAGGCGTCACTGCGCGCCCTGGACACGGCACTCGCCCTGCTCGTCGACCACGACCTGGCCGCCTCGACGCTCGCGGTGCGGGTCGCCGCCTCGGCCCGTGCGCACGCCTACGCGGCCGTCTCGGCCGGACTCGGCGTGATCGAGGGCCCGTTGCACGGCGCGGCCAGCGGACTCGCCCACCGGATGCTGCTGGACGTACTCGAGCGGGGCACAGCGGTTCCGGTGATCGCGGACGAGCTGCGCGCGGGCCGCCGTATCCCCGGACTCGGCCACCGGCTCTACCCGGGCGAGGACCCGCGCGCGCGTGCGTTGTTCGCCCTCATGGAGCGGGTCCCGCGCGCGGAACCCGCCCTCCTCGCGGCCCGCGACATCGTCGCCACCACCGCCCGCCACACGCCCCTGCACGCGAACGTCGACCTCGCCCTCGCCGTGCTCACCGTCTCCTCCGGCATGCCCGCCACGGCGGGCGAGACGGTCTTCGCCATCGCCCGGACGGCGGGCTGGATCGCCCACGCCCTGGAGGAGTACGGGGAACGCCCGCTGCGTATGCGCCCCAGCGGCCACTACGTGGGCCCGAGGCCGCCCCAGGCCCTGCCGGAGTAGAACTCAAGCCCTACTGAAAGCCACTCCAAAGAAAGTCAGGTTAGGCTCACCTCTGTGAGTAGGTGTGCGACCGTCTCCCGGAGCCTCGACGAGCCCGTTTCCGGTACCGCGGCCACTGCGACGACATGGCTGCTGCTGGAACAGCCCGGCCCCTGGGGTGCCAAAGCGCTCACTTCGAGCCACCTGGACCCCGCCCTCGGCCGCGCCCTGGAGGCCGTAGCCGAGGGAACAGGCGTACGGATCGCGCTGATCCGGCGTCCCGGACGGCACGCCGACCCCGGCGGGCCCGCCGTACGGCAGGTCTACGCCGCCCACACCGTTCCCGGGAACACCTGGCTGCACAGCGCCACGACCCGCGACCCGGAACGGCTGCGCGCCCTCGACTTCGCCGCCCTCGGTGCGGGCGACCACCGTTCGTTCGACGCGGTGCTCCACGGCCGGCCCCACTCGGACGGTCCGCTCGCGCTCGTCTGCACCAACGGCAAGCGCGACCGATGCTGCGCCCTCCTGGGCCGCCCCCTCGCCTCTGAGCTCGCCTCCTCCGGTGTGCTCGGCACCTGGGAGGTCACTCATCTGGGTGGCCACCGCTTCTCGCCCACGGTCCTCGTCCTGCCGTACGGATACGCGTACGGCAGGGCCGAGGCGCACGCCGTCAAGGAGGTCCTGCACGGCGTCCGTGAGGGCCGTGTGGTCCTCGACGGATGCCGCGGGTGCTCGGCCTGGGAGCGGCCCGGACAGGCGGCCGAGCTGGCCGTGCGCGCGGCCGCCGACGAGTACGCGGCGGGCGCCCTCAGTGTCGTACGGACGGACGGCGGGGCACCACACTGGGAGGTGACCGTCGCCCACACCGACGGCCGCCTCTGGCGCGTCACGGTGGCCCAGGGCGCCTCGCTGCCGCCCCGGCCGGAGAGCTGCGGGGCGGCGGTGCTCGGCGCGCCGGCCCGGATGGACGTGGTGGCGGTGCACGAGCTGACGGCGCCGACGCTGGCGAGCTGACGGCGCCGGAGCGCGGCATCACCACTTTCCCAAGATCTGGTCAAGAGATCCACGCCACACCCCCTACGGCGGGGCGCGCCCGTCCACGTACCGTCGTGGGCATGAGCCCCACTCCCCCCGCGCGCCGTCTGCGCCTCGGCCTGCCTCGGCGGGTGTTCTCGCAGGTCCTGCTGATGCAGGTGGCGATCGCCGCGGGAGTCGCGGTGCTCGCGACCGGGCTGTTCCTGGCTCCGCTGAGCAAGCAGCTGGACAACGAGGCGATGCGCCGGGCGCTGGCGATCGCCCTGACCACCGCGCAGGAACCGCAGATCGCGGAGCAGGTTCAGAACACCCCGCCGAGCATCGACGGGCCGGTGCAGAAGGAGGCGGAGCGCATCCGCCACGCCACCCACGCCGAGTACGTCGTGGTGATGGACCGGTCGGGCGTCCGCTGGTCCCACACGAACCCGCAGCAGATCGGCTTGCCCGTCTCGACCGACCCCAAAGAGGTCCTGTCCGGCAAGCAGGTCATGGAGATCGACACCGGCACCCTGGGCCGCTCCGCCCGCGGCAAGGCGCCGCTGTACGACGCCGACCACCGGATCGTCGGGGCGGTCTCGGTGGGCATCGCGTACGACAGCGTGCGGGCCCGGCTGATCGGCGCGATCCCGGGGCTGTTGGCGTACGCGGGCGGTGCCCTCGCGGTCGGCGCGCTGGCCGCCTGGCTCATCTCCCGCAGGGTCCAGCGGCAGACGCGGGACCTGGCCTTCTCCGACATCTCGGCGCTGCTCGCGGAGCGCGAGGCGATGCTGCACGGCATCCGGGAGGGCGTCGTCGCCCTCGACCGCACCGGCCGCATACGTCTGCTGAACGACGAGGCGCACCGGCTGCTGGGCATCGGCGACGAGGCCGTCGGCCGGTCGCCGGACGAGGCGCTGGGCGCCGGCCGCACGACGGATGTCCTGGCCGGCCGGGTGACCGGTACCGACCTGCTCACCGTCCGCGGCCAGCGGGTTCTGGTCACCAACCGCATGCCCACCGACGACGGCGGGGCCGTGGCCACCCTGCGCGACCGCACCGAGCTGGAACAGCTCGGCCGCGAACTCGACTCCACGCGGGGCCTCATCGACGCCCTGCGTGCCCAGGACCACGAGCACGCCAACCGCATGCACACCCTCCTCGGCCTGCTCGAACTGGAGATGTACGACGACGCGGTGGAGTTCGTCGGAGAGGTGGTCGGCGACCATCGGGTCACCGCGGAACAGGTCACCGAGAAGATCCTGGACCCCCTGCTCGCCGCCCTGTTGGTCGGCAAGGCGACCGTCGCGGCCGAGCGCGGGGTCGCCCTGTGGGTATCGGACCGCACCCGGCTCCCGGACCGGCTGATCGACCCCAGGGGCCTGGTCACCGTCGTGGGCAACCTGGTGGACAACGCCCTCGACGCCGTCGCGGGCACTCCACACGCGCGCGTGGAGGTCGAGTTGCGCGCCGAGGGGCGTACGGCCGTCCTCCGGGTACGCGACACCGGCCCCGGGATCCCGGCCGAGCAACGGGAACTGATCTTCACCGAGGGGTGGTCCACCAAGGAGCCGCCCGCGCACGGCAAGCGCGGCATAGGGCTCTCCCTGGTGCGCCGGCTCGCCGAACGGCAGGGCGGGAGCACGACGGTGAGCGAGGCGGACGGCGGGGGCGCCGAGTTCACGGTCGTGCTCCCGGAGGCCCTGACCGAGCCGGAACTGGAACCGGCGCTCACCGCACAGCTGGAGCCCCCTGCCGAGGAGGAGGCGCGATGATCGAGGTCCTGGTCGTGGACGACGACACCCGGGTCGCACGGGTCAACGCCGCCTACGTGCAGAAGGTGCCGGGCTTCCATGTGGCCGGCGAGGCGCACAACGCGGCCGAGGCGCTGCGTCGGCTGGAGACGCTGCCACGGCTCGACCTGGTCCTCATGGACCACTACCTGCCCGACGAGACGGGCCTCGCGGTCGTCCAGGAGATGCGCCGGCGCGGCCACCAGACCGACGTCATCATGGTCACGGCGGCACGGGACGTGACGACCGTGCAGGCGGCGATGCGGCACGGCGCCCTGCAGTACCTGGTCAAGCCGTTCGCCTTCGCGGGCCTGCGGGCCAAGCTGGAGGCGTACGCGCAGCTGCGTCGCACCCTGGACGGCGGCGGCGAGGCCGAACAGGCCGAGGTGGACCGCATCTTCGGCGCGCTGTCCGCGCCGGCGGAGCCGGGGCTGCCCAAGGGGCACTCCCCCACCACCGCCGAGTTGGTCCGCCAGTCCCTGATGAGCGCCCAGGGCCCGCTGTCGGCCCAGGAGATCGCCGAACGGACCGGGGTGAGCCGGCAGACCGCCCAGCGCTATCTGAAGCTCCTGGAACGCACAGGACGAGCCCGGCTGACCCTCAAGTACGGCGACGCGGGCCGCCCGGAACACCGTTACGTGTGGGCGACCCGCGTCTGATCGCGGCTCGTGGGTCCGTCCGCCGGTCTACTTCGCGGCGTCGACGAACTCGGTCGTGTAAGTCTTGCTCAGGTCCACCTTGGCGTTCTGGATGTTCGGGTTGAACGCCTTGAGGACCTTCTCGACGGTCTCCGGACCGTTCGCGGGCATCACGCCGTCGTCGGTGAACATCGGCAGCGTGCTCTTGATGGCCTCGGCGTAGAGCGTCTTGCCACCCTGGGAGTAGTCGGCGGGCATCTTGGCCGCGATCTCGGACGCGCTGTGGGTCGACATCCACTTGAGCGTCTTGACGAATGCATTGGCCAACTTCTGGACGGTGTCCTTGTGGCTGTTCACCCAGTCCGTCTGCATGTACAGACTTGACGAGGGGTACGGACCGCCCAGCGCCTCCTGCGACCCCTCGGGCGTCCGCATGTCCAGGAGGACCTTTCCGGCCTTCTTGTCCAGGACGGCGGCCACGGTCGGGTCGGTCGTCATGCCGGCGTCGATCGAGCCCTGCTGGAGCGCCGCGATGAACGTCGGGCCCGCCCCCACGGCGACCGAAGTGAAGTCGCTGATCTTCACGCCGTTCTTGACGGCGAGGTACTTGGTGAGGAAGTCGGTCGAGGCGCCGAGACCGGTGATGCCGAGCTTCTTGCCCTTGAAGTCCTTGGGCGAGGTGATGTCCCCGGCCTTCTTGGTGGAGACGACCTCCACCTCGCCGGGGGCGTGCGAGAACTGCACGACGGACTCCACGGCCTTGCCCTTCACCTGGAGGTCGAGGGTGTGGTCGTAGAAGCCGACGGCGCCCTGGACCTGGCCGGAGACGAGCGCGGTCTCGGCCTGGACACCGGCGGGCTCGCTGAGCAGTTCCACGTCGAGGCCCTCGGAGTCGAAGTAGCCGAGCCGCTGGGTCAGCATCGCCGGCAGGTAGATGACCTTGTCCAGGCCACCGACCATGATCTTGACCTTCGTGCCCTTGCCGTCGCCCTTGCTGCCGGAGCCGGCGGAGGCGGTGCTCGCCGCGTCATTGGCGCACGCGGTGAGCGAGGAGAGGGCGAGCAGGCCGGTGGCGGCGAGCGAGGCGTATCTGGCGGTCTTGCGCATGGCGGTTCACGTCCTTGTGAGAGGGCGGTGCGGAGAAGGGGGGTGTCTGGGGAGTGCTCGGCATCGGGGCTGCGCACGGCGGGCCGGGCTCAGCGGGCCGGGCTCAGCGGGCCGGGCTCAGCGGGCCGGGCTCAGCGGGCCGGGCTCAGCGGGCCGGGCTCAGCGGGCCGGGCTCAGTGATCGGAGTTCGCCGGCTTCCAGCGGAAGATGCGGCGCTCGGCGAAGGTCAGCAGGCCCTCGGCGGCGAGCGCGACGACCGCGAGGATGACCATCGCGCCATAGACACCGGCGGCGTTGAAGTTGCCCTGCGACGCGGCGACCAGCAGGCCGATGCCCTTGGTCGCGCCGATGTACTCGCCGACGATGGCACCGATGAGGGCGAAGCCGAAGCTGACATGGAGACTGGTGAAGATCCAGGAGGTGGCCGACGGGATGACCACCTGAAGCGTCACCCTGCGATTGCTCGCGCCGAGGATCCGGGCGTTGGCGACCAGGTCGCGGTTGACCTCACGGGCGCCCTGGAAGGCGTTGAAGAACACCGGGAAGAACACCAGCACCACGGCCGACGCGACCTTGGAGGCGGGGCCCAGCCCGAACCAGATCAAGAAGATCGGGGCCAGGACGATCCTGGGTATGGAGTTGAGCACCTTGATGTAGGGACCAAGGACGTCGGCGAGGAGCGCGATCCGCCCCAGGGCGATACCGAAGACCACTCCGGCGACGACACCGATGACCCAGCCGAGCAGCGCCTCGTACAGCGTGTACCAGATCTGCTCGCCGAGGGAGCCCTGCGCGGTCCCGTGCATCACCCACGTGTAGATCTGGTCCCAGATCTGCGAGGGCATCGAGAAGTTGAACGGGTCGATGACCTTGGCCCGGGAGAGCGCCTCCCACAGGCCGAGGACGGCGACCAGGAGCAGCAGACGGGCCGCGGTGACGACGACCTTGCGTCTGCGTGCGGCACGGGCCCGGGACTCGGCGCGGTCGGGCGTCTTGACCGTGTCGACAACCGGCGTGGTGATGACCTCAGGCGACATTCGCGGCACCCCTCTCGCGGGTGATGCGGACCTCTTCGCCGAGGGACTCCCAGATCTCGCGGTAGATCTCGATGAAGCGCGGCTCCAGACGCACCGACTCGACCTTGCGCGGCCGGGGCAGGTCGATGTCGAAGACGTGCTTCACGGTCGCGGGCCCGGCGGTCATCACGACGACCTTGTCGGCGAGCGCGATGGACTCCTCCAGGTCGTGGGTGACGAAGACGACGGAGGCGCCCGTGCCCTCCCACAGTTCCAGGAGTTCGTCCGACATCAGCGCCCTGGTCTGCACGTCGAGCGCCGAGAACGGCTCGTCCATGAGCAGGATCTCGGGGTCGTTGACGAAGGTGGCGGCGAGGGCGACGCGCTTGCGCTGGCCACCGGAGAGCTGGTGCGGATAGCGGTCCTCGAAGGCGGCGAGCCCGACCCGGGCCAGCCAGTCGCGCGCCTTCTCCTTGGCCTCCGCCTTCGGCACGCCCCGAAAGCGGGGGCCCGCCATGACGTTGGACAGGACCGTGCGCCAGGGGAAGGTGGCGTCCTGCTGGAAGACGAAGCCGACCTTGTCGCCGACGCCGGAGACCGGCTCCCCGGCCACCAGCACCTCGCCCTCGGTGGGCTCCTCCAGCCCGCTGACCAGGGTCAGCGTGGTCGACTTGCCGCAACCGGTCGGTCCTACGACGGCCACGAACTCACCGCGTCCGACGGTGAGGTCTAGGTCCCGGACGGCCGTGTGCAGACCCCCCGACGGGGTCCTGAAGATCTTGCTCGCGCCCCGCAACTGGATGGCGGGGCTGGTGTCTGCGCTCATGGCCGGGACGGTAGGTGTGGCCCGGGCCACAACAGCAGTCTTGTGAGCGCAAGCCGTTCTTTTGCTCGCAAGAACCTGTTGTGCTCATTTTGCGCGCGCTACAACTGCGGAGCACGAAACACGGGCTTAACGCTCGCCGGCCTTGAAGGAGAGGCCTGATGATCAACGTCCTGGTGGTGGACGACGACTTCCGTGTCGCCGAGATAAACGCCAAGTACGTGGGAAAGGTTCCCGGCTTCCGGGTGGCCGCCCGCGCGCACAGCGCCGCCCAGGCCCTGGCCGCTGTGGAGCGCGGGGCCATCGACCTGGTTCTGCTCGACCACTATCTGCCGGACCGGACCGGCCTCGAACTCGTCCACCGGATGCGGGAGCAGGGCCATGGCACCGACGTCATCATGATCACGGCGGCCAGCGACGTGGCGACCGTGCAGAAGGCGATGCGTCTGGGCGCCCTGCACTACCTGGTCAAGCCGTTCACATTCGCCGCCCTGCGCACCCGCCTGGACTCCTACGCCGCCCTGCGCCGCACCGTCGACCGGGTCGGTGGCCGGGGCCTGACGGGACAGGAGCAGGTCGACCGGATCTTCGGCGCGCTGAGGACCTCACCCGCACCGAGCGCACCCGGCCTGCCCAGCGGTCACTCGGAGCCCACCACGGACCTCATCTGCGGCGTCCTGCACCGCGCCGGCCACCCGCTGTCCGCCCACGAGGTCGCCGCCGAGACGGGGCTGAGCCGGTCCACGGCCCAGCGCTACCTCCGCCACCTGGAACAGGCCGGCAGGCTCCGCCTCTCCCTGAAGTACGGCGACACGGGGCGGCCGGAGCACCGGTACGCCTGGGTGGCTCCGTAGCCGCTCACTCGCTGCCGGGGGCACGGACGGGCACCGTGATGGTTCGCCGTCCCGGCACAGGGACCGCGCCTACACCGCCCCCGCTCCGGTCAGCGACCGCACCTCGGTCTCCGCGTGCCTGCCCTCGTCCGGAATCTCGGCCGAGGTGACCGTCCCCAGCCAGCCCGAAAGGAAGCCCAGCGGGATGGAGACGATGCCGGGGTTCTGCAGCGGGAAGTACTGGAAGTCGACATCCGGGAACAGCGAACCCGGGCTGCCGGACACCACCGGGGACAGCACGACGAGCGCCAGCGCCGGAACGAGCCCGCCGTATACGGCCCACACCGCGCCCCGCGTCGTGAATCCGCGCCAGAACAGCGAGTAGAGCAGCACCGGCAGGTTCGCCGACGCGGCCACGGCGAAGGCCAGGCCCACCAGGAAGGCCACGTTGAGGTCGCGGGCCAGCAGGCTCAGCGCGATCGCCACGAGGCCGACGCCGACCGCCGCGACCCGCGCCACGGCCACCTCGCTGTGCGGCTCGCGGCCGCGCTTGCCCCGCCCGCGCCGCAGCGAGGCGTACAGGTCGTGGGCCACCGATGCGGAGGAGGCGAGCGTGATCCCGGCGACCACCGCGAGGATCGTGGCGAAGGCGACCGCTGCGACGATCGCGAACAGAACCGTCCCACCGGTGGAGTCGGCGCCGCCGCCCAGGTCGAGCGCCAGCAGCGGAACCGCGGTGTTCCCGGCGGCGTTCGAGCCGCGCACGGCCTCCGGTCCGACGAGCGCTGCCGCCCCGAACCCGAGCACGAACGTCATCAGGTAGAAGCCGCCGATCAGCCCGATCGCCCACACCGCCGAACGACGGGCGGCCCGCGCCGTCGGCACGGTGTAGAAGCGGGACAGGATGTGCGGCAGCCCGGCCGTGCCCAGCACCAGCGCGAGCCCCAGGCTGATGAAGTCGAACCGCGCGGTCCAGTCCCCGCCGTACTTGAGGCCTGGCGCCAGGAACGCTTCCCCATGACCGCTGCGCTCCGCAGCCGTGATCAGCAGCTGGTCGACGTCGCCATGGAACCGCGCCAGGACGAGCACCGTCAGCACGATCGTCCCGCCGAGCAGCAGAACCGCCTTCACGATCTGAATCCACGTGGTGGCCCGCATCCCTCCCAACGACACATAGATCACCATGAGCGCGCCGACCCCGATGACGGTCCACGCCTGCGCTGCCTCGCCCGTCCGCCCGAGCAGCAGCACGACCAGGCTGCCCGCTCCCACCATTTGCGCCACCAAATACAGAACGGACACGGTGACCGAGGAAGTTCCCGCCGCGATCCGCACCGGTCGCTCGCTCATCCGTGCCGCCACCACGTCGGCCAGCGTGAACCGCCCGCAGTTGCGGACCAGTTCGGCGACGAGGAACAGCACCACCAGCCAGGCGACCAGGAAGCCCACCACATACAGCAGCCCGTCGTACCCGAACAGGGCAATGAGCCCGGTGACTCCAAGGAAGGAAGCGGCCGACATATAGTCCCCTGCGATGGCAAAACCATTCTCCATGGGTGAGAAGAGCCGCCCGCCGGCGTAGAACTCCTCGGCGGAGCCACGGCGGTTGCGGCTGACCCACGTCGTGATCGCCAGGGTGACGGCCACGAATCCACTGAACAGCAGCAGTGCCAAGGCTTGGTGATGACCCGTCATGACGCACCGCCCCGGACCCCGCGCGTCAGCTCCTGTGTGTCCCAGCGCAGGTCGAGCGCGGCTCTGTCCCTGTGCAACCGTGCGTGCCGGGCGTAGGCCCAGGTGAGCAGGAAGGTGCTGAGGAACTGCCCGAGACCGGCGAGCATCGCCACGTTCACGGCACCCACCACGGGCGTGGCCATGAACGCGGGCGCCGTCGTCGCGGTGACCACATAGCCCAAGTACCAGGCCAAGAAGACGGCGACCCCGGGCACCACGAATCTGCGGTACCGGCTGCGCACCTCCTGGAACGCCGCGCTGCGCTGCACCTCCAGATACACGTCACGCGCGCGAACGGCAGCCCCGTCCCGCTCCTCGCGCGCGCCCGGCACGACGGGAGCAGGCACACCCGTGCCGTCCAGCTCGCCCCAGCCGGACGCCAGTGCGTCGTACCAGGGGTCCTCGTATCCCACTTCGTGGGAAGCCGGGTCTTGGTCTTCGTGGTTCCCGGCCGAACTCTCGGGACCGCCTCCGCCTTCGCGGGAACGGCCATTGCTTGACTGCATGCCCAAGCATGGACAGACCGGGAAGATCCCCGACTCTTCTTCCCCCGGCTCTTCACCCCATCAGGTGACTCAACCCGCTGGTGGGCGGGCCAGGCCCTTCCCGTACGCGTAACGCACCGCCTGGGCGCGGTCCTTGAGTCCCGTCTTGGCGAAGAGGTTGTTGATGTGGGTCTTCACCGTCGCCGTCGAGACATGCAGCCGACGGGCGATCTCCTGGTTGGTCAGGCCCTCGGCGATCAGCACCAGGACCTCGGTCTCCCGCGCCGTCAGTCCGTCGGACTCGGCGGGCGCCGGCCTCGGCTCCGGCTCCGACAGCCGCTCCAGCAGCCGCCGTTGGACGCTCGGCGACAGCCCTGCCTCCCCGGACAGCACGCTCTGCACGGCTCGCACGATCTCGTCGCCGCCCGCGTCCTTGGTGAGATAGCCGCGCGCCCCCGCTCGCAGCGCGGGGAACAGCGACTCGTCGTCCGCGTACGTGGTGAGCACCACGACCTGGGTCCCGGGGTGCTCCGCCCGGATCCGCCGGGTCGCCTCCACACCGTTGCAGCGGGGCATCCGCAGGTCCATCAGGACCACGTCCGGGGCGAGTTCGGCGACCAGCTTCACCGCCTCGTCCCCGTCGCCCGCGGCACCGACCACCTCGATCCCCGGCAGCAGCCCGAGCAGCATCACGATGCCTTCCCGGACCACGGTCTGGTCGTCCGCCACGACAACCCGCGCGGGCTTCTGCCCTGCCTCCTCGGTCATGCGGGCACCTTCAACGTCACCATGAAACCTTCCTCGTCCGGCCCGGCCTCCAGCGAACCGCCCAGCAGTTCGGCTCGCTCCCGCATCCCCAGCAGACCGTACCCGGCTCCGGACCCCGCCAGCTCGCCCGGCCTGCCGCCGGAGTCCCGTATGTCCAGGGTCACTTCGTGGTCGCCGTAGTCCAGCCGCACCTGGACTCTGGCACCGTGGGCGTGCTTGCGGACGTTCGTCACGGCTTCCTGGGCGACCCTGCGTACGGCCTGCGACGCCTCCGCGGTCAGCGCTCTGCACTCACCCGTGACAGTGACCTCGGCGCCGTCGGCCGCGCTGACGAGTTCGTTCAGGAAGTCCTCCAGCGGGGTCAGTTCGCCGCGCAGCGCGGAGAGCGCCTGGCGGGTCTCGGCGAGGCCGTCCCGAGCCATTCCCCGCGCCGCCACCACCCGTTCGAGGATCTGTTCCCTGTCGGCGTCGCGCTCGATCAGCAGCCGGGCCGCCTCCAGGTGCACGAGCTGGGCCGACAGGCTGTGCGCGAGTACGTCGTGGATCTCCCGCGCGATCCTGGCCCGCTCCGCCAGTGCCGCCGACTCCGCCTCGGCCGCCCGGGCGGCGCGCTCCTGGGCGAGCAGGCGCTGGGCGCTGCCCCGCGCCTCGGCGTCCAGGCGGAGGACGTAGCCGGCGAGTGCCATACCCACGACGGTGGCGGCAGTGGTCAGCCACACGTCGTTGTTGAATGCCGAGTACGAGGCGAGGGCCACGGAGGCCACGGGCAGAGCGGCGCCCAAGGGCAGTCGCTCCAGGGCGGAGATGCCGCAGCCGCACCAGAGCACGAGGGCCGGTCCCCTGAACCCCGTGGCCTGTGCCGCGACCGCGATGCCCAGCAGCACGCTGATGAGGGCCAGGGAGGGCAGGAGTCGGTGCGCGTAGGTCGTGCGGAAGAAAGCCCAGGAGACGACGGCGGCCACGATGACGCCCCCGGCGGCGGCCGCCGCTCCCCAGGCATGAGCGTGCCGCGCGTCGAAAGCCCCCCACAGCAGTATGGCGATCACCAGCACCCTCACGGCCCAGGCGAGCATCCGCCGGGGTTGTGAAGTTCCCTCGCGGCCGAGTGCCTCGCGCGAGGGCCAGCGCGTCCAGGCGTTCTCGGTCATGCAAGCTCCTTCCACGCCGGCCGGGCCACGCTGTCACCGTACGCCGCGCCCTGTACGGCGGACGCCTCCAGCGACCGCGCACGCCAGGCCAGGACCCCGGAGCGAACCAGCAGGGTGCCCGCGAGGCCGACCATGAGCGCGGAACTGTCCTGGTGCATGCCGCCGAGTGCGAAGAGGCCGACGCGCAGACAGATGCCGATGCCCCAGACGACCGCGCTCGCCTTGGTGCTCTTGGTCCAGACGACACCGTCCGGTTCCGTCCACACCCGGGTCGTCCAGGCCCAGCCGGCACCGGTGGCCAGGCCTGTCAGCACCTCCGCGGACAGCAGCACAGCGGACCCCACCCGGTGGTGGGCGTCGAGTATGCCGGGCTCGCGCAGCGCCAGGAACGCGAGGACCACGGGCACGACCCACCAGCGCCGGTCGGTGTCGATCGGGCGGGCGCGGAACTGTCGTACGACCACCAGCGCGACGACGGCGACGATCACCAACGCGTTGACGAGCCCGGGCATCAGAGCCTCCGTGAGCGGGAAAGGGAGGCCGGCAGCGAGTCCTGCCGACGCCTTCGACGCTACGGAAATTCGCAGGTCAGCTCATCGGAGCCGGGGTGGATCGCGGGTGGATCCTCACGGCCCTCCGCTCTCCACCCGCGGGTGGAGAAGAACCGACCCGCAACGCCCGGCCGGGCTCGCGCCCGGGGCAGCGGGAGCGCTGCCACGACCGAGCCTGGCCCTGAGGCCCCGCACGCGCGGCCCCCGCAATTCCGCGTGTCCGGGGGTATCGAAGACCCCGGCCGGACCCGGCCCGGTACGACCGGACGACGGACCGGGCAGGTCCGGGCCCGGCATCGGGAGGCCCCGCGCCGTAACCCGCCGTGCCCCGAGGCCTCACCACCACCCGTGCCAAGCGCTGCCGCCCCCGACACCGACACCCGGACACTCCCGACGCAACGGGCGCCTCCCGGTCCGGGCCCGGCACGGCCTGCCGCGTGCCCGCCTCGGCCTGGGGCCCAGCCCCAGCCCGAGGCTCAGCGCAGCGCCTACGCGTCGATCCGCGACCGGTCCAGCGTCGCCGCCGAGCTGGAGATGAACTCCTTGCGGGGCGCGACGTCGTTGCCCATCAGCAGATCGAAGACCTGCTCGGCGGCCTCCAGGTCGGAGAGGTTGATCCGGCGCAGGGTTCGGTAGCGCGGGTCCATCGTGGTCTCGGCCAGCTGGTCCGCGTCCATCTCGCCCAGACCCTTGTAGCGCTGGATGGAGTCCTTGTACCGGACACCCTTGCTCTGGAACTCCATGAGCTTGTCGCGCAGCTCACGGTCCGAGTAGGTGTAGACGTACTTGTCCTGGCCTTTCTTCGGCTGGACGAGCTCGATGCGATGCAGCGGCGGCACCGCGGCAAAGACCCGGCCGGCCTCGACCATGGGCCGCATGTAGCGCTGGAACAGCGTCAGCAGCAGGCACCGGATGTGGGAGCCGTCCACATCGGCGTCCGTCATCATGATGATCTTGCCGTACCGGGCGGCGTCGAGGTCGAAGGTCCGGCCCGAGCCCGCCCCTATGACCTGGATGATCGCGCCGCACTCGGCGTTCTTCAGCATGTCCGTCACGGACGACTTCTGGACGTTGAGGATCTTGCCGCGGATCGGCAGGAGCGCCTGGAACTCGGAGTTCCGGGCCAGCTTCGCCGTACCCAGCGCGGAGTCTCCCTCGACGATGAACAGCTCGCTGCGCTCGACGTCGTCGCTTCGGCAGTCGGCGAGCTTGGCGGGCAGGGACGACGACTCCAGGGCCGTCTTCCGCCGCTGCGCGTCCTTGTGCTGGCGGGCCGCGATGCGCGTACGGGCGGCGGCCACCACCTTCTCCATGACCACCCGGGCCTGGGCGGCCGCGTCGCGCTTGGTGGAGGTCAGGAAGGCCTTGAGCTCCTTGGAGATCACGTTGTTCACGATCCGGCGGGCGGCCGACGTGCCGAGGACCTCCTTGGTCTGACCCTCGAACTGCGGTTCGGCGAGACGGACGGTGACGACTGCGGTAAGCCCCTCCAGGGCGTCGTCCTTGACGATGTCGTCCTCGGCGACGCGCAGCAGCTTCTTGGCGCGCAGCGCGTCGTTCATCGTCTCTTTGACGGCCTGCTCGAAGCCGGCGACGTGGGTGCCGCCCTTGGGGGTGGCGATGATGTTGACGAACGACCTGAGGGTCGCGTCGTACCCGGTCCCCCAGCGCAGCGCGACGTCGACGGCGAGCTCGCGGGTCACCTCGGTGGGCGTCATCTGGCCGTGCTCGTCCAGGACCGGCACGGTCTCCTTGAAGGTGCCGTGTCCGGAGAAGCGGAGGACATCACAGACCGGCTTGTCGGTCGCCAGGTACTCGCAGAACTCGCTGATGCCGCCGTCGAAGCGGAAGGACTCCTCGCCCTTGCTGCCGCCCTCGCCCAGGCCGTACTCGTCACGGACGACGATGGTGAGGCCGGGCACCAGGAAGGCGGTCTGGCGGGCACGCTGGTGGAGCGTCTCCAGGGAGAGCTTCGCGTCCTTGAGGAAGATCTGGCGGTCGGCCCAGTACCGCACGCGCGTGCCGGTGCGGGTCTTGGGGATCCTCTTGGCCTTGGCCAGGCCGCCCGTGGCCTCGAACTTGGCGTCCGGGCCGTTCGCCGCGAAGGCACCCGGGGTGCCGCGCCGGAAGCTGATGGCGTGGGTGTGCCCGCCGCGGTCCACCTCGACGTCGAGGCGCGCGGACAGCGCGTTGACCACGGAGGCACCGACACCGTGCAGACCGCCGGAGGCCGCGTACGAACCGCCGCCGAACTTGCCGCCGGCGTGCAGCTTGGTCATGACGACCTCGACGCCGGACAGGCCGGTCTTGGGCTCGACGTCCACGGGGATGCCGCGGCCGTTGTCCCGCACTTCCACGGAGCCGTCGTCGTGGAGGATCACGTCGATGTGGTCGCAGTAGCCGCCAAGGGCCTCGTCCACGGAGTTGTCGATGATCTCCCACAGGCAGTGCATGAGACCGCGGCTGTCGGTGGAGCCGATGTACATGCCGGGGCGCTTGCGCACGGCCTCGAGGCCCTCAAGGACGAGCAGGTGCCGCGCGGTGTAGTTGGAACCGTCCCGGTCTGCTCCTGCCAGCAGAGCTGTGGACGGCACGGACGTATCGGCGGTCACGCGGTTCGCTCCTCGCTGAATTTCAGGTGGGCCCCGTTTGGGTAGGGGCCCGGCTTCGGTTGCCGCTCAGAGGGTACCGAGGCCTGGTAGAGCCGTTGTAACGCCACCCTCACTCTGATACTCAGACTAGTCCAGAGTCGTATGCGTGTTCGATCCCTCGATGGAGTGAAGTACATATCACGTTCCCTTCGAGGCATGAACCATTTAGGCTCCGGGCACGTCCTCATGAACAACCGGCAACCCAGCCGGGGGACCTCAACCGATAGACAGCGCGAACCCGTAAGCACACAAGAAACGCGATACGGCACATTCGCCGCCAACCGGCAGCAGACAGCCGCCCCGGAAGATTTTTCGAGGAAATGCCACGAGCGGGAACGTTTTCGGGCTGGTTGGATGTTGACCCTGGTACGACAGCTCGTCGAGCTAGAGAAGAGGCGACGTGACTACTGTTCTGACCCCCGCGAGCCCGTTGACGGCCGCCGATCGCTGCGACCGCTGCGGCGCCCAGGCATACCTGCGCGTCGTCTTGCTCAGCGGCGGAGAACTGCTCTTCTGCGCCCACCATGGCCGCAAGTTCGAGCCGGAACTCAAGAAGATCGCCGCTGAGATACAGGACGAGACGGAGCGGCTGACGACCGTTCCGGTATCCGCCGCTGAAGAAGAGCGCTGACACCTCGCATCCACGACGAGCCAGCTCCGGCAGAGGCCGGTGATCGGGCGGCCGCTCCTCCCAGGAGCGGCCGCCCGTTCTCGTGCCCTCCGCGGCCCCTCAGACCGCTTTGTGCGGCCCTTGTGAGCGGCCGCCGGTCCGGCCCAGCGCGCGTGCGACCTCGGACACCCGGGTGTAGACCCCGGGGTTCCCTGCCCGGCCGCAGCCATTGCCCCACGACACGAGCCCGATCAGCCGCCCTCCGGCGACCAGCGGGCCTCCACTGTCGCCCTGGCACGCGTCGGGGCCGCCCTGCGCTTCCCCTGCGCACAGCATGGAGTCGGCCCGGTACGTGCCGTCGGCACTGCCGGGATAGGCCTCCCCGCAGAGCGCGTCGGGCAGCACGCGTACGTGTGCGGCGTGCAACTGCCGCGTGTAGTCACCGATGCCCGTCAGGTCGCCCCACCCGGAGACCAGGGCGCTCGTTCCCGGTGTGTATGCCGGGTCACCCTCGGCCGCCATGGCGATGACCGAGCTCTGCGGCAGTGGTTTGGCGAGGGTGAGGACGCCGAAGTCTCCGGCGTTGCCGACCGGATCGTAGTGCGGGTTGATCCGGGCCTCGCGTACGGGGATCTCCTCGCCCTGGCCGGACAGCAGGTCCGTACGGCCCGCGATCACCGTGAGGTCGCCCGCCCGGTTCGACCCGCTTCCCAGGGCCTCATCGCTCAGGCAGTGGGCCGCGGTCAGCACGGTGGTGCGGCCGATCACCACGCCACCGCAGAACTGTCCCGCCCGCGTACCTCCGAACCGGTCACGGCTGGACAGCGCGACCGTCCAGGGAGTCTGGGACACATCGACGGGAAAGCCGTCCACCACGACGCCGCCGGCGGCGACGGGGACGGCGGTCACCAGCGGTATTACGGCAGTGGCGGCCGCCAGAATCAGCGGCCTCACCAGTGCCCGCGCAAAGGTACGACGCATGCACGCTCCTCACTCCGAGTGCTGTTGGGAAACCCAGAGTGATCCAGAGCGCCGCGCTCCGCAGCGCGAAGGCCCGGTCTCCCCCGCGGGGGAGACCGGGCCTTCGCGGTCGTACGACCGCGACCTAGTCGAGGTAGTCGCGCAGCACCTGGGAACGCGACGGGTGGCGCAGCTTCGACATGGTCTTGGACTCGATCTGGCGGATGCGCTCACGCGTCACGCCGTAGACCTTGCCGATCTCGTCGAGGGTCTTCGGCTGACCGTCGGTGAGACCGAAGCGCATGGAGACGACGCCCGCCTCACGCTCGGACAGGGTGTCGAGGACGGAGTGCAGCTGCTCCTGGAGCAGCGTGAAGCTGACCGCGTCGGCCGGGACGACGGCCTCGGAGTCCTCGATGAGGTCACCGAACTCGCTGTCGCCGTCCTCGCCCAGCGGGGTGTGCAGGGAGATGGGCTCACGGCCGTACTTCTGGACCTCGATGACCTTCTCCGGGGTCATGTCGAGCTCCTTGGCCAGCTCCTCCGGGGTGGGCTCACGGCCCAGGTCCTGGAGCATCTGGCGCTGCACGCGCGCGAGCTTGTTGATGACCTCGACCATGTGCACCGGGATACGGATGGTGCGGGCCTGGTCGGCCATCGCGCGGGTGATCGCCTGACGGATCCACCAGGTGGCGTACGTGGAGAACTTGTAGCCCTTGGTGTAGTCGAACTTCTCGACCGCACGGATCAGACCGAGGTTGCCCTCCTGGATGAGGTCCAGGAACAGCATGCCGCGGCCGGTGTAGCGCTTGGCCAGGGAGACCACCAGACGGAGGTTGGCCTCCAGGAGGTGGTTCTTGGCACGGCGGCCGTCCTCGGCGATGATCTCCAGCTCGCGCTTGAGCTTCGGCGCGAGCTTGTCGGCGTTCGCCAGCTTGTCCTCGGCGAACAGACCGGCCTCGATGCGCTTGGCGAGCTCGACCTCCTGCTCGGCGTTGAGCAGGGGGACCTTGCCGATCTGCTTGAGGTAGTCCTTGACCGGGTCGGCGGTGGCGCCGGCCGCGGCGACCTGCTGCGCGGGCGCGTCGTCCTCGTCCTCGTCGGACAGCACGAAACCGGCGCTCTCCGTGCCCTCGGGCTCCTCGGCGCCCTTGGCTTCCTCGGGCACCTCTTCCTCGAGGAGCTCGACGTCGTCCTTCTTGGCGGTGGTCTTCTTCGCCGCCGTCTTCTTGGCGACGGTCTTCTTCGCGACCGTCTTCTTGGCGGTCGCCTTCTTGGCTGCGGCCTTCTTGGCGGGTGCGGCTTCCTCGGCGGGATCGACAGCGGCAGGGTCAGCGGGCGCGACCGGGGCGGCCGTGGTGGCGGTGGCCTTCCTGGTGGTCACCGTCTTCGCCGCGACCGTCTTGGTGGCGGTGCGCTTGGCCGGGCTCTTCGCTGCGACGCTCTTTCGGGTGCGCTTGGGCTCCGCGGCACTGACCATCAGCGTCACACCCTCTTCCTCGAGGATCTGGTTGAGGCTGCGCAGTACGTTCTTCCACTGAGTGGCCGGAATCTGGTCAGCTTCGAAGGCCCGACGCACGTCATCGCCGGCGATCTGCCCCTCAGCCTTTCCCCGCTCAATGAGCGCCATGACAGAGACGGACTCGGCGATCTCCGGCGGGAGCGTACGGGATGTGCTGGCCGACACGAACAACCTCTCGGAACGTTGGAAAACGGCTTCCGGCCCCTTCCAGGACGGACAGGAGCCGACCGCCGGCTTGGGGATGGGCCGACGGCGCGGGCGGGGGCCGGGGAGATGCACAGCGCCTTGAACGGCGTCTGTATTCCCTCCGCGGCTATCACCTCTTAGGTCATCGCGCTCATCCCGCGAGCGTTACGCCCAATCTGCGTGGCCCGAGTCACACCCCGTAAGCGCTCAAAAGCAGTCGGACGCGGATAAATACTGTCGGCGATGGCCTTGACCGGGACCGCACCGACGGATAGGCCGCCTCGTCGTACCGCCGGACCCCGCCGGACTCCAGAGGATCCGGCAGGGTCCGGCGGCAGACGGGTTCCGGGACCCGTCGCCGTCACCCGGACGCGGCACTCTCCGACCTCACCGCCCGCGGGTCGGCGTCAGTGCTCACGCGGGGCGGGTACGACGCGCTCCACCTCGGGATGAACGGTCAGCAGCTGACGCATGGCCGCCTCGGCCCCCGCGGCGTCGCCGGTACCGAGGGCGTCGACGATCCGCGCGTGCTGCGCCAGGGACGACTCGTTCGGCCGGTCACAGCCGGTGACCGGGCCGCCCGAGACCTGGAGGGCGGCCGACACGATGCCGGAGAGGTGCTCCAGCATGCGGTTGCCCGCGATCTGGATGAGCAGCGCGTGGAACTCGGAATCGGCGCGGGAGAAGGTGAGCGCGTCGCCCTGCCCCATGGCATGGCTCATGATCTCGACCATGTCGGAGAGGCGCTGCTGGACGTCCTCGCGTCCGTGCCCGGCGGCGAGGCGCGCGGCGAGCGGCTCGATCGTCCAGCGCAGCTCGCTCAGCTCGCGCCGCTGGTCGTCGCGCTGCGGCCCGAAGGCCCGCCACTCGATGATGTCCGGGTCTAGGAGGTTCCAGTCGCTGACGGGACGCACGCGCGTGCCGACGTTCGGGCGGGCGCTGACCAGGCCCTTGGCCTCCAGGACGCGGAGGGACTCGCGGACGACGGTGCGGGAGACCTCGAAGCGCTGGCCGATCTCCTCGGGCACGAGCGGGCGGTCCGCGCCCAGGTCGCCCGAGACGATCATCTGGCCCAGCTGCTGAACGAGTTGGCCGTGCAGTCCGCGTCCGCGGCTGCCCGCGGTGCGCCGGCCCACACGGCCCAGCTCGGGTTCCGCACCGTCCCAGACAGGCGCTCCGACGCGGTCGACGGCGGGGGCCTCCGCGTAGGGGTAGCGGTCGAGTTCGCCCGGGCCGACGAGACCAGAGTCTGCGGAGCGGGCGGCGGTCATCATGGTGTGCGCAAGGGTACTCACGGATCCTTTGTCGGCGCCGTCTCCAACTCCCTTGAGGTCTTTGGTGAAAAGCACACGAAAGGGTGATCGCTCACCCCGTCGCAATTGACGCCTTATCGGAAAGAAATGGGCGCGCTCCGGGGAGTTGTGCGCACGGCAGGATCGGAAGCGTACGGACGGTCGTCATCGGACCCTGCTCCGCAGGGTCGTGAACAGATACGCGCAGAGCAGGGCGGTCAGCGACAACGTCAGTGCTCCGCCCACGGGTTGAGCGAGCATCCGGACCGCTCCGGTCAGATAGCGCTCTCCCCCGAAGGGCCACTGCACCAGGAAGACCTTCCGCATGCGCACCGGAAACCCCGCCGCCGTCCGCACCGCCGGGCCCTCCAGCACCTTCTGTACCAGGGGCACGACCACCACGGGTACGGCGAGCACCGCGGCGAGCCCGGCCGTGGTGGACCGGAAGACGCCCGCGGCCAGCACTCCGGCCCAGGCGCACCCGGTCATGAGTCCGAACCAACTCACGGCCATCGAAAGCCAGTCGGCGGGAACCTGCGTGAGCTCCCGGCCGTACACGAGATAGAGCGCTTCGGCGTCGCAGCCCACGGCGAGGAAGGCCAGCATCAGCGCCGTGGCCCCGGAGACGAGGAGTTTCGCGGTGAGCAGCCCCAGTCGGCGGGGCACGGTGCCGCGATCCGCCGCCAGGGCGGGGTGGCGGAACTCGTCGCCGAAGGCCAGCGCGCCGAGGAGCCCCGCGCCGAGCGCCGCGGGCGGCAGGGGCAGCTCCCGCGGCCACGCCGCGAACAGGCGCCCCTGCGGGGTGTGGCCGAGGCGAGCGAGCAGCACGGCGGCGAGCGCGGACACCACGAGCACGGCACCACAGGTGACGAAGCCCGTGGCGATGCCTGAGGCGCGGCGGAGTTCGTATCGGAGGGGACGGAGGGGGCTGGGGGCGGGGCGAACGGAGATGGGGGGCGGGAGAGGGGACGTATCGCCTGGAGTGCGGGACTCCGCGGTGCGTGAGGGGCCGACCTGGGGCCGGACTCCGGTCGTGTGGTGGGGACGCGAGGCGACGGCGAGCGGGGTGAGGCTGTCAGGTGCCGGACGGTCATCGGTCGCCGGCCCATCGACGGCCCGGACGTCGGTGGCGTGTGGCTGGGGCTGCTCGTTCGCGGCGGGGGACGGGTCGGCGACGAGCGCTGGTGGCGTTGCGCTCGTCGGTGCGTCCGAGGCGGTCGGACCGTCGACGGACTGCGCCGGACCGGGCACCTGCGGCTCGTCGGGGGGCTGCGGTTGGCCCGGGTCGGGCAGGTCGTCGGGGAGTTGCGGGTGATCTGCGGCCGTTGTGCCGCGAGGCGTCTCCGACCGATCCGCGGCCACCCTGGCGCCAGGCATCTTCGGACGTTCCGCCGCCTGCTGCTCGGTTGCGGACGACTGACGGGCCGGCGGAGTGCCGCACCCGTCCGGCGGGAGCACGCCAGCCCCTGGCCCCATGTCGCCCGTCTCGTCAGCGAGTTGATGCACGAGGATGCCGTGACGGAACGCGGTCTCACCGACGTCTGCGGTTGTACTGCCGTACACGGACAAGCGGTTGCCGCTCTCCCGGACGACTTCGACGGAGCGCCGGGTGGCGCGGGCCTCCTTGGCGAGCAACACCGCGAGGCGGGGGGCGTGCGGGCTGCGGACGGCCACGCGGGGACGCAGCCGGGTGCGGCCGAACTCCGCCGCCTCCTGGTCGGCGACGATCCTGCCGCACTCCAGGGTGACGACGTGGTCGGCGGTGCGTGCGGCTTCCTTGGGGTCGGCCGTGGTGTACAGGACTGTGCCGCCCTGGGTCGCGTGCGCCCGGAGCATGCCGTGCAGCCAGCGGGCCTCGCGGGCGGACAGCCCTTCCGTGAGGGTGTCCAGCACGAGTGTGTGCGGGTCGGGCAGCAGGGCGCAGGCCAGGCCGAGCCGACGGTCCATGCCGCGGGACAACGTGCCCACGCGCTCCTCGCGCAGGCCGGCGAGGCCGACCACATCGAGGACCTCGTCGGCACGCCGGGCGGGAACCCCCGCCGCGGCGCACAGCATGCGCAGATGCCCCCGGACCGAGCGGGCCGGATGCCCGGGTACGTCGCCCAGGAGCACGCCGACCTCGCCCGAGGGTTGGGCGATGCGATGCAGGGGCCGACCTCTGAAGCAGGTGATGCCGCGGCCCTGCTGGAGTTCGAGCATCAGCCGGAGCGCCGTCGTCTTGCCCGCTCCCGGCGCTCCGAGGAGCGCGGTGACACGGCCCTCTCGCGCCTCGAAGGAGACGTCGTCGACGGCGGGCGGGTTCGCCTTGCGGGGTTCGCTGGTCAGTCCGAAGGCCTGGATCACCTGCAGCAAGATAGCGCGCTGCGTCCGATTTTTCGGGTATCACCCGATCTATTACGTAATGAGCGCCATCCGGGTCGGTCTTCTGTCCGCCATTCGGCAGTTCAGGGCGCCCCGCGGCCGAGCCCCGGCTCTGCGGGTCCCCGGCTTCTGATGCCGCTCCGTCACACCTCGGGACGCAGCATCGGGGGGTTGAGCAGGGTGGCGCCGCCGGCCCGGAAGAGCTGGGCCGGGCGGCCGCCCTGGCGTGTGGTGGTGCCGCCGGTGGGGACGAGGAACCCGGGGGTGCCGGTCACCTTGCGGTGGAAGTTGCGCGGGTCGAGCGCCACACCCCACACGGCCTCGTACACCCGACGCAGCTCGCCGACAGTGAATTCGGGCGGGCAGAACGCGGTGGCCAGCGACGAGTACTCGATCTTGGAACGGGCCCGCTCCACGCCGTCGGCCAGGATCTGGGCGTGGTCGAAGGCGAGCGGCGCCACCGGCTCGCCGTCACGGCCGTAACCGCCCTGCTGCAGCAGTTCCTCCACCGGCGCCCAGCGCGCGTTGCTGGCGTCGCCGCCCGCACGGGGTGCGGGCAGATCCGGTGCGAGGGCGAGGTGGGCGACGCTGACCACGCGCATACGCGGGTCCCGCTTGGGGTCGCCGTAGGTCGCGAGCTGCTCGAGGTGGGCACCGCCGTCCTGGACCGGGGCGAAGGGATCGTGGGCCTGCAGCCCTGTCTCCTCGGCGAGCTCGCGTGCCGCAGCCTGTGCCAGGTCCTCGTCGACCCGTACGAAGCCGCCCGGCAGCGCCCAGCGCCCCTGGAACGGGGGCTCCCCCCTGCGCACCGCCAGCGCGCACAGGGCATGGCGGCGCACGGTCAGCACGACCAGGTCCACGGTGACGGCGAAGGGCGGAAAGGCTGACGGGTCGTAGGGCATGCGGCGATCATAGTCGTCTGCCTGACGATAAACACTCCCTTCGCCGAGCGCAGCGGAGGCTGATCCGCTTCCGTTCCGGTATGGGGTCCATGAGGCGGCTCCCGTATTTCGTGCGGGTCGTGTCGTACGAGGTCACACCCCCAACTGGAGGCCGTCCGCCGCCTCCTCGACCATGGCGAGTCCGAGTCGGCTGACCCGTACGGAGAAGGGGGCACCGGCGATCCGCAGCCCCATGAAGCCGATCTCGCCCAGGGGAGCGCTGCGCGTGGGACGCAGGGTGACCGTCCGGGCCGGCGTGTCCGGACGGATGCCCGCGAGCGCGGTGAGGAGCAGCACTCCGGAGGCCGCCGCCGTGGCCGCCGGGCGGCAGGCCGCCGGATGGGGAACGGGGGCGCTCCCGTCGGCGCGCTGTTCCCCCGCGTACATCTCGGGCAGCCGGTGACCGAAGTGCTCGGCCGCCGCCAGGACACCGTGCAGCAGGCCGTCGGCCTCCTTCTCGTAGCCCGCGGCGGACAGCCCGGCGACGGCGAGCACCGTCTCCTGGACGCGTACGGCTCCGGCCCGGTGGCCGAACGGGTTGTGTCCCGCCTCCTTCGCGCCCAGTCCGCGCAGTCCCCAGCCCGAGTCCATGGCAGGTCCCCCGAGCAGCCGGGCGAGCTGTTCGGTCTGCACCCTGTCGAGCAGACCGGGCGCCAGTTCTCCCGCGCCGAGCAGGCCGGTGTCCAGGAGATGGACTGCGGCAGCGTCGAGGTGTGCAAGGGGGCGTCCGTCCGGTGCAAGGGCCGCCGCCGGTCGACCGCCGCCCAGGTCCGCGGTCCAGAAGCCCTCCCGGAACGCCGCCCGCAGTTCCCGCGCCCACTGCCGCAGTTCGGAGCCGCCGGGCCTGCCGTACGCGTCCAGGAGGTCGGCACCCAGCAGGGCCGCGCGATGGGCATGGGCCTGCGTCGCGCAACGGATGAGGCCTCCGGGCTGCGGGTCGCACAGGTACGTGCTGTCGCTCACGGTGGTCCGCAGCCAGGTCAGACACCGCTCGGCCGCGGGCAGCAGCTCCTCGGCCTCCTGTTCCGGGAGCCCCCAGCGGCGCGCCTCCGCGAGCAGGGCGGGGAACAGCAGTGTGGCCTCCGTACCCGTGCAGACCGGCGGCACGTGCGGGCCCGCGTCGCGTCGCGGTCCGGGGATCATGCCCTGCTGCGGTCCTGCGGCCGTGAGTTGCGTACGGGCGAGGATGCGCAGTGTGCCTGCGGCGAGCCGGGTGCCGAGGGGCAGCGTCATCCGCGCGGCGGTCAGCGCCTCGGCCGGGGCCATACCGCAGCGCCAGGGCGCCCCTGCCGCGAGATAGGTGTCGGAGGGGTGCGCCGGGTCACGCAGGAGCAAGACCTGGAGGTCCTCGATACTCGTCCGCATCAGGGCCGGAACCCTGGGGTCGTCGCCCGCCGCCCGGGCGGGCGCCAAGGGACTCGTGGCGGAACGGCCCACAGCCCTGAGCGGTCCCGCCCCGTCCGGCCGCACTCGCAGTTCCACGGTGGCCGTTCCCCCCGGTGGGAGTTCGAACTCCCACCGCAGCAGTCCCGCCGAGGCCAGGGCGTCGGCGGGCGGCGGGTGTGCCGTGACCAAGGCGCTCCCGGCGGTGCTGGTCCAGCGCAGGCCGGAGTCGTGAACCGTGGCGGGCAGTTCGGGGCCCGCGTCGCCGGAGGCGATGGCGCTCAGGTCCGCGAGGTCCGTGCCGAGGGCCACCTCGACCGGCAGCCGCAGGGGGCGGAGGGCCGCACTGCGGAAGGTGATGCGTTCGGTGCCGTCCGCGTGCCGGATCCGCTCGACCACGACGTCCGGGTCCGGGCCGGCGGCCGGGGTGGTGCGCAGGGTCCCCACGAACCGGGCCCGGTCGGCCGCGGTCATCCTGGCCTGGACGGCCAGCGGCTCGCGGCCGGCGACGCGGACCTGGCAGCGCGAGAGCAGCCGTCGGCCCGCTCGGTAGAACCCCTCCAGCCCCCGCCCGGCCAGCTGCCCCTGATCCGTGGAGATGGCGAGGCCCGGCAAGGCCACACAGATCAGCGCCGTGTGAGTGGGAGGGAGGTCGGCGGAGCGTCGGGGGGCCGGAAGCGGCGCGCGTACGGCGGCCCCCTGCGGCGGGGACACGGGTGGGCGAGGGGCCCGGCTCACGGGCGCAGGCGGGAACCAGCCTCGAGGCGTCGACGAGGCCGGGCCCTGTGAGGCGGTTGACGACCGGTGGGACTGTTCCGTGGGAAGTGGCACGGGCCCGGCACGCCCCGAGGACGGCATGGGGTTGGGTCCCTGATTCTGCGGCGGGGCCGGAACCTCCGTGCCGCCCGGTCCCGTGGGGCCGGCGCCGTCCGGCGGGGACGGCACGGGCATCCCCGGGGCAGGGTGGTTGTCGTCGGTTGCAGAGGGTGGAGTGAGCTGGTGCATGGGGTGGTTTCTTCTGCGCTCTGTGCGCCTCGGACGTGCTCGGCGCCAGGTGGGGGTCTCCGAAGGAACAACGGACGTGCGGCGGCGCGGCCCGTCCGGGGGTACCACCACCCAGGTGAACGGAAGGGGACTCCTCCGGGTCACGCCTCCCGTCGGGGAAGCCGACCAAATGGCGGCGTCGCGGCTGCGCGGGTGCGTCCTTCGGGCCGGACGGCCGCTGCCGGTACCGGCGCAGTGGCAACAGGCCGCCGGCACCGGCTCGCCCCCATTCGGTCAGTCGGCGCAGGCACCGTACGAGCAGGGGAGGACCCGAGCCGTCGCTCATGCATCCCCCTCTGTGGCGCTGCTTCCGGACCGGGTGCCTTCTGATGCGGCGTCGCCAGGTCGCTTGCCGTCCTTCCCCGCCGCACGCGTGCGCGTACCGTCCCGCCGTGAGGCGCCGGGACGCGTACGTCCCGGGGCCGGGGTGCGTGCATGCGTGCCGTCGGGCCTGGGCCGCCGGCTGTCCGCCCGTGCCGGGCGCGGGATGCTGTCGGTGCCGTCGGTGGGACGCGCGCGGTGCCGTCGACGGGGGCCGGGCTCCGAGGCGCCGTGCCTCGCCGCCGCCGCATCGTCCTCGCTCGTCGTTTCCGATCCGGATTCCGCATCTGCGTGTCCCGCACGCTCGGCGCGCAGACAGCGGCGGACCGTCTCCGGGTCCAGGCCCTCGTTGCAGGCCTGGTGCAGCAGGCGGGCGAACAGGTAGTCCGGGTCCGCGCCCAGCGCCATCGCCAGGGCCTCCCTGGCTTCGAGGTCGTCTCCGGTCGACCATGCGACCCACCCCGCGAGGGTGAGGGGTGCCGCGGCGTGTTCGCCGTACGGTCCGACGCATCGGCGGGCCAGGGCGCGCCAGAGGCGCAGGGCCGGACCTGCCTCGTCTCCCTCCATCCACGCGGCGGCGCGGTCTCGGGTCGTGCGGTCCTGCAGGCCTAGGATCAGCGTCGCCGCTTCCTCGTGCGTGAGCAGTTCGTCGTCGCGTAGATCCGCGGGGAGTGTGCCGGACACCGACGGCGCTCCGGCGAACCGGTTCACGACGCGCTCGGCGAGGCCGAGGGTCGACTCCGCGACGTCCGCGCGGGTCGCGTCGTCGAGGATCCTGGGCACCACGGTCATGCCGACCGTGTCCAGGACGATCTCCTGGTCCAGCGCGGCAGAGGTCTCCCAGGGAAGCAGCCTGGTGCGCAACTCGCGCAGCGTGCCACGCACTTGGATCCCGGCATAGGCGGCCGCGGCCGCGAGCACGGAGGTGCCGGGCAGCCCCATCGGCGCTCCGTCGTCCGGACAGCATCCCTCGTTCGGACAGCAGTACGACCAGAAGCGGCCGTCCGAGATGCACAGTGCCTCGATGACGGGTACGTCGAGGCGCCCGCACTCGGTGCGCAGCAGCTGGGCGAGCGGACGCAGGCGCCGCATGACGTCGCGCCCCGACTCGCCTTTCGCCGGCTCCTGGCAGACGTAGGCGACCATCTGCTCGGGCCGGGCACCTCTGCGCTCGCTGCCGGCCACCAGGCCTTGGGCCAACTGACGGGCGGCCGGTTCCCAGTCGTCCGTGCTCGCGGGGATGCCGAGCCGGGCCCGGCCTCCAAAGCGGCCGCGTCCGCCGCGGTCATGGAGGGCCACGAGCACGATGCTGTCCTCGGGACGGTAGCCGAGCAGATACGGCAGGGCATCGGCCAGTTCGGCCGGGGTTCGCAGGGTGACCTGGCTTTCGTGCGCCGTGGGTCCGAGGTCTGCCATGCGTTCTGCCTCCGCCTTTCGTCCGGCGTCCGGGGTGGGCCCGCTGTGTGCGCCGCGCTGGGTGGCGTCACCGTTTTCGGACGGTCCGGTCGTTTCGCTGTGATTCGTCATGCGCAGACGATCTCGCGGATCTTGAGATTCCGCTTGAGCCTGTGGATAAGTCCGAGCAGGAACACGACAACAGTCCGGACGTTCCGGCCGGCCATCCACAGACCGCCCGGATGTCGGTCCCGTCATGTTGTATGGAACGCATGGAGCACACGAGCAACGCCGACCTCCGGGCCCAGGCCGACACCGTCCTCGCCCGTCTCGTCGGAGACGCCACGGGCGTGGCCCGGCTGCGCGAGGACCAGTGGCGGGCGATCGAGGCACTGGTCGCCGACCGGCGCCGGGCCCTGGTCGTCCAGCGCACGGGATGGGGCAAGTCCGCCGTCTACTTCGTGGCGACCTCGCTGCTGCGCGCCCGGGGCAGCGGCCCCACCGTCATCGTCTCGCCGCTCCTCGCGCTGATGCGCAACCAGGTGGAGTCCGCGGCCCGCGCCGGCATCCACGCCCGGACCATCAACTCCTCCAACACCGAGGAGTGGGACGCCATCCAGGCAGAGATCGCGGCGGGCGACGTCGACGTCCTGCTCGTCAGCCCGGAACGCCTCAACAACCCCGACTTCCGCGACCAGGTCCTGCCCAAACTGGCCGCCGCGACCGGACTGCTCGTCGTGGACGAGGCCCACTGCATCTCCGACTGGGGCCACGACTTCCGCCCCGACTACCGACGGCTGCGCACCATGCTCGCCGACCTCCCGCCGGGTGTACCCGTGCTGGCCACCACGGCCACGGCCAACGCGCGCGTGACCGCCGATGTCGCGGAGCAGCTCGGCACCGGAGGCACGTCGGACGCGCTGGTGCTGCGCGGCCCGCTGGACCGGGAGAGCCTGAGCCTGGGCGTGGTGCGGCTGCCCGACGCCGCGCACCGCATGGCCTGGCTCGCCGACCATCTGGACGACCTGCCGGGTTCCGGCATCGTCTACACGCTCACCGTGGCCGCGGCCGAGGAGGTCGCCGCCTTCCTCAGGCAGCGCGGACACGCCGTCGCCTCGTACACCGGGAAGACGGAGAACGCCGACCGGCAGCAGGCCGAGGACGACCTGCTCGCCAACCGGGTCAAGGCGCTGATCGCCACCTCCGCACTCGGCATGGGCTTCGACAAGCCCGACCTCGGATTCGTGGTGCACCTGGGCTCTCCCTCCTCCCCCATCGCCTACTACCAGCAGGTCGGCCGTGCCGGACGCGGCGTCGAGCACGCCGAGGTGCTCCTCCTGCCGGGCAAGGAGGACGAGGCGATCTGGGAGTACTTCGCGTCGCTCGCCTTCCCCTCCGAGGACCTGGTGCGCCGCACCCTGGACGTCCTGTCCCGGGCGGCCGGCCCCGTGTCCCTGCCTGCCCTCGAGCCTCAGGTGGAGCTGCGCCGCTCACGTCTGGAGACCATGCTGAAGGTCCTCGACGTCGACGGGGCCGTCAGGCGGGTCAAGGGCGGCTGGGTCTCGACCGGGCAGCCGTGGACGTACGAGGGCGACCGGTACGCGTGGGTGGCACGGCAGCGGAAGGCCGAGCAGCAGGCCATGCGCGAGTACGCGTCCACGGCCGGCTGCCGGATGGAATACCTGCAGCGGCAGCTGGACGACGAGGGGGCCAAGCCCTGCGGCCGCTGCGACAACTGCGCCGGGGCACGCTTCGCGGTGGACACGTCGGCGGTCTCACTGGACGCCGCGCGCGCCGATCTGGGCCGCGCGGGTGTCGAAGTGGAGCCCCGGCGCATGTGGCCGACGGGGCTGCCGGCGATCGGTATCGATCTCAAGGGACGTATTCCGGCCGCTGAACAGGCATCGGCGGGGAGGGCGTTGGGTCGACTGTCGGACATCGGCTGGGGCAACCGGCTGAGGCCGCTGCTCGCACCCCAGGCGCCTGACGCTCCCGTGCCGGACGACGTGTCGAGGGCCGTGGTGGGCGTGCTGGCCGACTGGGCCAAGGGTCCGGGTGGCTGGGCTTCCGGCACGGAAGGGGCGCTGCCCCGCCCGGTGGGCGTGGTCACTGTCGCCTCGCGCACCAGGCCACAGCTGATCCACTCCCTGGGCGCGCGCATCGCGGAGATCGGCCGACTGCCGCTGCTGGGCTCCGTGGAGTACGCGGGACACGCGTCGCGGGGCTCCCGCAGCAACAGCGCACAGCGCCTGAAGGATCTGGACGGCGTGCTGACCGTTCCGCCTGCCCTCGCCACCGCGCTCACCGAGGCCCGGGGGCCCGTCCTGCTCGTGGACGACTACACGGAGACAGGCTGGACCCTGGCGGTCGCTGCCCGCCTGCTCCGGAAGTCCGGAGCACAGGGAGTGTTGCCGCTGGTGCTGGCTGTGCAGGGCTGATCGCACCCCGTCCGCCGGCGGCGCACGAACGTGTCGTGCTCGAACGCCTCGTGCGTCGCGCGGCACTCCAGAGGGTAGGGATATAAGCCACGCATCACCAGATAACAGTCGGTGGCCCCAATTGCTCGTTGCCGCATCCAAGTTCGACAGCAAGAATTGAAGTCCGCTCCCCGCACGGCTCGCTCGTGATCCGGTAGGGCTTCGCTGCGGTGCGCGCTCCCCCGAATCCGACCCCGCCCGCTGTATGGGCGCGTAGCCGAAGGGAGGAACGTGACCTTCGGATTCGCTCCGTCCTCGGCGGCCTCGATGTCAACGTCCGCGTCCGCCGCTTCCACCAGTCGCCTGCTTGAGCCTGCCGAGTGGGCCGCCGCCGGTATCCCGCTTCTGCGCAATCCCCGTGAGGTCGTCAGCGGGCTGCACACGCGGCACCGTCCCAGGCCGGCGACCGCGATCGTGGCTGTCCTCGATACGGAAGAACGGCTGCTGGCGAGCGCCTCGTTCGCCCGCCGTCCCGCCCCGGCGGACGGCTGGATGTTCCGCAACGCGCTATTGGACCAGTTGCGCCGGGTCATTCCGCACGACCTGCGGCGCCGCACACCGGTGCGCACGGCCGTGCTCGTCTACTGCCGCGAGGGGGACGCGCGTTGGACGGAGGAGGACGGCGCGTGGATGTGGGGGCTGCGTGACGCCTGCACGCTGCACGGGCTGCGCTGCGGGGCGTACATCACGCTGACGCATGACGGCTGGCAGGTGCTCGGCGAGGGCCGCGGGGGCCGCCGCCCGAGCACGGACTCGACGCCTGAGCCCTGGGGCAGTTCGGACGTCCCGCCTCTGTCGCCCCGCACCGGCGGTGCCATGTCGGAGGTCCTGCGCCGCGCCGCGGCCCGCTGAGGACCGCCGACTCCGCCGGGAAGCCCTGGGGCGCTCCGCGACCGAGCCCCGACGCGCGACGCCCGTCGGGGGGGACCGGAGCCCGGAACCCGGTGTGCGACAGCAAGCCGTCGCTGCCGCTCCTCGGACCTGGCACCGGCGTTGCCGCTCCCCACTCTGCCCGCGGCCAACCGTCAGTCCGGCGGCCGCCTCCCGGTGGGAACGGCCACCGCCGGAATCCGGGCATGGCAAAGGTCCCACCGTGCAGGTGCCGCCGCGGCGGCGCCTTCGTCACCCCCGGTGCTCCCGGAGGTGCCGAACAGGGCTCAGACGCCCGTGCCCAGCAGCGAGTTGATCTGCTGCGGGTCGCCGCAGACGATCAGCAGGGCACCGGCCCGGGAGTGAGCCAGCGGGAGGGCGGTCGCTGCAGCGCCGGCGGGACCGCCGTTGACGGCGACTACGACGACGGGACGGGACGCGGCACGCGAGGCCACGGCGGCGTCCGCGTAGAAGACGTCGTCGCCCGCGTCGTGCTGGGCCCAGTAGGAGGTTTCGCCGAAGGACAGCTCGTGGTCGGCCCACGGGTGCTGTTCACCGGTGGTGATCACCAGCACGTCACCGGGGACACGGCCCGAGTCCAGGAGCAGGTCCACTGCCTCCTCGGCGGCGTCGAGGGCACCCTCGACAGAGGCCGGGATCAGCTGGATCTGCGGGGTCGCCGCAGTTGCGGCGGGAACGGCCGGACCCGACGGGCCCGGCTTGGCAGCGGCCGAGTCGCGCGGCGTACGTTGCACCGGCGGCGTGGGCCGAAGAGGGCCGGGGCGACCGGGGCGCGACGGAGCCGCGGGGCGGGGGCCGGGTACGGGGCGGGGGGTCGGCGCGGTGCGGCCACTGGCCGGAGTGACGCGGGGACCCTGGGCACTCTCGTGAATCTGAGGCTCCTCGGGAAGGAGAGGCATGAGCTGATTTTTATCAAACATTGGTGCGACTCGCTCGACCGGGTGACACAACCGTGCGAGCGGAACCGTCAGAAGTCGAAGCCGAGCTGACCCTCGATCTCCGGAACGCTTCCATCCGCCCGGCTGCGGACCTTCTTGAGGTGCCGCCACTGGGGCAGCGCATCAAGATACGCCCACGACAACCGGTGGTACGGGGTGGGGCCCCGCTCCTCCAGTGCGGCCTTGTGCACCGGCGACGGATACCCGGCGTTGTCCGCAAAACCGAAGTCTGCATGGTCGATACCCAGTTCGGCCATCATTTTGTCGCGCTGGACCTTGGCGATCACCGAAGCCGCCGCCACCGCCACGCAGGAACGGTCACCCTTGATCACCGTCCGGACCTTCCAGGGGGCCCCTAGGTAGTCGTGCTTCCCGTCGAGGATCACCCCGTCGGGGCGGACCGGCAAGGCCTCCAGGGCGCGCACCGCGGCGAGCCGCAGCGCTGCCGTCATCCCCAGGTCGTCGATCTCCTCCGGCGAGGCGTGCCCCAGGGCGTAGGCGGTTACCCACGTCCGCAGCGCCTCGGAAAGCTCCGTGCGGCGCTTGACGGTGAGCAGCTTGGAGTCGGTGAGGCCCGCGGGCGCGCGACGGAGTCCGGTGACCGCCGCGCAGACGGTGACGGGCCCGGCCCAGGCGCCGCGCCCCACCTCGTCGACACCGGCAATGACCTTCGCTCCGGTCGTGGCGCGGAGGGAGCGCTCGACGGTGTGAGTAGGTGGTTCGTACGGCATGGCGCCCTTAGGGTACGCCGCCCGGATCGCCGAGCGACACCCCGGTTTCCCGGACCGGCCCCGGGGCCGGTCCGGACCGGGATCAGGCCCCGCCCGGCCGTAGCAGCGCAAGCATCAGCTGGTCGATCATCTCTTCGAGATCCCGATCACTCAATTCGCTGCCGCACACCTTGGACCGGCACATCATCATCGCTGGAATAGCGTCGAAGACATAGCCGTTCGCGGCATCCGGACGAACCTCTCCTGCCTCTATCCCTCGGGCGACGATCTCGCATAGCAGCTTGATGGTCGGCCCCACGACCCCTTCGAAGATCACGCCATGGAAACGTTCAGCCTGCCGATGATCGCATTCGTGAATGACCAGACGAAGAGCGAAACCGGGTCGAGAGAACATCGCCTCACGCGCCTGACGACACAGAGCCAGCAGGTCTTCGCGCACGGTCCCCAGGTCGGGCACCTCTGCCCGGCGGGGCAGTCCGGCCTGGAGCGCGTGGGCGACGAGGTCCTCCTTGGACGGTCGGCGGCGGTAGACGGCCGCCTTGCCGGTCTGGGCACCAGCGGCAACACCTTCCATCGTGAGACCGCTCCAGCCGACCGAGCTGCTCCAGCGCGGCGTCCAAAATCGCGCGTTCGAGCACGGCGCCACGCCGGCGGAGGGAGGCCGTCCGAGCGGGGGCGGCCGCCCAACGCGAGGTAACTATCTGGGTTTCTCCAGCGAGCAGGGGAAGTGGGGATTCCGGAACAGCGGACACATCGCGCGACGACTACGGGGGACGCGACGCGCGACGGCGAGCTAAGCGAACGCTCGCGTTCTCTGTCGGAGACCCACTGCCGCTGACCGGACAGTGGACGCCTGCGTTCACTAACGCCTGTGCTGGGGAGCCATAGTGACAACCTCTCAGCCGATACAGGACGACACACCAGGAGCGGCCCGCCGGGAGGGACATCCCGGCATCGCACTCACCGTCATCGCGGCCTGCCAACTCATGGTGGATCGTCGAACTCGCCAGCGGGACGCGCCGCTCCCGTGAACTCCAACGCACCGTCGTCGGCATCTCCCGGCGCATGCTCACCCTCGCCGTACGCAGGCTCGAACGCGACGGCCTCACACTGCGCACCGTGTACCCGACCATTCCGGCCCAGGTTGACTACCGCCTGACCGAGACCGCGGCCGGCCTGCCCCACCGTCAAAGCACTCGTCGGCTGGTCCCTCGCCCACCGTGCCGTCGTCGCCGAGGCGCGGCATGCGTACGACGCGACCCCACGAGGTCGCTCTCATCCGTGCGTGAGCGCCCGGGACGATGGGCTCGGGGCACCCAGAGGGGTCGTCCTCGGCGTCGGATGCGGTCGGTGTGACTGCTTTGCGAGTCGTGGGTGTTTGACCGGTGGCGGGACCGCCCGCAGGTGATCAACGGGATCCGCCGGGAAACAGGGCGCATGCCGTCACGGAGGACGTCGTCAAGGCCCTCATCAACGGTGCGCCCACGAACCGCGAGGCACTCGAGAGGAGCTCCGCTGCTGCCGTGCTGCTGGCATGACGCTTCAAATGGGCATGGGCCCTCGAAGCAGTGGAAAGTCCGCCCTGACATGCGGTCGTCGGAGTGTGAGGCGATTCGGCAGTCTGGGGGAACGGGCGCTCGACCGTCGGCGCTTTGTCATGGTCGGTGAACTACCCACATCTGGGTGAATTGGATTCCATGGCCGGAACAGTGTGCCTGGCGTGGCCCTTTGCCCGCGAGGAGTTCGAGACCCGAGTCGAGGCGGCGTACCGGGCGGACGGGGGGGACGGGCGGCCGGGCCGGGGCCGGGTCGGGCGCCGCCCGTCACGGGAAGGGGGCAGCGCGAACAGCGTGGGGTGGTCGGTGAGCTGGCGACCCGGCTACCGCCCCGGGCGCGGCCGGGGCGGCCCCGTCCGGTCGGGGTCAGAACGTGGTTGCGGCGCGGACAGCGGCGGAGCCGGTACTCTCCCGCCCAGTCGGGCCGGACATGCAGAGCTTCGGCTTCCTGACCCCATGTTCCGTGCCCCTGCCGCGGGCTCCTACCCGCGCGCCGTTCACAGCCGGCAGACACACCCGATGGCACCTCACCCCGTGCACACCCAGTGCACAAACGCCCGGGAACTCCCAGGAAACCGCAGGTAGAGGCCGACGCTCCAGCCAGACGCTCCCAGAGCCGCGGCCAGGCCGTTTCCCCTGATCACGGCCCCAATGACACCAGTACCAACACCAACGACATCGCCACACCCCCTGCCACCTGCGGGACCTCTCACCCGTGCCCACCCATTCGCCACACGGCTGATGACAGGACAACACCGGACTGTCACGCAGAGTTCCCGACGCGCACAGAGAGTCTCCAAAGGTGATGCGACGTCCGCCGGCGTCAGGCGCTCGCGCCCACCCACTCCGGCAAGGTCTCCGTCCGCTCCACCCACTCGGCCGGTGGTGTCCCGGCCTTGCCGGACGCGAGTACGCCGCCCACGATGGCGCAGGTGGTGTCGACGTCCCCACCGACCTGGGAGGTCGTCCAGAACGCCGTCTCGTAGTCACCCAGGGCCCGCGCGGCCGACCAGAGGGCGAAGGGGACGGTGTCATGGGCGGTCGTACGCCGCCCACAGCCCAGGACGGCCGCGACGGTGCCGGCATCGGCATAGTCGAGCATGTCCCGAGCCCGTCGCAGGCCCGCGCCGACGGCGCTCTTCGGCACCAGGGCGATGACGCCGTCGAGAAGCGCCTCGGCGCTGGGCGGGCCACTGCGGGCGGCGGCGAGCGCGGCGGCCGCTGCGACCGCCATGGCTCCGACGACGGCCTCGCGGTGCTGGTGCGTGGGGTACGCCGAGATCTCCGCCTGGTGGGTCGCCTGCTCCGGGTCGTCCGCGTACCAGGCCCCCAGGGGCGCGATCCGCATCGCGGCGCCGTTGCCCCAGGACCCCTGTCCATTGAACAGCCCGGCGGCCAGCTCACGCCAGTCGCCGCCCTCCCGTACGAGCCGCAGCAGCCGGTTGACCGCCGGGCCGTAGCCCCGGTCGAAGTCGTGGTGCTCGGCGAACGAGAGCGCCAGTGCGTCCTGGTCGATGCGGTGGTGGGCGGCCAGGACGGCGACCACGGAGCAGGCCATCTCCGTGTCGTCCGTCCACTGCCAGGAGCCGGGCGGCAGCTCGCGGCGCTTCAGCAGCGGGTAGTTCGCCGGAACGAAGAACTGCGAGCCCAGCGCGTCCCCCACCGCGAGTCCACGCAGGCTGGCCAGGGCGCGGTCCAGGCGCCCGGGGGAAGAGGAGTCAGCGGTCATCGCCCTGCCACTCTATCCGGTGATCCAATGAGGCACCGGGTCCCGCCAGCGCTCGAAGGGCCGGTCGAGTGTGTACTTGCCGTCGTCCCCGAGAACGAGCATGCGCATCTCGGCGTTCCCCGGATTCGAGAGCGACTCGAATTCGGCGACCGTCCAGTGGAACCAGCGCATACAGAACAGCCGCATGGCGAGACCGTGCGTCACCAGCAGCACGTTCGGCGGATGGTCGGGGTCCTCGAAGCTGCGGAACAGGCTCTCCAGGAAGCCGCCGACCCGGTCGTACACATCCGCACCGGACTCTCCCTGGGGGAATCGGAAGAAGAAGTGCCCGTAAGCATCGCGGTAGGCCTTCTGGAGGCGGACGTCATCGCGGTCCTGCCAGTTTCCCCAGTCCTGCTCGCGCAGCCGCGGCTCCTCGCGCACCCGTATGAGGTCGGGGTTGAGGTGGAAGGCCCGGAAGGTCTCGTGTGTGCGGCGGTACGGGGAGACGTACACGCTCACCCGCTCCCGCCCGAACACCTCCCGGATCCTCTTGCCGGTCTCCTCTGCCTGCCGCCAGCCCCGCTCGGTCAGCGCCAGAGCGTGGTCGGGTTCGCGTTCGTAGACGGAGTCATCAACATTGCCCGTTGATTCGCCGTGCCGGACAAGGACGATGCGCCGTGGTCGTGCCATGCCAAGACCCTAGATCGATCGACGGCCGATCGAGCACTCGTACAAGCTGCATACGGCGTACGTCACACAAAACCCGCCCCACGGGCCCCGCAAGGGCACACATTTCACGCGTCCGGATTTCAAACCGTCCAGGTCGGTTCCAGTTCCACGATGTCGCCCGTCAGGGATGCGATGTCCGCCTCCGTCTGGGCCCGCAGGGCGAGGCGTTCCACCCGCTCGGTGCGGTACTTGCCGTGCTCGGCGGCCGCCCGCCACATCGACAGGACGAGGAACTCGTGCTCCGGCGCCTCGCCGAACATGCCCCGGATCATGCCGGGCGAGCCGGCCATCGCGGGGTTCCAGACCTTCTCCTGCATCAGCGTGAAGTGCTCGACGCGCTCCTCATGGACACGGCAGAGGGCCACGCGGATCAGGTCGGAGTCCGTGAACCGAGGTTCGAATCCGGTCTTCACGTCGAACCGGTACTCGAACAATTTGACCTGGGCGTCCTTGAACGTGCCGGACTGGGAAGCCGCCAGCCGGTCGTGGGAGCGGGCCATGAAGGAGTCGTAGAAGGCACGGCTCTCCCAGAAGGCGAAGATGTGCGCCACTCCCGGCCGCTGCCGGCTCCAGCCACCGCCCTGTCCCCGAAACCCCGGCTCCCCCAGAAGCCCCGCCCACTTTCGCTGCCCCCGTTCGAAACCGCGGCGGTCCACCACGGTGCAGCGAATCCACTTGACCAGCACCGCGCCATCGTAAGGCCATAGGGCGTGGCGCCGGTCACGCTCCGGCGGAGATCATCCGCGCACACTCCCCCGCACGCGTGGCACGATGGACAACGTGCCTTGGCTGCCCAGGAGTTGGGCCAGAGGGCCACTAGGGGGAAGGGGACGCCTGGTGAACGGCTTCAGCAAAGGGATCCGCAAGGTCGAGATCGCACTCAAGTGGGACCCGAGTCCGGCGGGACAGCCGCCCACCGATCTGGACATCGTCGCCGCGCCGTATGCCGCGAACGACCCGTACGGGGCACCGGCCTATCTGGTGCACTTCGACAGCCGCTCACCCGACGGCACGATCTATCTCAACCGGGACAGCAAGGACGGCAAGGGCTTCGGCTGGGACGAGGTCATGACGCTGGAACTCGACCGGCTCGACAGCCGGTACGCGCGCGTGGTGGTCGGCGTCGTCATCCAGCAGCGCCAGGCGGACCGGACCTTCGTCAACGTTCTGAGTCCGTCCGTGCGCATCCGGGAGGGCTACAACGTCCTGGCCCAGGACGACTTCGGCTCCGTCCTCGGGGCGACGGCGGCGACCGTCGCGGAGTTCGTACGCGACGAGTCCGGCGGGTGGACCTTCCACCCCGGCATGTACGGCTTCGAGGACGACCCCGCGACCTTCACCCGGCACATGGGCAGGGCGCACCAGCCCTGACGGTCATCCCGTGCAGGGGGCGACGATCACGAGCGTCCGCGCCGACGCGTCGAGGACCGATTCCCGGTGGGTGGGCATCTGCGGTGACTCGTCCGTGTTGCGTCTGCTGACGCCGCGGTGTGTCAGGACGTAGAGCATGCGCAGTGCCACGAAGGCGGCCGCTCAGCGCGCTCGGCATGGTCCTCGGGTCGGCGAAGTGCTCGTCGAGAATCCGGTCGACGTCGATTCCCACGAGCTTTCGGTCTCGCGGAGCCTTCGGGCACGGTTCGTGTCGGCGCCGTTCCTCGTCGGGGTACGGCTCGCCGTCACGCGGTAGGGGCGTGGCAGGCGTCTGCTGATGCTGCCCGAGCGCGTGGCGGAACAGCGTGGTCAAGGTTCCGGGCAGTCCAGTGCCGGGTGTCTCGCTCACCGGTGGACGGAAGACTCGATTCTCAGCGAGGCGGCACGGACGCCGAGGGCGGTGGAGCCCAGAAACCGGCTCCACCGCCCTGACCACGAGGTTCACACCCCGGGGGTGCCCTAAATCAGCTGCAACCGCTGGTAGAGCCGCAGCCCTCGCAGATGTAGCAGGAGCCGGCCCGCTGCATCTTCGTACCGCAGGAGAAGCACAGCGGGGCGTCGGCCTGGATGCCCAGCTGCATCTCCACCAGCTCGGCGCTGGTGTGGGCCTGCCTCGGGGCGGGCTGGGCCACCTCGGACTCGGCCTTCGGGATGGCGACGGCCTTCAGCTCCTGGGCGCGCGGCGCCGACTGGGCCAGGCCCTCGACGTCGACCTCGTCGTCGGCGGGCTCGTACGAACCCGTCTCCAGGTGGCGCTGGCGCTCCTCGGCGGAGTGGATGCCGAGCGCGGAGCGCGTCTCGAAGGGCAGGAAGTCCAGCGCGAGGCGGCGGAAGATGTAGTCGACGATCGACTGGGCCATCCGCACGTCCGGGTCGTCCGTCATGCCGGCCGGCTCGAAGCGCATGTTCGTGAACTTCGAGACGTACGTCTCCAGGGGCACGCCGTACTGGAGGCCGACGGAGACGGCGATGGAGAAGGCGTCCATCATGCCCGCGAGGGTCGAGCCCTGCTTGGACATCTTCAGGAAGACCTCGCCCAGACCGTCGTCCGGGTAGGAGTTGGCGGTCATGTACCCCTCGGCGCCGCCGACGGTGAACGACGTGGTGATGCCGGGGCGTCCCTTCGGGAGGCGCTTGCGGACCGGGCGGTACTCGACGACCTTCTCGACCGTCTCGCGGATGGCCGCCTCGGCCTTCTCCGTGATCTCGGCCTTCTCCTTCTCCTTGGTCTTGGCGGAGAGCGGCTGGCCGACCTTGCAGTTGTCGCGGTAGATCGCGAGCGCCTTGACGCCCATCTTCCAGGCCTCGAAGTAGACCTCCTCGACGTCCTCGACGGTGGCGGTCTCGGGGAGGTTGACCGTCTTGGAGAGGGCGCCGGAGATCCACGGCTGGATCGCGGCCATCATGCGGACGTGGCCCATCGCGGAGATGGAGCGCTCGCCCATGGCGCAGTCGAAGACCTCGTAGTGCTCGGTCTTGAGGCTGGGGGCGTCGATCACATTGCCGTGCTCGGCGATGTGGGCGACGATCGCCTCGATCTGCTCCTCCTGGTAGCCCAGGCGGCGCAGGGCCTGCGGAACGGTGCCGTTGACGATCTGCATCGAGCCGCCGCCGACCAGCTTCTTGAACTTGACCAGGGCGAGGTCGGGCTCCAGGCCGGTGGTGTCGCAGGACATCGCCAGACCGATGGTCCCGGTCGGGGCGATGACGGACGCCTGGGAGTTACGGAAACCGTTCTGCTCGCCGAGGCGGACGACGTCCTGCCAGGCCTCCGTGGCGGCGGCCCAGATCGGCGTGTCCAGGTCGTCCATGCGGACGGCCGTGCCGTTGGCGTCGGCGTGCTGCTTCATGACGCGCTTGTGGGCGTCGGCGTTGCGGGCGTATCCGTCGTACGCGCCGACGACCGCGGCGAGTTCGGCGGAGCGCTTGTACGACGTGCCGGTCATCAGGGAGGTGATCGCACCGGCGAGGGCACGGCCGCCGTCGGAGTCGTACGCGTGGCCGGTCGCCATCAGCAGGGCGCCGAGGTTGGCGTAGCCGATGCCGAGCTGGCGGAACGCGCGCGTGTTCTCGCCGATCTTCTGGGTCGGGAAGTCGGCGAAGCAGATGGAGATGTCCATCGCGGTGATGACGAGCTCGACGACCTTGGCGAAGCGCTCGACGTCGAAGGACTGGGTGCCCTTGCCGTCGTCCTTCAGGAACTTCATCAGGTTCAGCGAGGCGAGGTTGCAGGACGTGTTGTCCAGGTGCATGTACTCGCTGCACGGGTTCGAGCCGTTGATCCGGCCGGACTCCGGGCACGTGTGCCAGTGGTTGATCGTGTCGTCGTACTGGATGCCCGGGTCGGCACAGGCCCAGGCGGCCTCGGCCATCTTGCGGAAGAGCGCCTTGGCCTCGACCTCTTCGATGACCTCGCCGGTCATCCGCGCGCGGAGGCCGAACTTGCCGCCCTGCTCGACCGCCTTCATGAACTCGTCGTTCACACGGACCGAGTTGTTGGCGTTCTGGTACTGGACGGACGTGATGTCATCGCCGCCCAGGTCCATGTCGAAGCCCGCGTCACGGAGGGCGCGGATCTTCTCCTCCTCCTTGACCTTGGTCTCGATGAAGTCCTCGATGTCGGGGTGGTCGACGTCGAGGATGACCATCTTGGCGGCGCGGCGGGTGGCGCCGCCCGACTTGATCGTTCCTGCCGAGGCGTCGGCGCCGCGCATGAAGGAGACGGGACCGGAGGCGTTGCCGCCGGAGGAGAGGAGCTCCTTGGAGGAGCGGATCCGGGAGAGGTTCAGGCCGGCGCCGGAGCCGCCCTTGAAGATCATGCCCTCTTCCTTGTACCAGTCGAGGATCGACTCCATGGAGTCGTCGACGGACAGGATGAAGCAGGCGGAGACCTGCTGGGGCTGCGGGGTGCCCACGTTGAACCACACGGGGCTGTTGAAGCTGAAGATCTGGTGCAGGAGGGCGTATGCCAGCTCGTGCTCGAAGATCTCGGCGTCGGCGGGCGAGGAGAAGTACTTGTAGTCCTCGCCGGCCTTCCGGTACGTCTTCACGATGCGGTCGATCAGCTGCTTGAGGCTGACCTCGCGCTGCGGGGTGCCGACGGCGCCGCGGAAGTACTTGCTGGTGACGATGTTGACCGCGTTCACCGACCAGAAGTCGGGGAACTCGACGCCACGCTGCTCGAAGTTGATCGAGCCGTCGCGCCAGTTGGTCATGACGACGTCACGGCGCTCCCAGCTCACCTCGTCGTACGGGTGTACGCCGGGGGTGGTGTGGATGCGCTCGATACGCAGTCCCTTGGTGGCCTTGGCGCCCTTGGATCGGGAACCTCGTGCCGGACCGCTCGCCGTCTCTGTCATGCCGCCTCCCTGTACGGGCTGAAACGCCCTGAAGTGCCACGATGTTCCCGTGACACGGTGTTCTGTCATGTGTTGCGGGCACCCTCACGCTGCCGCCCGCAACAGGTCTTGGATCGCCGCCGTCCGGCCGGATCCGGGGCCTCCGCCCGGCTCCGGTCCGCCGGTCAGTCGGCGGCGTGGGCGGGCACCGGAACCTGACCGGTCCCTCCGAGCCCGCGGTCGTCTTCCCGGCTCCCCGCTCCCGCGTCTTCGTCGTCCACGGCGGCGCCTCGCCTCGTCTCCCTGAGCTCCGCGATGGCGGCCTCGAAGTCCTCCAGCGAGTCGAACGCCCGGTAGACCGAGGCGAATCGCAGAAAGGCGACGAGGTCGAGCTCCTGCAACGGGCCGAGTATGGCCAGCCCCACGTCGTGGGTGGTCAGCTCGGCACTCCCGGTGGCCCGCACCGCCTCCTCGACCCGCTGGCCGAGCTGGGCGAGCGCGTCCTCGGTGACAGGCCGCCCCTGGCATGCCTTGCGCACACCATTGATGACCTTGGTACGGCTGAAAGGCTCGGTGACTCCGGACCGCTTGACCACCATGAGCGAGCACGTCTCCACGGTCGTGAAACGACGGGAGCAGTCCGGACACTGGCGGCGCCTGCGGATCGACGTGCCGTCGTCGGTCGTACGACTGTCGACCACACGGCTGTCGGGGTGCCTGCAGAAGGGGCAGTGCATGATCTCCAACCCTCCTCACAGCAGACTAAACAGCCCCAGGAGACCTCTCGGACCCCTCGAAGCAGCCCCAAGCATAGGCGATCCCAGAGGCCTCGAAGACCCGGGGGACCACAACTTGTGGGCTGCCGTAGCAATCCAACCACTAGATGTGGGGATTGGCCGATACACCGACCGTGCACGCGTGTCGCACGGACACGGATCCGCACCACAAGTCGGACAGGACACTCACGGAACACACACGCGCGCGTACGTACCGATGCGGCACTTACGGAGATACCGTGGGCGCCGCACGGAGGACGCACAGGACTCCGGCACAGAAGGGGACCGGTTCCCGGTTGACGGGGTTCCGGATGGCAGACTTGGGAAGCAGCCCACGAGGTCATCACCCCGGCGGCGAAGAGTACGACAATGGACCCTTTTGTCCGCCAGGTGCCACGGTAGCCATACACCCAGACACGTGATCGCGTCAGGAGAATCGCGGTTTTTCACTCGAACGTGTGTTTGGCGCAACCTTTCGAAAGCAACTACCGTTGTCCAGCAGGGAGACCATCGAGAGGGGCCGACGTGACCACCACCGCAGACAGTGCCACCATCACCGCCCAGGACCGCTCCCAGGGGCGACTCGACACGGTGCACGCGATGAACGAAGCCACGAATCCTGAGGGGCACAAGCGCTCCCTGCCGGGCCGACCTCCAGGCATCCGGGCGGACAGCTCGGGGCTCACCGACCGACAGCGCCGGGTGATCGAAGTCATCAGGGATTCCGTGCAGCGGCGCGGTTACCCGCCGTCGATGCGGGAGATCGGCCAGGCCGTCGGTCTCTCCAGTACCTCCTCGGTCGCGCACCAGCTCATGGCGCTGGAGCGCAAGGGCTTCCTGCGCCGCGACCCGCACCGCCCGCGCGCGTACGAGGTGCGCGGCTCGGACCAGACGGTGACGGTGCAGCCGACGGACACCGCGGGCAAGCCCGCCGCCTCGTACGTCCCACTGGTCGGCCGCATCGCTGCCGGTGGGCCGATCCTCGCGGAGGAGTCGGTCGAGGACGTCTTCCCGCTGCCCCGGCAGCTGGTCGGTGACGGCGAGCTCTTCGTCCTGAAGGTCGTCGGAGACTCCATGATCGAGGCCGCGATCTGCGACGGCGACTGGGTCACCGTCCGCCGGCAGCCGGTCGCCGAGAACGGTGACATCGTGGCCGCCATGCTCGACGGCGAGGCCACCGTCAAGCGCTTCAAGCGCGAGGACGGCCACGTCTGGCTCCTCCCGCACAACTCTGCGTACGAGCCGATCCCCGGCGACGACGCGACCATCCTCGGGAAGGTCGTCGCGGTGCTGCGCCGCGTGTGACGGCTGCGGCGGGCGAGCACAAGAGGCTCGCCCACTGACCGGGCCCCGGAACCCCTGCGCCGGTTCCGGGGCCCTGTTTTGTCCTGCCTCGGGGATCTGCTTCGGGGATCTGCTTTTATCGTGCGCCCTGCGCACGGGCCGCTCGCACAACCGGCCCTGCTCCCTGCTCCCTGCCGGCTGGACATCGCGGGGTAGCCTGTCCCGGCGCCGGGACAGGCTACCCCGCGATCACTCCGCTTCCGTCTGCTTCGCCGCCGCGTCGATCGCGGCCAGCGACTTCCGCACCTGGTTACGGTCCGTGGTGTACCAGAAGCCGGGCAGTGACGCCTTGAGATAGCCGCCGTACCGCGCGGTGGCCAACCGCTGGTCCAGCACCGCGACCACACCCCGGTCCCCGGACGCGCGTACGAGACGCCCGGCGCCCTGGGCCATGAGAAGTGCCGCGTGCGTGGCCGCGACCGCCATGAAGCCGTTGCCGCCGGCGTCCTCCACCGCCTTTTGACGGGCGCTCATCAGCGGGTCGTCGGGGCGCGGGAACGGGATCTTGTCCATGACGACGAGCTGGCAGCTGGGGCCGGGAACGTCGACTCCCTGCCAGAGCGAGAGCGTGCCGAAGAGGCAGGTCTTCGGGTCCGCGGCGAAGTTCTTGATCAGCTCGCCGAGGGTTTCCTCGCCCTGGAGCAGGATCGGGAACTCGGGAATCCGGGAGCGCAGTTCCTCGGCGGCGAGCTGGGCGGCACGCATCGAGGAGAACAGGCCGAGCGTGCGGCCGCCGGCTGCCTGAATGAGCTCGGTCAGCTCGTCGAGCATGTCGGCGCGGTCACCGTCGCGCGCCGGACGCGACAGATGCTTGGCGACGTACAGGATTCCCTGCTTGGGGTAGTCGAAGGGCGAGCCGACGTCGACGCCCTTCCACTGCGGGAGGTCCTCGCCCTCCGTACCCTCGGGAGCCAGCCCCAGGGAGGCACCCACCCCGTTGAAGTCACCGCCGAGCTTGAGCGTCGCGGAGGTGAGGACGACGGAACGGTCCGCGAAGAGCTTCTCCCTGAGGAGGCCGGAGACGGACATGGGGGCGACACGCAGCGAGGCGCCGAAGCGATCGTGCCGCTCGTACCAGACGACGTCGTACTCCGAGCCGTTCACGACGCGCTCCGCCACGTCGTGCACCGTCTCCACCGAGGCCAGCGCCTGCTTGCGGACCGCGTCCTCGTCCTGAACGGACTTGTCGCGGGTCGCGCCGATCGCGGAAATGACGGTACGGGCGGCATCCCGGAGCGCCATCAGGGCATAGCCCAGGTCCTCCGGAACCTCCTCCAGACGACCCGGCAGGGCCAGCTCCATCAACCGCTCGAAGCCCTCGGCGGCAGTCTGGAGCTGGTCGGCGGCCTTCTCGTCGACCAGCTTCGCCGCACGGCGCACGGCGCGGTTGACCTGGCCGGGCGTGAGCTCGCCGGTCGCGACGCCGGTGACGCGCGAGACCAGTTCGTGAGCCTCGTCCACGATCAGCACCTCGTGCTGCGGCAGCACCGGGGCGCCCTCGATGGCGTCGATCGCGAGCAGGGCGTGGTTGGTGACGACGACCTCGGCCAGCTTGGCGCGCTCGCGGGCCATCTCGGCGAAGCACTCGGCGCCGTACGCGCACTTCGAGGCGCCCAGGCACTCACGGGACGACACCGACACCTGAGCCCAGGCTCGGTCGGAGACGCCCGGCGTGAGGTCGTCGCGGTCACCGCTCTCGGTCTCGTCCGCCCAGTCACGCAGCCGCAGCAGGTCCTGGCCCAGCTTGCTGGTGGGTGCGGCCGCCTCGAACTGGTCGAAGAGGCCCTCCTCCTCGTCCTGGGGCACGCCCTCGTGGAGTCGGTGCAGGCACAGGTAGTTCGACCGGCCTTTGAGCATCGCGAACTCCGGGCGGCGGCGCAGCAGCGGGTGCAGAGCGTCGACGGTGCGCGGCAGGTCGCGCTCCACGAGCTGGCGCTGCAGGGCGAGGGTGGCCGTCGCCACGACGACGCGCTCCCCGTGCGTGAGCGCGGGCACGAGATAGCCGAGCGACTTTCCGGTGCCGGTGCCGGCCTGGACCAGTAGGTGGGATCCGTCGTCGATCACCTCGGCGACCGCTTCGGCCATGGTCACCTGGCCGGGGCGCTCCGTACCGCCGACGGCTGTGACGGCGGCGTGCAGGAGTTCGGGGAGTGAGGGCTTCGTCATAGCGCGACCACCCTACGGCCCGGCACTGACAAACGGGTGATCAACGCTGGGACCAGGGGTGGGATCACGGCCGGGGCTCCTCGGGCGGGACGGGGACACGGAATGCGGGACGGGGACGCGGAATGGGGTCACGGCGAAATTCGTGTGGGCCGCGTGGGAACCCAGCCGGGTCGCCGTGCGTACTACATGCGACGGCAATGTCACGCAGTGCTACAGCAGGTGGCGCAGGGACCGGTCCCGGATCATGAGGGCGGCCCGCTTGGCGGGCAGGTCGACCTCGGCCGCGAACCGGAATCCCGCGCTCAGGAAAGCGGCCACGGAGGGAGTGTTGCGAAGATCGGGCTCCGCGATGACGCGCGCACAGGCGGGGCGACGGTCGAGTACGAGGTCGGCTACGGCTCTGAGCAGGGCGGATCCCAGTCCCCGCCCACGGTCGGCGACGCCGCCGATGAGGAGATGGAGACCGGTGTCGTGCGGTCGGGCCGGATAGTGGCGGGCGAGCGGGTCCAGGTCCGCCCGGTAGATCTCCCAGTAGCTCATCGGGGTGCCGTCCAGCACGCCGACGCACGGGACACTGCGCCCGTCGCCGGTGAGTTGAGACCGTAGATGGTCCTCGGTCTGGGCGGGAGATCCGGCCAGCTCCCAGAACGCGGCGACGGCGGGGTCGTTCATCCATCCGCCGATGAGTGGAAGGTCGCGGTCGAGACGGACCGGGACCAGCTGGAACGGGCCTACGGGCGTGACGAGCGGGCCCCAGTCGCCGACGTGGTCCAGCAGGTCGTCGTCCGCGGCGGTGAACCGGCCGTCCGCCGGGACGGGACTGTCCACTGCCTCCCCTGCGACAAGGGCTAGGAATTCGTCGGGGAGCCGGAGATCCAGTGTGTCCTCGCTGTCCCCACCGGGACCGGAGCAGCCGGAGTGAACGGGGACAGGGCCGGCGTCGGCGCTCGCGTCGATGGGAGGCACGGCGGCTCCTCTCAGGAGACCAGTGAGTGAAGGGGGTTGGCGATGGTGACGTAGACGGACTGGGTGTCGACCGGGCCGACGAGTTCGTCGAGGCCGTGCAGCCGGGTCAGCAGATTGGCCTTGCAGCGCAGGACAGACGAGTCGAGCAGCCGGGCCGGCAAGGAAGTGCGCAGCGGAGCGGGCCCCGAGGCGACACCGGCGAGGAAGCGGCGGAAGGCGGCGAGCAGCAGCCGTTCGTCGGCGAGGCGCTGGGAGCCGAACGCACCGATCAGACCGAACACGTTGTTGATGGCGAGGTAGTACACGAAGCGTTCGTCGGTGACCTCGTCGGAGACGAAGGTGTCGCTGTGCTCCCCGATGCCGGGCAGTCGGGCGTCGAGTTCGGTGCGCCGGGACTCGCGGAAGTAGTAGCCCTGGTTGTCGCGGTAGCGGCCGCCCGCGGGCCAGCCTTCGCCGTCCAGGAGGAGCAGGGTGTTCTGCTGGTGCGCTTCCAGGGCGATGCCGGCCTCGCTGTCCAGCCAGAGCACGGGACGCACGACGTGCTCCAGATAGCGGAGGAACCACTCCGCGGCGACGGCTCCACGAGGTCGGCCGGTCCGCTCGGCGAGCCGTGTGACGACATGCGCGAGGCGGGACCGGAGGAGCACTGATCCCGTCGGCACAGGGTCTTCGACGCCGACCGGTGCGCAGTGGGGCCGAGGCGAGACGAGACCGGCGATGCAGGAGACGTCGTCGGACGGGGCGAACGGGTTGTGGCGGATCATCACGTCGAGTCCGGGCACGGGCCGGCCGTCCGGACCGTCGACGGCCAGCCAGGCCGGGTCCCGGACGATGTCGAAGCCGGGGTGAGCGGCCTGCCATGCCTTGGACAGGCCGGCCCGCAGCAGGCGGTGCACCTCGACGCCGCGGTGCAGTTCCTTGCGGAGGTTCTCGCGGCGGGAGTTGGTGATCCGCAGGCCCAGCGACAGCTTGAGCATCGCGGGGACGCCGGACCGGTGAACGGTGCGTACGGAGGAGGTGGGATGCCACAGTGAGCCGTGGGGGCCGATTTCACGGAGCAGTCCGGCGTCGAGGAGTGCAGCAGTGTCGTCACGGTGCCGGATCTCGCGGGACTGCCAGGGGTGCACAGGCAGGACGGCGTATCCGTCGGGCAGCGGCAGCCCGGCTCCGGCGAGCCGTGCCATGAGCCGGTCCGCCGGAACAGGGCGGCCTCCCTCGGTCCAGGCCGAGTCGGCCGCGAGCACGGAAGGGGCGACAGCCATCCAGTGCAGCGGGAAGGAGCCGCGGAGCTCAGGTGAGTACAGGCGGGCTTCGGCCTCGGACAGGCCCTCGCGGCTCTTCGGGGTCGGGTGGAGCGGGTGTCCGAGCAGGAGTGCCTGTTCGGCGGCGAGGAAGAGGTCGGGGCCGTCGGCGGGCCGCTCGCGCCGGTCCCTGATGAAGGTGGCTGTACGGCGGACGGAGTCGGCGACCCGGGCGACAAGTTCTCCGCCGTCGGCGCTGATGACGGCCCCTGAGCCGGTGGGAGTGGAGTCGGGTCCGCTGGGCGTCTCCCTGGCGAGCAGTGCCGCGAGGGTGACCGCGTCGAGCGGTGGGGCGGCCGCGGGGGCGTCGGCCAGGCGCGGAAGGCCGAAGCGGTGCGAGCCTGTCGGGGACCAGTAGCGGACCGGGGCGGTCAGCGAGGTGCCGCTGGCGGGCAGCGGGATGCGGACGGTGTCGGCGTCGGGCACGGCGCGGTTCGTTTCCCGCACCCAGCAGCGGAGCAGGTTCTCCGCGGCGGCGGCCTGGGCAGCGGTGTCCGGGGCGGGGTGCTCCAGGAGATCGGTGGCGGTGCCTCGCGGGCGCTCGGCTTCCGACATGCGGGGCTTCTGCTGGGGTACCGGCTCGGCCGTCGGTGGGGGCGGGGTTTGGGTGCCGGGGGATTCGTCGTGGCCGGGGGTGTGGGAACGGCCGCTGGGGGTGGGGGTGGCGTTCAAGACTGTTCCTTTTGGGCGTTCGGGGTTCCTGGAAGCCTTCGTCGGCGCTGGTGACCGTCGGGAGCGTGCCGTGCCGCGCGCCGGTGGAGCGGGACCGTCGGAGCGTGGCGAGCAGGGGCGCCGGAGTGTCCTGGCTCAGCGTCGCGACCGAGGTGGGACGACCTGTTCGGTCGCGCCGCGGGCCACCGCTGCCACCGCGTCGGACAACCGGTCGAGTACGGCTGCCGCCTGCTCGTCGCTGATGGTGAGGGGCGGAAGGAGCCGTACGACGCTTGAGTGGCGGCCGCCGAGTTCCACGATCAGGCCGCGGCGCAGGCACTCCCGCTGGACAGCGGCGGCGAGTTCGGGGGCGGCCGGACGAGGCGTACGGGCGGGTTCCAGCCCTGCGGTCGGGGCGCGGGGACCTTCCACGCGCCCCGCCCCCTCGCCCGCCCTTGCCAGATCGGCCCCTGTCAGTTCCGCTTCCCCCGGATCCGCCCTCTCCGGATCCACCAGCTCGACCCCGATCATCAACCCCCGCCCTCGGACGTCGCCCACGCACGGGAACTCCCCTTGAAGTTCCCGTAGTTGGTCCAGCAACCGAGCACCGAGCAGGGCCGCGCGGGCGGCGAGGCCGTTCTCACGGACGTGGGCGAGGGTGGCCGTACCGGCGGCCATGGCGAGTTGGTTGCCGCGGAAGGTGCCCGCATGGGCGCCGGGTTCCCAGACGTCGAGGTCGTCGCGGTAGACGACGACGGCCAGCGGAAGGCTGCCGCCGATGGCCTTGGACAGGACCATCACGTCGGGGGTGACACCGCTGTGCTCCACGGCCCAGAAAGCACCGGTGCGTCCGACTCCGGTCTGGATCTCGTCGGCGATCAGCGGGACGGACCGGTCGGCGGTGATCTGCCTCATGCGCCGCAGCCAGTTGTCGGGGGCGGGAATCACCCCGCCCTCGCCCTGGACGGGTTCGAGGATCATCCCGGCGGGGAGGGGTACGCCGGACTTGGGGTCGTCCAGGACGGACTCGGTCCAGCGGGCGGCGAGTTCGGCGCCGCGGGGGCCGCCGACTCCGAAGGGGCAGCGGTAGTCCTGCGGGTAGGGGAGGCGTGCGACCCGTACGTCGCAGGCGCCGCCGGACGCGGCCAGGGCTCCGCTGGTCATCCCGTGGTAGGCGCCGGTGAAGGCCAGGATTCCGGTGCGGCCGGTCGCGGCGCGTACCAGCTTGAACGCGGCCTCGACGGCGTCCGTGCCGGCCGGTCCGCAGAACTGGACGCGGGCGCGGTCGGCGAGGCCGGGTGGCAGTGTGCGGAACAGCTCGGTGATGAAGGCGTCCTTGACGGGAGTCGCGAGGTCGAGGACGGAGAGGGGGGCACCCGAGTCGAGGACCTTTCGGATGGCCTCCAGGACGACAGGGTGGTTGTGGCCGAGGGCGAGGGTGCCGGCGCCGGAGAGGCAGTCGAGGTAGCGGCGGCCGTCGGCGCCCTCGATGGTCAGTCCGCGTGCCCGGACGGGCACGATGGGAAGGGCGCGCGCGTAGGTGCGCGCCGACGACTCGCGCGCCGACTGGCGCTTCAGGATCCCCTCGTGCGCGGCGCGCGCTCCCCCGGACGTTCCCCCGGTCATCGACTCCGTCACGGCCACGGCTCGCTGTCCTCCCGCTGTCCAGAGGCGAGTTGATGCGCGGGGACCGGGCACGGGCAGCAGTCCCCCCACCGCTACAACCCCGGACGGCTCACCTGGTTACGGGTTGCTTCAAGATCCTTGCCGTGACGGAACCGTTGCCGTTCCGTCGGAAGTCCCCCACAGCGAGCGCATAGTGTGTGATGCCGTTCCCAGACGTCCGTGAGACCGTGGTGAACTCCCCGCGAGTTCCAGCCGACTTCACGGACACAGCACCTAGTTCCTTAACATCAGGGGGAGTCAAGACCATGCGATCCATACGGCCGTCCTTCATCGCTCGCCGAGGGAGGAGCGCGCCCCGCAGAACCTCCCCCGTGCTGGCGGCCGTCGCCCTCGCGTCGTCGCTGGCGCTCACCGCCACCGCCTGCAACGGCTCCGGTGACGACAACGCCGACGGCAACCCGACCGCCTCCGCGACCAGCGGGGACGGCGGCGACGGAAAGATCAAGATCCCGGACGACATCAAGAACAAGCTCAAAGAGCACGGGATCGACATCGACAAGTGGAAGCACGGCGCCTGGAAGAACTGGGACAAGGACGACTGGCTGCGCGAGGCCAACGACTTCATCAACCCGATCATCAAGGGTCTGTGGGACCGGGACCGTATGCGGGACGCGGGCGACCCGGACCAGGGTGTCGACGACAACGACATCTCCGGTGACCAGGGTGTGACCGACCCGACGCCGGCGCCGGTCAGGGCGCAGGCGGTGCAGCCGTCGTACCACGCCAACGCGGCCGCTTCCGGAAAGGTGTTCTTCGACTCCCCCGAAGGCAAGATGGTCTGCTCGGCGACGGTCGTGCAGGACCCGGCCCACCCGGGCAAGTCCAACCTCATCTGGACGGCGGGCCACTGTGTGCACGCCGGCAAGAAGGGCGGCTGGTACCGCAACATCGTGTTCGTGCCGTCGTACAACGACAGAGGCATGACGAACGAGCAGTTGCAGACGGCCACCAGGGACCAGATCGCACCGTACGGCGTCTGGTGGGCCGACGGGGCCCAGACCTCGCAGCAGTGGATCGACCAGGGGGGTGAGACGGGCGGCGACGGCGCCTCGTACGACTACTCCGTGATCCATGTGACGCCCGAGCAGGGCCACGGCGGCAAGTCCCTGGAGGAGACGGTCGGTTCGGCGCTGCCGGTGAACTTCAACGCCCCCGCCGTGCCGAAGGTGCAGAGCATCACGGCGACCGGCTACCCGGCGGCGGCGCCGTACGACGGCCAGCTGCTGTACCAGTGCAAGGACAAGCCGGGTCGGCTGTCGCTCAGCGACTCGGACCCGACGATGTACCGCATCGGCTGCACCATGACCGGTGGTTCGTCCGGCGGCGGCTGGGTGGAGACGGGCTCGGACGGCAAGCCGGCGCTCGTGTCCAACACCTCCATCGGCCCGGTGAAGTCGGGGTGGCTGGCGGGTCCGCGCCTGGGTGACGTGGCCAAGGGCGTCTACGACTCGGTCAGCAAGAAGTTCGCCGGTCGGTAGCCACGCCGAAGCGCCGAAGGCCCGCTCCCGTGACGAACGGGGGCGGGCCTTCGGGCTCTGCGGGTCAGACCGCGGGAGTGGGCACGTACGGTGCCAGCTCCGCCGCCAGTTCCTCGTGCACCCGCACCTTGAGCAGCGTGCCCTCCGCGGTGTGCTCCTCGGAGATCACCTCGCCCTCGGTGTGGGCACGGGCGACCAGCTTGCCGTGGGTGTACGGCACGAGCGCCTCGATCTCGACGGACGGCCGCGGCAGCTCGTTGTCGATCAGGGCGAGCAGCTCGTCCATGCCCTGGCCGGTGCGGGCCGAGACGGCGATGGAGCGCTTCTCGATCCGCAGCAGCCGCTGGAGCACCAGCGGGTCGGCCGCGTCGGCCTTGTTGATCACGACGATCTCCGGTACGTCGGTGGCGCCGACCTCCCGGATCACCTCACGTACGGCCGCCAGCTGCTCTTCCGGCACCGGGTGCGAGCCGTCCACCACGTGCAGGATGAGGTCGGATTCGCCGACCTCCTCCATGGTGGAGCGGAACGCCTCGACCAGGTGGTGCGGCAGGTGCCGTACAAAACCGACGGTGTCCGCCAGTGTGTACAGCCGGCCGCTCGGGGTCTCCGCCCGACGGACGGTCGGGTCCAGGGTCGCGAACAGGGAGTTCTCGACCAGGACGCCGGCTCCCGTGAGGCGGTTGAGCAGGGAGGACTTGCCTGCGTTGGTGTAGCCCGCGATGGCTACGGACGGCACCTTGTGGCGCTTGCGCTCCTGGCGCTTGACCTCGCGGCCGGTCTTCATCTCCGCGATCTCCCGGCGCATCTTCGCCATCTTCTCGCGGATCCGTCGCCGGTCCGTCTCGATCTTGGTCTCACCGGGACCACGGGTGGCGAGGCCGCCGCCCTTGCCGCCGCCCATCTGACGGGACAGCGACTGACCCCAGCCTCGGAGCCTCGGCAGCATGTACTGCATCTGCGCGAGCGCGACCTGCGCCTTGCCCTCTCGGGACTTGGCGTGCTGGGCGAAGATGTCCAGGATCAGGGCCGTGCGGTCGATGACCTTGACCTTGACGACGTCTTCGAGGTGGATCAGCTGGCCGGGGCTCAGCTCACCGTCGCAGACGACGGTGTCCGCGCCCGTCTCGACCACGACGTCCCGCAGCTCCTCGGCCTTGCCGGAGCCGATGTAGGTGGCCGCGTCGGGCTTGTCGCGACGCTGGGTCACGCCGTCGAGCACGAGCGCGCCCGCGGTCTCCGCCAGGGCCGCGAGCTCCGCGAGGGAGTTCTCCGCGTCCTGCACGGTCCCCGAGGTCCAGACGCCGACGAGGACCACCCGCTCCAGGCGGAGCTGGCGGTACTCGACCTCGGTGACGTCCTCGAGCTCGGTGGAGAGGCCCGCCACGCGGCGCAGAGCCGCGCGCTCGGAGCGGTCGAACTGGTCGCCGTCCCGTTCTCCGTCGATCTCGTGGCTCCAGGCGACGTCCTCTTCCATCAGGGCATCGGCCCGAAGACCTTCGGGGTAGTCGTGCGCGAAGCGCTTGGTGTCCTGGGAAGAGGAAGAAGAGGAGGTCATTGGGTCCTTACGTCGTTGGGGATTCCGTTACAGCGCTCATTGTGGCAACGCACGAGCCTCTCGGGAGATTCCCGTGTTCGTGCCGCGCCAACCCGAAGATGGTCGCACGGGACGCCACGTCTCGTCACCGCCTTATTCGCCGGGTGCGGCCTTGAGCGGGGCGGCCTTGGCCTGTGCCTCCTTGGTCCGTGCCGCCTTGGTCCGTGCCGCCTTGGTCCGTGCCGCCTTGGTCTGTGTCTGCTTGCCCTGTGCCTTTTTGGCGGGCGGCGTCGGCTTCCAGTCCGGGTGGCCCGGCATCGGCGGTGTCTTCTCGCCGTAGAGCCAGCCCTGGAAGAACCCGCCGAGGTCGCGCCCGGCGATCCTGGAGGCCAGGCCCACGAAGTCGGCCGTACCCGCCGTGCCGTCCCGGTGCTCGCGCACCCAGGTCCGCTCCAGCCGCTCGAAGGCCTCCCGTCCGATCTCCGCACGCAGGGCGTAGAGCGCCAGCGCGGCCCCGTCGTAGACGTTGGGCCGGAAGATGCCGATCTTCTGGCCGTCCTTGGGCGGCTTGGGGGCGGCGGGCGGGCCGCCCGCGGCGCGCCAGCCGTCGGAGGCGCTGTAGGCCGCCTTCATGCGGTCCACCATCGGCTTGTGCGCCTTCTCCTCCGCGTAGAGGGCCTCGTACCAGGTGGCGTGCCCCTCGTTCAGCCACAGGTCGGACCAGGCGCGCGGGCTGACACTGTCGCCGAACCACTGGTGGGACAGCTCGTGCACCATGATCGACTCGACGTACCACTTCGGGAGGGCGGGCTCCATGAACAGCGCCTTCTCGAAGAGGGAGAGGGTCTGCGTCTCCAGTTCGAAGCCGGTGGAGGCCTGGGCCATGAGCAGCCCGTACGTCTCGAAGGGGTAGGGGCCGACCTTGCTCTCCATCCAGGCGATCTGGTCGGGGGTCTTCGCGAGCCAGGGTTCGAGGGCCTTGCGGTCGGCGGCGGGGACGACGTCGCGCAGGGGCAGACCGTGCGGTCCGGTGCGGCGCGGCACGGCGGAGCGGCCGATGGACACCTGGGCGAGCTCGGTGGCCATGGGGTGCTGGGTCCGGTACGTCCAGGTGGTCTTGCCGCCTGCCCTGTCCACACCGGCCGGCAGTCCGTTGGCCACGGCCGTGTATCCGTCCGGGGTGGTGATCCGGATGGTGAACATCGCCTTGTCGGACGGATGGTCGTTGCACGGGAACACCAGGTGTGCGGCGTCGGCCTGGTTGGCCATGGCGAGGCCGTCGGAGGTCTGCACCCAGCCGCCGTCCCGGCCCTCGGTGGGCACCGGGTCGCTGGTGTGCCGCACGGTGATCCGCAGCCAGGAGCCCTTGGGCAGCGGGACGCGAGGAGTGACGACCAGGTCCTCGCCGGCGTCGGCGAAGGTGGCGGGCAGGCCGTCGACCTCGACGGACTCGACCTTGCCGTGCGCGAAGTCGAGGTTGAGGCGGTCCAGGTCGGCGGTCGTCCGGGCGTCGATGACGGTGACGGCCCGGAGGGGCTTGTCGTTGGTGCCGGGATAGGTGAAGGAGAGGTCGTACGACGCGACGTCGTATCCCGGGTTGCCCAGGTATGGAAAGAGGCGGTCGCCGACACCCAGGGGGGCGGCGGGGGCGCTCGCGGCCAGAAGGCAGACGGAGACGGCGGAGGCGAGCAGGGCCGCCGTGCGGTGCCGGGAGATCCCCGTGTTCTTCGGCCGGCGAGGCCGGGTGCGGAGAGTGAGCAGCATGCACCACCGCTACCAGCGCGCGTGGGCGCTGTTGCGGCGACGCGCGCCCGGCCCACCCGAACGAGTTGCCTCAGGAGGGGGCCGGGTTCTGGTGCTGAGCCCGGCTCACGTCGTACACGCCGGGGACGTTCCGCATCGCCCGCATGAGGGCGGGGAGGTGGGCCGCGTCGGGGAGTTGGAGGGTGTACGTGTGACGTACCCGCTGCTGGCTCGGCGGTTCGACGGTCGCGGAGACGATCTCGGCGCCTTCCAGGGCGATCGCTTCGGTGAGGTCGGCGAGCAGATGGGGGCGGCCGAACGATTCAGCGACCAGTGTGACCCGGCACGCGGTGGTGTCACCCCAGCGCACAGCGACCTCCGCGCGCCCCGTGCTCGTCATGCGCGCCACCGCGGCGCACTCCACGCGGTGCACGGTCACCACTCCGCCGCGTACGGAGAAGCCGGTGATCTCGTCCGACGGTACGGGCGTGCAGCACCCGGCGAGCCGTACGGCGGCTCCCGGCCGGTCCACGAGCACATCGGCGCCTCGGGGGCGCGCGGCGGGGGCTTCCGCGCTGCCGCGAGCGGTGCCGTCGGCGGTCCGGCGAGAGCCGCCCCTGCCGACTGCGGTCTCCTGGGCCGTCGTGCCCGCGGATGTGCGGGGAACCACCGCGCCGGTGATGGTGCCGTCGGTCGAGCGGGTTGTGGGGCCGGTGTGGGCGCCGGACTCCCCCGCCTCGCCCTCCGGATGCGCCGCCAGCCACCGTTGGATGGCGATGCGCGCGGCCGGGGTGTGCGCGTGCTCCAGCCACTCCCTGGAGGGCTCGGAGGCCGGGTCCTGGCCCATCAGAAGCTGGACGGTGTCGCCGTCCCTCAGGACCGTGCTCAGGGTCGCGAGGCGGCCGTTGACGCGGGCGCCGATGCAGGCGTGCGCGTCTTCGCCGTACTGGGCGTACGCGGCGTCCACACAGGTGGCGCCCTCGGGCAGGCCGAGCGTGCCGCCGTCGGGCCGGAAGACGGTGATCTCCCGGTCCTGGGCCAGGTCCTCGCGCAGGGTCGACCAGAAGGTGTCGGGGTCTGGTGCGGCCTCCTGCCAGTCGAGCAGGCGGGAGAGCCAGCCGGGCCGCGTGGGGTCGGCGCGCTCGCCGTCGCTCGGGGACTGCTCCTCCGCAGGAGGAGCGTAGGGATTGCCGAGCGCGACGACGCCGGCCTCGGCGACCTTGTGCATCTGGTGGGTGCGGATGAGCACTTCGGCGACCTGGCCGTCGCCGCGGGTCACCGCGGTGTGCAGCGACTGGTACAGGTTGAACTTCGGTACGGCGATGAAGTCCTTGAACTCCGAGATGACGGGCGTCATGCACGTGTGAAGCTCCCCCAGGACGCCGTAACAGTCCGCGTCCTCGCCCACCAGGACCAGCAGGCGGCCGAAGTCGGCTGCGCGCAGCTCTCCGCGCTTGCGGGCCACGCGGTGGACGGAGACGAAGTGGCGCGGGCGGATGAGGACTTCGGCCTGGATGTCGGAGTCGCGCAGGACCGCACGGACCTCGTCGGCGATCTCCGCGAGGGGGTCGTCGGGGCGTGCCGCGTTCCCGGCGATCAGCTCGCGCGTGTGTTCGTACTCCTCGGGGTGGAGGATCGCGAAGACGAGGTCCTCCAGTTCGGTCTTCAGTGCCTGGACACCGAGCCGTTCGGCGAGCGGGATGAGGACGTCGCGGGTCACCTTGGCGATGCGGGCCTGTTTCTCGGGGCGCATCACTCCGAGGGTGCGCATGTTGTGCAGCCGGTCGGCGAGTTTGATCGACATCACACGGACGTCGCTTCCGGCGGCGACGAGCATCTTGCGGAAGGTCTCGGGCTCGGCGGCGGCTCCGTAGTCGACCTTCTCCAACTTCGTGACGCCGTCGACGAGATAGCGCACCTCCTCGCCGAACTGCTCACCCACCTGATCCAGCGTCACGTCGGTGTCCTCGACGGTGTCGTGGAGCAGAGAGGCCGTCAAGGTGGTGGTCTCGGCGCCGAGTTCGGCGAGGATCAGCGTCACGGCGAGCGGATGCGTGATGTACGGCTCGCCGCTCTTGCGCATCTGGCCGCGGTGCGAGGACTCGGCCAGCACATAGGCACGGCGCAGCGGTTCGAGGTCGGCGTCGGGGAAGTGGGCGCGGTGGGCCTCGGCGACATGGCCGATGGCGTCCGGCAGCCGGTCGCGGCCGGTCGGACCGAGCAACGCGACACGGCCGAGTCGGCGCAGGTCGATCCGGGGGCGGGCCTTCCTGCGGGCCGCTGTAGGGGCTACAGGACCAGGGGTCGCAGGGTTCGTGGCCTCCGCACTCATGGGCACCTCCGGCTCGTGGACCGGCGGACGGAGCCCAGGGAATGCGCGGCTCAGGGTTGGTGATGCTCCCCCGTCCGTGCCGGTGCTTGATGCTACCGAGCCCATCACGCCCGACTGACCGCCTCTCGCCGAGCGTGAAACGGATCACCCATTCGAGCGACGATGTGGAGGTTTACGATTTTGCGCCACATGCCGCACGGCGGGCCGTGGTTTCGAACCGCCCTGGAGGCCGGGGTCCGCGAATACGTGTGTCCAGGCCTGCCGGGGCAGCGATCCGCGTGGTCAGCCGACCGCGTTTTCCAGCCATTGAGCGTCGATCTCGCCCTCGGCGACGATCACCGCCGGTCCGGTCATCTCGATCTCGCCGTCCGGCCGCTCCGTGATGACGAGGCGTCCGCCGGGCACATCCACGGTGTAGGTCGCCGGAGTGCCGGTGGCGGACGGGTCGGCGCCGTCCCGGCGTGCGGCGGCCACGGCGACGGCGCAGGCGCCCGTGCCGCAGGAGCGGGTCTCGCCGGAGCCTCGCTCGTGCACGCGCATCGCGACGTGGCGCGGGCCGCGGTCCACCACGAACTCGATGTTGACCCCGTCGGGGTAGGCGGCGGCAGGGCTGAACGGCGGCTGGGAGTACAGGTCACCGGCGTGCGCGAGGTCGTCGACGAAAGCGACGGCGTGCGGGTTGCCCATGTTCACGTTGCGCGCGGGCCAGCTGCGCTCGCCGACACTCACCATGACGTCCCCTTCGGGGAGGCGCGCACGGCCCATGCCGACGGTGACGTCTCCGTCCTTGGCGATGTGGACGGTCTTGACGCCCGCGCGCGTGGCGATCGCGATGTCCCCTTCGGCCACATGTCCGGCGTGCTGGAGGTAGCGCGCGAACACACGGACACCGTTGCCGCACATCTCCGCGATCGAGCCGTCGCCGTTGCGGTAGTCCATGAACCACTCCGCGTCGGCCGCCATCTCCGCGGCCTCCGGGTGCGCGGCGGACCGCACGACGTGCAGCACCCCGTCACCGCCGATGCCGGCACGGCGGTCGCACAGGGCGGCCACGGCGGCCGGAGTCAGCTCGATGACGTTCTCGGTGTCCGGAACGATCACGAAGTCGTTCTCTGTGCCGTGACCCTTGAGGAAGGCGATCCGCGTGCTCATCCCTCGATCGTACGGGGTCGGCACGACATCCCCGGTGGCCCGGGACGGCCGCGGCGTACCGCGGGCCGGGGTGATCGTCCCAAGGGCCGGGTGACCGTCCCGAAGAACCAGGACGGCCGTCCCGAAGGGGCGAGGCTGCGGTCAGCGCAGCCGGGCCACGCGCCACACGGCGAGGACCGCGACCACGGCCACCAGCAGGACGTAGCCGAGGGCGACCCGCCAGTCGGGTCTGCGCCCGGAGCCCCGCGGGGGCAGGCCCGGCCAGGTGTAGCCCACGCGGCGGGCGGCCATCATGCCCCAGCCGGCGGCGCAGCAACAGATCAGCAGGCCCAGCATGGCGATGACCGCGCCGCTGTCACCGAAGTCGAAGGCGAGCGGGAAGGCGAACATCAGGGAGCCGACCGCGGCCAGGCCCACGATGGGCGCGAGCTGCCAGATGCGCAGCCGCCACTGCGGACGCAGCTCGACCTCGACCTCCGGCCCGCCGGCGAACATCTCCTCGGGCTCCGGACCGTCGTCGGTCACACCGCCCGGCGTCTCGTCGGGTCCGTCGGCACTCAGATGGCTCTCGCCTCGTTCCGGTTCGACACCGCCGACACCGATGTGCTCGGCGTCCTGTGCCGCTTCTGCGGTGTCGCGAGGGCCGGCCTCCATCGCCACGCGCCCTCCCAACTAGGACTCCACTTGGTCGATCGAAGCTCGATGATGGCACGGCGTCGGAGGCCTCGATGACCGGCGGCGCATCCCGATGCCATGACGTGATCAGGCTGTAACCGGTCGTTCCACCAACGCCATCGCGAGATGCGGAAGTTCCGTGCGGTCCGCCGCGGCCCCACTCAACCAGTGCACCCTCGGATCCCGCCTGAACCACGAATCCTGACGGCGCGCGAAGCGCTTGGTGGCGCGGACGGTCTCGGCCCGCGCTTCGTCGTCGGTGCACTCCCCGGAGAGCGCCGAGAGCACCTGCTGGTAGCCGAGCGCGCGCGACGCCGTACGCCCCTCGCGCAGGCCCTGCGCCTCCAGCGCGCGCACCTCGTCCACGAGCCCCGCCTCCCACATCCGGTCGACCCGGCGAGCGATGCGCTCGTCCAGCTCGGGGCGGGCCACGTCGACGCCGATCTGGACGGTGTCGTAGACGGAGTCGTGGCCCGGGAGGTTGGCGGTGAACGGCTGGCCGGTGATCTCGATCACCTCGAGAGCCCGGACGATACGACGGCCGTTGCTGGGCAGGATCGCCCGTCCGGCGTCGGGATCGGCGGCGGCAAGACGCGCGTGCAGCGCCCCGGAGCCGCGCAGCGCGAGCTCCGCCTCCAGCCGGGCCCTCACCTCGGGGTCGGTGCCGGGGAACTCCAGGTTGTCGACGGCTCCGCGGACGTACAGGCCGGAGCCGCCGACGAGGATCGGCCACCGCCCCTGGGAGAGCAGGTCGTCGATCCTGGCGCGGGCCAGCTTCTGGTACTCGGCGACGGAGGCCGTGACGGTCACGTCCCAGATGTCCAGCAGGTGGTGCGGGACGCCCGCGCGCTCCTCCGGCGTCAGTTTGGCGGTACCGATGTCCATCCCGCGATAGAGCTGCATCGAGTCGGCGTTGACGACCTCGCCGCCGAGTTGCTGGGCCAGAAAAACGCCTAGATCGGACTTTCCGGCCGCAGTGGGACCGACGACGGCGATGACTCGGGGGGCGGGGGATGCGCTGCTCACCGCACCAGTCTCGCAAACGCCACGGCCGCGTCTCGAACGAGTTACGTGACGGCCCGTCGTCGACGTCGTTGCCCGTTGCGAGGTGCCGGCCGCCGGTTTCGAGTGGCGGTGACCCGGGCGACGCAAACGGACGCTCCGGGTGACGCGGGATTTCGCCCGCACGAGTAACGTATGGAGTGGAAATGGGCGTGTTTGCGCGACTTCTGGGGAAGTCGAAGGCGACGGAGGCGGTCTCGGCCGCCGAGGCACAGGCCGGCGTGGAGCCGGGCGGGGCCGAGCCGGAAGAAGCGGTGAAGGAAACGGTGAAGGAATCGGCGGACGAAGCTGCGGGCAAAGCTGCGGAGAACGTGGAGGAGAAGGCGGAGGAAGCGGCTGAGGCGACGGAGGCGGCAAGGGACGGCGACGAGGACGCGGCGGGATCCGGGGCCGTCGTGGCCGGGAGTTCCGCCGCCGTGAGCGCCGAGATTCCGAAGCAGCAGTCGGCCGTGGAGGCCGCCGACGACGAGGCCGGTGACGGCGCCCGCACATAGCTGCCCCGCGAAGGAAGAGGGAAGGTGGATCATGCATCTCTTGGACAACTTGAAGGCCAAGCTCGTCCCTGCCAAGCACAAGGTGTCGGATCTCGCGCACCAGCACGGGGACACGATCGACAAGATCCAGCACGGTCTCGACAAGGCCGCGAAGGTCGTCGACGAGAAGACCAAGGGCAAGTACAGCGACAAGATCCACACGGGTACGGGCAAGGCCAAGGGCGCCATGGACCGGCTCGCACACAAGAGTGGCCCCGAGCAGGGCGACGGCACGACGCCGCAGTCCGAGACGCCGCCGCCGGCTTCCTGAGCGGCGTATGGATCGGCGGACGGCCGACGAGCGTGAGGGCTCCCGGCCGCCCGCCGCCCGCCTTCCGACCGCGCGGCCTATGACCAGGCGGCGACCATGTACCCCACCCCGTACGGCGCGTCCTCGTACAGCAGCGCGCCAGTGAGGCTCGCGCCCTCGGCCGCGCCCGTGAGGACCTGCCAGGGGGCACGGCCGGAGGCCTTCAGCCCCTGGGCCAGCTCGGCGTCGAGAAACTTCAGCGCCGCCAGGTCCGCCGAACCCAGCGCACGCGCGACCTCGGCGTCGAAGGGTGCCGCCCGCTCGTCCAGGTAGCCCGGCGCCTTCACCGTGCGGCACGCGCTGGCGTCGCCCATCACCAGCAGCGCCACCCGCCCGGCCTGTGCCCCGATCTCTCTTCCGGCTTCGATGCACCGCTCGGGCGCGAGCGTTTCTCCCACACCGAGACCCTCGATCGGGGCACCCGCCCAGCCGGTCCTCTCCAGCAGCCACGCGGCCACGGCGAGCGACGGCGGCAGCTCGCGCTCGGACTCCGCTCCCTGCTTCGGGCCCAGCCGTACGTCGAGGTCGACGCCGAAGCCGCGGAAGGAACCCCGGGTGCCCTGCGGATGGCGGCCGCGCCCGCTCCGCCCTGCGGGCCCGACGACCACCAGCCGGTCGGGCCGGGCGGCCGCGAGCACCCCGAGCGCGTCCGTGCACGCGAAGCGCGCCGCGTCCAGCTCGGACGCGGCACCCGCGGCGACGACGGGCACGAGGAGCGGCGGGCAGGGGCAGACTGCGGCGGCGACAAGCACGATCGGCAGCGTAACGCCGTACAGCGTCCCGGCGTCCCTCCCCGACGTGCCCTCCTGTCGGATCGGTCGCAGCCGCAGGGGCTCGTCGGATCAGTCGCAGCCGCAGGCGCTCGTCGCGGCCGGGAGCGGCGCCGGGACGCCGATCTTCGGCAGGCCGAGCATCACGCCGGCCGGCTTCGCCGCCTCCGCCGCGTTGCGCTTCTCCCACGCGTCACCCGCGCGCGTGCGGCGCACGTCGAGGACGGCCCCCTCGGCGAGGAGGTGGTGCGGGGCGGCGTAGGTGATCTCCACGGTGACCACGTCGCCGGGGCGTACTTCCTGCTCCGGCTTGGTGAAGTGGACCAGGCGGTTGTCGGCGGCGCGGCCGGAGAGGCGGTGCGTGGCACCGTCCTTGCGGCCCTCGCCCTCGGCGACCATCAGCTCAAGAGTGCGGCCGACCTGCTTCTTGTTCTCCTCCCAGGAGATCTCCTCCTGGAGGGCGACGAGGCGCTCGTAACGCGCCTGGACGACCTCCTTGGGAATCTGGTTCTCCATGGTGGCGGCCGGGGTGCCGGGGCGCTTGGAGTACTGGAAGGTGAACGCCTGCGCGAACCGCGCCTCGCGCACCACGTGCAGCGTCTGCTCGAAGTCCTCCTCGGTCTCGCCGGGGAAGCCCACGATGATGTCGGTGGTGATCGCGGCGTGCGGGATGGCGGCGCGGACCTTCTCGATGATCCCCAGGTAGCGGTCCTGGCGGTAGGAGCGTCGCATCGCCTTCAGGATGGTGTCCGAGCCGGACTGGAGCGGCATGTGGAGCTGCGGCATCACGTTCGGCGTCTCGGCCATGGCCGCGATCACGTCGTCGGTGAAGTCGCGAGGGTGCGGGGAGGTGAAACGGACCCGCTCCAGGCCCTCGATGCTCCCGCAGGCGCGCAGCAGCTTGCTGAAGGCCTCGCGGTCGCCGATGTCGGAGCCGTACGCGTTGACGTTCTGGCCGAGCAGCGTGATCTCGGAGACGCCCTCGCCGACCAGGGCCTCGATCTCGGCGAGGATGTCGCCGGTGCGGCGGTCCTTCTCCTTGCCGCGCAGCGCCGGGACGATGCAGAAGGTGCAGGTGTTGTTGCAGCCGACGGAGATCGAGACCCAGGCCGCGTACGCGCTCTCCCGGCGCGTCGGCAGCGTGGAGGGGAACGCCTCCAGCGACTCGGCGATCTCGACCTGCGCCTCTTCCTGGACGCGGGCACGCTCCAGCAGGACCGGCAGTTTGCCGATGTTGTGCGTACCGAAGACGACGTCCACCCAGGGCGCCTTCTTCACAATCGTGTCGCGGTCCTTCTGTGCCAGACAGCCGCCGACCGCGATCTGCATCCCGGGGCGCTGGGCCTTCCTCGGCGCGAGGCGGCCGAGGTTTCCGTAGAGCCGGTTATCGGCGTTCTCACGCACGGCGCAGGTGTTGAAGACCACGACGTCCGCGTCCCCGTCGGAGCCCTCGGGGGCGCGCACGTACCCGGCCTCTTCGAGCAGCCCGGACAATCGCTCGGAGTCGTGGACGTTCATCTGGCACCCGTAGGTGCGGATCTCGTAGCTCTTGGGTGCTTGAACGTCCACTGCGGGGCTCCGGTCGCTGCTGCTGGTCATGGGTCAAGGGTAGGCGCTCCCCGGGGCCCGGCTGCCGGAGACCTTGATCGGTGGCTCACGGCGCCCGGCGCCCGACGCCCGGACCGTGGCCTGCCCGGCCCCCGGACAGGTCGCTCGTTGCTCCGCGGTGAGCTGTCGGGTGGTGCTTTGCCGTGCCGGGCGAGCGGATTGGTGCCGCTGTCCGCGCTCCGGACACGTACGGTTCCGTCGTCGCCGAGGCTCGCCACCCTGTGGCCGTCGGGGCTGAAGGACACGCCTTGCGCCGTGCCGTCGTGGCCCGCAGCACCACGGGCTCGCCCGTGCCGTCGGCGCGGCGCACACATACGGCGCCGTCGGTCGAGGCGCCGGCGACCCGTCGGCCGTCAGGGCCGAAGACGACTCCCGCCTCGCGGGCGCGGGCGGTCTGGACGACGGCGAGGGAGGTCAGGACCGTCAGGGCGGCCGCCACCGCCGCGAGTCCGGTGAGAACCGCTCTCCTGCGGCGTCTGCCGACGGCCCGTTGCCGAGCGGCCTCGCACGGTCGGTGGTCGAGGGGACGCCCAGCCCCCTCTCATGTCCTGACGGGTTCAGTGCGCAGCGGGAACTGCCCGCCCCGACCCGGAGGTCGCGGGCTTCGGATGCAGCAGCCGCTCGGCCAACTCGCCGAAAAGCAGGCCGAAGCCGCCCCACAGGACGGTCTGGATGGCCGGCGCGGAGAGCCGGAACCGCCACAGCAGGGTGGCCGGGAAGTCCTTCGGCACCTCGTTGACGACCGGCAGGAAGGCGTACGCGAGGCCGGTCACGAGGACGAGGCCGGACAGCAGCAGCGCGGTCGCCCGCAGGGAGAAACGGCCCACGCGGCCGAGCGCGAAGCAGAAAGCGAGCGCGGCGATGCCGCCGAAGGCAACGCCGTAGACCAGGACGCCGGTGGCGCGACCGGCGGTGGAGCGCAGGGAGCGGAGTTCACGGGTGTGCGGCGCCCCTGGCGTCAGTGGCAGGGGAAACCGAGCAGGTGACGGGCGTCGTGGACCCACTCGTGGACGTCCGTGCCGTTGAGCACGGACGTGGCGCCCTGCTCGGCGCCGACGAAGTAGAGCAGGACCAGCATCAGGACACCGAAGAAGACCGCCCACGGAGCGATCGTCTTCAGCGGCAGCTTGGCGGGAACGACGGGGGTGGTGGCTGTCGGCTGGGCGACGGTCTGCGCCATGGCAGGGCCTCCTCTGGGAGTTCGCGTCCCATCTCGGTGGTGCACAGGACGACGGCCACGGGTCTGACTCACGAGCCGCCCAGGGCGCTCGCTCACAGTGGCGCGACCGTGCCGGACTCCCACCGGCTTCCGTCGTACCGTCGTCGATACCGGACAGACCGTATCGCGTGACGCGTGCATGTCCAAGACCGCGTCACCGGGCGTGATCTTCCTCTCCCGGTCATGGACCGACGCGGCGCCGGACCTCGGAAGCCGTCCGGCGGCGCGGCGGCGTGATGGTGTAGAGGTCGAGAATGTCCGGCAGGGGAACGACGCCGGGGCCGCCCGCGCGCACCCAGGCAGCGATGTCCTCGGTCGCGTCCGGGTCGTTGACCAGACCCAGCCAGACCGGCCGGGCTCCGGCAGCCCGGCCGGCGGCGGAGGGTTGTACGACGATGACGTTGGCCTGCTCGCACACGTCGAGGCAGGCGGAGACGCGCACGGGCACCTCGGCACGCAGACGTGCGGTCTGCGCCGCGTGATCGACGCCGGACACCTTGGGACTGCCGCAGCAGCAGTCCCTGCACACGACGACACGGCTCGGCGCCGGGTCGGCCGCCTCCGTGGCCGCCGCCTCCGTGGCCGCCGCGTCCACGGCCGCCTCCATGGCCGCCTCGTTGTCGAACGCCTCTTCCGTCGGCTTGCCGGGCACGCCGAATCACTCCCCTCCCGGGGAGATCCGCCCCGGTGTCCGTCGAGGAGGCGACCGCGTGAGTCTCCTGGCTCTCGGGTCGTCGCCCGTCCCGGCCTTCCCGCCCGTCTGGGGGCAGTGGCCTGTCGGGACTTCGCTCACCGATCACAGTGGCGGGACCGCGCCGGATTCACACCGGCTTCCTCGGACCGCCGTCGCCCTGTCACCGATCATCATTCCATCCGGGGTGCCGTCGTCATGGCACCAGTGTTCGGTCCGCGGAACCCTGGGGCCTGAGTACGGATACTCAGGCGGCATCCGGCCACCGACGCGGCCTGAAGTCGCCGTGGGTCAGGTCACGTTGGGATGCGGCCGGATTATGTGGGTCCACTGTGCGGACCATGGCATGCTCATGGCCCGTCACCGAGTTACCGGCCAGTACGACACGTCGCTCGCCGTCCGCCGGTACCTCCTTGCCACCCCCACCCTCAGGACTCACCTTGCGCAGACGCACGAGGCACACGCATGCCCTCATGCCCGCCTTCGCCGTGACCGCCCTCCTTTTCGCCGCAGGCTGCTCCTCGCCCGCGTCGCAGGCCGAGCAGCCTGCCGCCGCCCGAAGCCAGGAGACCCAGAGCCCGGACGACACCGCCACGGACGCGGCGTACCACTCGCTCACCGTCGCCGCCGCTCCCACCGCCACCGCCACCGCGGCGGCGGGTCCGGCCGGCTCGGGCAGGCCGGCGCACAAGACCACGCTCGCCATCAGTTCGTACGACAGCAGGACCCGACGGGCCGTCATCTCCCAAGGGAAGAAGTCGACTTCCCCCTCCCCGCCGGCCACGTCCCCCTCGGCCTCCTCCTCGTCCGCCTCCTCCCCCTCTCCCAGCGCCTCCGCCGCCCAGCACGAGGCCGCCGTGGGTGACGTCATCGCGAGCGCCCCGGCGCCCGGTGCCCCGGACGGTCTGCTCGCCAAGGTCACCAAGGTGATCGGCGAGACGGACAGGGGAACAGAGGTGCAGACCGAACCCGCCACGCTCAACGCCCTGCTCGGCGACGACACGGCGAAGGGCACCGTGCCCGTCGACCCGGCCTCCTTCGACGTCGACAAGCTGTTGCCCGACGTCAAGGTCTCCTGGTCCAGGGCCGGTGATGTGCACGTCGGCCCCAAGGGCGCCACGGTGCCACTGGGCAGCCTGCGGCTCGACGTCTCCGCCGAGGTGCCAACGGCCGAGGGCGCTCCGGTGTCGGCAGCGGCCTCGGTGTCCGGCTTCGTACAGGTCGCTCCGCAGGTCGACTTCAGGTACGGCGGCGAGGGCACCGACGCCGCGCCCGGCTCCGCGTACCTGGGCGTGTCCGGCGACTGGACCTCCGGCTGGGCCGTCAAGGGCCGTGCCGCCGCCTCCACCACCACGCCACTGCGGATCCCCTTCGCGAAGCTGCACGCCGACCCGGTGCTGCAGGTCGGCCCCGTCCCGGTCGTCGTCAACCTCGACCTGACCTGCTACTTCCAGATCAGCGCCGACGGCAAGGTCACCGTCGACGTGGAGCAGAGCCTCAAGGGCGACTTCAAGGCCGGCGGCACCTTCGGCGCGGGCAAGGGCTGGACGCCGGTGAGCGCCTCCGACATGACGAGCACACCGGTGCGGACCTCGGTGACCACCGCCGGGAACGTGAAGACCGCGCTCGGCGCCGAGGCCTCGGTCGGTCTCTACGGCACCGTGGGTGTCACGGCCGACCTGGCGCCGTACCTGCGCGGCGAGGCCTCCGGGACGGTGCAGGCATCGTCGGACACCACCGGAGCGAAGACCACCGGCACATGGGGCCTGTACGGCGGCGTGGACCTGTCCGGCACCCTGCGCCTGCAGTTGTCCGTCTTCGGTACCCCCGTCCTCCAGCGGAGCATTCCGCTGGGCGTGCTGCACCGTGAGTGGCAGCTGGCGGGCGACTCGCTCTGAGGCGACGTCAGGCGCCGCCGGGTATCCATCCCTGGCGGCGCAGGACGGCCGACACGTCCGGCGCCTCGTAGTGCTCGCCCTTGAGGACCTTGCCGTCGGCCCGTCGGGCGACCTGGCCGTCGGGCCCCAGCTTGCTCATGTTGGAGCGGTGGACCTCGGCGATCACCGCGTCCAGGTCGATGCCGTGGACCAGGGCCGTGCCATAGGCCACGTAGACCACGTCGGCCAGTTCGTGCGCGAGCCGGTCGAGCGGGCCGACGACCGAGACCTCGGCGACCTCCGCGGCCTCCTCGGCAAGCAGGTCCCCGCGGTGCGCGGCCAGCTCGGGGGACACCTCCGTCGGCCTGTTGCGGGTATCGAGGCCGAAGGCCAGGTGGAACTCACGGACGAGGTCGGCGGGCGAGGAGCTGGTCATGCCGCGACTCTAGCGGCCGCCACCGACAACGCCCGCCGTGAGCCCGGCGCTGGTCAGGACTCCGGACGACTGGCAGGATCGCGCGCATGTCCAAGGTGTTCCCCCGTATCGGCAGGCGCCGGGCGCTCCAGGGCGCGGCCGCCGGCTTCGTCGCCTTCGCGCTGCTGCTGTGGTGGCTGCTGCCCCTGGGCGAGGAACCGCCGGGCGGGACGATCGTCTTCAGCACCGGCACGCCCCGCGGGGTCTACCAGGAATACGGCGAGCGGCTGCGCACCGAGCTGGACAGGGACATGCCGGGGCTGACGGTGAAGCTGCTGAACAGTGCCGGTTCCCAGGAGAACGTGCGGCGGGTGGCGACCGGGAAGGCCGACTTCACCATCGCGGCGGCCGACGCGGTGGAGGCGTACGAGTACCAGCACCCCGGCGGTGCCGGGCAGCTGCGCGGTGTGGCCCGGCTGTACGACGACTACGTGCAGCTCATCGTGCCGCGCGACTCGGACGTGAGGACCGTCTCCGACCTGAAGCACAAGCGGGTGTCCATAGGGCTGCCCAACTCGGGCGTGCGGCTGATCGCCAACCGGTTGCTCAGGGCCTCGGGGATCGACCCCGAGAAGGACATCACGCCGGTGTCCGACGGCATCGACACCGGGCCCGACGGGCTGGAGCAGGGAAAGATCGACGCGTTCTTCTGGTCCGGCGGGCTGCCGACGAACGGGCTGGCGCAGCTGACCAGGACGTTCGACTTCAGGTTCGTCCCGATCGACGGTGACCTGGTCACCAAGCTCCACGCCGAGGGCGACGAAGCGCGCTACTACCGGGCCACCAACATGCCCGAGTCGGCCTACCCGTCCGTCCAGCAGGGGTCCACGGTGGCGACCATCGCGGTGTCCAACCTGCTGATGACCCGCAAGGACATGGACCCCCGGCTGACCGAGTGGGTCACCCGAACCGTCATCAAGAGCCGCGACGACATCGGCGCCCACGTCCACTCCGCCCAACTGGTCGACCTCCGCACCGCCATCTACACCGACCCGCTCACGCTGCATGAGGGGGCGCGGCGGTACTACCGGTCGGTGAAGCCGTGACTCGACGAAGCCGTAGCTCTGTGAAGCCGTAGCCCGGTGAAGCCGTAGCTCAGTGAGGCCGTGACTCCGCCCTCGGCCGACGACCCGTCACCCGTCCTACGCCGCCGAGCCGCTCCTGGGCACCGTCACCGTCACCCGCAGGCCGTGCGGGTCGTGGTGCTCACAGTCGAGGGAACCGCCGCCCGCCGCCAGGAGGGTGCGGGTGATGGAGAGGCCGAGACCGGAGCCCTTCACGTTCTGGTGGCGGCCGCTGCGCCAGAACCGGTCGCCGACGCGGGCGAGTTCCTCGTCGGTGAGGCCGGGACCGGTGTCGGTGACCACGACCGTCGAGATCTCGCCGTTGGAGGCGACGGTCACCGTGACAGTGCCGTCCTCCGGTGTGAACTTCACCGCGTTGTCGATCACCGCGTCCAGCGCGCTGGAGAGCGTGATCGGGTCGGCCCAGGCGGTGGTCGGCGGGCAGTCGCCGGTCAGCCGCACCCCCTTGGCCTCGGCCGCCGGCGACCATGCCGCCAGCCGCTCGGCGGCCAGCCGGCCGATGTCCGTCAGCCGCAGGTCCGCCTCGGCGTGCTCGGCCAGCGCCAGGTCGAGCAGGTCGTCCAGGACCTGCGCGAGGCGCTTGCCCTCGGTGCGGACCGAGGCGATCTCCTCGTTGCCCTCGGGCAGTTCGAGGGCGAGCAGTTCGATGCGCAGCAGCAGCGCCGAGAGCGGGTTGCGCAGCTGGTGCGAGGCGTCGGCGACGAAGGCGCGCTGCTGCTCCAGCACGTCCTCGACGTTGTCCGCCATCTCGTTGAACGACCGGGCCAGCCTGCGGAGTTCCGGCGGTCCGCCGGCCACCGCGACCCGGGACTTCAGCCGCCCGGTGGCGATGTCGTGGGTGGTGGCGTCGAGGACGCGCACGGGCCTGAGCACCCACCCGGTCAGCCGGAGCGCCGCGCCCACGGCCAGCAGCATCGCGGCGATCTCACCGGCCCCGATGAGCACCCAGCCGCGCAGCGTCCGCGAACGCATCGGCCCGGTGGGCGAGTCGGTGACCACGACCGCCACGACGTCGCCGTCCCGGATCACCGGCGACGCGACGATCAGGCGGCTGTGCTGCCAGGGCCACACCTGCTCGGGGTCATGGCTGCGCCGGCTGAGCAGCGCCTCGCCGAACGCCTCCCGCAACTCGCCGCTCGGGGGCAGGAACCAGTCGTACGGCGCGTTGGCCATCGCCGCGCCGTTGCGGTAGAAGACGCCCGCGCGGATGCCGTAGACCCCGTAGTAGCTGGTGAGCTCGCGGCGCAGCGTCTCCTTGCGCTCGTCCTCGGTCGTCAGCGGTGAGCCGGTGGGCCCGTCGGTGACGAACTGGGCGAGTGCCGCGAAGCGCGCCGTGTCGTCGATCCGGTCGACGACCACCTTCTGCTGCTGGGCCGCGGCCACGCTGACGGCGAGCGGAACACCCAGTGCGAGCAGCACGGCCGCCATCAGGACGATGAGCAGCGGCAGCAGACGTGTGCGCACCCGTCCCCGCTACGCGGCCGGGGCGACGAGCCGGTAGCCGACGCCGCGTACGGTCTCGATCAGCGCGGGCATGCGCAGCTTGGCGCGCAGGGAGGCCACGTGCACCTCCAGGGTGCGGCCCGTGCCCTCCCAGCTGGTGCGCCAGACCTCGCTGATGATCTGCTCCCGCCGGAAGACGACGCCGGGGCGCTGGGCGAGCAGCGCGAGAAGGTCGAACTCCTTGCGGGTCAGTTGGACAACCGAACCGTCGACGCTGACCTGGCGGGTGGGCAGTTCGATGTGCACGGGACCGAGGCGCAGCGCGTGATCGGCGCCCGGTACGGCGTCGTCGTGCGCGGTGCGCCGGCTGACGGCGTGGATCCGGGCGAGCAGTTCCCCGGTGTCGTACGGCTTCACCACGTAGTCGTCGGCGCCGAGGTTGAGGCCGTGGATGCGGGAGCGGACGTCGGAGCGAGCGGTGACCATGATCACCGGGGTGCTGGTGCGCTTGCGGATCTTGCCGCAGACCTCGTATCCGTCCTGGTCGGGCAGGCCCAGGTCGAGCAGGACCACGCCGAAGCCGGGCCCTTCCGGGACGAGCGCCTGGAGGGCCTCCTCGCCACTGCGGGCGTGCGTGACGTGGAAGCCGTGCCGGGCGAGGACCGCGGAGAGCGCGGCGGCGACGTGGTTGTCGTCCTCGACGAGCAGCAGTCTCATTCCGGCCCCCTCCGGTTCAGCGGTCGTACGGTCCTGGTTCGTTGTCGGCTTGTAGAAAACGCGCGCACGCGCGTGTGTGCATCAAGGCAGTCACGCTGATGGACGATGATGGCGTCAAGAGGGTTCCGGTTGCCCGCCGGTTCCGTTACCCGGCCGATACGCGGCCCCGCCCCAACTGCTACAACACGTGTCCGATTGCTATCGGATCGTGATGCTCAGATTCCCCTCAGATGTAATGACGCAGGTCATTCGGGGTCACTACATTCCTCCGAAACCGAGGAGGACGGAGCCCGAAAGCGATGACCAAAGTATCGGTGGTCAAGGAAGACGTGGCCGCGACCGGCGACCTGGTCGTCCTGCAGAGCGTCAACAAGCACTTCGGCGCGTTGCACGTACTCCAGGACATCGATCTGACGATCGCCCGCGGCGAGGTCGTGGTGGTCATCGGACCCTCCGGGTCCGGAAAGTCCACCCTGTGCCGCACCATCAACCGCCTGGAGACGATCGATTCCGGCACCATCACGATCGACGGAAAGCCGCTGCCCCAGGAGGGCAAGGAACTGGCCCGGCTACGGGCGGACGTCGGGATGGTCTTCCAGTCCTTCAACCTCTTCGCGCACAAGACCGTGCTCGAGAACGTGATGCTGGGCCAGATCAAGGTCCGCAGGACCGACAAGAAGCAGGCGGAGGAGAAGGCCCGCGCCCTGCTCGACCGGGTCGGCGTGGGCACCCAGGCCGACAAGTACCCGGCACAACTCTCCGGCGGTCAGCAGCAGCGCGTCGCCATCGCGCGCGCCCTGGCCATGGGCCCGAAGGTCATGCTCTTCGACGAGCCGACCTCGGCCCTGGACCCCGAGATGATCAACGAGGTCCTCGAGGTCATGCAGCAACTCGCCCGCGACGGCATGACGATGATCGTCGTCACCCACGAGATGGGTTTCGCACGATCGGCTGCAAACCGTGTGGTCTTCATGGCCGACGGCCGGATCGTCGAACAGGCTGCGCCCGACCAGTTCTTCAGCAATCCGCGCAGTGACCGGGCCAAGGACTTCCTCTCGAAGATCCTGCACCACTGACGGCACCGAGCCCGTACGCCCCGGACGTCCCGGGGCCGCCCGTCCCTCACGGACCGCGTTCCTCACCACTCAAAGGATGTTCACGATGAAGCTCCGCAAGGTCACCGCCGCCTCGGCCGCCGTACTCGCCCTCTCCGTGGCCGCCACGGCGTGCAGCTCGAACAAGAAGGACGACGGCGGTTCCTCCGGCGGTGGCAACAAGATCGCCATCGGCATCAAGTTCGACCAGCCCGGCATCGGCCAGAAGACCCCCCAGGGCTACTCGGGCTTCGACGTCGACGTGGCCACGTACGTCGCCAAGAAGCTCGGTTACAACGCCGACCAGATCGAGTGGAAGGAGTCCAAGAGCGCCGACCGCGAGACCCTGCTCAAGCGCGGCGACGTCGACTTCATCGCCGCCTCCTACTCGATCACCCCCGAGCGCCAGAAGCTGGTGGACTTCGCCGGCCCGTACCTGCTGGCCCACCAGGACGTGCTGGTCCGCGCGGACGACAACACCATCAAGTCGCCGGCGGACCTCAACAAGAAGAAGCTGTGTTCGGTCACCGGCTCGACGTCGGCGCAGAACGTCCACGACAAGCTGGCGCCCAAGGCCCAGCTGCAGGAGTACCCCACGTACTCCGCGTGCCTGACCGGTCTGCAGAACAAGGCGATCGACGCGCTGACCACCGACGACTCGATCCTCGCCGGTTACGCCTCCCAGTCGCAGTTCAAGGGCAAGTTCAAGCTCGGCGGCTTCAAAATGACGAACGAGAACTACGGCATCGGCGTCAAGAAGGGCAGCGACCTCAAGGCCAAGATCAACAAGGCTCTGGAGGAGATGGTCTCCGACGGTTCCTGGAAGAAGGCCGTGGACAAGAACTTCGGCCCGGCCGGCTACAAGAACGAGCCCGCCCCGAAGATCGGTGACATCAAGAGCTGAGGCAGCGCCCGTCGGGTGCGCCGTCCTCAGGGGCGGCGCACTCGGGCATCCCTTCCATACACGCGGAAGCGCGGGAGATCGTGTTCGACTTTCTAGGAAGTTACGACGTGCTGGGCGCCTTCTGGACGACGGTGCAGCTGGCGCTGCTGTCGGCCGTGGGCTCTTTGGTCTGGGGCACCCTGCTGGCCGCCATGCGGGTGGGCCCGGTGCCGCTGATGCGCGGTTTCGGCACCGCCTACGTGAACATCGTGCGGAACATCCCGCTCACGGTGATCATCCTGTTCACCTCGCTCGGCCTGAAGGACACGCTGGGCATCACCCTGGGATCGGACAAGATCGATACGAGCAACTTCCGGCTGGCCGTGCTCGGTCTGATCGTCTACACGTCGGCCTTCGTCTGCGAGGCGATCCGCTCCGGCATCAACACGGTTCCGGTCGGCCAGGCGGAGGCGGCCCGGGCCATCGGCCTGAGCTTCACCCAGGTGCTGGGCCTGGTCGTGCTGCCCCAGGCCTTCCGCGCGGCCGTCGGCCCGCTGACCAACGTGCTGATCGCGTTGACGAAGAACACGACGGTGGCAGCCGCGATCGGCGTCGCTGAGGCGGCGTATGTGATGAAGGAGATGGTGGAGAAGGAGGCACAGCTGCTGTTGATCTCCGCGGTCATCGCCTTCGGGTTCTGCTGTCTGACCCTGCCGACCGGTCTGCTCCTCGGCTGGGTGGGCAAGAAGGTGGCGGTGAAGCGATGAGTTCGGTCCTGTACGACGCCCAGGGCCCGGGCGCCAAGCGGCGCAACCTCCTGTACACAGCGGGCTTCCTGGTCGCCCTCGCTGCCCTGCTGTGGTGGGTGTACACGTCCCTCGACGACAAGGGTCAGCTGGACTGGGTGCTGTGGAAGCCGTTCTTCAGCGGCTCCGAGGCGTACTCGGCGTACATCTGGCCAGGTCTGCAGAACACGTTGAAGGCCGCCGCGCTGGCCATGGTCATCGCGCTCCCGCTGGGCGCCACACTGGGCATCGCCCGTCTCTCGGACCACGCGTGGATACGCGTGCCGGCCGCGGCCGTCGTCGAGTTCTTCCGGGCCATCCCGGTACTGGTCCTGATGATCTTCGGGAACGCCTGGTACGCCGATTACACCAATGTCCCTTCGGACGACCGTCCGCTGTACGCAGTCGTCACCGGACTCGTGCTGTACAACGCGTCGGTCCTGGCGGAGATCGTCCGTGCGGGCATCCTCGCCCTGCCCAAGGGCCAGTCCGAGGCCGCGATGGCGATCGGCCTGCGCAAGAACCAGGTGATGCGGCTCATCCTGCTGCCGCAGGCGGTCACCGCGATGCTCCCGGCGATCGTCAGCCAGCTGGTCGTGATCGTGAAGGACACGGCACTGGGCGGAGCGGTCCTCACCTTCCCCGAACTGCTGGCCTCCGCGAACACGATGAGCGCCTACTACGGGGCCAACACCATCGCCTCGTTCACCATCGTGGCCCTGATCTACATCGTGATCAACTTCTCGCTCACGTCTTTCGCGAGCTGGCTGGAGGGACGGCTGCGGCGGCGCAAGAAGTCGACCGGCGCGGTGGTTCCGTCGGCGGCGGTGGCAGGCACCGCGGCTACCGGAGCCGACTGACCTTCGTCTGACGAACAGTCAAGCTGCGTGATCCGTCGGGAGGCAGTGGCATGATCGCCACCGCCTCCGTCGCTTGACGCAAACCTCGCCAATGGGTTGCATACGTTCTGTGATCGTGCACCCTGCCCCAACCTCTGGTTCACACATGTCCGTCAGGGCACAGCTGCGGGCAGGGGGCGCCACGCCGTGGACCCGGTGATCATCGTCGGAGCGGGGCCCGTCGGGCTCACGCTCGCCCTGGCGTTGGCCCGTCAGGAGGTGCCGTCCGTCGTCCTCGACGAGGGACCCGGCAAGGACGAACCGCGCGCCGCACGCACGGTCGTGCTGCGCGAGGACACCGCGGCGCTGATGGAGCGGCTGACCGGCGTCCCGCTCGCCGAGCGGGGCGTCCGCTGGGCCGGATGGCGGTCGCTGCGGCGCAAGCAGGTGATGCGCGAGATCGTTTTCGACGACACCGAAGCCGCCCCGCTGCACCTGACGCAGCACGTGCTGACCGCCGCCCTGCGCGCCGCCCTCGCCGACGAGCCGCTGGCCCGGATCGCCGTGAACAGCCGACTCGACGCGATCGAGCAGGAGCGTTCCGGCGTCAGCGCACACACCCGTGGCCCCAAGGGCACGTGGTGGCGGGGCAGTTACCTGGTCGGCTGCGACGGCCCCCGCTCGACCGTGCGCAAGCTCCAGGACATCCGCTTCCCCGGCCGTACGGCGGTGGAGCGGCATGCCGTCGCCGCGCTGCGTGTGGAACTTCCGTGGCCCGGTCGGGCGTTGCTCCATCGGATGCCGCCGTGGCGGACGTCCGGGCCCTCGGCCGGGGAGGTGACCGCCCGTCCCCTCCCGGACGGCGTGTGGCGTCTGGACTGGCTGCTGCCGCCGGGCAAGGACCTGGTCACGCCCGAACTCCTGGTGGCCCGGGTCCGCGAGACCCTCGCGGGCTGGACGGACGGCTCCACGCCGGCGTACGAACTCCTCGACACCGGAGTCCACACGGTGCACCACCGCCTCGCCCGCCGGTGGCGCGCCGGCCGGGTCTTCCTCGCCGGGGACGCGGCGCACCTGCTCGGATCGCTGGGCACCCAGGGGCTGGACGAAGGGCTCAGGGACGCCGACAACCTCGCCTGGAAGCTGGCCGTGGCCTGGCACCACGGCCCGCACGAGGCACTGCTGGACAGCTACCAGGCAGAGCGGCGCGCGGTGGTCGCGGGCCGGCTGCGCGCCGCCGACCAGGTACTGCCGGTGCTGCGCGGCGGCGGCGGTCTGCGCTCGTACGTCCCCGGTTCGGCCCGGGGCCACGACCTGCTGCTCGCGGACGGTCACCTGGGACGCGGGGCGCTGGGTGCGCCGGGGACGTACGCCGACTCACCTCTCGCACCCCGGCACCTGGAGGGAGAGGTCCCCGTCGACACGCCCTCCGGAGCACCGGTGGCCGATGTGCGGGTCACGGCGGAGGACGGTTCCTTCGTACGGCTGCACGACCGGCTCGGGCGTGGCGCACTGCTGGTCGTCCTGATCGCGCCGGGTACGGGCGTATGGGACCGCAAGCACTGGGTGACCGCCGGGATCATGCCCCGGCTGGCCGCCGCGGTGACCGCGCTGCCGCACCCTGCCGAGTTGCTGGTGGCCGAGGAGTACCCGGGCGCGCCGGCGCACACCGTGCTGCTCGTGCGCCCCGACGGCCACCTGGTCACCGCGCTGAGCGGGGTCCGGCCGGCCGATCTGTACGCGGCGGCGGAGGCGACGCTGGGCGGCGCGGTGAACGCGGAAACGGAGGCGGAGGCGCAGGAAGAGGCCGGGGCCGGGGCGGGCTCCAGCGCGCGTTGACCGTGCGTGTGGTGACCCTCCGGTCCACATGGCGACTGCCGGTTGACCGGTATGCACCGGCATGGTGTACTCCGGATCGTGACCGACACCGATGTGCGCCTGTGGCGGAGGGTCCATATGGACCTCGTCCGCTATGCGGGCTGCGTGTGTCGCTCGTCCTGCTGAATTCGCATCGCTGAATTCACAATCCCTCCTCCTTTCCCGTCGCGCGCCGCTCCCCTGTCGTCGCGCGCCACCTCAGCGAACGCACATCAGGACGGTGTACGTGTCTGTCTCTCCCTCCCCCTCGGCCGCTGCCCTCACGGCCGCTGCCGCGCCCACGCAGGCGGACCTCCTCGACTTCGTGCGGCGTACGGCCGCCGACGCCGAGCTGATCGCCTCCCTCCCGCTCGACCCGGAGGGCCGAACCTGGGTGCGGCTGGACGGGCCCGGCGGCAGCGAGGCCTGGCTCATCGGCTGGCCACCCGGCACCGGCACCGGCTGGCACGACCACGCCGACTCGGTGGGCGCCTTCCTCACCGCGTCCGGCGAACTCAAGGAGAACTCGCTGGCCGCGCGGCTGCCCACCGACGGCTGGAAGACCCTGGAGCTCGCCGACGGTGTGGACCGCGAACGGCACCTGCCGGCGGGGCAAGGCCGCTCCTTCGGCCGGCACCACGTCCACGAGGTGCTCAACGCGTCAACCGACCGGCACGCGATCTCCGTCCACGCCTACTACCCGCCCCTGCCGCAGATCCGCCGCTACAGCCGTACCGGACAGACGCTGCGCCTGGAGCAGGTCGAGCGTCCGGAGGACTGGCAGTGAGCGGGACGGAAGAACGACCGGTGGGCATCGACGACCTGCTGGAGCGGGTGCGCGCCGGCTACCGGCGGATCGGACCGCGGCAGGCGTACGACGCGGCGCGGGCGGGCGAGGCCCTGCTGGTCGACATCCGGTACGCGGCCCTGCGCGAGCGGGACGGGCTGATCCCCGGCGCGCTCGTCGTAGAGCGCAACGAACTGGAGTGGCGCCTGGATCCCCGGGGCAGCCATCGCGCCCCGGAGGCCACCAGCCACGACCTGCACGTCGTGGTCATCTGCAACGAGGGCTACGCGTCCAGCCTGGCGGCGGAATCCCTGCACCGACTGGGCCTGCACCGGGCGACGGACCTGGTCGGCGGCTTCCAGGCGTGGAAGGCGGCGGGACTGCCGGTAACGTCGTGACGCGCCTGTCCGCTCAGGCCCCCGGGGTGTGTGGGGCCTGAGCGGCAGTGCCACTGCTTCGCGGCGGTGCTGGTAGTTAGTCCTTCGCTGTCGCCACCGTCACCGCGCGCACCCTGAGCGCCGCACGCCCCGGGAGGGCGGTGGCCACGAGGGCGAGGAGGGCGGCGACCCCGACGACGGTGACGTACGGCAGCGGCGTGACCGTGGGGGCGGCCCGGCCCGTCATGCCGACGCCGAACGCGGTCAGCACCGCGAGGGCGATACCGCTGCCGAGCGCCGTGGCGAGGAGCAGGACCGACAGCGCCTCGGTGCGCAGCATCCGGAGTACCTGGCGACGCGTCGCCCCGGCCAGGCGGAGCAGCGCGAACTCCCTGACGCGTTCGGCGACCGACATGGCGAGCGTGTTGACCACTGCGATGGCCGTGAAGGCCAGGACGAGCCCCATGGCCAGATAGTTCACCTCGGCGTTCGCCTGTTGCCGGTCGGCCTGGAGCGAGTCGGCGGCGGCCGGGGAAAGAATCCGGAGCCCCGGGAACTCACGCAGAGTAGTCGAGAGTTGTGTCTGTGTACGGGTCGTGCTGACGAGGACGGAGGAGGCGAGCGGGTTGTCGACGTGGTGGGCGACGAGGTCGTGCGCGAAGGTGATGTCCCCGAAGCCGAGACCCCTGGCGTAGACGGCGGCGACGGTGAGCGTGGCGGGCGTGCCGTCGCCGAGCGTGAGCTTCAGGGTGTTGCCGGGCTTCAAGTGGTGCTGATCCGCGGCAAGTTCGCTGACGGCGATCGTGCTCTCGGTGAGCCGGTCGAGGGAGCCGGCGGTGACCTTCGGGTCCCAGGTGCGGGTGAGGCCCGCGGGAGTGACGCCCTGGGCTGCGTACTTGTCCAGGCCCACGCGGACGGTCGTGCGGACCACTTCGGTGACGGCGTCGTGGTGAGTACGCAGCTGCCGTGCGGCCTCGGCCGGGACGCCCGGCCCCTGGGCGGCGACGACCCAGTCCGCGGTGACGCCTTCGCGCGCCTGGGTCCGGGCGGCGTCGCCGAGGGTCGACTGGACGAACAGGACGGTGCAGGTCATGCCGATGAGCAGAGTGAGGGGGGTGACGACGGAGGCCATCCGGGCGGCGTTGCCGCGCAGGTTGGCGGTGGCGAGCCGGCCGCCGTGGCCGATGAGACGCAGCGGGCCGGCGAGCAGCAGCGCGGCCGCCTTGATCAGCAGGGGACCGAGGAGGGCGACGGAGGACGAGAGGACCACGACGGCGAGGAAGGTCACGGGAGTCGAGGCGGGCTCGGTGCGCAGGGAGGTGAGGACGACGACGAGGACGACTCCGCCGGCGAGCAGCAGCAGACCGGCGGCGAGCCGCCCCCAGGCGATCCGGGCACACTCGGCCCTGGCTTCGGCCAGAGCCTCGGCGGGGCGGATCCGGGCAACCCGGCGAGAGGCGACGCGGGCCGCTGCCCACGCCCCGAACAGGGTCGCGGCGACGGCAGCGAGTGGTGGGAAGACGCTGACGCTGTGCTGAAGCGTGGCGGGCACGGCGCCCAGGGCCACGAACCTGGAGTGCAGCCAGCCGCCCAGAGGAAGCCCGAGGAGTGCGCCGACCGTGCCCGCGGCCGCACCGACGACCAGGGCCTCGCGGCCGAGCAGCTTGCGGATCTGACCGGACGTGGCGGCGATGGCGCGGAGCAGGGCGAGTTCCCGGTGGCGCTGCTGGACGGAGAGCGTGAAGGTGCCGACGACCACAAGAACGGCCACGAGCAGCGAGGTTCCGCCCATCGCGCCGCCCATGCTGACCAGCCGGGTCCGGGCCGCGGCCGCGTCCAGGAACTCGACGGGCCCGCGGGCGTCCCCGCTGCTGACCTGAGCGGTGGTGCCACGCAGTGCTCGCGCCACCGCCTGTCGCAGCCGGTCCGGGTCCGTGCCCTTGGCGGGGAGCACGCCGTAGGCGGTCACCTGTCCGGGGTGCGCGGCCAGTCGGCGGGCCTCGGAGGCGGAGAAGAACAGCGACGTCTGGTGGCGTACGTCCGTGGCCGGAGCGGCGATTCCGGAGATCCGGTAGCTGCGTGGGGACCGCGTCGACTGCACGGTGAGGTGGTCGCCGGGCTGGAGGTGGGCGCGTGCGGCCAGGTAGCGGTCGATGACGAGGTCGGTTGCGGCCTTGGGGGCGGTGCCCGCGGTGAGCCGGTACGGCGTGAGGGCGGCGGATTCCCAGGCGTGTCCGTAGGCGGTGTGGCCCCCGGTGCCGGCCGGGGTCAACGGCTCGGCGAGGAAGGTCAGTTCGGGTATGACCCGGGCGACGCCGGGGGTGTGGGCGAGGGTGTTCCTGAGGCGGGCCGGGAGCCAGGCGCGTTCGGCGATGGGTTTCGCCTTGTGTTTGACCTTGGTCTTGCCCTTCTTGTGCTTGACGGTGGTCTGGTGGACGTTCTGGTCGGCGGAGACCACGACGGGGGCCGCCGCGTAGCGCTCGGTGCGGATCGTGCCGCGCAGGCCGGTGTCGAGGAGGGTGCCGCAGGCGGTGATGAGTGCCGCCGCGCACATCAGGGCGAGGAAGGCGCCGAGGAATCCGGCCTTGCGGGCGCGGACGGTCTTGAGGGCGTAGCGCAGCATCATCAGGACCGGGTCTCTTTTCTGATGTCCGTCCGGGTGTTGTGGTTGCCCGGGGCAGGGAAGGCGAGGAGGCGCGTGAGCACGGTGCGGGCGCCGGGCGGGGTGTCGGCCTCGGGGCGCTTGTAGCGGTTGAGGAGGGCGATGTACTCCTCGAAGAACTCACGGAGTTCGGGCAGCGTCAGCCGGATGGTGCCGCGTGAGTAGGGGAAGGCGTCCGCCCACGGGTCCCCGTCGTCCGCGGCCCGCTGGAGCCGCTCGTACAGTTCCAGATCGGCGGCGTAGGCGTGATGGTTCAGCTCGTCCATGACGTGCCGCAGTTCGGCGCTCTGCCGGTTTCGCGGCGGGAAGCGCAGATCGCCGGGGACGGCCCGCCACCAGCGTTCCCGGCCGTGGCCTGTCGCCGTGGCGGTCTCCTCCACGAAGCCGTATCGGGCGAGTTCGCGCAGGTGGTAGCTGGTCGAGCCGGTGTTCAGGCCCAGTGCCCGGGCGAGGGTGGCGGAGGTCGCCGGGCCGTGCACGGTCAGGTGCTGGAGCACGCGCTGCCGACGCGGGTGGCTGAGCGCCTTGAGCGCGGCGAGGTCGGAGAGCTCCACGGGAGCGGGCGGTACGGGCATGCGTACACAGTCGTCTGTGCACAGGTGCCTGTGCATTGCGGTGGCCCGGCGTCTTCGAAGGGGGGTTAGCCCCACCCCGTCCGTGGAAGTCCGGCGCCGCCCGCGACGGCGCGAACGCTCGGCGTATCGAAGAGGACCGGCCTGTCCGGGAGCTGTTGGCGGGTCAGAATTCCCCGCCGTCGAGGAACTCCGTGTCCTCGCCCTCCTCTTCCAGGGCCTGCCGGACCACCCGCAGGGCCATGCCCTCGGTGTAACCCTTGCGGGCGAGCATGCCCGCGAGACGCCGTATCCGCTTGTCACGGTCTAGGCCGCGGGTGGAGCGCAGCTTGCGGGCGACGAGTTCGCGGGCGGTCGTCTCCTCCTGCTCGGAGTCGAGCTGGGCGACGGCCTCGTCGATCAGCGTCGAGTCGACGCCTTTGGTCCGCAGTTCACGCGCGAGCGCACGCCGGGCCAGCCCCCGCCCGTGATGACGGGACTCCACCCAGGCGTCGGCGAACGCGCTGTCGTCGATCAGGCCGACCTCCTCGAACCGTGACAGCGCCTCCTCCGCCACGTCGTCCGGGATCTCCCGCTTGCGCAGGGCGTCCTCGAGTTGTTTCCGCGTGCGCGGGGTCCCGGTGAGCAGGCGCAGGCAGATCGCCCGCGCCCGCTCAGCCGGGTCCCCCGGGTGCTCCTCCTTCTCGGCCCTCGACGAGGAGAAGGAGCCCCCGTCCTCATCAGGCGCCGCACCGGACGCCTCACCGAAGCCACCGCGCCCGCGACGTCCGCGCGAGCCGCCGCGGGCACGCGTCCCACGACCACCGCGCCGCGAACCGCCACGCGGCTCGTCGCCGTACGGATCGTCCGAGTCGTGGCCCGGATCGCCCCCGTACGACCCGTCACCCCCGTACGGCCCGGTGTCTCCGAAGGCGCCGTCGTCGCCCGGAGTGTCGCCCGGCCAGGCAGGACCCGCGCCGTCTCTACCCCGCCGCTCCCGCGGAACGTCGGGGTGCGCGTACTCGGCCCAGTCGGTTCGTCGTGTCACGGGTCAGCTCTTGGCTGCGGCGGCCTTGGGCTTGGTGGCCTTGCCCGCTGCCGGGGCGGGCGCCGTCTTCTCGGCGTCCGTGCCGGCCGTGACCGCCGCGTCGGCGCCCGGCTCCGCGGTGGGCTCCTCCGGCCGCACGCCGACGCCCAGCTTCTCCTTGATCTTCTTCTCGATCTCGTTGGCCAGGTCGGGGTTGTCCTTGAGGAAGTTGCGGGCGTTCTCCTTGCCCTGGCCGAGCTGGTCGCCCTCGTACGTGTACCAGGCGCCGGCCTTGCGGACGAAGCCGTGCTCCACGCCCATGTCGATCAGACCGCCCTCACGGCTGATGCCCTGGCCGTAGAGGATGTCGAACTCGGCCTGCTTGAAGGGCGGCGCGACCTTGTTCTTCACGACCTTGCAGCGGGTGCGGTTGCCGACCGCCTCCGTGCCGTCCTTCAGGGTCTCGATGCGGCGGATGTCGATGCGCACCGAGGCGTAGAACTTCAGCGCCCGGCCACCGGTCGTGGTCTCCGGGGAGCCGAACATCACGCCGATCTTCTCGCGGAGCTGGTTGATGAAGATCGCGGTGGTCTTCGACTGGTTGAGCGCGCTGGTGATCTTCCGCAGGGCCTGGCTCATCAGGCGGGCCTGCAGACCGACGTGGCTGTCGCCCATCTCGCCCTCGATCTCCGCGCGCGGGACGAGCGCGGCGACGGAGTCGATGACGATGAGGTCGAGGGCGCCGGAGCGGACCAGCATGTCCACGATCTCCAGGGCCTGCTCGCCGTTGTCGGGCTGGGAGAGGATGAGGTTGTCGATGTCGACGCCGAGCTTGCGCGCGTACTCGGGGTCGAGGGCGTGCTCCGCGTCCACGAACGCGACCTGGCCGCCGGCCTTCTGCGCGTTCGCCACGGCGTGCAGGGTCAGGGTCGTCTTACCTGAGGACTCCGGGCCGTAGACCTCCACGACGCGGCCGCGCGGCAGACCTCCGACACCCAGGGCCACGTCGAGCGCGGTCGACCCGGTCGGGATGACCTCGATGGGCTCCCTCGGCCGCTCGCCCATGCGCATGACCGCGCCCTTGCCGAATTGCCGTTCAATCTGTGCGAGCGCGGCGTCGAGCGCCTTCTCGCGGTCGGTTCCTGCCATGGGTTCCACCCGGTTTGCTTGAGTCGATCGCTTCACGTCAAAGACGCTAACGCCTGCCACTGACAATGCGCCCCGACGCCGGCCTGGCCTGTGGATAACTCGGGCACTTCTCCACCCAAACCGTGTCGAAATCCCCGTCGAGAGCCTCGCCTGAACCTCCATAAGAATAGATGTTCGATTTTCGTGTCAAGCGCACCACCCAGCACTTCCGAGGCTGGCTCCTCGTCTACTCCTCGCGGTGTACGTCAGGTGTCTCCGGCCGGACGACGACCGTGCGGGAGGCTCTCGGGAGCCTTGGGGCCATGCTCATGGCCACGAAGACACCGCGCCCCGTCGAACGCCTCTGTCACGCGACCGGTCTGGCACTCGTCCTCTCCGGTCTCGCGCACCTGGTGGTTTTCGCCGTCGACGGCGGCCCCTGGGACGGTCCCGTCTCCTGGCGCAAGCCCGTCACCTTCGGGCTCTCCTTCGGTGTGACGCTGATCGCGGTCACCTGGGTCACGTCGTATCTGCGCGTCGGGCAGCGGCTGCGCACCGTGCTGCTCGTCGTGTTCGCCGCCGACTGCGTGGTGGAGGTCGGCGGCATCACCCTTCAGGCGTGGCGAGGGGTGCCCGCGCACCTCGACATGGAGACCCCCTTCGACACCGCTGTGTCCATGACCCTCGCGGTGGGCGGCGGTGTCCTGGTGGTGCTGCTCACCGTCTTCGCGGTGGCGTCCTTCCGGCACCGGCCGACGGGCCCGGCGGGCATGCCGCTGGCGGTACGTTCCGGGTTCGCGGCGCTGCTGGTGGCGCTGGCCTCGGGCGCCGCGATGATCGCCCGTGGGGTGGTGCTCACCCGGACCGGCCACCAGGAGGCGGCGTACCACTCGACGGCCCCGCTCAAGCCGCTGCACGGGGTGAGCCTGCACGCCGTCGTGGTCCTGCCGGCGCTGGCGTGGCTGCTGTCCCGCACGTCGTGGAGCGCGCGGGCGCGGCGGCGGATCGTGGCCGTCGCGGCCGCCTGTTACGCGGCCGCCGTCGCAGGTGCCGGGCTGTGGGCGGTGCTCACGTGCTGAGCAACGGCGCCTCGCCCGTGCCCCAGGAAGACCCGTGCCTCAGGAAGACCCGTGCCTCAGGAAGAGGCCTCCTCCGGGGCCACTGGCGGGGCCACCGGCGCGGGTTCCCCCGCCCCGGGCCGCCCCACCCACAGTCCCCGCGCACGCGTGAGCAGGCCGGGGCCGCCCGCCCCGGCTCTGCGGTGCCCGTTCACCCGGGGGTCGTCCGTGACGTCGTACCGCTTCACGTACGCGCCCAGGAAGGCCTGCAGCGTGGCGACCGCAGGGATGGCGATCAGGGCGCCGACCGCACCGAGCAGCGCGGTGCCCGCGATGACCGACCCGAAGGCGACCGCGGGGTGGATGTCGACGGTCTTCGAGGTCAGCTTGGGCTGCAGCACATAGTTCTCGAACTGCTGGTAGACCACGACGAAGACCAGCACCCACACCGCGTACCACGGGTTCACCGTGAAGGCGATGAGCATGGGCAGCGCGCCCGCGAGATACGTGCCGATGGTGGGGATGAACTGCGAGACCAGTCCCACCCAGACGCCCAGCACGGGCGCGTACGGCACGCCGAGCGCCTCGAGCAGGATGTAGTGCGCGATACCGGAGACGAGCGCCATGAGGCCGCGCGAGTAGAGGTAGCCGCCGGTCTTGTCGACGGCGATCTCCCACGCGCGCAGCACCTCGGCCTGACGGGCGGGCGGCAGGACGGAGCAGATGGCGCGGCGCAGTCGCGGCCCGTCGGCGGCGAAGTAGAACGAGAAGAGCGTGATCGTCAGCAGCCGGAACAGACCGCCGAGCACCTGGGCGGAGACGTCGAGCACACCGGCGGCGCTGGTCTGCGCGTACTTGCGCAGCCAGTCGGAGTGGAGCAGTCCCTCCTGGACGTCCACGCGTCTGAGGTCGGTGTGGAACGTCTGGTTGACCCAGTTGATCAGCGAGTCGAGGTAGCCGGGGAAGCCCTCGACCATCTTGACGATCTGACCCGCGAGCATCGAGCCCAGCAGTGTGACGAAACCGGCTGTCACGATCACCAGGCCGAGGAAGACCAGGAAGGTGGCGACCCCCCTGCGCATTCCGCGGGCGGCCATCCAGCTCACCGCGGGCTCTATCGCGAGGGCCAGGAAGAACGCGATGAGTATGTTGATCAGCAGGCCGGTCAGTTGGTGGAAGGCCCAGCTGCCGAGCTGGAACACGGCGACGAGGGCGAGCGCGAGCACCATGGCGCGCGGCAGCCAGCGCGGCATGCGGGCGCCCGGCCCGGCTGCGCTCTCGACCGGGGGCCGGACGGGCGGCGTCGTACCGAAAGGGGATGTGTGCTGGGCGATCTGCCCGGTGTCGTCAGTGGGTGCCACGGTGCAAGTCTCGCCCACGCCGCTGACAACCCGCTGCCGCCCTGTGATCTTCGTGACCGGTCAGCGCCTCTCCCCCGGCACGTTCATGACGGTGCAGACCACCCGCCACACGTCCTTGGCGTCCCAGCCGGCGTCCAGCGCCTCGTGCACCGTACGCCCGCCGAGCTCCGTCATCACGTGATCGCGCGCGAAGGTGTCGGCGTACCCCGAGCCGAAGTGTTCCACCATCCGCTGCCAGAAGACCGTCAACCGCATGACACCAGTATCCCGCCCCTGAGGGTGGGGCCTGCCGGGGACCGCTTGCCGAGACCGCTTTCCGTCCTACGGTCTGACGCATGCCCGAAACAGGAGCTTCCCCACGCCCCCCTGCGTCCGCGGCGCGTTCCCCGCTGTTCCGCGCCGGACAGTTCATCTGGCTCACCGCGCGCGTGCTGGAGCAGCGTCTCTTCGCCTTCCACTTCCTGAACGGCGGCGCCGATCCGGTGGAGACGGCGCTGGACGCGTACCGCAACGAGGACGGCGGATACGGCCACGCGCTCGAACCCGATCTGCGCGGCCCGGTGAGCCAGCCGTTGCACACCGGCCACGCGCTGCGCGTCCTGGACGCCATCGGACGGTGCGGCGGGCAGCGGGTGGAACGCGTGTGCCGCTATCTGACGTCCGTCTCCACCCTGGACGGCGCCCTGCCGGCGATCCATCCCAGCCAGCGCGGCTACCCGGCGGCCCCGTTCATCCCGATCGTGGACGACCCGCCCAGCGAGCTCCTGGCCACCGGGCCGGTGGTGGGCCTGCTGCACCGCAACGAGGTGTGGCACGCCTGGCTGTTCCGAGCCACCGACTTCTGCTGGCAGGCCGTGGAGGCCCTGGAGAAGTCCCACCCCTACGAGGTCGAGGCCGCCGTGGCCTTCCTGGACTCCGCGCCCGACCGCCCGCGCGCGAAGGCCGCCGCGGACCGACTGGGCCGCCTGGTCCGCGAGCACCGGCTCGCGGCGCTGGATCCGGAACTCCTCGAGAAGTACCCGGTCGCGCCCGGTTACGCCCCGGGCGAGCACCACTTCCCGCACGACTTCGCCAGGACACCGCAGTCCCTCGCGCGCGCGTGGTTCACGGACGACGAGATGGCGCGCTCCCTGGACTTCCTCGCCGCGGAACAGCAGGAGGACGGGGGGTGGCCCGTCCGCTGGCGTCAGTGGGCGCCCGGCACGGCCCTGGAGGCCCGCCCCATGGTGACGATCGAGGCCCTGCGCACGCTCGGGGCGTACGGCCGGTTCGTGGGCTGAGCCGGGGCGCCGTCATCCTCCGACGGCCCGCACTGCCGCCGTCACCAGCACGGCCGCCGCGACGACGAGCAGGAACGGGGCGCGCAGCACCAGCGCCACGGCGGCGGCCGTGAGCCCCGCTGCCCGGGCGTCCAGCACGAGCGCGTGCCCGTCGGCGAACGTCTGCTGGGCCGTGAGGGCGGCGAGGAGGGCGACGGGCAGCAGGGCGGCGAGCCGTTTGACCAGCGGCCGCTCCAGGGCGCCCGCGGGCACGAGCAGTCCGGCGAGCTTGACGGCGTAGCAGCCGAGGGCGGTCGCACCGATCGCGATCCAGGTGTTCAACGGTCTTCCCCTGGTACGTCGTCGGGTACGGCTGGTACGTCGTCGGGTGCATCGTGTCGGGTACGGCCTCTGCGACGGCCCTCCGCCCACAGCGCGAGCGGCGCCGCGAGCGCGGCCACCAGAACGGGCACGCCGGCAGGCAGGACAGGCAGCAGGCCGAGTCCGAGCAGCACCGCCAGGCCCGCGACAGCGCGCTCGGTGGTGGTCTTCACCATGGGGGCGAGCAGCGCCAGGAACACAGCGGGTCCGGCCGCGTCGAGACCCCACGCCTCGGTGTCGCCGATGGCCTTGGCTCCCAGGGCGCCGAGCAGCGTGGTGAGGTTCCACAGCAGGTACAGGCAGAGCCCTGTGACGGTGAAGCCGATCCGCACCGCGCGCCGGGTCGGCTGCGCCAGCGCCACGGCCGTCGTCTCGTCGATCACCCACTGGGCGGCCAACGGCCGCACCGCGCGCGGGAGCGCGAGCAACTGTGAAAGACGCAGCCCGTAGAACGCGTTGCGCACGCCGAGGAAGAAGGCACCCGCGGCCGCCGTGAGCGGGCTGCCCCCGGCGGCCAGCGCCCCCACCAGGGCGAACTGCGAGGCTCCGGTGAACACCAGGAGGCTGAGCGCACAGGTCTGCAGCAGGCTCAGCCCGCTGCCGGCCGAGGTCACCCCGAAGGCGAACCCGGACAGTCCTACGGCGACCCCGACCCCGAGGGCGTCCCGTACGACGGCGGCGTCCGGTTTCCCTCCGTCGTCGGCGCGTATGTCTGCGAGAGCTGTCTGTTCTGCCACGCGTCGGACGCTACGGCCGGTCGCCGCTTCGGGTCTTGTACGTTCTTGCGCTCGCGCTGGTAGGCCCCTGGAGGCACGCCGACGATCCGGGCGAAGTGCCGGTTGAGGTGGGGCTGGTCGGTGAACCCGACGGCGACGGCCGCCTCCGCGGGCGTGGTCCCGGTGTCCAGCAGGCGCCGTGCCCGGCGCACGCGGGCGTCGGTCAGCCAGGTGTGGGGCGGCATGCCGTAGGCGTGACGGAACGCCCGCAGCAGCGCGAAGGGGCTGGTCCCCAGGTCGGCGGCCAGCCGCTCCAGCGTGGGAGGCTCCGTCATGCGCTCCTCCAGCACGGCACGCGCGCGTGCCGCGACACGGGTCCCGGCGGTGCGCACCACGCGGCGCGGCAGCGGCCCGCCGTTGAGCCGCAGCAGTCTGGTCACGGCCACCCGCAACAGCGTGTCGGCGGCGAGCGCGTTGCCCTCGTCGGCGGCACGCAGCACCTGGTGCACCAGGCCGACGGTGTACGGATCGTCGAGCATGGGACTGACGAAGCCGGGGGTGCCGCGGATCGTGGTGGTCTCGGCCGCGATGGCTCCCACCACCTCGGGCGACGGGTAGACCGCCCCGTAACGCCACCCCTCCGGAACGCCCGCCCGACCGGTGTGCGGGGTGTCCGGATTGACCAGTGCGAGCGCTCCCGCACCCACGTGGACATCGGTCCCGCGGTGGTGGAAGACCTCCACGCCGTCGGCGATGGCGGCTATCACGAAGTTCTCGTGGGTGTGCCGGACGAAGGTTTTGCGGATGTACCGGGCCCGCAACAGGTCGACGCCGGGCAGCTCGTCGTACCGCCAGTGCCGCGCCAGCTCACCCGAACCCGCCATGAGGTCATTCTCCCCCACACCGGCTGACCCACCGCTGCTACCACCGTGCGCTCCCGCCGGGGTCGCCCGAGTTTTCGCAGGTCAGCGGGATTGTCAGTGCTCGGGTGCAGGATGGACGCATGGTCAGCTCCGCACACCGAGCCCTCGACGGCTTCTCCCCCGCGACCCGCGGCTGGTTCACGGGGGCCTTTTCCGCGCCCACCGCGGCCCAGGCGGGCGCGTGGCAGGCCATCGGGGAGGGCTCGGACGTGCTGGTGGTGGCCCCGACCGGATCCGGCAAGACGCTGGCCGCGTTCCTCGCCGCGCTGGACCAGCTCGCCTCGACGCCCCCGCCGGCCGACCCGAAGAAGCGCTGCCGGGTTCTGTACGTGTCACCGCTGAAGGCCCTCGCCGTCGACGTCGAGCGCAACCTGCGCAGCCCCCTGACCGGCATCCGCCAGGAGTCCGTGCGCCTGGACCTGCCCGAGCCCGAGATCAAGGTGGGCATCCGCTCCGGCGACACCCCGGCCGCCGAGCGCCGCGCCCTGTCCACCCGCCCGCCGGACATCCTGATCACCACCCCGGAGTCCCTGTTCCTGATGCTGACGTCGGCCACGCGCGACGCGCTGACCGGCGTGGAGACAGTGATCCTGGACGAGGTGCACGCGGTCGCGGGCACCAAGCGCGGCGCGCATCTGGCGCTCTCCCTGGAGCGGCTGGACGAGCTGCTGCCCAGGCCCGCCCGCCGCATCGGGCTGTCCGCGACGGTCCGCCCGGTGGACGAAGTGGCCCGCTATCTCTCGCCCCGCCGCAAGGTGGAGATCGTCCAGCCGCGGTCCGGCAAGGAGTTCGATCTCTCCGTCGTCGTCCCGGTCGAGGATCTGGGCGAGCTGGGCGGCTCCCCGGTCTCCGACGGCCAGGAGGGGGCCGAACGGCCGTCGATCTGGCCGCACGTCGAGGAACGGATCACGGACCTGGTCCAGGCCCACCGCTCGACGATCGTGTTCGCCAACTCGCGCCGCCTCGCGGAGCGGCTGTGCAACCGGCTCAACGAGATCGCCTACGAGCGCGCGACCGGACAGCCCCTGGACGAGCACCACGCCCCCGCCCAGCTGATGGGCGGCTCGGGCGCGGCCCAGGGCGCGCCGCCGGTCATCGCCCGCGCCCACCACGGCTCGGTCTCCAAGGAGCAGCGTGCCCTGGTCGAGGAGGACCTGAAGGCCGGCCGCCTGCCCGCCGTGGTGGCCACTTCCAGCCTGGAGCTGGGCATCGACATGGGGGCGGTGGACCTGGTCGTCCAGGTGGAGTCGCCGCCGTCGGTGGCTTCCGGTCTGCAGCGCGTCGGCCGCGCGGGGCACCAGGTGGGGGCGGTCTCCACCGGGGTGGTCTTCCCGAAGTACCGGGGCGACCTCGTCCAGGCCGCCGTGGTCACCGAGCGGATGCGCTCCGGCTCCATCGAGTCCCTGAGGGTCCCCGCCAACCCTCTGGACGTCCTCGCGCAGCAGCTCGTCGCGATGACAGCGCTGGACACCTGGCAGTTCGACGACCTGCTCGCCGCGGTCCGCCGTGCCGCGCCCTTCGCCTCGCTCCCCGAGTCGGCGTTCACGGCGGTCCTCGACATGCTCGCCGGCCGCTACCCGTCCGACGCGTTCGCGGAGCTGCGCCCGCGTGTGGTGTGGGACCGCGTGGCCGGGACGATCACCGGCCGCCCGGGCGCGCAACGCCTCGCCGTCACCTCCGGCGGCACGATTCCCGACCGGGGTCTGTTCGGGGTCTTCCTGGCCGGGGCGGATCCCAAGAAGGGCGGCGGCCGGGTCGGCGAGCTCGACGAGGAGATGGTCTACGAGTCCCGGGTCGGTGACGTGTTCACCCTCGGCACGAGCTCCTGGCGCATCGAGGACATCACGCGCGACCGTGTCCTGGTCTCCCCGGCCCCCGGAGTGCCCGGCCGGCTCCCCTTCTGGAAGGGCGACCAGCTGGGCCGCCCGCTCGAACTGGGCCGCGCGGTGGGCGCGTTCCTGCGCGAGGTCGGCTCGCTGCCCAAGGACGACGCCCGCCTGCGTCTCCTCGCCGCGGGCCTGGACGCCTGGGCCGCGGACAACGTCCTGTCCTACCTCGACGAGCAGCGCGAGGCCTGCGGTCACGTCCCGGACGACCGGACGATCGTCGTGGAGCGCTTCCGCGACGAACTCGGCGACTGGCGGGTGGTCGTGCACTCCCCGTTCGGTGCCCAGGTCCACGCCCCGTGGGCGCTCGCCCTCGGCGCCCGCCTCTCCGAGCGGTACGGCATGGACGCGCAGGTCATGCACGCCGACGACGGCATCGTGCTGCGGCTGCCCGACGCCGATCTGATGGGCCTGGACCTGCTCGACCAGGAGCCGCGGAAGGCCGGCACCCCCTTCCACACGGCGGTCGACGCCGACCAGGCTCCGGTCGGCGCGGCGGACGTCGCCTTCGACAAGGGCGAGGTCGACCAGATCGTCACCGACCAGGTCGGCGGCTCGGCCCTGTTCGCGTCCCGGTTCCGCGAGTGCGCCGCGCGTGCGCTGCTGCTGCCGCGCCGCAACCCCGGAAAGCGCACGCCGCTGTGGCAGCAGCGCCAGCGCGCGGCCCAGCTGCTCCAGGTGGCCAGCGAGTTCGGCTCCTTCCCGATCGTGCTGGAGGCGGTGCGCGAGTGCCTCCAGGACGTCTTCGACCTCCCCGGCCTCGTCGAGCTGATGGGCGACATCGAGTCCCGCAAGGTGCGCCTGGTCGAGGTCACCACCCCCGAGCCGTCCCCCTTCGCGCGCTCCCTCCTCTTCGGGTACGTGGCCCAGTTCCTGTACGAGGGGGATTCTCCCCTCGCCGAGCGCCGTGCCGCGGCGCTCTCCCTGGACTCGCGGCTGCTGGCCGAACTGCTGGGCCAGGCGGAGCTGCGCGAGCTGCTGGACGCGGAGGTGCTGACCGAGCTGGAGCAGGAGCTCCAGTGGCTCACCGAGGACCGTCGCGTCAAGGACTCTGAAGGCGTCGCCGACCTGCTGCGGCTGCTGGGCCCGCTCACGGAGGCCGAGCTGGCCGAGCGGGGTGCCGAGCCGCAGTGGGCCCGGGAGCTGGCCGGAGCCCGCCGTGCCATTCGCGTGCGGATCGCCGGCGCCGACCACTGGGCGGCGATCGAGGACGCGGGCCGCCTGCGCGACGCCCTTGGCACGGCGCTCCCGGTCGGCGTCCCGGAAGCCTTCACCGAGCCGGTCAAGGACCCGCTCGGCGACCTTCTCGCCCGCTACGCGCGCACCCACGGCCCGTTCACGTCGGCCACGGCGGCGGCCCGCTTCGGCCTGGGCGTGGCGGTCACCGAGGGGGCCCTGCAGCGGCTCGCCGCGGGCGGCCGTGTCGTACAGGGCGAGTTCCACCCGGCGGGGATCGGCCAGGAGTGGTGCGACGCGGCGGTACTGCGCCGGCTCCGCCGGCGCTCGCTGGCCGCGCTGCGGCACGAACTGGAGCCGGTGCCGTCGGCCGCGCTGGCGCAGTTCCTGCCGCAGTGGCAGCACATCGGCAAGGGCCACGGTCTGCGCGGCATCGACGGACTGGTGCGAGCCGTCGAGCAGTTGCAGGGCGCGTCCGTGCCCGCGTCGGCGCTGGAGAAGCTGGTCCTGCCGTCGCGCGTCGCGAACTACACACCGGCGCTGCTCGACGAGCTCACCGCCGCCGGCGAGGTGGTGTGGGCCGGGGCGGGCGCGCTGCCCGGCAAGGACGGCTGGGTCTCCCTCTACCTGGCGGACGCTGCCCCGCTGCTCCTGCCGCCGCCCCATCCGCTGGAGCTGACCGCGCTGCACCAGTCCGTGCTGGACGCCCTGTCCGGCGGCTACGGCCTGTTCTTCCGTCAGATCGCCGACCAGGTACGGGCCACCACGCACCCGGACGCCACCGACCCGCAACTGGCCGACGCCGTCTGGGACCTGGCCTGGTCGGGCAGGCTCACGAACGACACCCTCGCCCCGATGCGCTCCCTGCTGGGCTCCGGCCGCACCGCGGGCTCCACGGCCCATCGTGCCAAGCGCACGGTCCCGCGCGGGCGCTACGGTTCCCTGACGGCGGCCGCCCGCCCGGCCTCCCGCACCGGCCCGCCGACCGTCGCGGGCCGCTGGTCCCTGCTCCCCCAGCACGAACCGGACCTCACCGTGCGCGCCCACGCCCTGGCCCGCACGCTCCTGGACCGGCACGGTGTGGTCACCCGGGGAGCCGTCGCCGCGGAGGGCGTCGAGGGCGGCTTCTCCGCCGTGTACCGGATCCTGTCCGCCTTCGAGGAGAGCGGCCAGGCGCGGCGGGGCTACGTCGTGGAGGGGCTCGGGGCCGCCCAGTTCGCGATGGACGGGGCCGTGGACCGCCTGCGCGCGGTGGCGAACGCCCGCGAGCGGGGTGAGGGCCTGCCCGGTACGGGCTTCGGGAACGGCGGCGGCGCGGGAGTCGTCCCAGCCACCGGCATCGCCTTCCCCTCCCCCTTCGACCAGACAGGCACCGGATTCGACCTCGCCGGCCTTGAGGGCCTCGACGGCGACCTCGACTGGCCGAGCGACGATCGCACCGCACCGGGCGACTACATCTCCCCCCGAGACTTCGCCTCGCCGGGTTACGGCGGCCCGCGAGGCGGCCCTGCCGCCCCTCACGGCTACGGCGACAGCCGTACCCGTACGCCCTCCGCGGACACCCGAGCCGTCGTCCTCGCCGCGGCCGACCCGGCGAACGCCTACGGAGCCGCCCTGCCCTGGCCCGAGCCGCCGACCGGCGCCGGGCACAAGCCGGGCCGCAAGGCGGGCTCGCTGGTGGTGCTGGTGGACGGCGAGCTGACGCTCTACATGGAGCGCGGCGGCAAGACTCTGCTGGCCTGGTTCTCCGCCCCGGACACCACGGCCACCGACGATCCCCGTCTGCAGGCCGCCGCGGACGCCCTGGCGGCGGCCGCCCGCGCGGGCACCCTCGGCACGGTCACCGTGGAGCGCGTCAACGGAGCCTCGGCCCTGACCTCCCCCATCGGCACCCTCCTGGAAGGAGCGGGCTTCATCGCGACCCCACGCGGCCTGCGGCTCAGAGCATGATCGGCGGGGGCAACAGCAGGACGACCGGCATGTCACCCTTGACCCATGCCCGAGGGTGACACGGTGTGGCAGACCGCGAGACGGCTGCACGACGCGCTCGCGGGCAAGGTGCTGACCCGCAGCGACCTGCGGGTGCCCAGGTACGCCACGGTCGACCTCACCGGCCGTACGGTCCTGGACGTCACCCCGCACGGCAAGCACCTGCTCACCCGCGTCGAGGGCGGACTGACGCTGCACTCGCACCTGAGGATGGACGGCTCCTGGAAGGTCTACGACAGCGGCCGGCGCTGGAGCGGCGGCCCGGCCCACCAGATCCGCGCGATCCTCGGCAACGAGGACCGCACCGCGGTCGGGTACCGCCTCCCCGTCCTCGATCTCCTGCGCACCACCGAGGAGTCCCGCGCCGTGGGCCACCTCGGCCCCGACCTCCTGGGCCCCGACTGGGATCCCGACCAAGCCCTGGCCAACCTCCTCGCCGACCCCGGCCGCCCCCTCGGCGAGGCCCTGCTCGACCAGCGCAACCTCGCCGGCATCGGCAACATCTACAAGTGCGAGCTCTGCTTCCTGCTCGGCGCCACCCCCTGGCTCCCGGTGGGCGCGCTGCCCGCCGACCGGGCCGCCAAGCTGCCCGCGCTCGCCAAGAAACTCCTGGAGGCCAACCGCGACCGCCCGGTGCGCAGCACCACGGGCCACCGCGGCCAGGACCTCTTCGTGTACGGTCGCGCGCCCCGCCCCTGCCTGCGCTGCCGCACTCCGGTCCGTGCGGCCGACCAGGGCGACGGCTCCCGGGAACGCCCGACGTACTGGTGCCCGGCCTGCCAGCGGGGTCCCGCCCCGGCACCGGGTTCCCCGCAGGAGCGTCGATTCCGGCCCCGCACGACTGATTGACGGTCCGCCAGAAACGCTCGTACGGTCCCTTCATGTCCGTCAAGGTGTACGACCTCACCGGACGCACCGCGTTCGTCACCGGCGCCGCCGGCGGTATCGGCCGGGCCTCGGCCGTCCTGCTCGCCGAGGCGGGTGCGACCGTGCACTGCGCCGACCGGGACGCGGACGGCCTGCACGGGACGGCCGCCCTGATCAAGGACCGGGGAGGCAGCGCCCGCACCCACCTCCTCGACGTCACCGACCGGGAGCGGCTCGCGCAGGCCGTCCGGTCCTGCGAGCGCCTGGACGTGATGGCGGCGATCGCCGGAATCATGCACAGCAGCCCGGTCCTGGAGACCCGGGACGAGGATCTCGACCGGGTGCTGAACGTCAACTTCAAGGGCGTTCTGTACGCCTGCCAGGAGGCGGTCCGGCTGATGCTCGCGCACGCCATCGCGGGCAGCATCGTCACCATGGCCTCGGGCGCCGTCGACACCGGCGGACCGGGACTGCTCTGCTACGGCGCGGCGAAGGCTGCCGTGGTCCAGTTGACGAAGACCCTCGCGAACGAGGTCGGCCGGCACGGTATACGCGTCAACGCGGTCGCCCCGGGCTGGGTCCGCACGCCCATGACCGACCGTCACGACCGCGCGGCCCAGACGCACATCGAGGCACGGATGGCCCGGTTGTCACCGCTCGGACGGGTCGGCGAACCGGACGATGTCGCGCATGCCGTGCTGTATCTGGCGTCCGACGCCTCATCGTTCACGACTGGTCAGATCCTGCGCCCGAACGGGGGTGTGGCGATGCCGTGGTAACGGTCGCGGCGCTTCCCGCCCGCCAGGCGACCCCCCACTGGCCCGTAGCCACGGCCCTCACCGCCCGCGCCTTCGGCACACAGTGCACCGGCAGGAGGCTCAGCCCCCACCCCCCGGCCACCACGGCGCTCTCCAGCACCCCCGTGTCCGCCCCCGCTGCGATCCGCAGGACGGCGCACCACCACGCCGCCGCGAGCCCCAGAGCAGCCCCCCGCCGCACTATCCGCCCCACCATGGCCAGCCACCTCCAGCCGGACGCTAGAACGCCGTCTCACGTTCCGGGGAGGCGCACCAACGGCTCACCGATGCAACGCCGGACCGCAGAACAGCGGGTGGGCGTACGGCAGTCGTCGCCCAGGGTCACCCTCACGCGTTCTCCGCCTGGAACATCCAGTGGTGCTTCTCGAGATCCGCCGTGATCGTGATGAAGATGTCCTGGGACACGGGATCCGGCTCCGCGGTCGCCGCCACCCGCTCCCGCATCCGCGTGATCACCCGCCCGAGGGCATCCACGAGCGTCCCCACCGCGTCCGTGTCCTTGATCCAGCCGGCCGGTGTCGACCCGATGCCGCTGCTCGCGGCCACCGTCGCCGCGCGCCCGTCGGGCGGGACGCCCAGCGCCGACGACCGCTCCGCCACCGTGTCGGAGTGGATCCGCGCGGTGGCGACCACCTCGTCCAGCTGGAGGTGGATGGACCTGAAGCGGGGGCCGACGATGTTCCAGTGGACCTGTTTGGCGACCAGTGACAGGTCCAGGAGGTCGACGAGCGCGCCCTGCAGCGCCTCGGACACGGTCTTCCGGTCCGCGTCGGACAACGGGCTCTTCACGACGTACATGCGCATCCTCCGTTGGCTCTGCGCCGCCACGTCCCTCCACCATGACCGTCTCGTCGCATACCGGCAAATGGACGCAAACCGGATCATCGGCGGGTGTGAGCGGGCATATGAAAGCCCCGGCCTGCTCCCCGGGTCCCTCCGGAGAAGCCCCGGCCGGGGCCTCACACGTGTTGCGTCACAGAGCCACGCGCGTGAACATCACGCGGCGACCACGTCCACCGCTTCGGCAGGCGCCTTGATGGTCACCCGCTCCGGCGGCACACCGGTCACCGAGACGGAACCCAGCATCGGGCGAACCGACGTGGGCACGGACTCGGTGGCCGCGGCGGACTGGGCCAGCTCGGCGAGGGCGAGCTCGTCGCTCACTTCCCGCATGAGCTCGGACATCCGTACGTCAAGCGCGTCGCAGATGGCGGAGAGCAGCTCGGAGGAAGCCTCCTTCTGCCCCCGCTCCACCTCGGAGAGATAGCCGAGTGAGACTCGGGCGGACGAGGAGACTTCGCGCAGAGTACGGCCCTGGCGTTGGCGCTGCCGACGCAGCACGTCACCAAGCAGGCGACGGAGCAGAATCATCGGTGGCTCCCTCCTCGGACCGCGTAGCCGCATCCTTCACGCCCCACCGTACCGCCTTGCGCCGCGGCCGTGCGGGGAGCGATGTCGTGTTCACTCAGGGCTGCAAACATCAAAACCCCCCGTTCTGTTCCGTATCCTGTGCCCGCTCATTCCCGGTCTGTTCGCCCGCAAGCTCCCTCAGAAGCAGTGCGAGTACGCTCCGTACACTCTCCATACGAATTTCCGCGCGGTCGCCGTTCAACCGCAGACCCTCGACTTTTCCGCCACCGGCGGAACCGGAATCCGCCCCAAAGGGGCCGTCGACGGCTACGAACACCGTCCCGACGGGCTTGCCGTCCTGCGGCTCGGGACCGGCCACACCGGTCGTCGCGAGGCCCCAGTCGGCACCCAGCGCCTTCCGCACTCCGGCCGCCATCTGGGCCGCGACCTGCGGATCCACCGCTCCGGACTGCGCCAGCAGAGTGGCGTCGACACCCAGCAGCTCGTGCTTCAGTTCGGTGGCGTAGGCGGTGACCGAGCCCCTGAAGACCTTGGAGGCCCCGGGGACCGTTGTGATCTCCGCCGCGACCAGGCCACCGGTGAGCGACTCGGCGACGGCGAGCGTCTCACCCCTCACCGTCAGTAGTCGCACCAGTTCGGCGGCCCTGGAATTCACCCTTCCGACTCCTCCAACGCGGCCTTGCGCTCGGCGATTCCCTGCCTGCGCAGCACAATGGCTTGTCTCACATAGTCGAGCCCGGTCACGACGGTCAGGACGACCGCCACCGCCATCACCCAGAACCTCAGGGTCGCCAGCCACCCCGTCAACGCCAGGACGTACATCCCCACGGCCACGCCCTGGGTGAGCGTCTTGAGCTTGCCGCCGCGGCTCGCGGGAATGACGCCGTACCGGATGACCAGGAAACGTAGCAGCGTGATCCCCAGTTCCCGGCCGAGGATGACCGCCGTCACCCACCACGGCAGATCGCCCAGCGCGGAGAGGCAGATCAACGCCGCTCCCATGATCGCCTTGTCGGCGATGGGGTCGGCGATCTTCCCGAAGTCGGTGACGAGGTTGTACGTGCGCGCGATATGGCCGTCGAACAGGTCGGTGATCATGGCGACGGCGAAGGCCGCCCAGGCCAGCGCGCGCCATGCCGGGTCGTAGCCACCGTCGGCCAGCATCAGCGCCACGAAGCCGGGGACGAGGACCAGCCGGAGCATGGTCAGCAGGTTGGCCACGTTCCAGAGGCTGGCCTCGTTGACGGCCGCGGCCGCCAGCTTCCCGGCGCGCGCGGGCTTCGCTCCGCCCTGGGGGGCGGAACCCGTGCCGGAGGCAGAAGAGGCCGCGCCAGGAACGGAAGCGGAGGCGGAACCGTCGGCGGCACCGGAAGCGGCAGCGGGGCCCCTGGCGCCCTGCGCGCCGGAGGATCCGCCCGCGGCGGACGCCGGTACTCCGGTCATCTGCCCGCCTCCTCACTACACGCGTGCGAGCCCTGCAGGGGCTCGGCCACCAGGTCGACACCCTCCGTACCGACCACCTTCGCCTCGACCATACGACCGACGGTCAGGCCTTCGCCGCTCGTGAGCAGCACCTGGCCGTCCGTCTCCGGCGCCTGGTGCGCCCCACGGCCGTACACGCCCTCTTCCTCGTCGACGGACTCGACGATGACGTGCACGGTCTCGCCGACGCGCTCCTCCGACCGCTGCGAGACGAGTTCCTCGGCCAGTCGCGAGATGTGGGCCAGCCGCTCGGCGACGACGTCCTCGTCGAGCTTGTTCTCGTACGTCGCCGCTTCCGTGCCCTCCTCGTCGGAGTAGCCGAAGACACCGATGGCGTCCAGGCGCGCATGGTTCAGGAAGCGCTCCAGCTCGGCCAGATCGGCCTCGCTCTCGCCGGGGAAGCCGACGATGAAGTTCGAGCGCACGCCGGCCTGCGGGGCCTTGCCGCGGATGGTGTCGAGCAGCTCCAGGAAGCGGTCGGTGTCGCCGAAGCGGCGCATCGCGCGCAGCACGTCCGGCGCGGAGTGCTGGAAGGAGAGGTCGAAGTACGGGGCGATCTTCGGGGTGGAGGTCAGGACGTCGATCAGCCCCGGGCGCATCTCGGCCGGCTGGAGGTAGCTCACGCGCACCCGCTCGAGGCCGTCGACCTCGGCGAGCTCGGACAGCAGGGACTCCAGCAGGCGGATGTCGCCCAGGTCCTTGCCGTACGAGGTGTTGTTCTCGGAGACCAGCATGATCTCCTTGACGCCCTGCTCGGCCAGCCAGCGGGTCTCGTTCAGCACGTCGCTCGGGCGGCGGGAGATGAAGGAGCCGCGGAAGGACGGGATGGCGCAGAAGGAGCAGCGGCGGTCGCAGCCGGAGGCGAGCTTCACCGAGGCGACCGGGGCGCCGTCCAGGCGGCGGCGCAGGGGCGCGCGGGGGCCGGACTGCGGGGCCAGGCCGTCGGGCAGGTCCACCGGGGCGCCGTGCCCGGGCAGGGCCACCTCGGTCGCCGAGTCCTGGCGCTCGGCCGGGCTGATCGGCAAGAGCTTGCGGCGGTCCCGCGGGGTGTGGGCGGCGTGGATGCCGCCGCTCAGGATGGTCTGCAGGCGGTCGGAGATGTTCGTGTAGTCGTCGAAGCCGAGCACGCCGTCGGCCTCGGGGAGGGCCTCGGCCAGCTCCTTGCCGTACCGCTCGGCCATGCAGCCCACCGCCACGACGGCCTGGGTTCTGCCGTGCCCCTTGAGGTCGTTGGCCTCCAGGAGGGCGTCGACGGAGTCCTTCTTGGCGGCCTCGACGAATCCACAGGTGTTGACCACGGCGACATCGGCGTCCGAGGCGTCCTCGACGAGCTGCCAGCCGTCCGCCTCCAAACGGCCTGCGAGCTCCTCCGAGTCCACCTCGTTGCGGGCGCAGCCAAGAGTGACGAGTGCGACGGTACGGCGTTCAGGCATGGGCTCAAGACTACTTCGTCCGACTGACAGCCCACGTCGACGGGGTTGGCCGAGATTGGCCAACCCCGTGCGCACTCGACCGTTCGGACCCCTATCCGACCTCGGGATCACCCTTCGTGTACGTCAGCCGCTCCACGGCGCCCGGCTGGAAGTCGTCCTCGATCTTCTTGCCGTTGACGTAGAGCTGGATCGCACCGGCGTCGCCCAGGATGAGGTTGATCTTCGAGCTGTCCTGGAAGGTCTTGGAGTCACCCTTGTTCAGGAGCCCGTCGAAGAGCATCCGGCCGTTGTGGTCCTTGGCCGAGATCCAGCTGCGCCCGTTGGCGGCGCTCACCTGGACGGTGACCTTGTCCTGGGGAGCGGCCGCGATGGCGCTGTCCGAGGGCTCGGGCTTCTCGTCGGCGGGCTTGCTTTTCTTCGGCGTGGGCGAGGCGGACTTGCCGGACGTCGGCGTGGCGCCCTGGGCGACCTGGTCCGTGGCCCCGCTCCCGTCGTCGCCGCCCTTGAACGCGGTGAACCCGACGAAGCCCACCACGGCGACGATCGCGGCGACCATGGCCGCGGTCCAGTTCGGTCCGCGCCGCTCCGGGCGGATACGTTCCGCCTCGAACAGGGGGGCCGCAGGGGTCGGGGCGGGCCGCCCGCCGTGGTCGGCGTCGTACCGCTCGATCAGCGGGGCCGGATCGAGGCGCACGGCCTTGGCCAGGGTCCGGATGTGTCCGCGGGCGTACACGTCACCGCCACAGGGGGCGAAGTTGTCGGCCTCGATGGCGTGCACGATGGCGATGCGGACGCGAGTGGCGCTGCTGACGTCGTCGACGGTGAGCCCGGCCGCGATGCGCGCCTGCTGGAGGGCGCGGCCTACGGAGGTACGGGTTTCCTCGGACACGTCTTGGAACGGACGCTCGTCTTCAGGGGAGTTGCCGATGGACACGGGGGCGCCTTTCGAGCGTGTAGCCACCTGTGCTAGAGGTTCAGTCTAGGGGGGGTACGAAAGGGTGGGGCAACCGGGCGGTGTGTTTTGTACGCCAATCGGTATGGCCGGTCATCCCGATGACGGGCCAGGTACCGATCCCAGTCTGGAATCCGTACCTGTCCTTTCGCTCAACTTGACGTTCGACGCAGGGAAACGGTTGCCCGCGGATCTCTAACGGGTGGATCACGACGATGTCTCCGCCCGGCACAGTGCCTGCCGCCGAACGGCGGCATCCCTACGCGTCGGACTCCCCGCGTATCACGGCGAGCACGCCGTCCAGCTCGTCCGGCTTCACGAGAACGTCACGAGCCTTGGAACCCTCGCTGGGTCCGACGATGTTCCGCGACTCCATGAGGTCCATCAGCCGCCCGGCCTTGGCGAATCCGACGCGCAGCTTGCGCTGGAGCATGGACGTCGACCCGAACTGCGTGGAGACGACCAGCTCGGCCGCCTGACAGAGCAGGTCGAGGTCGTCGCCGATGTCCTCGTCGATCTCCTTCTTCTGTTTGGTGCCCACGGTGACGTCGTCCCGGAAGATCGGCGCCATCTGGTCCTTGCAGTGCTGGACGATGGCCGCGACCTCCTCCTCGGTCACGAACGCGCCCTGCATGCGGGTCGGTTTGTTGGCGCCCATGGGCAGGAACAGGCCGTCGCCCTTGCCGATCAGCTTCTCGGCGCCGGGCTGGTCGAGGATGACGCGGGAGTCGGCCAGGGACGAGGTCGCGAAGGCGAGCCGCGAGGGCACGTTCGCCTTGATCAGACCGGTCACGACGTCGACCGACGGGCGCTGGGTGGCCAGCACCAGGTGGATGCCGGCCGCGCGCGCGAGCTGGGTGATGCGCACGATCGCGTCCTCGACGTCGCGCGGCGCGACCATCATCAGGTCGGCGAGCTCGTCGACGATCACCAGCAGGTACGGGTACGGCTGGAGTTCCCGTTCGCTGCCCTCGGGCAGCTTCACCTTGCCGTTGCGGATGGCCTCGTTGAAGTCGTCGATGTGCCGGAAGCCGAACGCGGCCAGGTCGTCGTACCTGAGGTCCATCTCGCGCACGACCCACTGGAGCGCCTCGGCGGCCCGCTTCGGGTTGGTGATGATCGGCGTGACCAGGTGCGGAATGCCCTCGTAGGCGGTCAGTTCGACGCGCTTGGGGTCGACGAGGACCATGCGCACGTCCTCGGGAGTCGCGCGGACCATGATGGAGGTGATCAGGCAGTTGATGCACGACGACTTGCCGGATCCGGTGGCACCGGCGACCAGGATGTGCGGCATCTTCGCGAGGTTGGCCGTGACGTAGCCGCCCTCGACGTCCTTGCCGAGCGCGACCAGCATCGGGTGGTCGTCCTCGGAGGCGTCCACAAGGCGGAGCACGTCACCGAGGTTGACCATCTCCCTGTCGGTGTTCGGGATCTCGATGCCGACCGCCGACTTGCCGGGGATCGGACTGATGATCCGCACGTCCGGGCTGGCGACGGCGTACGCGATGTTCTTGGTGAGTGCGGTGATCCGCTCGACCTTCACGGCGGGGCCGAGCTGGACCTCGTAACGGGTGACCGTCGGTCCACGGGTGAAACCCGTGACAGCGGCGTCCACCTTGAACTCGCCGAAGACCTTGCGCAGGGCCTCGACGATCGCGTCGTTGGCGGCGCTGCGCGCCTTGCCGGGTCCGCCGCGCGCCAGGAGGTCGAGCGACGGCAGGGAGTAGGTGATGTCGCCGGACAGTTGCAGCTGCTCGGCGCGCGGCGGCAGGTCGCGCACCTCCTCGGGGGCCGCCTTGGTCAGGTCGGGTACGACCTGCTCGACCTTGAGCTTCTCCTGCCTGGGCCGCGCGACCGGGGCCGGGACGGGCGTGGGGGTCGGCGTCGTGTTCTCGCGGTCGCCGATACTCACGCCCTGGGTGAGGTCGGCGACGAGCGGCGAGGGCGGCATGCCGTGCAGGACGGCGCCGTCGAGGTCGGCCGCGGCCGCCGCGGCGATGTCCACGGCGTCCAGCTGACGGTCCATCGCGGGCTGGGGCACCGCGGAGCGCCTGGGGCGGCTCCGGCGCTTGGCGAAGGCCTCCTGCTCGGCACCGTCCGGGTCGTACTCCTGGGGGGCGCCCTGGCGCCTACGGGGGCGCGCGGGCAGCGCCTCACGCCACTGCTCGTCGTAGCGCTCGTCCTCCTCGGTGAGTTCGTCCTGCGCGGGGTCGTGCAGGACGCCCAGCCGCACGCCGAGGGCCCGCAGTCGCTGCGGGATCGCGTTGACCGGGGTGGCGGTGACGACGAGCAGCCCGAAGATCGTCAGCAGGACCAGCAGCGGTACGGCGAGGACCTCGCCCATGGTGTACGTGAGCGGGGTCGCCGCGCCCCAGCCGATGAGGCCGCCGGCGTCCCTTATCTCCGTCATGCCGTCGCTGCGGGCGGGCGAGCCGCAGGCGATGTGGACCTGGCCGAGCACGCCGATGACGAGCGCGGACAGACCGATCACGATGCGGCCGTTGGCCTCGGGCTTCTCGGGATGCCGGATGAAGCGCACCGCGATGACCGCGAGCAGTATCGGCACGAGCAGGTCGAGACGCCCGAAGGCACCGGTCACCAGGATCTCGACGAGGTCGCCGACGGGGCCGCGCAGGTCGGCCCAGGTGCCGGCGGCGACGATCAGCGCGAGGCCGAACAGGAGCAGCGCGATGCCGTCCTTGCGGTGCGCCGGGTCGAGGTTCTTCGCGCCCTGCCCTATGCCCCGGAAGACTGCGCCCACGGCGTGGGCGAGGCCGAGCCAGAGGGCGCGCACGAGCCGGTAGATGCCCCCGGTGGGGCTCGGCGCCGGCTTCGGCGGCGGCGCCGACTTCTTCGCCGCAGCCTTCTTGGCGGGGGCCTTCTTCGCAGGGGCCTTCTTCGCCGATGCCTTCGCGGGAGCGGCCGCCTTCTTGGCGGGCTGCTTCTTGGCTGCGGACGGACGTGAGGCCATGGAAGTGAGATTACCGGTGGAGACGACAGTGGACACGCGTGCCCAATGCTTCACCCGATCGTGTCGCCCTTGTCGGGGCGCGAAACTGACGCGCGCTCATGCGCAACTGTGACCGAGGCGGGCGTCAGTTCTGCGTCGGGACCGATGGCGCGCCGCTCTCCGTGCCCGGTTCCAGGGCGTCGAGCGCCCGACGCAGCCCCGTGAGTTTGCGTTCCAGATGGGCGGCCGTGGCCACGGCCGCCGCGTCCGCGGAGTCGTCGTCCAACTGCTTGGACAGCGCCTCGGCCTGCTCCTCGACGGCCGCGAGCCGCGCCGACAGCTCGGCGAGCAGCCCTGCCGACTCCTTGCCGGCGCCGACCGCGCCCTTGCCGCCACCCTCCAACTGGAGCCGCAGCAGCGCCGCCTGCTCCCGCAGCTGGCAGTTCTTCATGTACAGCTCGACGAACACGGAGACCTTCGCGCGCAGCACCCACGGATCGAACGGCTTGGAGATGTAGTCGACCGCACCCGCCGCGTATCCGCGGAAGGTGTGGTGCGGGCCGTGGTTGATCGCGGTGAGGAAGATGATCGGGATGTCACGGGTCCGTTCTCGCCGCTTGATGTGCGCGGCGGTTTCGAAACCGTCCATTCCCGGCATCTGAACGTCCAGCAGAATGACCGCGAAGTCGTCCGTGAGTAGTGCTTTGAGCGCTTCCTCCCCGGACGATGCCCGCACCAGCGTCTGATCGAGCGCAGAGAGGATGGCCTCCAGCGCCAGCAGATTCTCCGGCCGGTCATCGACCAGGAGGATCTTGGCCTTCTGCACCATGGCCCGCCCTCCTCGCCCCGGCGGTACACCGGGCGCCGCCCCAGGGGACGACTCCCTTTCGCCGCCCGTCCTTGTGCCGGTCATGGTAGCCGCACCCCGCCCGTCGACACACCCTGTCACCGTGATGTCACTGTGCACGTAGCAGAAACGCAGCCGGAGACCAGAAGGTTCCCCGAATCCCGCAGTTCTACACGGGTTCGGCCACCCTGAGTCAACAACTCCGCGCGTACGCCAAAGGTTCCCACAGCATTCGCCCGGACCCCGCGCGGTCCCGTCACGCCGCGCGCATCCACTGCTCCATCACCGACAACAGGTGGTCCGGGTCGACCGGCTTCGTCACGTAGTCGGAGGCCCCCGACTCGATCGCCTTCTCCCGGTCGCCCTTCATGGCCTTCGCGGTCAGCGCGATGATCGGCAGCCCGGCGAACTGCGGCATCCTGCGGATCGCCGTGGTCGTCGCGTATCCGTCCATCTCGGGCATCATGATGTCCATCAGGACGACCGCCACGTCGTCGTGCTGCTCGAGGACCTCGATGCCCTCCCGCCCGTTCTCGGCGTACAGCACGGACAGGCCGTGCTGCTCCAGGACGCTGGTGAGGGCGAACACGTTGCGGATGTCGTCGTCGACGATCAGCACCTTCTCGCCGCCGAACCGCACCCCGCGGCGCACCTGCGGCGCCACCCCCTGCTCGCCGAGCGTCCACGGCTCCGTCCGCTCCTCGGTGACCGGGGCACCCCGGCGGCGGCGCCGGAAGAGGGCCGCGGCACCGTTCTGCGTCTCCTGGTACGACTTCACCTCGGCCGGCATCTCGATGCCCGCGCCGGACAGCCCGGCCATCTGCGCCTCGGAGGCGACCAGGTCGCCCGCCTCCAGCGCGGGCACCGACTGCTGGTAGCCCTGCGGCGGGAGTTCACTGGGGTGCAGCGGCAGATACAGCGTGAACGTCGAGCCGCGCCCCGGCTCGCTCTGCGCGTGGATCTCACCACCGAGCAGCTGTGCGATCTCCCGCGAGATCGACAGCCCGAGGCCCGTGCCGCCGTACTTGCGGCTCGTCGTGCCGTCCGCCTGCTTGAACGCCTCGAAGATCACCCGCATCTTGCTCGCCGCGATGCCGATGCCGGTGTCGGTCACCGAGAACGCGATCAGCTCCCCGTCCGGGTCGCTGAGCGAACCGGCCTCGAGGAGCTGCTCCCGGATGACGACGGGAACGCCCGCACCGGCCGGCCGGATCACGAGCTCCACCGACCCGGAGTCGGTGAACTTCACCGCGTTGGACAGCAGGTTGCGCAGCACCTGAAGGAGGCGCTGTTCGTCGGTGTGCAACGTGGCGGGCAGCTCCGGCGACACCCGTACGGACAGGTCGAGGCCCTTCTCCGCGGTCAGCGGGCGGAAGGTGGCCTCCACGTAGTCGACCAGCTGGACGAGCGCGATGCGCGTCGGGGAGACGTCCATCTTGCCCGCCTCGACCTTGGACAGGTCGAGGATGTCGTTGATCAGCTGGAGCAGGTCGGAGCCCGCCCCGTGGATGGTCTCGGCGAACTCGACCTGCTTCGGGGAGAGGTTCCCCTCGGCGTTGTCGGCGAGCAGCTTGGCCAGGATCAGCAGCGAGTTGAGCGGCGTACGCAGCTCGTGCGACATGTTGGCGAGGAACTCGCTCTTGTAGCGCATCGACACGGCGAGCTGCTCGGCACGCTCCTCCAGAACCTGCCGCGCCTCCTCGATCTCGGTGTTCTTCACCTCGATGTCACGGTTCTGCTGGGCCAGCAGCTCGGCTTTCTCCTCCAGCTCGGCGTTGGACGCCTGGAGGGCCTTCTGCCGGTTCTCCAACTCGGCCGACCGTTCCCTGAGTTGCTCGGTCAGCTCCTGCGACTGCTTCAGCAGCAACTCCGTCTTGGTGTTGACGGAGATCGTGTTGACGCTGGTCGCGATCATCTCGGCGATCTGGTTGAGGAAGTCCTTCTGGATCTGCGTGAACGGCGCGAAGGAGGCCAGCTCGATGACGCCGAGCACCTTGCCCTCGAACAGCACCGGCAGCACGATCACCTGCGCGGGCGGGGCCTCGCCGAGCCCGGAGGAGATCTTCAGATAGCCGCTGGGCGCGTTCTCCACCAGGATCGTGCGCTTCTCCTGCGCGGCCGTCCCGATCAGCGCCTCGCCCGGCCGGAACGACGTCGGCATGGAGCCCATCGAGTAGCCGTACGAGCCGAGCATCCGCAGCTCATACGCGTCCTCGTGCCCGGCGCTCGCGTCCTTGCCGTCGACGAGCGGCAAGGCGAGGAAGAACGCGCCGTGCTGAGCGGAGACCACCGGGGTCAGCTCGCTCATGATCAGCGAGGCCACGTCCGCCAGGTCGCGACGGCCCTGCATCAGCGCGGAGATGCGGGCCAGGTTGCCCTTGAGCCAGTCCTGCTCCTCGTTGGCGATCGTGGTGTCACGCAGGTTGGCGATCATCTTGTTGATGTAGTCCTGAAGCTCCTGGATCTCGCCGGCGGCGTCCACGTCGAGCTTCAGGTTGAGGTCGCCCCGGGTCACCGCGGTGGCCGCGCGCGCGATGGCTCGCACCTGCCGGGTCAGGTTCCCGGCCATCTCGTTCACGGACTCGGTGAGGTCCCGCCAGGTGCCGTCCACGTCACGCACGCGTGCCTGGCCGCCGAGCTGTCCCTCCGTACCCACCTCGCGGGCGACCCGGGTGACCTCCTCCGCGAAGGACGACAGCTGGTCGACCATCGTGTTGATCGTCGTCTTGAGTTCGAGGATCTCGCCGCGGGCGTCAATGTCGATCTTCTTCGTCAGGTCGCCCTTGGCGATGGCCGTCGTGACCATGGCGATGTTGCGCACCTGGCCAGTCAGGTTGGACGCCATCTGGTTCACCGACTCGGTGAGGTCCTTCCACGTGCCGGCCACGCCCGGTACGTGCGCCTGACCGCCGAGGATGCCGTCCGTGCCCACCTCGCGGGCCACCTTGGTGACCTGGTCGGCGAACGAACTCAGCGTCTTGACCATCGTGTTGATGGTGTCGGCGAGCTGAGCCACCTCGCCGCTCGCCTCGATGGTGACCTGCCGCGTCAGGTCGCCGTTGGCGACGGCCGCCGAGACCTGGGAGATGTTGCGCACCTGCATGGTCAGGTTGTTGGCCATCAGGTTCACGTTGTTGCTGAGGTCCTTCCAGATGCCCGTGACACCAGGCACGTGCGCCTGACCGCCCAGGATGCCCTCCGTGCCCACCTCACGGGCCACACGGGTCACCTGCTCGGCGAAGGACGACAGCTGATCAACCATCGTGTTGACCGTCGTGACGAGCTCGAGGATCTCGCCCTTCGCGTCAACAGTGATCTTCTTGGACAGGTCGCCCTTGGCGACCGCGGTCGTGACCTCGGCGATGTTGCGGACCTGGATGGTCAGGTTGTTCGCCATGAAGTTCACGGACTGCGTGAGGTCCTTCCAGGTGCCCGCGACCCCCTGCACCTCGGCCTGACCACCGAGCATGCCCTCGGTACCCACCTCACGGGCCACGCGCGTGACCTCCTGGGCGAACGACGACAGCTGGTCGACCATCGTGTTCAGGGTGTTCTTCAGCTCCAGGATCTCCCCGCGCGCGTCCACGGTGATCTTCTGGGACAGGTCACCCCGGGCCACCGCCGTGGCGACCTGGGCGATGTTGCGCACCTGGGCGGTGAGGTTGCCCGCCATGCCGTTCACGGAGTCGGTCAGGTCACGCCACACACCGGCCACACCGGGCACCTGCGCCTGACCGCCGAGACGGCCCTCCGTACCCACCTCGCGGGCCACCTTGGTGACCTGGTCGGCGAAGGCGGAGAGCTGGTCGACCATCGTGTTGATCGTGTTCTTCAGCTCGAGGATCTCGCCGCGCGCGTCGACGTCGATCTTCTGGGACAGGTCGCCCCGCGCCACCGCCGTCGTCACCTGGGCGATCTGCCGCACCTGCGAGGTCAGGTTCCCCGCCATGAAGTTGACGGAGTCCGTCAACTCCTTCCACGTACCCGAGACGCCGTCCACCCGCGCCTGACCGCCGAGGCGGCCCTCCGTGCCCACGTCCCGGGCCATCCGCGTCACCTGGTCGGCGAAGCTCGACAGCTGGTCCACCATCGTGTTCACGGTGTTCTTCAGCTGGAGCATCTCACCGGAGACGTCGACCGTGACCTTCTGCGACAGATCACCGTTGGCCACCGCCGTCGTCACCTGGGCGATGTTGCGGACCTGGCCGGTGAGGTTGCGGAATGCAGTGTTGACGGAGTCGGTCAAGTCCTTCCAGGTACCGGCCGCGCCCGGCACCTGGGCCTGACCGCCCAGCTCACCCTCGACACCGACCTCCCGCGCCACGCGCGTGACCTCGGCACCGAACGACGACAGCTGGTCGACCATCCCGTTGACGGTGTTCTTCAGCTCCAGCATCTCGCCGGCCACGTCGACCGTGACCTTCTGCGACAGATCACCGCTGGCCACCGCCGTCGTCACGGCGGCGATGTCCCGAACCTGCGTGGTCAGATTCCGGAAGACGGTGTTGACGGAGTCCGTCAGGTCCTTCCAGGTGCCCGCAGCACCCGGAACATTGGCCTGACCGCCCAGCTCACCCTCGACACCGACCTCCCGCGCCACGCGCGTGACCTCGTCCGCGAAGATCCGCAGCGTCTCGGTCATCTGGTTGATCGTCTCGGCGAGCTGCGCGACCTCTCCGCGCGCCGGGACGGTCACCTTCTGCGACAGATCACCGCTGGCGACGGCGGTGGTGACCTGGGAGATCCCGCGCACCTGGGCGGTGAGATTGCCCGCCATGGTGTTGACCGAGTCGGTGAGCTCCTTCCACACACCGGCCACCCCGGGCACCTGCGCCTGGCCGCCCAGAATGCCCTCCGTGCCCACCTCGCGGGCGACACGGGTCACCTCGGAGGAGAAGGAGGACAGCTGCTCCACCATCGTGTTGACGGTGTTCTTGAGCTCCAGCATCTCGCCGGCCACATGGACGGTGACCTTGCGGGACAGGTCACCCCGGGCGACCGCGGTGGTCACCAGGGCGATGTCCCGTACCTGCGCGGTCAGCCGGTTCGCCATCGTGTTGACGGACTCGGTCAGGTCCTTCCACGAACCGGACATACCGCGCACCCGGGCCTGACCGCCCAGCTTGCCCTCGGTACCCACCTCGCTGGCCACGCGCGTGACCTCGTCGGTGAAGGTCGACAGCTGGTCGACCAGATTGTTGACGGTCCGCCCGACCCGGAGGAACTCGCCGCGCAGCGGATGCCCGGTCCCGTCCGGCGCCTGCGTCCGCAGCTCCATGCGCGGCGACAGATCGCCCTCGGCCACCGCGGTCAGAACCCGGCCCACCTCGGAGACGGGCCGTACGAGGTCGTCGACGAGCGCGTTCGAGGCGTCGATCGCGGCCGCCCAGGAGCCCTCACAGGCCCCCGTTTCCAGCCGTTCCGTGAGTTTCCCCTCACGTCCCACCATGCGCCGCACCCGCGACAACTCACCCGTCAGATGCAGGTTGCGGTCGGCCACCTCGTTGAACACCGCGGCGATCTCCGACATCACGCCGTCGCCGGACACCGTGAGTCGCTTGCGGAAGTTCCCGTCGCGCATCGCCACGAGAGCCACCAGAAGTCGGTTCAGGGCAGCCGTGTCCACCACCGTGGTCCCGTTGCGCTGCTGGGACTGTCCGCCCTTCGCTCGCGCCTTCGTCCCACGCGTAGCTGCGCCAGACTCCACTGTGTCCCTCCCGCAGGGGTCGACCGTTACTGCCGTGCTCGGGTACTGCTGCTCGGTGTACCGGTTACCTCTGCGTACCAGTCACCGCTGCGTATTACTGCCAGATGTGATCCGGCCACACCAAGGGCTGCTGCCCGACATACACGGAACACACTCAGTCTGGCCGGACCTTCACAACAAGCCTGCCCAGTGTTTCACCCCTGCTGAACCCGGCCATAACAGTTCGGCAGCTTCGCACATCGTCCGCACACTCTGAGGGCGTAAACACCGGCGACCGGCATCGGATCGGACGGCGAAGGTAAGTAACCTTGCATGCGGCTGTCCAGCCGCACCGGTCCGTCCGGCCTGGGCGGTGGCACGAGAACGAGCGGGCATCGGAGGGGCGGCCGCAGACCATGACCACCGGAGTGATCCCCGGGGGACAGACCCCGGAGCCGCGGCCGTCGGGCACGCAGATGCCGCATCAACGGCACGAGCGGGCCGGCCACGGGGCCCTGCACATCGACAACCGGTCGAGGAGTTCTGTGATCACCGCGCGCGCGGCCGCCAACTTCGAGCCCGTCGGGCGGTCGGTCGCGACCGCCCGGTCCTTCGTCCGCGACACCCTCCAGGGCTGGGGCTTCGCCGACATCGTCGACGACGCCGTGGTCCTCACCAGCGAACTGGTGACCAACGCGGTGGTGCACGCGGGCACACACGCCGACGTCCTGTGCCTGCGCAGCGAGGACGGCGTACGGATCGAAGTGGCCGACCGCTACCCGGAGCGGGAAGTCCCGCTCCAGAGCTCGGCCGTCAACATGGGCAGCCCCGACCGCGAGGGCGGCCGCGGCCTCCAGCTCTGCGCCGCCCTGGCCGGCCGCTGGGGCGTGGAGTACACGCCCACGCACAAGAACGTCTGGTTCCAACTCGACCTCCCGGAGCGCCCTGTGGGCACCCGGGCCGCGGGCCCGTCCCTCCCCGCCGACCTCCTCCCCCTTGCCGACGGGCGGGTCCGCGTCGCGGTCGTCCAGATCGACCGCAAGGGCTCCGTCACGGCCTGGAACGAGGACGCCGAGGAACTCTTCGGCCACCCCGCCGACCAGGTCACCGGCAGGCCCCTGACCGACCTCGCTGCCTGGCCGCACACCCCGGGCACCGGCACCGGCATCGCGGAGGCGCTCCAACTCTCACGCTGGGAGGGCAGCTACGGAATCCGGGGCGCGGACGGCCGGGTGACCCCGGTGTACGCCTCCCACCTCCGGGTCCGCGACACGGGCGGCGAGCCCTCCACGGTCTGCCTCCTGGTACGGGACCACGAACGCGCCGTCCTCCAGACGCCGTTGCGCGTCCCGGCCTCCGACTCCCCCGCCGCCTCAGACGGCCAGAACACCGACCCCTTCGAGGTGTTCATCGGCTCCCCGGCTCCGGACGACCTCGACGGCCTCCTGCAGCGCACAGTGGAACGCGCCCGTGACATGCTCGACGGCGACTCCGCCTTCCTCCTGCTGGCCACCGACGACGAAACGGAGTTGGAGGTCCGCGCCTCCACCGGCCTGCCCTCCGCCCGCCAGCGCTTCGCCCGCGTGCCCGTCGAGGCGGGCCCCGGCCGCTACGGCTCGGCCCGGATGCCAGCCGTCCACGACGACCTGGCTGCCGTACCAGGCGCCGTACCGCTGCTGAACGGCACCGGCATGCGCTCCGTCGTCACCGTCCCGCTGAAGGTCGAGGGCCGCCTCACCGGCTCCCTCGGCGTCGCGGCGGAGGCTCCGGGCAGATACTCCAACGAGGAGGCGCTGCGCCTCCAGTTCGCCGCCGACCGCATCGCCCTGGCCGTCGAGTCCGCCCGCCTGGGCGAGCTGGAGCGCCTGCGCCGCGGCTCGCTCAGCTTTCTGGTCGAGGCCTCCGACCTGCTCGCCGGCACCCTGGACCGCGACCAGACCCTGGCCCTGATGGCCCAGATGACGGTCCCGACCCTCGCCACCTGGTGCGCCGTCTACACGATCGCCGACCAGGCCTCCGACCCGTACCTCTCGTACGTCCTGCACGAGGACGAGGAACTCATCGACGGCATCAAGTCGTTGCTCTCCAAGGTCCCCCCGCCCGACCCGGTACCCACGCCCGGCGCCCGCGTCTGGACGGCTCCCGGCGAGGTGGCCCACCAGGCGGCCCTGCGCAGTTCCATGCGCACCCTCGGCCTGGCCGGCGGCCCCACCCACCAGGTGGCCCCGGGCATCGGCCCGACCCTCGCCACGGCCTCCGCGGTCGGCGGAGAGACGGTCGTCCTGCCGCTCGTCGCCCGTAACCGCGTCATCGGCATGCTGACGCTCGGCAAGCCGACCGACGAACACTTCCGCCAGGAAATCCTGGAACTGGCCGAGGACTTGTCCCGCCGGGCCGCCCTGGCCCTGGACAACGCCCGCCTGTACTCGGAGCGCACGGCCATCAGCCAGTCCCTCCAGCGCAGCCTCCTGCCGCCGGGACTCCCGACCATCGAGGGTGTCGAGGTCGATGTGATCTACCGCGCGGCCGGCGAGGGCAACGAGGTCGGCGGTGACTTCTACGACGTCTTCCCGATCCGCGACGGGGCGTACGGCTTCGCCATCGGCGACGTCTGCGGTACGGGCCCGAACGCGGCGGCGGTGACGGGGCTGGCCCGCCATGCCCTGAGGCTGCTGGCCAGGGAGGGCCTGAGCGGCCCGGCGGTCCTGGAGCGCCTCAACTCAGCCATCCTCGACGAGGGGGAACGTAGCCGCTTCCTGACGCTCCTGTACGGCGAGATGCGCCCCCAGGATGACGGCAGCGCGGAACTGAAGGTCGTCTGCGCCGGCCATCCGCTCCCGCTCCGCCTGCGCCAGGACGGCACGGTGCAGGTCGCGGCCGAACCCCAGCCGCTACTCGGTGTCATCGAGGACCTGGAGCTGTACGAGCAGACGGTCACCCTGGACCCGGGCGATGTCCTGCTGTGCGTCACGGACGGCGTCACGGAGCGCCGCGAGGGCACCCGCATGCTGGGCGACGACGGACTCGCCGACGTCCTCACCACCTGCACCGGCCTCACGGCGGGCGCGGTCGCGGCCCGCATCATGCGCGCGGTGGAGCGCTTCGCGTCCGACGCACCGTCCGACGACATGGCGATCCTGGCGATGCGGGTTCCCGGCCGCCACATCGACTAGGGCCTGTCCGGGGTACGAGAAAGGCCCCGCCCAGAAGGGCGGGGCCTTTTCGCTGGAGCCCCCAAACGGAATCGAACCGTTGACCTTCTCCTTACCATGGAGACGCTCTACCGACTGAGCTATAGGGGCCAGTCACCTTTTGAGGTTTCCCTCGCGGCAACGGAATAGATCATACCCCGAACAGAGCGGTGTTCCCAAACTCGTTCAGTGCTCGCTCAGAAGGCGGGCTGGAGGAGTCCCCCGAGCGCATTGCACGCGGACACTATCCGCTGCATCTCCCGCTTCGTCAGCGAGGCGTCCACCGGCAGCGCCAGCGTTTCGTCGGCGGCCCGCTCGGTTTCCGGCAGTGACACACACCGCCGGTACTCCGGCAGCCGGTGCACAGGCGTCTTCACCGGCACCCGGCACTCAATACCCTTGGCCCGCACGGCCCGCGCGAAGGCGTCGCGGTCCGGCCGCCCGTTCCCGGGCACCCGCACGACGTACTGCTGATACGTGTGTCCGTCGCCGCCGTCGGGGGTGCGTACGCCCCTCAGCTTGCCGTCGAGGAACGCGGCACGCTCCCTGCGCTGGGCTATCTCGTCGTACGGTGCCTCGGACTCCCCCTGCTCCAGCACCAGCAGCCCGTGCCGCTGCCCGACACCGTGCAACCGGGGGATGTCCGCCCGGCGTCCGAAGCGGTGCACGACAACGACGGCGGCCGAACGGGGAGTTATGGCCGCCTCGACGGCGGACGCGTCCAGGCAGTACGTCACCGCGTCTATGTCGGCGAACACCGGAAGCGCGCCGGCCAGCGTCACGGCCTCGGCGACTTCCACGTTTCCGAAGGCCGGCACGATGACCTCGTCACCGACTCCGACACCGGCGGCCCTGAGCATTGCAGCAGTACCCATGCTCTGGATGCTCCGCGCGGAACGTGAACTTGAAGTTACGCATACCAAAAAAGGGTTGGTCCCTGAACCGAAGTTCAGGGACCAACCCTTTCAAAATTTGTTCGGCGGCGTCCTACTCTCCCACAGGGTCCCCCCTGCAGTACCATCGGCGCTGTGAGGCTTAGCTTCCGGGTTCGGAATGTAACCGGGCGT